>CAIYBN010000098.1 GCA_903924465.1 uncultured Myxococcales bacterium | reverse complement strand
CGGGCAGCAACGGCACCAACGGCAAAGACGGCGCTGACGGCCAGCCCTGCCAGCTTGCGGACAACGGCAACGGCACCAAGACCATCACCTGCGCTGGCGTGACGGTCGACCTTCCGGTCGGCAACACCGGCGCAACCGGTGACACGGGCGCGCAAGGCGAACCCGGCACCAACGGCACCGACGGCTTGCCCGGCAAGAACGGCACGAACGGCAAGGACGCGATTCCCTGCTCCGTGACGACCAACGGCGGCGGCGCGACGGTCATCACCTGCGGCGACGGCTCGTCCGTCACGATCGGCGCCACCGGCACCGTCAATCAGCCCAGCTTCATCGTGACCAACTTCCACGGCATCAACACGCTCCTGACCACCGGCCAGTTCGCCGCTGGCGCGAAGTGGTTCGTCACCGCGACGATCACCGGCGCCACGATCGACTCGACCACCGGCAAAGTGACCGTCACGTACACGGTCGTCGACTCGGCTAACAAGCCCGTCTCGGGCCTCAAGGCTGCCGCTTTCACGATCGGCAAACTGGTTCCACCGGCCAACAACGAGGCTTCCGCCAGCTGGCGCAACTACATCTACACCCAGTCCTTGGCTGGCGTCTGCAAGACGGAAGTGCCTTGCTGGAACGACCTGCCGTACAGCGTCACCAGCACCGCTTCGGCTTGGTACGCGGCCCGCGAGAAGAGCAACGCCGACCCGACCAAGGGTGGCACGCTCACGGAGAGCGCGTCGATGCCCGGCACGTACACCTACGTTTCGCTGGTGAACGTGAACACCGCGAAGCAGAACACGACGCTCGTTGGTTTCGATCCGACCCTCACCCACCGCGTCGCCATCATGATGGGCGGCGGCTCGGGCGCGACGGCTGACGCCACGTTCGATTTCCGTCCCGACGGCAATCCGGTCACCTACACCCGCAACATCGTCCAGACCGACACCTGCAAGCAGTGCCACGGCCCGTTGTTCAAAGGCCACGGCGGCGATCGCATGCACGTCGAAACCTGCGTGCTCTGCCACAACCCCAGCACGGTGGAAGTGCGCAGCGGCAACACCGTTGACTTCAAGTCGTTGATCCACAAGATCCACGCCGGCAGCGAACTGCAGAGCATCCCCGGCCCGGACGGCATCGTGTGGGACAATCCGTCGACTGGCACGGACGAATCCGCCGACAACGGCAAGTTCTTCTTCTTTGGCAATCCGCCCACCACGTGGTGGAACGTCGGCTACCCGGCCGTGCTCACGAACTGCACCAAGTGCCACCAGGGCACGGGCGCGCAGGTCGACAACTGGAAGAATGTCCCGTCGGCGGTCGCTTGCGGCTCCTGCCACGACAAGGTCAACTTCACGACGGGCGCCAACCATGATGGCGGCGCGGTCAATGACGGCCAGTGCCAGACCTGCCACAAGCCGGAAGCCACGACGAAGCTCGCCAAGTCGGTGAAGGACGCCCACGATTGGACGGTCAACGATCCGCGGAACATCTCGGAATTCAACATGACCATGACGGTCCTGCAGAAAGACGGCACGGCTCCGGTCGGCGGCTTCTTCAAGGCTGGCGACACGCCGATCATCCGCATCGCGCTCAAGGACATGCTGACCGGCGCGGCGATCGACACGACGACCCTGCCGCAGGACGAAACGACGACGGGCGAAGGCTGCCTGATCACCGGTTGCCCGACGCGCGATGGCAAGTTCACGGGCGCGAGCCTGTTCGTCCACGGCCCGCGTGCCGAGAACAAGCCGGTCCTCAGCTACAACGCCCGCGCGGCGCTGGTCGCCACGGGTCCCGGTCCGTTCAACCTGAAGGGTGCCAAGGGCTTGGGCGTCATCTTCGACGGTGGCAAGGATCTCATGACCTTTGACATCACCGGCGGCGATACCGTTCCGAAGGTCGCGTCCGTCACGGTTGCGATTCCGAGCACGGGCGCTTTCGCTGACTACACCAAGGCCACGGCCGCGGAGTTGGTCACGCTGATGAACAAGGACGCCAAGTTCAAGCTGCGCGGCATTGCGTACATCGACGAACTGTCGGGTAACTTTGCCATTCGCAGCCGCAACCTCGGCGAAACCTTCTCGGTGCAGCTGGCCGCGGCGACCACGCCGTCGGATCCGGCGACCGTGCTGTTCGGCAATGACCTGAGCGTCCACGAAGTCGGCCCGTACCTGATCTACACCCCGGCGTACATCGCCGCGGGTGGTAGCCCGGGCATGAGCACGGTGTCGAACAAGCTGTTCTCGTCGGTCATCGCGTCGACGGCCAAGGCGCCGACGTTCATCGACCCGAAGGTCACGTTCACGAAGGACTACATCCAATACCAGCTGGATCCGGTCGACGACCTGCCTGCCGGTACGTACATCGCCAATGCGGAGTTCAAGGATCTGGGTTCAATCTCGGGTGATGCGAACAACTACAAGACCCCGTCGGTCGCGCGCGTCACCTTCCAGGTGGGCACGGCTACTGCGGACTTGCCGGTTGCTGGCAATTGCCAGAGCTGCCACCAGGGTCCGGACGACACGATGCTGCCCGCGACGGCCACGGCTCCTGATCCCAAGAGCCCGGACGGCAAGAAGGGCTTCGTGTTTGACTTCAGCGGCCACCACAAGTTGTTCGACTTCAACGCGACCGACATGTGCACGGCTTGCCACGATTGGAACCCGCAGATTGGTACCGGTGCCTGGTCGGGCGCCAAGCCGATCGCTCGCCGCGTCCACGGCCTGCACAATGGTGCGAACCTGACGTACCCGCTCACCACCGTTGGTGCGAGCGACACGCCGAAGGGCCGCAACTGGGACATCCAGTACCCGCAGGACATCCGCAACTGCCAGGCTTGCCACCCGGATGGCACGACCAGCGGTACGTGGGCCACCAAGCCGAGCCGCATCGCGTGCCTGGCTTGCCACGACTCGGATGCCGCTACGGCACACGGCGCGACCATGACGTACGACCTGACGCCGGCGAACCCGTACTCAGGTGACGAAGTGGAAGCGTGCGCGAACTGCCACGCCCCGTAGTCTCGCGACTGAGATAGTGGTATAGAAACACCCACGGGAAGGACTCCGGTCCTTCCCGTGGGCCGTTTTGGCCAGCTCTTTCCACGGAGATCTCCGATGCGCCACGTCCTTTCCTTCATTCTGCTGTTGCTCCTCGTGTCCGCTTGCAAGCGTTCCGAGTCGCTTCCACCTGCGCCTGCGCCTGCGGTTCACCCCGTCCCTGCCCTGCCAATGGCCGCGACGACCACGGATGCCGAGGATCCGATCCTGGCGACCGTCAACGGCCAAGCCGTGACGATGGCCGACGTGCGCATGGCCCTGCGCCTGAAGAGCCCGACGGACGATGTGCCCGAGGAGCAGATCGAGCCGCTGTTGGATGGCCTGATTCGTCAGGAGCTCGTGGCGCAAAGCGCGGCACAGCTGGGTCTGGAGAAGGATGCTCACTACCAGACGGATCTGGCCATCGCCAGCGCACCGTTGAACGCCTTTCGTCGGCGTGCGCTCGGCGATGCCTATTTCCACGCACAGGCGGCCAAGCTGCCGCCCGTGACGGATGCCGAGGCCCAGAAGTTCTTCGAGGACAACCGCGAGACGCTGGCGAGTGAAGTGCGGGTGGAGCAGTTCCTGACGCGCGATCTGGCCGCGGCGGAAGCGGCGCACAAGGAGATCCTGGCGGGCAAGTCGATTGGCGACATCGCCCGCGCCGCGCATCCGGGTCTGCCGGTGACGGAGAAGCCGTGGGAACTCGCGTGGCAGCCGTGGCAGCTGGTGCCGGAACAATGGCGTGCGCCGTTGGCCAAGATGAAGCCGGGCGAGACGAGCGGCGTGATTTCGGGGCCGAAGAATCGCTACTGGATCATCAAGCTCCTCGAACGTCGGCCGTCGCAGACCATGGACTTTGCCCAGGCGCGGGCTGGCATCATCGAGCGGCTGACCGCTGAGCGGACCGAGGCGACGCGCGAGCATATGGCCGATCCGTTGATTGGTGCGGCCAAGATCGTGCGGCACAAGCACGTGGCCAAGGCGAAGGTGGATCTGGAGCCGTAGGGCTCGCGGCCACGCTGAGTGCGCCTACGTCTACGCCGCGACCTTGCCTTCCCGCGCCACGTAGGTGAGCACCAGCTTGCCGTCCACCGCGGTCACTTCCACGGTTCCGCCCTTTTGCAGCGAGCCAAACAGCAACTCATCCGCCAACGGCTTGCGGATTTCCTCGTGGATCAGCCGTGCCATCGGCCGGGCGCCAAATTTCGGGTCAAAGCCCTTGCCGGCCAGATACTTCTTGGCCTCATCGTCGACATCCAGCACGACGCGCTTCTCGCTCAGTTGACCTTCGAGTTCCGTCAGGAACTTGTCGACAATCCGCACCATCGTCGCTTCATCCAGTCGACCGAATTTCACGCGCGCGTCCAAGCGATTGCGGAATTCCGGGCTGAACGTCGACTTGAATTCCTTGTCGTCGTCGCCTTCGCCCTGGTTGCCGCCAAAGCCCACGCGGCCCTTTTCCAAATCGCGCGCACCGACGTTCGACGTCATGATCAGCACCACGTGGCGGAAATCCGCGGACTTGCCGTTGTTGTCGGTGAGCGTGCCGTGGTCCATCACCTGCAACAGCACGTTGAAGACATCCGGATGCGCCTTCTCAATTTCATCGAGCAGCAGCACCGCGTGCGGATTCTTGGTGATCGCTTCGGTCAGCAAGCCCCCTTGATCAAAGCCCACATAGCCCGGCGGCGCGCCGATCAGCCGCGAGACCGTGTGGCGCTCCATGTACTCGCTCATGTCAAAGCGCATGAAGTGCAGGCCGAGTACCTGCGCCAACTGCTTGGCCAGCTCGGTCTTGCCCACGCCGGTCGGACCTGTGAACAGGAACGAGCCCATCGGCTTGCCCGGATTGCCCAAACCCGCGCGCGCCACCTTGATCGCCGTCGCAATTTGCGCGACTGCCTCGTCCTGGCCGAACACCACGCCTTTGAGCTCCTTCTCCAGGTCCGCCAGCGCCGCGCGGTCGTCGTGACCGACCTGCCGCTCCGGAATTTGCGCCATTTTGGACAGCACGCGCTCCATGTCGCGCACCGTCACGCGCACTTTGCTCTTGTCCTCGCCCAGACCTTTCTGCCCCGCGCGCAGGCGCACCGACGCGCCCGCCTCGTCGAGCAGGTCAATCGCCTTGTCCGGCATGCGCCGATCCGCCAGATACTTGCCCGCCAGCGTCGCCGCCGCCGCGATCGCTGCCTCGGTGTACGTGACCTTGTGGTGCGCCTCGTAGTGCTTGCGCAAGCCACGCAGCACGGCGATCGTGTCCTCCACCGACAACTCGCCCACGTCGATCTTCTGGAACCGCCGCGCAAACGCCTTGTCGCGCTGAATCTGCCCGCGCAGTTCATCCCAGGTCGTCGAGCCAATGCAGCGCAATTGCCCCGATGCCAACGCTGGTTTCAGCAAATTCGACGCGTCCATCGAACCGCCCGTCGTCGCGCCCGCGCCAACAATGGTGTGCAGTTCGTCGATGAACAGGATCGTGTCCTTCTGCTCCGACAGGCCCGCCAGCACGCCTTTCAGGCGCTTCTCAAAATCGCCGCGGTACTTGGAGCCCGCCAGCAGCGCGCCCACGTCCAAGGACCAGATAGTCGTATTCTTGAGCGGAAACGGCGCCTTACCTTCCACGATCTGCAGCGCGAGGCCACCGACGATCGCCGTCTTGCCCGTGCCGGAATCGCCGACCAGCAGCGGATTGTTCTTGCGCCGCCGCAACAGCACCTGCGCCATGCGCTCCAGTTCCACATCGCGACCGACCAGCGGATCAATCCGCCCCAGACGCGCTTCCTCGTTCAGGTTCACGCAATACGTTGAAAGCCCGCCATCTGACTTGGCTTTTTCGCCTTCACCCTCCTCGCCTTCTTCCTCCTCTTCCTCGTGACGCAGCAGCGCTGGCTCCGATGGCTCGTCTTCACCGTGCGACAGGTAGCTCACCACATCCAGCCGCGTGACGCCCTGCTGCAACAGGAAAAAGGTCGCGAAGGAATCGTCCTCGCTGAACATCGCCACCAGCACGTTCGCGCCGGTCACGTTCTGCTTGCCCGCACCGCGCACGTGCAGGGCCGCGCGCTGGATCACCCGTTGCAGGCCCAGCGTCGGCTGCGTGGTCAGGTCCTCGTCGGCCGGAATGCGCTCGACTTCAGTCGTCAGCCACGCTTCCAGGGCCTCCCGCAACGCGGTCACGTTGCCGTTGCATTGCGCAATCACCTTGGCCGTCGCCTTGTCGTGCAACAGCGCGTAGAGCATGTGCTCCAGGCCAAAAAACTCGTGACGCCGCGACTGCGCTTCGCTCGCCGCCACTTGAATGGCAATTTCCACATCCAGGCTCAGCATCCTGTTCTCCTACGCCGCCGGCTCAGCCGTCAGCTTCAAGGGCGCCCCGTGGGTCCGCGCGTAGTCGGTCACCTGCGCCACTTTTGATTCCGCCAAGTCTTTCGTGTACGTCCCCGCCACGCCGCGCCCTTTGGTGTGCACGCTGAGCATGATGGTCTGCGCTTCCGGATCCGTCTTGTGGAAAAACAACCGCAGCACCTCGACGACCAATTCCTGGGTCGTGTAGTCGTCATTGTGCAGAATCACATTGTAAAGTGTTGGCTTTTTGACCTTCTGCCGCGGCGCGAGCAGCAGACCGGAATCGTCGCGATCTTGCCCTTGCGGCGGATTCGAATTGCCCATGACCCGTCCTGCCTGCGTCAGCCGCGGATGGCGGCGTTGGTGAGGCCATGGTAGGACACTCTGCGGCACCTGCAACTGATCTGGCCGAGGGCGTCGTGATGACAGCGGAAGGCACAGCCGCGGAGACGGGTAAAGCGCGACGCCCGACGGGCACGAGCAGGCGAGAGGGATCGCGTGCTCGTGCCCGCCGGGCGATTGTGCGCGGATCAGCCGACATCCCCACCGCGCGCGCGGTTGTCGCTGGTCACCGCCATGCGGGAAAAGCGACTTCACGATCTGCAACCTTCGGCCATCTCATGGACGAAAGCTGCCGCGCTGGCAGCGACGGGGATGGCTCGGCCCGTGGACTCAGTTGTGAGCCAAGTCCAACTTGCGCACCGACTTCCGCGCTTCCGCGGTCTTGGGCACGGCAACGGTCAAGATGCCGTTCTTGAACGTCGCGTGGGCCTTGTCAATGTCCATGCCGTTCGGCAGCGGATACGTGCGTTCGAACTGGCCAAACGACCGCTCGGTCAAGTAGTACCCGCCTTCCTTGCGGTTCGACTCGTCCTTGCGCTCGCCGCGAATCGTCAATGAGCCCGGCGCCACGGTGACTTCCACTTCCTTCTCCGTCATGCCCGGCAGGTCCGCGATGAGGGTGATGGCCTTCTCATCTTCGCGGACGTCCATCTTCGGGTAGAACGCGGCAACGTCCACGTTGTACCGCGGAATCGTCGCGGTCAGGGGCCAACTCTGAAAGAACTGGTCAAACAGGCGATTGACCTCGTTCTGCAGGCTGCCAAACGGCGCGATGTCCGTATCGATGTCCGTATTCGTGCGAGCAAGCTTCGGCGAGTTGCGCCAAACAGTCAGGTTCATTGCTTTTTCCTCCAAGAAACAGGCTCCCAGCGCCCTATGCGCAGGCAGCACACGCCGGGATGTAGCAAAGCTCGTGCCAACCGGACTGCGGCATGGCAATTTCCTATGTCGACGCTGGGTTGTGTGCTCAGATTGGGCAGCTTGCCCGGCCCGATCGCGCCCAATTGTGGAATTCCGCACGATGACGTGAGGGAAAGTCCGCTGGCGGTCGGCCATGGCACAAACGCACCATGGCCCATGATGCCGTCATCCCACCGCAAATTGGTGCCGATCACCCTGCAATTTGGCCCATTCAGCCAATATGGCCGCCCGGCCAGGACGCGTACCTTGTGTATCAGGAAGTCCGCTGGAAGCCGCCGCAAGAACGCAGCGAAACCCAAGCGGCAGAATCACTTGGAGGCACGTCATGGATACCACTTTCACCACTCAGCTTTTCCTCAGCATGCTCTTCTTCGCG
>CAIYBN010000097.1 GCA_903924465.1 uncultured Myxococcales bacterium | reverse complement strand
CCACACGCTTTTGGGCCTCGACAGGTCGCGAACAGCAGGTCATGCTCGGTCCAGGCGCGGCTCCGGACGGTCCGGCGCTGCCAGGACGGTGAATGTGGCAGGCAAGTTCAGCAGGTGGACATGCTCGGAACGCCTATCGGCTTTGGCAACCAACTGGAGCGCGGTCAGGAGTTGCTGGGGGAATCGGTCGATGCGTTCAAGGCGATTGGCGAGATGTGGGAATTGCAGACGTGCCTGATGCTGTACGCGACTGGCTATTTCATGCTCGGACAGTTCCGCAAGGCCGAAGTCATTTACGATGAGATGGGGCGTTACGGCGCGGAATTGCACATGGTCATGCATCAAGGCTGGCACCAAGCGTGGGCGCCGTTTTGCCGGTATCTTCAGGGCGACTTGGATGCCGACTCCACATATTTGGCGCTGGAAAGGGCGATCGACCTCTCCGCTCGCGCCAAGGATGTCGCGAATACGGTCGCGGCGCTACAGCACATGGCAAACTTGGCGGTCCGGGAAGGCCACGTGGAGCGGGCGGCGGAACTGGCTGTGCGGACATACGATTGCGTGTCGCGTTACTTGGTGCTGGTGCCCTTTCTGCAACGGGCGCGCATCGATGCGGCGGAGGCCGCGCTATTTGCCCTGGAGCATGCGGCCGTCAGCGTGCCGGCGAGCCAGCTGCGGCGCATCGTCCGCCATGGCTATCGCGTCGGCGGCGCCATCGGCCTGATGTACCCGTTTCTGAAAGGACCCAGCCAGCGCATCCACGCGCGATTCGTCGCGCTGGACAAGGGCGCGCTTGCCGCCGAACCGCTGTTCCGCAATGCCATCGCCGGTGCCGAGGCAACGCCCAACCGGTGGGAGATCGCGCAAGTCTGGTATGACGCGGCGGTGTGCCTCCCGTCCCAGCGCACGGCGTACCGGGACGGAGCGCGCACTCGGTTTGAGGCGTTGGGCGCCGTCGCAGAACTTCGTCGCTTGGAGCGGGAGTTGCCGCAGTAGCCGCTGTGGCCTTGGACGGTGCCGTCAACGCACCGCATCCCCGGTCCGGACCAAACGCGCGGTGGCGAGCAGCGCGAGCGCGCCCACCGTCGCCGGCCACGCCAGGCCAAGTGCGTACGTCACGTTGGCACCCAGCTCGTTGGCGATCCAGAATCCAACCGGCCCCAGCACCGACAGCTCCGGGTCCACCGACGCCAGGACCGCCAGACGCGCGGCTTCGACCGGGTTCATGGCCGCCAGCGCAAAGACCAGCGGAGCGGGAACGCGCCATTGGAGCAGCAAGCCGATCAGCGCGAAATCGTGGAGCGCGACCGAGGCCAGCCAGACCAGCAGCGCCAGAACCACCGCGCGCTCGAGCGTCTGGGCGATCGCGGACACGAGCAGACCCAGCCCCACGTACGCGAGTACGAGGCTCGTGGCGACGAGCAGCGCCTGAATCACCGTCGGCAACAGCGCGGCGTCCTGGGCGTTCAGCAGCAGGCCGGCCATCGCAGTGGTCGCGAGCAGCGCCAGCAGCGGCCCGAGCAGCACGACCAGTCGCGCGAGCACGAGGCCGACAAACCAGTCGTTGCGCTGGGTAGGCTGGGTGAAGATCAGCTCGAGATGGCCGGACGTCCGTGCTTTGGCGATCGCCTGACACGTCGCGACCAGCGCGACCAGGGGAACGGCCACGACCGTGGCATTCGCGACGTTCAGCACCACCCGCGACAGACCGGTGAAGCCCAGCACGCTCGATTCCCGCAGCCCCAGCCAGACAAACGCGCCAAAAACCAGAAGGTAAACCGCCGCGGCGAACTGCAGCCAACGCGAGCGCAAAGAGTCGGTCAACTCGAGACGGGCCAGCGCCACGACGCGTTGCAGACGGGTCGGCGGCTGCGTTTTGGCCATGAGCGGCACGTGCGACTCGTGGGACAGCGGGCTTGCAGTGGGGAGGGCGACATCAGACATGGTGGGCTCCTGCGCCTTCATCCGTCACTGCGGCTTGGCGTGCAGCTTGGCATGCACTGCATCGGTCACTTGCGGCCAGGACACCGATCCCGCCTTCGCCGTCGCGACAAAGCCAAAATCCATCGGCGTGTGCGCCGCGGACGCAAATCCGGCGTTCTCCAGCGGCAACCACGTTTGGGTGTCGGCCGTTCGCACCCAGCGGTAGCGTGCATCATTCGGGTGCGCGTCCGCCCACGCCACCAGACAGCCGAGATCGTCGAAATACAGGCGATCCCCCGCCCTTGTGACAACCTGGGCGCCATGCTGTTTTTCGGACAGGAGCATCGCGCAGTTTTCGCAGGGCTGTTTGCCCCAAACCGGCTCCTTGGGCTGGTCGTCACCCTGCGTGCATCCGAACAGCATCGCGACCAGCAGCGCGATCGACGCGCGCGAGACCATCTGCCCCATCTAGCCCTCCATCCCGGTCGGCTGCCACGCGTCCACGTCCAGCACCCGCAGGTCCGCAATCACCGCGCGGTGCTCCAGCAACTGGGCGATCAGCGTTAGCTTCTCGTCCGGTGTGCAGGTCCGTTGCCACAGGTCATCCGTCACCGCGCCAAAGCCCAGCGCAGTGAGCGGCAGCGCGGCATCCTGCGACGACGGCACCACTTCAATGCGGCACAGCGCGCGGTCCCGCACGACGTCGCGCAGGCTCGCATCGCCGATCAAGTGGCCTTCGCGCAATTCGACCACGCGATCGACCAACTGGCGGACTTCTCCGGCACGGTGCGAGCACAGAATCAGGACGGCATCCGCCGGCCTTGCCGCCACCAGCGCAAAGAACGCGTGGCGTGCTTGGGTATCGAGGTTCGCTGTCGGTTCATCGGCCACGAGAATCTGTGCGTCCGCCGCTAGCGCCATCGCCGCGAGGATTTTTTGCTTCATGCCGCCCGACAGGTCGCGCAGCCGCGTGCGCGCGACCCGCGCATAGTCCACGCCCAGCATACCCGCGAGCTCGGCGACGCGCTGGGACGGCTGGCCGCGGAGTCGACAGGTCGTCGCGACGAGATCCTGCACGCAGGCATCCAGCGGCGGCGCCACCTGCGGGATGTAGGCCACCGCACGGAGCGCAGACAGCGGGTCGTTGCGCACGGGAAAGCCCGCGATCCGCACATTGCCCTCGCAGCTCAGCAGCCCGAGCGCGCAGCGCATCAGCGTCGTCTTGCCCGAGCCGTTGCTGCCCACAAACGCAACGCGCTCGCCGGCCGCGATCTGCAGCGAGACGTGATCCAGCGCCTGCACTTTGCCGTACCGTTTGGAGACGTCGTCGATGACGAGCAAGCTCATGGCATCACCTGATCCAGCTTGTGCGGCTGCATTGCCGGCAAAGGATCGCTCAGGAGCAACTTGGACGCCAGTACCGGCACCGCACGTGCCACGCCATCCATCGATGCCAATGCGGCCGTGCCGTAGAAGAATTTCAAGGCCGGCCGCGTGTCGGTCAGTTCAGTCGACAGCCGCTTGATTTGCCAAGCCACGTCGCCCGTTCCGTCTGCGTTCAGGTCGAAACCGGCGTAGTCACTCCAATAATTGCGCGACCACTGCGCGGTCGTCGCATCGCCGCCGCCGTCAACGAGCGCGGTTTCGGCGTTCTCATGCAAGTCGTTGCCTGTGACAATCACACCGTGCGGTTGCGCATGCATGCGGAGCCCGACGTCGTTCAGCGCGATCACGTTATCCGTGATACGCAACGGCTTGTCTGGCGATCGCGGCGTCTGGTCGATGTACATTCCGGCGGTATTTCCGACCAGCCAATTGTCACGCACGGTGACGTTGTCGCTGTCCTTGAAACCGAGGCCAATGCCCGCCGGTCCGCGTGCGCCGGCGAGCACGTTGCCGTCGACAAGCATACGCTCGCTGTACATGACAAAGATGCCGACGACGTTGTCGATGACCGCGGAATGGCGGATGACGGCGTCGTGGGCGTACATGAAATGGCTGCCATAGCGGCTGCCGCGGACCACGTTGCTGTCCAACGTGACGTGGCGCGAATACCAAACGACAAGATCGCGGCTGCGTTCGACCAGGCAGTGGCTCACAGTCGACCCGTGCGATTCCCAGAGCTTGATGCCGTCGCCGCGCATCTCAGCCACGCCGTCGCGGCCGATGACGTGCACGCGCTCGACCTGGCAATCGTGGCAGGCTTGCAGCGACGCGCCGAACAGCACGCGATCGAGGAACAGCCGCGTCAACCGGTTGTGCTGGCCACGCAGCTTGACCGCGCTGTCCTCGTGGGTGTGGCGGCTGCCGGTCCCCACGATGGTCAGGTTCTCAATCGACGCGCCGTCCGCCTCCACGTCCAGCACGGTCCCGGTCCCGGTGCCCCGCAGCACCGAACCCGGTCCCTCGCCATGCAGGTGCACTGCGCGGCGAATTTGCCAATCTCCTTGGAACACACGCTCCGGCAGCCAAATTTCCGTCGGACCTGCCGGATCCTCAAGCCAAGCGCGTAGTTGCCGCTCATCCTGGGCAAGACTGACTGTCGTCGTCGGCTGTTGGGGCAGCGGGCCGACGTCCATCTGCCCCTTTTCGTACAGCCCGGCGATTGGCAAGTGCCGGACGTCGGTCCGCGTGCCATTCGGCTCCTGAACCGCACGCCCCGTACAGCCCAGCGATGCGAGCAGCAGGACCACGACCATCGGCCAGAATCGACGCATTCAGTTCACGCGATAGGGCACATTGCCCAGCACCAGCTTTTGCGGGCAGGTGGCACCGCAACTGTCATGCAGCGGACAGGAATGGCAAAGTCGATAGCGCAGAATCATCGCCACAATCATCGTTCCCAGCGCAGCGATGGCCAGCCAGAAACCCAGCATCGGCATCGCATAGGTCTGGAACTGGCCAATTTTGCCCCAGCCCAGGAACTGCGGCGTGAACATCGGGATGTTCAGCGGCGCGTGGCGATCGAGTGAATGGCCAAAGTGATAGAGCCACCACACCGAGTCGCCGACAAAGCCGAGAGGAAAGAGCAGCCCGGGAACGACCAACAGCCAATTCCACTTGCGCCCGACAATCAGCGAGAACGCCGCCGACATCAGCGCCACCAAGCCGACGCCGTAGACGGCCAGATGGCGCTCCAATGCCGCCGCCTCGTCCAGCCCCTTCATGCCGATATAGTGGTTCAGCATGTTGATTTCCTTGAAATCACCACCCAGACCGGTCAGCGAGATGTCCAGCACCAGACCATTCGGGTACTGCGGCGCGAACAGGTAGAATTGCCACCAGGGTCGCAGGTAGGCCAGCGCCCACAGCACGATGGCGGCAACCGCCAGCACCACGACCAGCCAGCGCTGGATACGCGCGTGGAACTCGCGTTTCTGCGGCGCCGCATTCGGGTGCGCAGGACGGCTTTTCGGGGATTGCGTGTTCATGGAGCCCTCCGGCATATGCCGTGAAGCGCCCGTGACCTACAGCGTCTTGAGGAAGGCGAGCAGCGCGGGCAGTTCCGTTTCAGCTGCGACGTTCTGATTGGCCATTGGCGCCATCATCGCTGCGAAGAGTTTCTTGGCCTCCGGATCCTCTTTGATCATGACTTCCGGGTGCAGGATCATCCGCCCCATCCAGGTCAAAGAGCGGCGTCCGGTCACGCCCTTGAAGCCCGGGCCAACGAGCTTCACATCCGTCAGGTTGTGGCACGCCTTGCAGCCCTTGCTGAGGTACAACGCCTCGCCGACTTTCGGATCCGCCTTGGCGACGAGGTCGAGCAGATTGGCAGGAACCGCGATCGACGCCGGACCGTCCGCCGCGTTCTCGGCACCCGCGGTTGCAGCTGGCGTTTCACCTTGCTTGGCGCAGCCAAAGGCGCCGAGGCACATCAGCAGCGCAGCCATCACGAACGTAAGTTGGGATTTCATGGGACACCTTCGAGCGGGATCAGGTCCAGCGAAAGGGCGCACCGGTCGAGAGCCTGGTGCGCTTGTTTGAGACCGGCGGCCACGGGCGCCCGGGGATCCGGGACGCCCATGGCCGTGTCGGATGTCGGTGTCGATCCTCGACCCAACGACGAGCATTCAATCGACATCCATGTCCAGTGTCAAGGAGAATGTACCGGCGGCAGTTCGGTGCTCGGCCCGCCCGGTACGGTCGACGACACAGGAATCGTCGCTGGCGCACCCTTCGGCCGCACCAGCATGTAACCAGCCATTTCCAGATGCAACGCGGAACAGAATTCCGTGCAGTACATCGGATACACGCCGGCCTTGCTCGCGATGAAATCGACGTTCTCGTGCTTGCCTGGCTCCAGCGACAAGTCGATGTTGTGCATGTTGATCGTGAAGCCGTGGGTCTGGTCCTCGGACTGCTCCAGCGACGTGATGTGGATGAACACGTGCTCGCCTTCCTCGACCTCAAACTGGTCCGGCGTGAAGTGACTGCGAATGGCCGTCATGAACACGTGCGTGCCGTCAGGGCGCTTCTCGATGCGCTCCTTGCCCGATTCCACGGCATTCGGATCCTTGGAATTCGTGTAGATGTTCGTGCCCGGCGGGTAGATCTTGATCGGATGCAGTTTGTCCGCCTTGATCATCTGCGAATAGTGCGGCTCACCAATGCCGATCGGCGCGTCGACGAGAATCTTCATCTTTTCGCCGGTCGTATCGATCAGCTGGAAATTCTGCGGATACAGCGGGCCGACGCCGTTGAAGCGGTCGATCGACATCTTGTTCATCGCCACGACGTACTTGCCGTCCGGGCTGACTGTATCGCCCTCCGCCGCCATGATGTGACCGATGTTGTAGTGCACCGGGATCTTTTCGACGACCTTCAGGTCCTTCAGCGACCACTTGGCGACCACTGACTCCAGGAACACGCTGGTATAGGCAAAGCCCTTGTCGTCGTAAACCGTGTGCAGCGGGCCGAGACCGATTTCGCACTGGCCGTCGATCGAATCCTTGAAGCTGAGGATCGGAATGCCGTATGCGTCCTTGCCCTCATACTTCTTGGCGTCGATCAGCGCCTTCATCTTGGCAAAGCTGTACACCGTCGTGTGCGTGTCCAGCTTGCCGCCGACCACCACGCGCGTGCCATCCGGCGTCACGTCGGCGCCGTGCGGAGACTTCGGTTCGCCGACCAGCGTCAGCACGCCTTCGTCCGCGGCCACGTTCATGCGCAGCACTTTCACGCCCAGAATGTCCTCGGCCTTGCCGGCCTTGACCAGCGATTCCGCCTTCTTCCAGTTGATGATGTGCATGTAATCCATGTCATTTTGCGACGCGCCGGACTCGATCGGCGGCTTGCCCTGCAGCGTGCCGCCCGTCGCCATTTCCGTGTTGAACGAGTTGACGAACGCCCAGCCATCCGACGGCAACTTGCCGCAGTCAGCCAGATCCTGCGTGTATGGCGGCAGTTCGATCGCCCACGAATTCGCGATGTCGATGCGCCCCTTGGTGCGATCGAATTTCCAGAACATTGCCAGGCCGCGGTATTTGTCCTTGTACTCGGACAGCGGCGCGTACTTGCGCCCAAACGGCACCGGGTATTGACTGGTTTCAATGACATAGTTGGTATTCGGATCGACGAACGCGCCGCCGTGATCCGAGCCGACCAGCGTATTCACGACGATCTGCTTGGTGTTGAAATCCTCCAAATCGACCACGGCCACGCGACCGTTGGATTTGTCATTGACGAACAGGAACTTGCCGTCATAGTCGCCGTTCGTTTCCGACAAATTCGGATGGTGAACGTCGGCCCATGTGATGCTGCGGCCATCCTGCTTGCCCATTTCGATGATCTTGTTGCTCTCGCCGCCATACCCGTAGCCCTGCCACGGCTCTGGCGTGAAGACGCCGATGACTTTGAGCAGCCGCATCGACGGCACGCCAAGCACCAGAACTTGGCCAGACTGGCCGCCCGACGCAAAGATCAGGTAGTCGTCCTTCTTGCCGGTGGGCATGTAGGTCTTCAGCGCCGATTCGACGTCGCTCTCGCTCAGGCCGCGGGCGGCCATCAGATCCTTGACTGACGCCGAGGCGCCGAGATTGGCGGAAGGCGCGCCGCCTGCGGGTGCGCTACCCGGCTTGGGCGGCGGCTGGCAGCCGAAAGCAGTTAGGGCAGCGACGCTGACGATGGCAGCCAACAGTCTGCGGCCACGAGCGTGAATTGTCGGGTCATGGGCGTTCATCATGCTCCTCCCTCGCAGGTCCGTCGCGCGTGTACTGGCGTCGGACCGATCAGGCTGGCACAGCGAGCACCTCAAGCAGGCGAGCGCGGCGACCAGCTACGTCAGGATGGGAACTGAACCCGCCCCGACTCGCGCCATGATAGGTGCGGAAATGGATCGCGTCCAGTCATCGCCGGATGATTTGGTCGATTGATATCGGCATTTTTTGCCAATGATGTTACGTCTATCGGTTTTGCATGACGAGCACACAGCCCATGACAGTCCCGTGACATAGATTTCGGATCGGAATTCCGGCCGCAATAGATTCAAACGTGACAATGCGAATCTTTTATTCATGATATCCTATTGTTACAGAGCGATCCCTGAAAGAGCGCCCACATCAACGGAGTTTGACGTCTGTAGATTGACGGCCTACCTTGAGCACGCTTGGTGAATCCGCTGGACAGCCCAGCACTTCCGCCAACCTGAGTGACGCCAGTCGTTCGCGTCGCACCCTCACCGCGGGCCTTCTGCGGAGGAGATCACCATGAAGATCCATGTCCTGTTTGCAGTCGCCGTAGCGTTGGTCAGTTGCGCCAAGGAAGCCCCCGCGCCTGTTGCTGCGCCTGAGCCCGCCGCCGCGCCCGCCGCACCCGAGCCTGCCAAGGTGGAAGCACCGCGCCCGGATCTGGGTGGCACCGTGTCCGGCGTTGCTGCGGCTTCCAAGGACCACACAACGCTGGTGGCCGCGCTCCAGGCCGCCGATCTCGTCGGCGTGCTCGCGAGCCCTGGTGGCGCCTACACCGTGTTTGCGCCGACCAATGCGGCCTTTGACGCGTTGCCGAAGGGGACGGTCGAAACGCTGCTCAAGCCAGAGAATAAATCGGAATTGCAGAGAATTCTCAAGCACCACGCCGGCGTTCCGGTCAAGCAACTCAAGGATCTAAAGGACGGCGACACCCTGTCGATGGCGGACGGCTCGGTCGTCACGTTTCACGTCGTGGACGGCAAGGTCAAAGTCGACGGCGCCAACATCATCGGCACCGTGCAGGCCTCCAACGGCGTGATCCATGTGGTTGATGCCGTTATCGTTCCCAAGCCCGTCGCCCACCCGTAGTCGCGCCGCAACTTCCGCGCGCAAGCACGAATCGGTTGACGGCCACACAGCGCGCGTGCACAGTCGCGCAGCCGCCAAACCGAGGCGGCGGCGTTCACGGATCGGCTTCGGATGCCTGTGCCGGGGATCGCAGCCGCCTGCGCTACGGATTTTGCCATGCAGTTATCCCAGACCGTCGAATACGCCCTGCGCGCGATGGCCTACATCGCCAATCTGCCGCCGTCAGAAGCGGTGCGTGCGCACGATCTGGCTGCCGCGACCAACGTGCCGCCGCACTATTTGTCCAAGCTGATGCGGCGATTGGTCGTCGCGGGTCTATTGAAGTCGCAAAAAGGCCATCATGGCGGCTTTGTCCTCGCCATGCCCGCCCGCTACATCCGCGCGCTGGACATCATGATGGCCGCCGACTACCGACCGGATCCGGAGCATTGCGCGTTTGGCTGGGGCGGCTGTCGGCCGCTGGAACCCTGCCCGCTTCATCCTGTGTGGAGCAAACTCAACGAAGCGATCTGCACTTGGGCCGCGACGACGACGCTCGCGGACGTGCTGATTCCCGGTGGACTGCCGCCGCCGGGTGAGGTCGCCGCAGCCATTCAGAACCCGGGCGATGGCCAGATTCTCCGCCATGCCCGCAGGGAAATTGCCGAACGAGGCAGGAAACCGCAGCGCGTCGCCACCAAACGCCTGTCGATCAGTGACGTCTGAGCCGACTTCCCGGTTCGGAGATCGAAGCCATGCTTCTGGCGGGCCTTTCCAGTTGGCCAGCCCCGTCGCCAGGCCGAGACAAGTTCTCATCTTGGCGCTGGGGTCAGCTGAGGGGCAGATCGCGCCGCGCGCGCATACACGACATTTCCACACGTCCACGCCGGCGAACACGCCGTGTGTTCGGACGACTGACGCGAATTTTCCGCTTGACACACCGGATATGCAGGTCTATTGATAGCCGTGCGCATGACGCGCTGGAGTACCGACATGACCACCACCCATTCTTCTGCATCAACCTCCACCGTTGCCGACTTGGTGCGGACCTACCCCGCGGCTGTACGGATCCTGCAACAACATGGCATTGACTTTTGTTGTGGCGGCAAACGGCCCTTGACCGAAGCCTGCGCCGCGGCGGGCGTCACGACCGACGCCCTGCTCGATGAAGTCGTCCGCGCTGGCACGACCGAGGCGGTCGATTGGTCGGCCCTTCCGCTCGCCGCGCTGTGCAGCACGATCGTTGCGCGGTTTCACGCGCCGCTCGCCGGAGAATTGGCGCGCTTGCAAGCGATGGCCGAACGCGTCCTGCTGGTGCACGGGCACAAGGATCCAGAGCGACTGGAAGGTCTCGTGCAGACACTGGATGCCCTGGTCGATGAACTGTTGCCGCACCTTGCTCAGGAGGAAGTCAATCTCTTTGCCGCGATTCAGGCTGGGCAGTTGGTGCCAGCTGCGGTGCAGGTTCCCAGTCTGGAACACGAACACGAGGCGGTCGGTGGGATCCTGCATCGGTTGCGGCACCTGACCGACGGATTTGTGCCGCCTCCGGGTGCCTGTGGGACGTGGCGCGCGTTGTATCAGGGGCTCGGCGAGCTGGAGATCGAAACGCACGAGCACATTCACGTCGAGAACAACGTGCTGTTTCCGGCGTTGCTCAAGGCAGCCTGAACAGGTTGACCCAGCCAATAGACTTGCCCACAATCGCGGTATCCGGATAAAAATGGGACCCGCGATGCGCATGAACGGGGTGATATGGACAATTCTGCTCTCGTGCGCGGCGTGTGGTGGCCCGGCCGCAACGCACGCTGGAGCTCAAGGTGCGGACGCCGCAACGGCAACCGATGGCGCGCTGGCAGATCTTCCTGACCTCGCAGCATCTCCCGACGACGCAGTGGGTTCCGACGGCGCCGTTGAAGCCGATGCCGTTGCGTTGACCGACGTGGCACCGGACGCAGCGAGCGATGACCTCCAGCCAACGGATGTGGGTTTCGATGGCGCGGAAGACGTCCTGATGCCGTCAGACGGTGCAACCGATGCAACGGCACCCGCCGAGGATGCGAACGACGTCGCCGATGCGGCGGAACCGGACGCCCAAGCCGCGGATGCCGCCGATGGCGTCGTACCGTCCTGCCCCGCGAGCTGCGACGATGCCGACAAGTGCACCACCGACGCGTGCGACGCCACCACCGGCTTGTGTAGCCACACCGCCATCGCCGGGTGCGTCCCCTTCGGGATGCCGTGCGGCGATCCCGGCGGTTGCGCGACTGGAACGTGTGACCTCAACACCCACACGTGCGTCCCGTGCCTCACTGCGCCAATGCCCTTCCAGGACGCCCTGGACGCTGCAGCTTAGCGGACGCGCGACAGGACGCGCAACGTGTGGACTGGCGAAGAAGCCGGCCGCGGGTGGACTGGTGCGCCTGAGTGGCCCAAAACCACACGCTTTTG
>CAIYBN010000096.1 GCA_903924465.1 uncultured Myxococcales bacterium | reverse complement strand
GTCATTTTCAGGTGTTCAAGCGTAGCGGTGCACCCGCGGCCGACGTCTCCGCCAGTCCACATGTCGCGCATGCTGTCGCGCATCACCTACGCTGCGTCATCCAGGGCGTCGAGGTCAGCTTCTGGCGCAGCTTCTGGCGCAGACGGGTGTTCCTCACGCGGATCGAAGAGGAGTTGGAAAGCTGGCTGCTGGCCGACGAAACGAAGGTGTCTGCCTACCTGTCCACCCGAGCGCATCCGTTTGAGGCGCCGAAGGAGCGGAACCCGGATCGGATTCGCACGCCGAAGGCCAAGATGGCGGCCCATTTCAAAGATCATCGCGGCTGGAGGTACCAAGACAGTGTGTACGCGATTCACGTCGTGCGCGCGGATGGCGATCCAAATTGGAATAAGTTGAAGCGATCTATCAGCTTTCAGCGTTTTGAACAGCGGCTAAGTCAGGCGATAACGTAGCGATTGGAGCCGAGCCGCCGGTTGGTCGCCTCGCCAGTCAGCGGCCTTGGACGCCCCGAGCGGAACAGCGGTAATCCGACCACTGGCGAGCTTGCCGGATCCGTGAACCCGCAAGTTTGGCCCGTGGGCGCACCGGTGCCCACGAACGCCAAGAAATGGTCGCTAGCGAGTCCGCTTCGCCATCGCCGCGAAGCTGGGAATCGCCCGTCATACAGCGGGCCGACACGCACGCGGGTTCCGGGCATTGAGTCGCCACTCAACCCGAAACGCAGGTGGCGCCGGTTGGGGTACAGACATCGTGCCACCCAGTAGGACAGACGGACCAACACTGGTTGTTGCACGGGAAATTGTAGCCGTTGAACACGTTGGAGCATGCCCCGGTGGTTTTGTCGCAGGAGTCGGCGGAGCAGTAGTTCCCGTCATCGCAACTCTTGGCGACATTCTTGCAGCCCGTCGAGGTGTCACAGGAGTCCGCGGTGCAGGCGTTGCTGTCGTTGCAGGAGACCGCGGCGTGGGCGCATCCCGCGGCACCGTTGCACGTATCCGTCGTACAGGCGTTGCTGTCCGTGCAGGTCACGTTGTCGGTCTTGCCGTTGCAGTCGTCGTCCTTGCCGTTGCAGGCTTCCGGGGCGCCCGGATGTACCGCTGCGTCGCCGTCGGCACAGTCGATCATGCCGCAAGGCCCGGTATGTGGGCTGCCGTTGCACGCGGCGCAGGTTCCGCCACAGTCGACTGTTGCCGTCGCGTGTGAAGGGGTGCCATCGGGCGTGCAACACGGCCATTTGTAGCCAAAAAAGTTGGCGTTACAGTTGGCGGTGCTTCCGCCGCAATAACAGCCTTTGGTGCTGTCCCAGCCGCCGCAATGGGTGTCGCAGTACGCTGGTGCAGGCGGCGGTCCCGCGTCCGCATGGTAGCCGTCGCAGTCCTTGTCGGGCCCACAGCCGTCTGCCCCGCCTGCGCACTTGCTGGCCACCTCACTCGGGCCGACGGCACACGCACAGCCGCAGAGGGCCTTGCCGTAGTCGTCCACCCGGGTGAAGCAGGTATTTGCAAACCAGTCGCTCGCTGGACAGGGCTCTGTGACATCGACACATTCATTGATACAGCCCCGGACGTAATTGGCTGGTTGGGTCGGATCCTTTGGATCGTAGTTTTGATAGGTTGCAGCGACCCAAGCGCCGTGATTGACCAACGCTGCTTCATCGGGCGTAGGCATCAGGATGAAGGACGGGACTGGAACGGCCGGATTGGCCCCGGCTTGAAGGCTCGGTGTGCTCTGATTGATGAAGCCGCCGGACTCCACTTGCCAGGTGCTCAGTGCCTTGACGCTCAACATCCACGGCTGGGCGACCGGGTCCGGCGTAGTCGTTGCCGGGTCGTAGAATACCTTGCACTTGAACTGGCTGTGGTGGCCGAAGACCTTGCTATCCGACGACCATTCTGCGAAGTCATTGCCGACGAAGCTGACGCTCGGCCAAGTCGGCTTTGGTGTCACAGGAAATGCCGTGTCATTCTTGCGGGTGCACGTGCGCCAGTAGTCGTCAGGGCCGGTTCCTGTGGCAGACGTTGGCGGGTCCACCTGATTGAGCTGGAATCCGACGCGATCGCCATCGACGGCGCCGGCGAGGCGGCTGTTCTCTTGCACTACATATTTGCCCGGACCGTTGCCTGCGGATGGCGGTTGGTACCAACTGTGCTCCAGCTCCAAAAAGTAGCTGAAGCGGAGAAACACGAGTTGTTCCGGGGTCAAGCTCAGTTTCGCCGCGTCGAAGGATGGCTCTTGCCCGTCCGGAATGCCGTTGGCGTTGAAATCCGCGCTGGCATTGCCGCTGCAAACTTTGGTCAACGGATTCAATTCTGTGGCCACAGGCATCCGATCGTCCAGACCTAACGCACCCGGCATCTTGTTGAAGGTGCCGTTGGCTACGGCATCCTGCAGTTTCGCCGGGTCGTCGAGCACTTCCGGTTCAAGCAGCGCGACCACCCCGTTCTTGACTGTGACGAAGGCAGGAACCGCGTTGGTCACGTCCACCGACAGCGCTGCTGCTCCGCCTTCGGTGCGCAGCTCAAATGCGGACACGAAATGAACAACGCAATGCGCCGCGTTCTTGGCGTGAACACCGGTGACATCGGCGCTCCACCGGGTCGTCACCCAGCCGTCGCCGTCTGCGTCGCACGGGATGATCGCGCCGCCGCTGTTCGGAAGGGAAAAATACCCTGGTTGTGTCGTGCAAACGCAAGTCGCGCCGTCAGACTCGGCCGCTGCGATGGTATCGGCTCCGGGGATGTTGCATGCGGTGCTGGCGCAGACTCCCGCGCATCCGGGCGCGCTCGCTGTCGCAACGGTGCACGCGACGCACAGTCCGGAGGCGTTGCAGGTCGTGTTGCTGTCCACACACTTGCTGCCAGTGCCGCAGGGACAACCGGTGGTTCCCGGCTTGCAGGTGGAGACGCACGCATTTGCATCTGGGTCGCATACGAGCGCAACACCACAACTCGCACCTTCGGCAAACGTCGTCGTGCAGCCTATCGCAGGGTCGCAGCTGTCCACCGTGCACGCATTGCCATCGTCGCAGGATTTGACGCTCCCCGCCGCGCAAGCGCTGTTGGCGCACTTATCACTAATCGTGCAGGCGTTGTTGTCATCGCAACCCTGCCCTTCGAGCGATGAAGCCGTGCAGCCTATCGCCACGTCGCAGTAGTCGTCGGTACAGGGGTTGGCGTCGTCGCACTTGACGGCGGTCACGCCCGCGCAAGTACCGCCACCGCAGTGCTCGCCAGCCGTGCAGGCATTGTCATCCGTACAGGTCGCGCTGTTTGGCGCGTGCACACAGCTGCCACCGACACAGCTATCGTCCGTGCATACGTTCACGTCGTCGCAGTTGGGCTTCTGACCGCTAACGCACGCGCCACCGCCACACAGGTCGACGAGCGTGCAAGGATCGTCGTCGTTGCAGGCAATGCCATCGGCGTTGGTCGAGGTGCAGCCGCTCGCGGGGTCGCAGCTGTCCGCGGTGCAGAGGTTGTTGTCGGTACAGGCAAGCTGTGCACCGGGAGCGCAAACTCCGTTGCTGCATGCGTCGCCGGTCGTGCACGCGTTTCCGTCCGTGCACGTGCCGGCGGCCGCCAAATGCACGCAGCCCTTGCCCGGCTGGCAAACGTCGTCGGTACACGGCGAATCGTCCTGGCAAAACGCTGTCCACACTTTGGAGGCGCAGCCGACGACAGCAACGTTGCCACAGTCCGCGGTGCACGTCTGCGAGTCCTCGCCCAGACCGCTACAGATGCTGCACGTGCCGTCGCCGCAGTAGCCGCAGTCGTTGGGGCACGAATCAAAGCTCTCACTCTTTTCACACACGCAGTTGCCGCACGTCGCCATGCAGTCCTTGGGGCAGCCGGTCGGCCCGCCGTCGGTCGGTTCGCAGCTGTTGTTGCCGCAGGTTTGGAACTTGCAGTCCATCGCGCAGTTGCCGGGGTTCTCGCCCTTCTCGCAGATGCCGTCGCCACACGGTTGGCTGCAGTCTTGCGGGCAGGTGGTCAGATCTTCGCCGCACGCGTAGCCCACGCACTTGCCGTCGCCGCAGGTACCGCAGCAGTCCTCGACGCAAGCTTTGGGCGATTCGCCGGGCGAGCACACCTTGTCGCCGCATTTGTGGCAGTCGATAGGGCACAACAACAACGTCTCGCCGCAGCCGGAGGCGCAAACGCCGTCGCCGCACACGACGTTCTTCAAGTGCTGACAAACGCCGCCAGCGCACGCGTCCTGGGTGCAGTCGTCGCCGTCGTCGCAGGTCGGTCCGGCGGCGTCATCGGTCAAGCCGTTGCAGTTGTCGTCCTTGCCGTTGCAGGTCTCCGCCGTCGGTGTCGCAGCCAGGCACACAGGCCATGGGCCGGTGGCCGCGCAGTTGAGCGTCGTGGCGCATTGTCCGGCGGCGTTCTTGTTCGAACATGACGTCCCGTTCTGGTGCGTAACCGCCCAGTTGGAGCAGGCGCAAGTGTCGCCCGCCGGATGGCACACGCCGCTGCTGCATGCAGCGCCGCTGGGACAATCAGCGGCGACCTTGCACGCCACAGTGCAGAAGCTGCCACTGGTGCCGAGCGACGCGCAAGTCGTCGCGCCGGCCGAGCCTGGGAAGGCGCAATCGCTGTTCTGCAGGCACGGCGCGCAGAAGCTGACCCAGCGCGGTGTGCAGAGCGTCTGGTTGTCGCCGCCGCCGACGTCGAGCAGCGAGCACGATTCCGACGCGAGGCAGCCGCTATCACCGGCGCAAGGGGCGGCGCAGATCTTGGCGTCGGCGGTCTCGACGCACAGCCCCTTGTCGCATTCAGCGTTGGTCGCGCACGGGCAGCGCGCGCCGCCGGGGCAGTTGGTGTTCACGTCAGTGTCAAGGGTTGCGTCTGTTGCCGTGCCATCGGCGTGCAGGTCGGTTCCATCGTGGTCGGCGTCGCTGCCGGACACAACTTCCTTGTGCAACGCGTCCGCTACCGCGGCATCCACAGCACCAGCCACTGCGCTGTCAACAGCGGCGTCGGTCGCGGCAGGCGTCGTGCCACAGGCTGTCGCGCAGAGGGCAAGCGCGATCCAGGCGCGCACAAAATACCGACTGGGCGCCGCGCTTGGTGTGCCGACTTTAGCGGCTACTTCCAATAAATTCAATCGAAAGACGGTCATCAGGAATCCTTGTGAGCTTCTGGGAGTGCCAAGTTCTGGGTGATTCGCTATCGTTTCGAGGTCTTGGAGAATAGCGAAGATGGCGTCCCGCGACAACATGGATCCTACGATTCTTTTGGACGAATGGCGTGGCCGGTGGGTCGAAACAGGACGGTGGAACCGCACGACGGCAGAAACAACCCACTTCGACAGGCAACGAGTTGCCGGGCCGGTCAGTCCAACACGCTTGACGCGAGAGAGCGGCACCGGTAACCGAGAGGCGCCGCGGAACGCCCAGGCGCGCGTCCTGCGGCAAGCCCGCGCGGTCCTGAGATGTGGACCGCACTCCGCAACCTCCGGCGCTGCGGCAACGCCCACCGCCTCGGCATCATGGAGAGCCCCCGGGCGTTGGACGGCACGGCGACAAGCGGACAGAGTCGACACGTTGCCTACGGACACGTCCCTTGCGGATCATGTTTACACGTCCCGGTTTCAGGAACGCAGTAGTCTTTCGTGCAAGCAATAGAATCGTCGCAATAAGTCGCTCCGGTACAGCCCCCCGCGTGGCAATCACTGGTGGCGCACAGTCCGTCTGCGCAAGCCGTTCCATCGGCGATGGGAGTGTGCAAACAGCCCACCCAGTTGCACGAGTCGACCGTGCAGTCGTTCAGGTCGTCACAATCGTTGAGGACGGTCCCACAGGTGCCAACCGAGCAGTCGTTGTTTGTGCATGGGTTGCCGTCATTGCAGTCCGGAAAACTTCGGGTGACACAAAGCCCGGAGGAACTACAGGACGCGTTGCCCCAATAGTCGGCGCGCACGACGATGGGGGTTGCAAAAGGAGCATAGGATGACCCAACAACGGCGATGGAACCGTCCGCAAGTACGGCCCCGCCATTCAGCATAATGGTTGCACCGGCGGACGGGTACACATCTCGAGTATGGCGAAGTAGACCGTCTGGACCTAGCCACGCCAGATATCCTGCGCTGTTCTCCGGATGCTCACCCACGAGCAGAAATTGATCCGGACTTCCGTGAAGCCGCAGAATCTTGTGCACCGCGGCGAGAGTCGAGAAGGTCTTCCCGATCGGATAGAGGTCATGCGAGAAATGGATCACGCTCCAAGACTCCTTGTATCCGGTCGCACTGGGTACAGCAGAATGCTCAACCACCCAGTACGACCCATCGCTCCCTTCGACGATGGACTCAAACCAAAGTTCATTCAAGGTCTCGCTCGGGTACGTAGAGTAACCCGTCAGAAGCTCTGGCGAGACGCGCACTATCAAGCCAAGTTCGGCAAGGGTGCCGTTCGTTTCCGTAGAACAGCTCCCGACGGCCACGTAACCGCCAGCGGCATCACCGACCACGTCGTTCAGCGACGACATCAGGCAACCTGACGAGGCGCCCAGCTTGAAGCTTGCTAGACTTTGAAGCTTTCCACTAACAGCTTGAAACACCGCAATAATCGCCTCCCCACCAGCCTGGCCGGCAACGGCGAACTGTCCAGGTGCGGCGGGTGACTCGCTGCCGCCGAAGAAGATATCCTGTGTACCAACAATGTTGTAACCCAATGCGTCCGTAGAGTACAACGTTGAGTCGAACAGGTAGACAACCCCCCAGCCGTCAGGCACCAACCCGGTCGCTTTGTCAAATACCCCCCACGCTCCGTAGACAGCGAATGTCCCATCGGACAGCGCAACGACACCCTGCGGCGTGAGGTCAACGTTAAGCTTCCACGTATTGTTGACTGCGACGAGCGCCGCAGTCTTGTCGACGCGACTGAGAAGTTGGCCGTGCATGCCCGACGGGTCAGTCTGGTACCCAGTCGCCACCAAATCGCCGTTGGCAGCTTCAACCACGCCCTTGAACTTTCCCCACTCCGCCGTGCCGGAACCCGGCCCCCCCTGAAACCACAGTACGTCTCGTCCCGAACAGGTGCCCTTTGCGCACATGTCCTGAACAGTACAAGCACTGCTGTCGTCGCACGGCGTGGCATCAAGTGCTAGGTGAACACAGCCAGCTGAGGCGTCGCAAGTGTCCTTTGTGCACTGGTTCTTGTCATCGCAGCCGTGCAGCGACCCGGGGTGACAGGTGCCGGACATACAAAAGTCATTGTTCGTGCATTGATTTCCATCGTCGCACGAAAACCCGTTCACTGGCCAGTGCGTGCACCCGACGCCCGGTGCGCAAGAGTCGCCGGTACACGCGTTGCCGTCTGAACAGTTCAACGCCGCACCCTTGCAGACGCCGGCAAGACAAACGTCCGCTACCGTGCAGATGTCCGAGTCATTGCAGTTACCCGCCGACAAGCCGAGGTGGACACAGCCTTGGGTCGGGGAACAGTAGTCAATTGTACAAACCGTGCCGTCGTCGCAACCCTGCTGGGCGCCTGAAAGACACGAACCGCCTTTGCACATGTCGCCGAGCGTGCAGAAGTTGCCGTCGTCGCAGGTCGTCGGCGCGCTTGGCAGGTGAATGCACACGAGCACCGGGTCGCAATCATCGACCGTGCATGGATTGCCATCGTCACAATTGATCGCGGTGCCCACACAGGTACCGCTCGCGCACGCATCCTTTCCCGTGCACGGGTTCGCATCCGAGCACTTGCTCGCGTCCGCCTTGGCCACGTGCACACACCCGCTAGCCTTTGCGCAGGAATCGATCGTACAGGGCTCGTTGTCGTTACAGTCGAGAAGAGCACCGGCCAAGCACTTGCTGCCTGCGCAAGCGTCTTGAATCGTGCAGGCGCTGCCGTCGTCGCACGGCGTGCCGTCCAACGCCATATGCACGCAACCAACGCCAGTTTCGCAACTATCAGCGGTACATGAGTTATTGTCGTTGCAGTCGGTCTGTCCGCCCTTGCAAACCCCTTCCTGGCAGATGTCGTTCGACGTGCATTTGTCGCCGTCGTCACACGGCGTCCCGTCCTTCGGCGTGGCGACGTGCTGACAGCCGCCTTGTGCAACGCACGAGTCAAGGCTGCACGCGATGCCGTCATCGCAACTGACCAACCCGCCGGGCGCACACGACCCGGCTTGGCAGTGATCAGTACCCGTGCAATCGTTGGCATCCGTGCAGGTCGGCACGCTGGCCAAGCCGGCTGTTTCGACTGGCGCATGCACACAACTGCCCGCGGCACTGCAAGTGTCGTACGTGCAAGGCTCGCCGTCGTTGCACTGCGGGCCCTTGAACTTCGGATTGCACTCCTTGAAGCTGCAGTCGTTCGCACAGGTCTCGGTCGTCTCGTTGGCCAACGCACAGTTCGAGCACACGCCGTCACCGCACCAGCCACAGTCGACGGGGCAACTGTCAAAATCCTCGCCACCCTGGCACAGACAGTCGCCACACGCCGTAGCGCAGTCCTCCGGGCATGTGTCGGGGCCTTCGCCGCCGTCGCATTTGTGGTTGCCGCAGACTTTCCAGTTGCAGTCCTCGGGGCACGTCGCGGGATCTTCACCCTTGTCACACACCTGATTGCCACAGGCCGTGCCGCAATCTTTGGGACAAGTCGTTGGGTTTTCGCCACATTGGTAGCCCTTGCATTTGCCGTCGCCGCAACCACCACAGCAATCCGCCGCACAGTTGGCCGGACCTTCGCCAGGCGAGCAAATCGTGTCGCCACATTGGACGGTGCAGTCAGCGGGGCAAACCAGGAGGTTCTCGCCGCACGCTGTGGCGTTGTTGCACTTGCCGTCACCGCAGGTGCATGGTGTCACCATGGCGTCGGCGCCGCCATCGACATCTGTCGCATCGAGCGCCAGTTCGGCGTCGGCGCCACTATCGGCGACGGTCGTGTCCACTGGTAGCTCGGCGCCGTCGCCAAGTACGTCCGGGCTGCTTCCGTCTGTTTCGAGCTCAACCGTGTCTATGAATGGTTCCACGTCCACAACGTCGCTGAAAACCGTGTCGCCGTCGTTTGCGTCGGCGCCATCTGTGGATGCAGGTGCGTCCTTCGGTTGTGCGACATCGACTGGATCCTGTGCATCCCCTGGCGACGAAATCTCGCTGGATTGCGTGGCATCGGGGGCATCTGGCTCGTCGCTGCTCGCGGTTCCTGCGGGGGGCGGCGCGCATGCGCTCAGGGCAAACACAGTCAAGGACCAGACGAGTGCCCATCGCGTCACGCGCATGCTTTCTTCCTTCTCAATACAGACTGATGCAATGCCTCAAGCGCCCAAAAAGCTGCCTGATTCTCGCGTAGATTGGAAAGTACCTTGAACCCTGATGGCATGTCAACGTGAACAGCGGTTTGGCTTAGACCTAATCGACGCTCATCGCCAGACGCAGCTATCGCTCGCACTCGCCACCGAAACTTCGCGCGCAGCCGCCCCACTAGCCAGCCGTCGAATCGGCGATCCGGGCGACAATTCAAGCCTTGGGTCGGCAAGCTCCAAGTCGTCCTTCGTCGGCCAGCCTCATCTCTCCTCGGCACGTCATCGCAGCGTGCCGCGGCGGCAGCTCCAGTCTTGGCAAGCACGCTGCACTGCCGCCACGAACTGGTGGCACGTCGGTTCGAACAGCCGGCACCACGGCCGCCCTGCACATACGATCTGCTCACTTTCCACCCGCAGATGCACGTTGCTCTGCAATTCCAAGATGGTGTGTGCGATCATCCCCAGCGTGCCCGGCACCAGCGTTGCCGAGTTCAGCCCGCGCAATGTCCCGTCATCGCCGAACGGCACCGATAGCCGACCTCGACGCCGTAGTTAACGCCGCACAGGCGGTGACGCGCGCGGAAACGAGCGCTGTGCGTGTGGGCTTGTGGACTGGACGCGGATGGAGCCTCGGACCGCGCCACTGCGTCCATCGCGCTTCAAGCTTCCACATCCCCGCCAAACAGCCCAAACTGCCCGCGCCGGTCCGCCACCATCACACCAACGCGAAACGTCTCGTGCCCACGCGCCCGCGCCGCCAGGTGCGCGTCGACCCACGCGCCCAGCAGTTCCGGCGTCACGCCCAGCCACTGCAGTTGTCGCGCTGCCTTCTCGACGGTTGCCACTTGGCGCTCGCGGCTCTTCCACGCCAGTTCCTCCAGCCCTGCGTTGGCGATCCCGAACTCGTCGCGGCCGGCGCGCATCTCGGCCACGTCCTGCGCGGTCGCCCGCAGCGGCAGCAGCACATCGCCTGGGCCATACGCCGCTGTCACGTTCAGCGAGAACTTGTTGAAATACAGCCGGTCACCCGCCACTGTCAGCCGCACTGGCCCCGACTTGGGCAGAACGCCACGCACCCGGAACATGGCGCGTTCGGGCAACAGGACGGTGATGGGCTCATCCAGGTCCACCGCGTCCGTGCCGGTGAACGCGGAAGCTGCACCCGCCCAGCCCAGACGTAAGCCGCTGTGTGACAGGCTGAACGAACCGTCGCCCGACCTGTGTGGCTTGGCCAAGCCTTTGAGCGAGTTGAGGAAAGCTTTGATCTCGTCGGCATCGACTGTGATGGCAGGCATCTGGACCTCGCAAGATTTTCCACCGCAGCCAGCGCGCTTGCCGACTGCAGGATGTTCCTGCTTGTTCCACATCAGGCGGATCACGGCAAGGCGTGGCACTTGCCAGCCACCCGATGCGCCACCCGGCAGCACCGGCACGCGCCACCTGGCGATTCGCCATCCCCAACTACTCCGTAGTTTGGCCGACGCCGCAATCGCGCCACACGGGCGCCATCGACGCGCCACCTTTGCCGCCACACCGGCGCCGTGAAACTGCCATGTCACTTGGCGCGCAAGCGGCGCGATTTTGGCGTGACTCTGCTCGCTAAAGTTGCTATGATTCCAAGTGGATCATGCGATCCCGATCAATAGAAGGAGCCCCCCAATGGCCACGCATGTCACGCCCGCGCAGCGCAAAGAAATTCTCCGGCTCAAGGCGCAGAACTACACCAACATCGCGATCGCCGAGCGCCTTGGCATCGACCGCCACACCGTCGGGCGGCACTCGGACACGGAACCCGCGCGTGACCAATCGGCACAAACGTCGATTGACAACGAGAAGTTGGCGTACCTGCTTGCCGGACTCAACAAGCGTGGCGCTTGCAAGCACTGCGGCCAGATGATCTGGTGGAACGCGACGGAGCGATCCGATGGCGTGTGCAATTGGTGCGGCCACACGTGGGCGTTGGCGAAGCCGCAACGTCCGAGCGCCGCCTAACGTCGCAGGGGTGGCGGCGGCACAAAGATCGCGACGGCGCAGCGGGTACAACGGGTAGCTGACATGAACGTGAACGAGAGCACGGGCAGTCGGCACGTAGGGCACTGCACTCTGACCACGTGCCGCGCCAGGTCGCGCAGGCTCGCCAGTTCCAGCTCATTCAAGTGCACGCGATTGTCGGGCTTCGGCCGCGCGGCGGCGCCGTACTTGTGCGCCGTCGCGCGGCTCACCTGGCAGTCGCTCGCGATATTGGCGTAGCTCCAGCCCATGCCGGCCAACTTCTCGATGCGGCGCACGACAGCCGGGTCGGTGCGGGGCGGGCTGACCCGGCGCGGCGCCCGCCGTCTGGTGGCGCTCAAGGCTATCGGCGTGCGATTGGGCAGGCTGGACATGGGCGATCCTGATTCGGCCGCGCTGCGGCTTTGCTGAGGATAAGCCCGCCCGCCGAGTGACGCCAGTGGAACGTGCAGGGCCGCGGGCGGCGCCCGGCAACTCCGTGCCGGGCTGGCAGGGCCGCGAGAACACCGCCGCGCCAGTGCTCGCGCGACAGCGTGCGCGGTGCGAAACGCACCAGGCGCAAGCGAGGCCCCTGGGTGGCGCCGACTTGGCGCAAAAACCGTTGCAGCGCATTGTAACCAGCGTCGCTTCAGCGTGTCACGTATTCGTGGTGCTGGTCGGTTGGTATGGTGCTTGATGTTGTCGCAGCCGGGGAAACGCGCCATCGTGTTCGCCGCGGCGCACCTCGACCTCCATCGCCGTAGGGTCTTGGAGCGGCCGCAGGTCGCTTTCGTCCAAGCGCACGTTGTGGTCCGTCTTGGGGCGCACCATCGCCGTATGCCGATGCGCAGTCTCCCGCATTAACGCGCAAAGCCGTGCAATGTCGACGTCATTGTGGCCCGCGCCGCATCCGTTCGACTTCTTGCCTGACAGCCGGGAGTAGCCTCATGTGGACGATTGCGGCGATGCAGTCCTTGCGGATGACGGGCGGATCGATGCTGGTCGTTCACGTGGGGGCATGGCGGACAGCTTGCGCGCCGCTACGGCGGCCAGAAGACGCTGACGGACGCCCATCCACAGCGCGCGGGATGCCCACACTGTGCGTTGGGGAGTCGATAAGGTGTCCGAGCATGTCCACCCGCTGAACTTGCTGTCCACATCGAGCTCCTCGCTCGCACCGGACCATCCAGCACGTGCCTGACCGCCAGTTTCGGGCCCGCGGCCGCCCCCGTCAAGGCCCACAGCGGCTCAG
>CAIYBN010000095.1 GCA_903924465.1 uncultured Myxococcales bacterium | reverse complement strand
TTCCGCATGCTCGCCGCCGCTTTGCGGCTGCATCGCGCGGGCGATGAGCTTCGCCATCGCCGAACACGCGCTCGGCTACGCCGTCGCGACGTGGTGAATTCTAATTGTCGCGCGAGGCGCGCGGTACTTGACGCGCGGGAAAGGTGGAGCATCATGGGAATCGTCATCTACCTTTTCCTCTGTGCCGTGGTAGCCGTGGCGGCATCCCGGCGCGAACGCGACGGAGTGCGCTGGTTTTTCATCGCGCTTTTGGTATCGCCGTTGATCAGCGCGATTCTGCTCCTCGTGCTGCCGGACAAACAAACGACGCTACAGCGTGATTTGGAAGAGATGGAGGCATGGGGCGCCGATCAGGATGCAGACGAGATCGCTCGGCTTCGTCGGCGTGTCTCCCGATTGGAATCTGCCGAGAATGCCTTGCCAGATCACGCGCATCACGAAGGGGCGAATGCGACTGGTGGCCCCGATGAGCGGGATAAGCTCGAATGACGCGGCGGCGGACTGCAAACGCGACCCTGCAAGCGCGGGTGCATACGGCTAGCTCGGACGTGGACGAGACCGCGACCTCGCTCGTGGCGGCGATTCGCGCGCTGCGCAAGGTTCGCAACGTCGCGCCGGGGCTTGCCAAGCTGCCGCAAATCAGCGCCGCACGCTGGACGCAGCTGGACGTCCCGGAGCCCAAGCGGCACGACATCGCCGTCAACAAGCAAGCCAGCGCAGCTGGGCCGTTCACCACAGTCCGCCAAAATGATACCGCGCCGCCTCCAGCGACAGGCGATCGCCCACATCGGCACGGTCGTCGGCGCGCAGTTGGTCCAGGAACCTGACCAGTTGAGCCTGCGACAGCAGCTTGTGATTGCCGAGGGCCCACGCGCACGTGACAAGCGCGCTGAAGTCCACTTCGTAGTGGGCAATCGCGGGATAGTTCAAGACGTACCCGATCACGTCGTCCTGGCCATGGTCGGGCACAATCTCGTCCGCCGCCCACGGAAGCAGCCACGACGCCACGCGCAAGGAAAGAGGCTGGGAGGCTGCGATTTGCGTGACCGTGCTGCGCGCGAAGAAAGCGGCCGCGTCGGCGTCGGGTTCAAGGGCGACCTGGGCTGAGACGCGCCAACCCAGGTTCTCCACACCGTGCATGGCCAAGTGGCGGTCAGCCAGTGCATTCGCGCGTTCGAGCCACGCGGCTTTCTCAGACCCGCTCGGGCAGTGGCGGCCCGCAGGCCACGGGCCGGGCAGCGCGCAGGAGATCCATCGCCACGCGCTGTTGCAATCCGGGTAGGACGCATCGAACGCTTCGACGGTCGCGAAGCTCTGCAGGTCCTTGGCAATTTCGGCGTCGCAGCGCTGGGCCAACTCGTCGAGCAGGTCCGCTGGCCCGGTCTGTAACTGCATCGTTCGCACGCCGGCCGCCAGGTACACAAAGTTGCCCGCGACGGCGTCATCGGCGGTGGTGACTGCCGTGAGATCGAGCAATTCAGCGCCTTTGGACCAAGCATCCGGCGCGATCGCCTGGGCGATGGCCTGCACCGGCGTCCCTTGCGTGCTCGTCCGCAACGTGCGTGCGCGCGCAAGCGTCGGTCCCACCTCGCTGTGGTGCACGATGCCGCGCACCGCCCCATCGCTGCCGATGACCGGCGAGCCGCTGTTGCCCGGCAGGATATAGGCTGAAGTGACGAACCAATCGCCCGCCTGCTCGACGATCTGCCCGGGCGCGCTCTTCATCAGGCAGCCGGCGGGATGGCCAACGACGAAAATATCCTCTCCCGGCACAGGATCCGTCGGTGCCAAATCGAGGCATACCTCCTGTTCGTACGGTCCCGCGGGGCCCCCTGTCTGGGTGTCCGCGTACCAGACATCCAATAGCGCGATGTCCAGATCGGCGCGCGCCACCCGCGGCACGACCAACACGCGGTCGGTTTTCGAATACCCGTCGCGCCGGTAGTCGCGGGTGAGGGAGATGACGCAGCCCTGTTTGGGACACTGGCCGGCGCCGAGCACGTGGTTGTTCGTCAGCAGGCGACAGATGCCGCCGACGCGCGCAAAAAATCCCGTCGCGACGCCCGATCCGCCGTCGATGCCGCTAATCCGCACGATTGCCTTGGCTGCAGCTTGGACCGCTGGAGGCGCAGTGGCGACGTCGTCAAACACGTACGGCAGCGTGGACTGGGCGGGCGCCGGCGTCCCTTGGCATGCAGCGAGACAGAGCAAGATCCAAGTGACGGCAATCCGGTGCATGACGGTTATTCCTTGGTCGAGGTTGCAGGCGATTTCACCACGTGGTCCATCAGGTCTCCGATGGGGCCTGCCGGCTGAACTTCCCGCCACATCCATCCCTCCGATCCACCACTTGCCGGATAGCCAGTCTCGGGCGCTCCAGCGCGCGCGTCAAGGCCGAGCCGCGCCCAGAATGGCGTCATTTTCACGTGTTCAGGCGTACCCGTGCATCGCGGCCGCGCCTCCTGTCGCGCGCCAGCTGACCGGCGTCATCCTGTGCGTCAGTCCTCTATCTGCGCAGTGAGTCTGGCGGTGTTTCCCGACGCGGTGGGACGTCATCCGGGCTTGAAAACGGCTGGTGGAATTTCGCGAGCACGTAGGACCTCAGCAAAGGACTCGACCGACGGCACGGCCGAGACTCCGCGAGCGTGCCGGGTTGCAATCCGGCGTCAAGGGTGGAAACCGTCGCCAGCGGGAGGGCACTCCGCTGCGGTGGGTCAGTTTGCGTGGCTGATGCAATCCGCCGCGGAAATTTCCGCGTCGCCGGTTCAGGTGGCCGCAGCCGATGACGCGCCGTTCAGGCAACTACTTGAAACACGGCGCAGAGCGGTTTCCGCGTCCATTTGGCCCAAGAATTGCACCCCGATCAACAACGCTTGGTATCGTTGAGGCATCCGGCCGCCGATAACTGAGCGCCGCGCAAGAGAGCGATGTAGGATCGGACGGTCAGGCGCGCATTCTCTGCACCGACGTTCTTGGAGGACGACGCCGTGAAACCTTTCAAACTCACTTGGGTACTTGGCCTTGCACTCGGATTATCGTCGGCTCCAACCGTGGTGCGCGCCGATGTGCCCAAAGGGCTGATGGCGGAAAAGAGCGTCTCGAAGGGCAAGGAAGACGTCGTCGCGCCTGGATTCGAGGCCGCAAGCGACTTGAAGGCTGTCGCCGAGGCGAAGGACGTGACCGAACTCAAGCTCTCAGCGGGCGGACTGGCGGCGGCCGGCAACTCGCGGTCGATTTCCGGAACCGCGTCAGGCAAGTTCCGTATGCGCCGCGAAGCCAACCAGTTGTCCATCGCGGTGGCCGGCAACTACGCCCGTTCGGCGCCAACGCCCGCGGATGCCGTGCAGACAACCATTCAGAACGTACAAGGCAAGGCCCGCTACGACCGATTCCTCAGCCCGCATACGGCCGTTTTTGGTGCTCTGTCCGTGCTCAACGACCGCTTCATGGGCCTTGATTTGCGGTTCAATGTCGATCCAGGCGCGTCGATCTACGCCATCTCAGAGGCCAAGCAACAGCTTTGGGCAGAACTGGGCTACGACTTCCAGTTCGATTCGCGCCGCGATGAGACGCTCGATGCCGCGCGTGCAGCGGGCAACGTCCTCGACAAGACGCAACTGCGCCACAGCGCGCGGGCGTTCGTCGGCTATTCCAATACGGTGACGCAGGCCATTACATTCGACACCGGCCTGGAGTACCTGCAAGGTATTCCGGAAACCAAGAACTGGCGGATGAACTGGGGCGTTTCGCTCGCTTCGACCATCGCCGGGAAGCTGTCGATCGCGGCCGCGTTCAACCTGAAATTCGACAACAATCCGTTGCCGGGCATCCAGACGACGGACTACCTGAGTTCGCTCAGCTTGGTGTACCAACTGCTGTAGCCGTCAAGGCAAGCCCATTTCGTTCCGCTCGAACCAAGGACACCCCATGAGCTTGCTGAAAGAATTCAAAGAATTTGCCGTCAAAGGCAACGTGATGGACTTGGCCGTCGGCGTCATCATCGGCGGCGCTTTCGGCAAAATCGTGACGTCGCTGGTCGGCGACGTGGTGATGCCCGTCGTCGGATTCTTTTTGGGTGGCGTCAATTTCACCAATCTGGCGGTGACGCTGAAGGAGGCGCACGGCACGGAACCGGCAAGCACGTTGAAGTACGGTCAGTTCTGCCAAAACGTCTTCGATTTCCTGATCGTGGCGGCTGCGGTATTCGTCATGGTCAAGCTGCTGAACCGCATGAAGCGCAAACACGAAGAGGCGCCACCGCCGCCGGTCGAGGCGACGCCTTCCGAGAAGCTGCTCAGCGAAATCAGGGATTTGCTCAGGGCCGGCGCTGCCGGAAAATAGTCGAGCGCTATTCCAGTCGCGCCGAGTTAGGCGCAGATTGCCGCAATTCTGGAGCCGATTGGCAGAGTTGCAGTTCCAATCGAGCCTATCTTCCAGCTTCTCGACCGCCGACCGCAGCCGAACCTACGGAATCTCGTGCAATCCCCAAGGCGGATTCGCGTTGACGATGCGATTCGGCGCACAGGTCACCGTCACTTCGGCGAACTTGCGCGTCGGATGCGTCGCGCTCAGCGTGTATTCGCCGTCCGGCACGTTGATCCACAGGATGCCGCCGTCATCCGACGATTCCGTCAGCTTGGCATCCGGCACCACGTTGGCGTTGAAGTAGATCGGCTTGGGCAACGTCGGCGCCAACTTCGCCTCGCCCGCGGCGGTCATGGCTTGGGTGCTCATGAGCTACGATCCGACGCCGGTGGAACTCGCCACTGCAACCTGCGCGGGCGGCGGCAGCGTCACGATCGTCGCGACCGGATTCGAGAGCTACGACTGGTATTTTGCCGCGAACGGCGCGCTTGTTGGCTACAATTTCGCTGCCGACTCCGTGGCCGACGGCTGTGAGCACAACTTCCACGGCGACACGAACGCCTGCCCGGCCGCGCAGCGGATGTGGACCTCGATCGTGCCTCATGTAGCCAAAGTTGCACTGGATCCGGCGCTCGCGGCCACCGTCACAGCAGATGGCCTGATCGCAAAGAACTGCGCGCTGGCCGACGAGGTGTGAACGGGCGACTATTGCGCGCAGTACGTGACGATTAGCGCCGGTCCGGACGACGGCGTGTGGCCGTTCGACGCCAGCGGCAAGCTGCAGACGTTGGCCAGGTTCGTCGACCCGCAGGATCCGAACGCGGGCAGGAGGGACCTGAAAATCGCAGGCGCTCCGCTGAATTGCCTGCAAGCACTTGGCCAAGCTGGCGCAAATCAGCGCCGCGCTTGGACGCAGTTGGACGTCCTGGAGCCCAAGCGGCACGACATCACCGTCAACAAGGAAGCCAGCGCGGCCGGGCCGATCATCAGGGCAGCAGTTCCAGGCGATCCGCCAAGATCGCGGGCCGGCACAGGTACTTGGCCAACTGCTCCAGTCGCTTGCGGATGTTTGGACGTGCTATTTGCATCCCCCACCGACGGTTGCGACTTTGATGATCCGAATCGGAACTGTAGGATCGAGCCATCCGATGCAATTTGGGGCGAGCCTCGTTGGTCCAAGAAGGCTATCAGACGGGAGGGTCAACTCGAACGCCGTCTTGGCCACCAGCGTACTATCGATTTGCGCCAAGAAAGAGGACTGCTCGGGTCGAGTGTCCCCTTGTTCCGCCAGCCGCGATACCACGATGTCAAGATTGCCAAGCGAGTCCGGGATGATATGGGTGATGTTGGAATTATCACACTCCGTCCACTCCATGGCGAATCCCACTGTCATTGGGTTGCCGCTGGAGGGATCAATGTTCAGAATCCAGTCGCCACCAAACGAGTCGCCCATGTTTGGATTGGTTTCAGACCGACTGATGAGGAACAAAGCGCCATTTGGCGCGACCGAGATTTCGGCTCGCAGCGTCGCGTCTTTGTAATCAAGCCCGAAGTAATCCTGTTGCCAAATGGACGCGCCGGCGGGACTGAAAGCCCGTGCCCGCGCAGGGACGGCCGAGCCCCAAGGGCCGGGTGGGGCTTCGCGCCAATAGGACACGACGCAACTGCCATCGGGGCGCGCCGCGAGTTGTGACAGCACAGTCACTGAAGTTGGATCAGCCTCGAGCGGAACCGCCCACGTGATCGAATGATCGGCGCCAATCCGAACCAGATGGGTTTCCCCGGCGACGAGCAAGCCACCATCGACCAGGGACGCCACAGCGGAGAGTCCTTGAATGTTTGTCACGTTCTGCTTGGTTGTGATGGTTCCGTCGTCCGAGAGCCACCACGCTGATACCTCGGTCACGTTGTCCGCAAGATCCGAGGCCAAGATGACGACTCCACCGGCTGTCAAAGGCGCAGCAACGCGAATCGGCAGCGTTGTTTCGAGGATCCGTTCCCATAATCGAGCGCCGCCGGCCGCGAACCTCGCAACCCAAGGTGCTCCCGTACCTGTTTGGACGCCGAGCACAAAGTACCCGCCGCTCTCGTCAGGCCAGAAGCTGGTCGCGGTTTGCGCGGAATTGTTTGTGACTTCCAGTGGAATTGCATCGACGCTGCCGCCCACAATCGGCTGGAACGGCGGGGGAACCGCTGCGATCGTCGCCGGGCACTTGGGGCTTGGTGCTTTCCAATCACACGCGGCGAGCGCGAGAAGTCCCCAGATCGCGATACGCGTTCGACGAACGTTTGAAGACGCGTAGGAGTTCCAACCCAAGCATCGTTCCACACGCCACCTCCGCACCCTGCCCGCTGCCACACTGTCCGGACCAGTTTGAGCCCGCCCAATCGCCTCGTCAAGCACGCCACTTGGCCTAAATTCAGGCGCTTTGACCGCACCGCTTCGTCCACAGCGCATTCGCCCCGTGTTCGTTCTCGCGATGTTGCCAGTTCCCGCGGCAAGCCCGCCGCGCGCGAAGGCTTGGAGCCCTGAACAACGCGCTCGACGCGTATCAAGGAGCCGATACCGCCGTCAGCAACGTCAAGAAAGCGCGGCGAACGGCCCAACACGCACTCGCGCGTGCGCTGTGGCCGCTACTTCCGGGTCGAAATGTGATCAAGTGAGCATTTTCCCGTCCACTTCGCCTCCTTCCGCACGGGAACCCGCTCCGGAACCGGTTGCGCAGGCATCGCGAGACGGGAAAATCGTTCCGGAACCGCTTCCGAGGCGAGATTACGGGTGTGATTTCCTCCCGAATGCGGTTACGAGGCGATAGTGACGGCGTGATTTCGTCTTGGAACCGCATCCAATGCCAAAGTCACGGCGTGATTTCGTCTCGGACATGGTTTGTCCGCGGCCACGGTAAACCACCCACCGAGGGCCGAGTTCGGCCATCGGGATGGGGCCGGAATTCGGCCACGAACTAGGTACCACCCGCTGGCGTGAATCGGCCCGTAATGTCATGGACTTCTCCCGGAAACGCTGGGA
>CAIYBN010000094.1 GCA_903924465.1 uncultured Myxococcales bacterium | reverse complement strand
CGGCCGAACGCAAGGCGTGCGCGCGCGCTTCCGCGGGCTGGTGAAGAACAACTTCGACCTGCGGAGGCACATCGTGATCAATAACTGCTATGTACTCGCTGGGTTATGGCGGGATGTAGGATAACTGGTCGCGTCTCTAGGCGAGGCGCGGCCACCAGCCCGCTACGCGCTTTTGCCGCGCGTGGGGGTGCAAATCCAGCCACTGCTGGACGATCTGCGGCGGAAGCAAATGCGTAGCCGAGGACGCGCTCAGCGCGCACAGCTCCGCCAAGCAGACGGCTTGATGCAGGATCATGGCCAGCTCCATCCAATGCCGCATGGCGATCGGCTCGTCCTCAGCCGTCGATGCGTGAATACGTTGGGCTTCATCGCTCAGCAGCACGTGCCGCCGCGCCAGTTCGAGGCGGATGTCGCCCAGCGCCAACGCCGCGACCCGCTCGCCGATCCAGTCCAGCCAGGCCTCGTGCAGCTTCAACCGCTGAACATCGCGCAACGTCTGCGCCGCCAGCACCGCGTGCGAACCTTCCCAGCTCTCCGTCACCATGGCGTCCCGATAGAGGCGCGGTAGCGGGGTGAAGTCCTCAATCGTACCGTTACCGCCAAGAACCTCGATTCCGTTGTGAATCACAGATGTTGTCTGAATGGATGTCCAGTATTTGTTCATGTTGATGCCGAGGCGCAGCGCGTCGTCTGACTTGCCGCTCGCGTCGAGCGCCACCAGATCCATCGTGCTGGCAAGCATCGCCGTCGCCTCGACGAACATCTCACTCAACATCGCGTCCATGCTGGCAAACTGGGCGATTGGCTGACCGAACGCGGTGCGAAATTGCGCGTAGGTTGAAGCCTCGACAAATGTCCGCCACGCCATGCCGCTGCACGCCATCGCATTGAACAGCCGCGACGTGTTCAGGACAATCTCGACGACGTTGTGAAAGCCGCGATCGAGCTCGCCCAATTGCCAGCCGATCGCGCCGTTCCAGTCCACCTCGCCCGACGCCATCGCGCGGGTGCCGAGCTTGTTCTTGAGCCGGCGAATCGCGAAATGATTCGGCACGGGCGGGCCTTGCGTGGAAGCGCGGTGCGAAAGCGGCTTCACGTGCACCGCGTCCTGCGTGGGCAGATCGTGCGGCACGACGAACAGGCCGATGCCCCGCGTGCCGGCCGCTGCGCCGGTCGGACGCGCAGTCAACAGGTACAACGGCGCGTCGACGACGGAGCAAAACCACTTCTCGCCGGTGATCGCCCAGCGCGCCGGGCTCGTCGGCGTCTCTGGCGCGATGAGTTCCGCCGAGCAGGCATTGGCGCCCACGTCCGATCCACCTTGAACTTCCGTCAGGAACTGCGAACCGTGCAGCCGCTCGGCGTAATCCGGATTCTGCAACCGCGGCAGAAGTCCGCGCTTCAAACCGCCGTGGCCGACCCGCTGAATCGCCTTGATCAGCCCCGCCGTGCACGCCAACGGACACACGTGCCCCGCCTCGCCGTGCATGCTCGCCAGGTGGACAAGCGCCGCCTGGAGCACGGCGCGCGAGCGATCGCCCGTCAGCGTCATCACGCCGGAGCGGTAAATCAGCGTGCCGTAGGCATGATACGCCGCGTCGAACCGCACGCGCTCCTGCCGGCGACCAACGGCGTCGAAACGCTCGAGGCGTGGGCCAAATTCGGGCTGATCGCAGCGGGACACCAGATCGTCGACCCCGGCCATTTCACCGCCAAACTGTCGCAGCCGCGCCTGAAACTCCGCGCGCAGGTCCGGCGGCGCATAACGCGCCAGCAGCAACGGCAAAATCGTGTGTGAATCGTACCAGTTGGTCGGCTGCGCCGCCTTCCAATTGGCGAGCGCCTGACGACCTTGTGCAATCGCGTCCATAAGAATCTCCCGCAGCAGCGCGTGCCGAACCCGTATGCATCGCATGCCGGCTGCGATCTGACAAGCCATCAACTCCTTGTCCTGTGAACGGATTATCTGTTGACTTGGTTTTGTCTTGACATTCATCAAGCACGCGCTAGATCGTCTCGTGCGTGTCTGGTGCGCCAATGGCTGCAAACGCCCCATGCTTCTCAGCAGATTGGCAACTGGCCCAGAGACCGCGAGGGATGGAGTGACCGAGGTCTTTGACATTGCGCAACTGGAGCTGCTTGACAGTTATCGACTGCTCAGCGGTGCGGTCGTGGATTTGCGCCCCGCGTCGCTTCAGGCGCGACTGTTCCTGCTGGACGTCGCCGCAAGACTGGCGCAAGGTCAAGGATATCATGAGCTTTTGACGCGCGTGATGCGTCCCGATGTGCCGTTGTACGAGGGGCTCAGCCCGCTGTCGCCCGGCGTGCAGGAGCTACCGGCGCTGCGCGCTGCCAACGATCTGGTGTACCGCGCTGGCGTCGCCGAAGGCATCATCAGCCCAGGGCCGGCAGAGGCGCAGGCGGTGCCCCTGCCCGGCAGCCTTCGGTACCTTCCCGGACACGTGCCGACGCCGCGTGCGCGCGACGGTGGCCTGACGACGGAAGCGATCGTGACGGTCGGCGAGGCGATGGACATGCTGGGCATCACCCGGCAAGCGGTGATCAACGCCGTGCGGACAGGTCGCGTCCGCGGCGAACAGCACGGAAAACTGTGGATTCTGTCTCGGGAAGACGTGCTGCGCTACCGAATGAACCGGGACGAGCGGCGCCAAGCGCGCGGCGAGGCCTAAAAACGCGATCAAAGCGTTGAGCATTCCGCAATCCGCCTGCTACAGTGGACGCCTCGGCCCCAGCGGCCAACCCAGGACTGCATGAGCTTGCCCCGTTCCATCCAGCCCCGTCAGCGCCCGGTTCGCTTGGTGCTGGCGTTGGGCTTGTCGCTGCCTGCGCTGCTGATTTCGCCGGTGGCGGTGCATCCGGTCCTGGCCAAAACGCACGGCCAGACCGCTGCGCAACTGCTCCACGTCATCATGACCCATCCGCCGGGCAAGGAGCGCGATGACGCTGTGGACGGCCTGATCGAGTTGGGCGACGCCGCGTGGCCGGAAGTGCGCGGGCATCTGGATGCGATTGCGGGCCAGAAAGGCGGCGAAGATACCGTTGTCGACCTGCTGCTGGGCTGGGGCCAGACGAGCTACGACGAGGCGGTGACGCGGGCGCCGAAGCTGGGCGACGTGGCCGCGCGCCGGTTGGTGCAACAAGTGCTGCGCTACAAAGAAGACGCGCGGCGCACCAAGATCCTGACGACGATGCTACAGCGTCACGACGAGGAACTGCTGCTGTTGGTCCTGCCAGAACTGCTCGCGACGGATCCGCCGCCGGTGCTGGCCAGGCTGATGCAGCTTGTCGACGACCCGCGGCCGAACCTGCGCGCGTACGCGATCGACACGTTGGTTTCGCAAAAGCACACGGAAGCGCTGCAGACGATGCTGCGGCTGCTGGGCATCGAGCAACTCAAGCCGACCGGCGAGAACCTGAATTTGCGGCTGAAGCTGATCGGCGCAGCGGCGCGATTGGGCGGTGAGACGGATGCGGCCGTCGATGCGTTGCTCGCGGCGTTGTCGGTGCCCGATCAGCGGGAGGCAGCGCTGGATGGCCTGCTGCACGTCGGCGCGCCAGCGGTGAAACAGGCGATTTTCCTGCTGCGGACGGCCGATCGCGGCCGGATGGAGACAGCGCTCGCAGTGCTGAACCACCTGAAACAGCAGGCCGCGCCGCAGTTGCTGCCCTTGGTCGTCTCGCCGGAAGCGCGCACCCGCGATCTCGCGGTGGACGTGCTCGCACAGCTCGCGGTGCCGGAAGTGCGCGAGGATTTGGTGCGCCTGGTGCGCAGCAAGAAAGTGCCGGATCTGCGTCAGGCGCTGCTGCTGTGCATGACGCTGTACGATGAAACCGTGCGCAAGCTCCTGCTGGAACTGCTCAAGGATCCCGACGTGAACGTGCGCAGGCTGGCGGTTGAGCAGCTCTGGCGCGCGGCTGACCCGGAGACTTTCGCGGCGCTGCGGGCGGCGGCGACGCGCGACGCGGACATGCACACGCGCATGCTGGCGACTCAGGCGATGGTCGGCGTGGGCGATCCAAAGGCCATCGAATTGCTGCGCAAAATGGCGAACGTCAACAACCAGGAAGAGCGCCTTGCGGTGCTGTTGACCATCGGTCGAGTCGATGATGAGGGCGCAATTCCGTCGATGATTCAGCAGCTTGGCGATCCGTCGGATGATGTCTTCCGCAATGCCAACAACGCGATCCGGCGCCTGACCTTTCACACGGGGCCGCGCCGCGAAGGCGAGTGGGCGGATTGGCTCGCGACCGAAAAGGACCGCGCGAAGGAAGGGTACGAGGAGAAGGTCGGTCGCGTGAATCGGTTTGAGGTCGACGGCCGCGAATTGCAGTATGTGGAGCGCCAGGACGGCACCGCGCGAACGATTGTCGTGGTCTCGGGCCCGCCGTTTCGCGACGCGACGCATCTCGTGCCACACGTGTGGCGCCTCGAAGAGAACAACCGGATCGTCGTGTTGCAACGCGGTCAGGGTGAGCACAGCGTCATGGCGCTGGCGGAGACGGATCGGACGCGCGAACTGGCCGGTTTGATCGATCACCTCCGCGTGGAAAAAGTGGTGCTGCTGGCCGATGCGGCGGGCGCGCACCTGGCGATGGCGTATGCCGCCAAGCACCCCGAACAGGTTTCCCACGTGGTGTTGCAAGGCGGGCCGTTTCCGTCCAGCGAGGCACTCAAGCGCTTGCCCGGCGAGGTGCTCGCGGCAATTCCGCCGCTCTGGCGCGAAGATTTTGTCTGGGCGCTCAAGCAGAATCACCTGTTGGAGGCGAACATCCGTCGCCGCGTCCTCGGCCGTTCAATGCTGACCGGTTTGCTGGCGGATCCCGATCGGGCGCGGCGTGTGGACGTGAGCAACGTGTACGACGACGGCTTTGAAGGCGAAACGCTGGAGCGCGCGGTGGCCGATGCAGCGGCGGACGAGATCAAGGACGTTCAAGTGCCGACGCTGTTGCTGCTGGGCGACAAGTCGCCGTGGGCGGCGTCCGCGCAAAAAGATCTCGCGGCGATGAGCGGCGCCCAGAAGAAGATCGTCACGCTCGTGCGGCTCAAGAATGCCGGCGCGCTGCCGCTGGTGGACACGCCCATCGAAGCCGTCGGCGCCATACTGGGATTCCTCCAGAAGTAAAGAAATCGCACAAAAACTCGTTTGTCAGGGACGGTCTGCGTCAGGTACAGTCACCACAGGCTCTTTTGCCCGAGGGACCGACGATGACGTGTGCTGCCACGATGGATGACAATGCCTGTACAAGCCGCCTTGGCGCGTTGAAAACCCTGTTGCTGATGGCCGCGTTGGCGATTGCCTGCGGCTGCCGCGGGTCCGCGATCGACACGACGGCGATGCCCACGCATGGACCGGAAGCGGACATTGCCGGCGATATTACCGAATCGACCGACACGACGGCCACATGCCTGGCGGACAGCGACTGTGCGCCTTTGGCGACGACGCCGTGCAGCCAAGCGGTCTGTGAAGCGGTCAGCCACCGCTGCATCGTCACCCCGCGGCCCGAGCGCGCGGCGTGCGACGACGGCGACCCCTGCACCTTGGAGTCCGTATGCCTCGGCGACGCCTGCGTCGCACAAACGGCCAACACCTGCGACGACGCCGATCCGTGCACCAGTGACAGCTGCGACATCAAGACTGGCTGCGCGCATCAACCAGCGACCGGCCTGCCCGGCGCACCCACGTGCAGCGACGGCAATCCGTGCACGACCGGCGATCACTGCCAGGTGGGCGCGTGCACCGGCGTCGCCAACGTCTGCGGCTGCAAGACCGACTCCGACTGCGCAGCGATCAGCCAGAAGGACATCTGCGTGGGCACCATGCAGTGCAGCCAAGGCGCATGCGTCGTCGACCCCGCGCAAAAGCTGAATTGCGACGACCAGAACCCATGCACCGTGGACCGATGCGAAGCCAACGGCTGCACGCACACTCCCGCCAAGGAAGGCCTCACGTGCAACGACGGCAACATCTGCACAGTCGGCGAAACGTGCACGGCGGGCACGTGCAAAGCCGCGACCACGCTCGGCTGCGGCTTTGGCCAAACGTGCACCGCGATCTGCGATCCGACCAACGGCTGCAGCGGCAGCGGCGATGCCACGACGACGTGTGACGACGGCAGCACGTGCTCCGACGCCGATCACTGCCAGGACGGCGCGTGCGTCGGCAAGCCGATTTGCGGCTGCCTGACCGACAGCGATTGCCCCGCACCGCCCGCATGCATGGGCACGGCTTCGTGCGTGGCCGGCGCTTGCACCATCAACCCGATCCAGGCGGTGCCGTGCAGCCAGTCTGGCTTGGCGACGTGTCAGGAAAATGTCTGCACCACACAAGGTTGCGTGGCCAAGGCCTCGCCCGCTGGCCTGCCGTGCACCGGCGCCATTTGCACCGAGGGCGCGACGTGCGACGGCGGTGGCATTTGCCAGGGCGGCCAGAAGGCCGGCTGCGATGACGGCAACCCATGCACGATTGACCAATGCCTGGCCGGCAAAGGCTGCATCCACACGCTCGCAACGGGCGGCAGCGCCTGCGACGATGGCAATCCGTGCACGACCGGCGAGACCTGCACCGCCGACACGTGCGGCGGCGGCAAAGCGACGTGCAACGACGGTGACCCGTGCACCGCAGACTTGTGCGACATCGGCATCCAGGGCCTCTGCCTGCACGATCCGGTGCCCGAGGGCGGCAGTTGCCTCGCCGGCGATCCATGTCGGTCGGGCGGTTTGTGCACCAGCGGCAAGTGCGTCGGCGGCATCGTGCAGAATTGCGACGATTTGAGCGCTTGCACGGTGGATTTGTGCGTCGCCGCGACAACCTCCGCCGGGCCAACCTGTCAGCACCTCGCGGTCGGCGTCACCACGGCGTGCGATGACGGCAACGCTTGCACCAGCGGCGACACGTGCGCGGGCGGTGCGTGCAAGCCTGGCGCGGACACCTGCGAGTGCCAACAGGACAGCGATTGCGCCAGCAAGGACGACGGCAACCTGTGCAACGGCACGATGGCGTGCGTCGGCAACAAGTGCGTCGTCAGCCCGACATCCGTGATTGTCTGCCCGCTGCCGCTTTCCCCTTGCGTCACGGTCACTTGTGCGCCAAACACTGGCTTGTGCAATGAATCCCCCGTGACGTTGAGCCCCTCGGGCACGCCGGCTGGCTGCGAAGACGGAAACCCGTGTACGACCGGCGACTTGTGCAACAACGGCGTGTGCCTGGCCGGCGCACCGACCTCGTGCGACGACAGTTTGCCCTGCACGCACGACGCCTGCGACGCGACGATTGGCTGCACGCACCTGCCGTGGGACATCACCGCGGCGATTCCGTGCGATGACGGCAATGCCTGCACATTCGGCGACTTGTGCGGTGCCAACGGCTGCACGCCCGGCACCAACGCCTGCCAGTGCCAAACCGATGGCGATTGCGCGGCGATCGACGACAAGGACTTGTGCAACGGCAAGCTCATTTGCCAAGGCAATGCGTGCGTTCCGGACGGCAAAATCATCATCTGCCCTGCGACGGGCTCGCCGTGCATTTCCGCCAATTGCCAACCGTTGTCAGGCGCTTGCCTCACGTCGGCGCTCAGCGACGGCACGACCTGTGGCGACTCTGCGGGCTGCACCAGCGGCGGCCAGTGCCAAAGTGGCGCGTGCATCGGCGCGCAGAGCGGCTGCAATGACGGCAATCCGTGCACCGCCGATTCCTGCGACGCCACCGGCTGCGTGTATTTGCCCACGCCCGGCACGCCGTGCAACGACGGCGAAGCCTGCACCGTGGGCGATGCCTGCAACGCCGTCGGTCTCTGCCAAGGCGGCACCAACACGTGCGCGTGCCAGACCGATGCCGACTGCCCCAGCGACGGCAACGCATGCAACGGCGTCTATGGCTGCAACAATGGATTTTGCCAACCAAAGGTCGGCTCCGTCGTCGTGTGCGACGCCACCGGCAACACGCCGTGCCAGACCAATACCTGCGACATCGCGACCGGTGTCTGCGGATTTGTCAGCTTGGCCAACGGCGCCACCTGTGACGACGGCAACGCGTGCACGCTTGCAACCGCCTGCACGGAAGGCACCTGCGGCGGCGGCAGCGCGGTCAACTGCGCGGACGACAACACGTGCACCGCGGACGGCTGCAGCCCGGCCCAGGGTTGCTACCACCTGAACAGCAGCGGCCCGTGCGACGACGGCAACCCGTGCACCGTCGGCGACCAGTGCCAGGCCGGCCAATGCGTCAGCGGCCCCGGCAATTGCAACTGCACCATCGACAGCGACTGCAAGGACGACGGCAACCTGTGCAACGGCATTCCGACGTGCGTCACTGGCCATTGCACCGTACTGGCCAGTTCCATTGTCACCTGCGACCCGTCGGGCAACACCGCGTGCACCGTGGGCGTCTGCACACCGAGCAAGGGCATCTGCGAAGCCACGCCCGTTCCGGACGCCACCGCGTGCAACGACGGCAGCGTCTGCACGTCCAAGGACCAATGCACCGGCGGCACGTGCGGCGGCACGCTCGCCAGCTGCGACGACGGCAACCTCTGCACGACCGATTCCTGCGACCCGCTACTCGGCTGCAAGAACGCGCCGAACACCCTGCCCTGCAACGATGGCAACGACTGCACCACCGGCGACGCATGCGCGGGCGGCACGTGCGTGGGCGGCACCAACACTTGCACGGCTTGCCAGATCGACCTCGACTGCAAGGACAACGGCAACCTCTGCGACGGCATCCCGAGTTGCCAGGCCGGCATCTGCAAGACCAAACCTGGGTCCATCGTCGTCTGCGCAGCCAACTCCATTTGTGCGACGCTGAGCTGCGAGCCCACCAGCGGCCAGTGCCTGCCCAGCGACGTGACCAACGGCACCGCGTGCGATGACGGCAGCGTCTGCACGGCGGCGTCGAGCTGCTTCAACGGTCAGTGCGTCGGCAGCCAGACCGCCAACTGCGACGACAAGAACCCGTGCACAACCGATTCCTGCGACAGCAAGGCCGGCTGCCTCCACAGCAACGCGAGCGGCGCCTGCGACGACGGCAATCCGTGCACCGTGGGCGACCAGTGCGGCGGCGGCGTGTGCCTGGCCGGACCGAACCAGTGCGTGTGCATCAGCGATGGCGACTGCGCGTCGAAGGCCACGGGCAACCTGTGCGACGGCAAGCTGGTGTGCCAGTTGAACCAGTGCGTCATCCAACCCGGCACGCCGGTGGTTTGCGACAGCTCTGCGGACACGACGTGCGGCAAGAACACCTGCGCGCCGAGCAGCGGCGTGTGCGCGATGGCGCCCGTCAAGGACGGCACAACGTGCGACGACGGCAGTTTGTGCACCGTCGGCGACGCATGCGCGGGCGGCAAGTGCCAAGGCCAGGCGCTACAATGCGACGACAAGAACCCGTGCACCGCGGACGCGTGCGACGCCAAGCAAGGCTGCGTCCACACGCCCGCCAACGGCATTGCTTGCGACGACGGCAACATCTGCACGTTGGGCGACACGTGCACGGCCGGCCAGTGCGTCGGCAGCGGCACGTGCCAGTGCCAGACGACCGGCGATTGCGCACCGTTTGAAGACGGCAATGCGTGCAACGGCACGTTGATTTGCCAAGGCAATCAGTGCGTGGTCAACCCGACGACCGTCGTCACCTGCCCGGCAACTGCCAACGCGTGCGATGTGAACAGCTGCGACACCAAGACCGGCGCGTGCACGTTGACCGCGGCGCAAAACGGCATTCCCTGCGGCGGCGCGACCTTGTGCGGCGGCACCGGCACGTGCACCGCGGGCATCTGTCAAGGCAGCAACGCTTGCGCCGACGACGGCAACCCCTGCACTACCGCGGTCTGCGACGGCAATGGCGGCTGCAGTCAGGCGCCCAACAGCGCGAGTTGCTCGGACGGCAACCCGTGCACCGTGGGCGACCTCTGCCAGGGCGGCAAGTGTGTGAGCGGCGCCAGCCAGTGCAACTGCCAGACCAGCGCGGATTGCGCCAAGCTCGACGACGGCAACTTGTGCAACGGCATCTGGATGTGCGTTCCCAGTTCCGCAGGCGGCGCCGGCCAGTGCGCGCCTGACCCGAACAGCGTCGTCACCTGCCCCGCGACGACGAACACGTGCGAGAGCAACATCTGCGAGCCCGCCAGCGGCAAGTGCACCTTGAACAGCGCGCCGAACGGCCAATCCTGCGATGATGGCAACGCCTGCACCGGCGCCGGCCAATGCTTCGGCGGCAATTGCCTGGCTGGCGTGCAAAACTGCGACGACGGCAACCCGTGCACCACCGATTCCTGCGACATCACCGCCGGTTGCAAGCACGTCAACGCGACGAATTTCCCGCCCACGACCTGCGACGACGGCGATCCGTGCACGCCGATCAGCATTTGCCAGAACGGCAAGTGCGTGGGACCGTTCAACAACTGCTTCTGCCAGAATGACAGCCAGTGCCAGGACGACGGCAACCTGTGCAACGGCAAGCCGACGTGCCAGGGCGGATCGTGCAAGACATTGGCCAGCACCATCATCACGTGCGACGCCAGCAAGGACACGACTTGCCTGAAATCGACGTGCCAGACGGCGACCGGCATCTGCTTGCCCACGCCCAGCGCGGCGGGCACGGCGTGCAGCGACAACAACGCGTGCACCGGCGGCGACGTGTGCTCGGGCGGCACGTGCATCGGCATCAACGCGGATTGCAACGACAATGTGGCTTGCACGCTGGACGCCTGCGACACCCTCAAGGGTTGCACGCACACCGCCAACGCGGCGCTGTGCAGCGACAACAACTTGTGCACAACGGACATTTGCGACCTGATCGGCGGCTGCGGCCACGCGCCCATCCTCGGCACGGCCTGCAACGACGGCAATCCATGCACAACCGGCGAACAGTGCGCGCTCGGCGCGAGCGGCGCGACGTGCATGGGCGGGACGTCACTCAGCTGCGACGACGGACTCGCGTGCACCATCGACAGCTGCGACGCCAAGATCGGCTGCGTGCACCAGGCCGCGGACGCCACGCCTTGCGATGACGGCAATGTCTGCACGCAGGGCGACACGTGCACGTTTGGCAAGTGCGTCGGCAGCGCGACGTCGTGCGACGACGGCAATCCGTGCACCCAGGACGCCTGCACGCCGAGCACCGGCTGCATGCACACCGCCATTTCCGCGCCATGCGAGGACGGCAACGCGTGCACGGTGGGTGACAGCTGCATCGGCGGCAAGTGCGTGGGCGGCGCGACCAGCGACTGCACCGACAGCAATGTCTGCACGACCGACAACTGCGACCCGACGGCTGGCTGCCTGCACACGCCGAACACCGACCCGTGCAACGACGGCTTGGCCTGCACCACCAACGACACGTGCGCGGGCACCAAATGCGCGGGCACGGTCAGCTGCGACGACGGCAACCCCTGCACGACCGACGGCTGCGACGCAAATGGCGCGTGCAGCCACCCCGTCGCCGTCGGCAACGCGTGCAACGACGCGAGCGCGTGCACGAGCGGGGACACCTGCCAAGCCAACGGCACGTGCGCCGGCATCAACGTGGTCAATTGCGACGACGGCAACGTCTGCACCACCGACAGCTGCGTGCCCGTCGACGCCTCCTGCGCCCACACGCCGACGACCGGCCCGTGCAGCGACGGCAACGCGTGCACCAGCGATGCGTGCAACAACTCGGGCACCTGCGTGGGCATGCCGACGCCCGGCACACCGTGCGACGACGGCTTGGCCTGCACCACCGGCGACACGTGCGACTCGGGCGGCAAGTGCCTCGGCAGCGCCAAGAACTGCGACGACGGCAGCGATTGCACCGTCGACGCCTGCGACGCCAGCACCGGCAACTGCACGCACACGCCGCTGCCCGGCTTCAGCGCGACGTTCGACAATGGCACCTTCGACGGCATTGTCACGCAGTCGTTCAACGCGCAGGCGAGCTGGCAGCTCGACACCGCGCAAGCTGCATCGGCGCCGGCGTCGCTGTACATCGGCCGGATTCTGTTGGGTACGCACACCTACAACGTCGGTCCGAATGCCGCGACGGCGACGTTGCCATCGATCCAGGTGCCCAAGAGCATCGCGAGCGCGACGCTGAGCTTGAAGATCAACTACCAGCGCGATCCGACGGAATCGCCCGTTTGCACCGGCTTCAGCGATCAGGTCGCAATCCTGCTCGGTGGCCAGCCGCAGCAGCAGATCTGCGCCAGCACGAGTGGCTTCCAGACCTACACGTTTGACGTCACCAGCAGCGCGGGCCAGGCCCTCGCCGTCAGCTTGAACTTCATCGCGAACCAGACGGCGAATAATGGTCAGGGCGCGTGGTTCGACGACATCTCGGTAAACTGGGTGTGCAAGTAGCTGCCGCGCCCGCCCTCCGCGCTGTGCGCGTGTCGCCGGTAGGTCTTCGGCGATGGTGCGGGCTTGCCGGTTCGACGATGTCAGCGTCAACTGGGTGTGCAAGTAGCTACCGGAATAGGTTGCAATCGCCCCCGCAACTCCGGTACATTCCCCATTGAATTGCCCGCAGCAACGCGGCAATTCGAAGCGATCGACAGCTTGAACGAGCCCCAGACGGGCATCGGAGAAAACGGATGAACCTGCGCCACGTGTTGACCCTTGCCTGTACTCTTTCCCTGGGCGCGTCCGCCACCGCATGGGCGGTGCCGGTTGACGCCGGACCGACCGACGTGGGCAGCGATGCGACGGCGACCGCTCCGGATGCCACTTCGGGTGACGCCACGACCGCCGACACCGGCGTCGACACGTCCAAGTTCGACCCGTGCTGGGTGAGCAAGTGCCAGACCGAATTCAAGGCCTGCCAAGCCGACCCGAACTGCGTCGCCTTGGTATCCTGCAACTACGACAGCACCTGCATCAAGGCCATCACCGGTTTGGCGCAGGCGGACACGGACCTCGGCACCGCGTTCCAGAAGTGCGGCGGCAAAGCCTGCACCGACCCGACGGCCGGCAGCTGCAAAGGCATTTGCGGCAAGTTCGTCCCGACGGACAAGTGCCACTGCGATGACGCGTGCGCCAGCTACGGCGACTGCTGTGCGGACGAGACCACGCTGTGCGGCGGTCCCGCCTCGTGCGCCAAATCCGACTGCTCGGACGGCAGCACCGGCGCGTACGCCGACGGTTCGGATTCCGCCAACACCGACAGTCAGTGCGGCTGCGACGCGGCTTGCACGACCAACCAGGATTGCTGCGCGGACTACGACACCACGTGCAAGGGCAAGACGCCCGCGTGCGTTCCGGCGTGCACGAACAAGGACGGTACCGCGAAAGAGTGCGGCCCGGACAACTGCGGCGGCTCCTGCGGCACGTGCAAGGCCGGCGACAAGTGCACGTCCGGGGCGTGCGTGAGCGGCGCGGATGCCGGCACGAACGTCGACTCCACCACCGGTGGCGCGGACGCCAGCGGCACGGTTGACGACACCGGCACGACCGGCACGGCGGCCACCACCAGCAGCACGGCCAAGTCCAGCGGCTGCACCGCCAGCACGACCGGCAACGGCAGCGCCGGCTGGCTGAGCGCGCTCGTCGGCCTCGGCTTCCTCGTCGCGATGCGCCGTCGCCGCGCGTAGTTCGTGAGATACGGGCGAAGGACTCGTCGGGCAACCGCCGGGTCCTTCGTCGTTTTTGCCGACAGTTCAGAGGACCGATGACGGACGAACGCAAACTACTGGACGTACTGGGCGGTTTGGAGGCGCTGCGGCCGATCATCAGCGACTTCATCGATCGCGTCCGGGCCGATGTGATGATTGGCTTTCATTTCAACGGCGTCGATCCGGATATTCTGAAGCAGCGGGAGCTGGAGTTCACGGCGCGCGCGCTGGGCGGCGATCTGCCCTACACCGGCCGCGGGATGCGTCAGGCGCACGCGAGCCACCCGATTCTGCCAGGCCAGTTCAATCGGCGTTTGACGATCCTGCGGCAAACGCTGATCGCGCATCAGGCGCCGCAGGTCGTGATCGATGCGATCCTGTTGCACACGGAGCGACTGCGCGGGCAGATTCTGCAGACGGCGGATACGTGTGCGCCGCCGCGGAAGGGCGACTGACACACGGCGTCGCTCCCAGCTATAGGCCGTCCAGCACGCGCCGAACCGTCGCCGCGAGGTGATCGACGTCGAACGGCTTCGCCAGGAAGGGAATGTTCTCTGCCTGCCCGGAATCGGCCGCGTCGGGATCGAAGCCGGAGACCATCAACACCTTCATCATCGGCCAGGTTTCGCGCACGGTGCGGACGAGCGTCGTACCATCCATCCGCGGCATCCGGCGATCGGTCAGCAGCAAATCGATGGGCGCAGACACCCGGCGACAGACGTCCAATCCGTCTTGTCCGTCGACTGCGACCCACACGCGGTAGCCTTTTGCCTCCAGCGCCCGCGCGATCTGCCCCCGCACGGCGGCGTCATCGTCCACGACGAGAACCGTCTCCGTGCCGGTCATCGGACCCGACACATCTGCAGCGGGCTGGGCAATCGTCGCTGGCGATGGCTCTGGACATTCGGGCAGCCAGACGCGAATCGTCGTGCCTTTGCCAACCGCGCTGTCGATGCTGATGTGCCCACCGGCTTGGCGGACGATGCCGTAGCTGGTCGACAGTCCAAGGCCGGTTCCGCGGCCGATCTCCTTGGTGGTGAAGAACGGTTCAAAGACGCGAGCCTGCACCGTCGCGTCCATGCCGTGCCCGTTGTCCTCAACCGCAATGACCAGGTAAGCGCCCGTGGGCACGTTGCCGGCGTCCGGCGCGAACGGCTCTACGACCCGGCGGACTTCGGTACTCAACCGCAAGACGCCGCCACCCGGCATCGAGTCCCGCGCGTTGACCACGAGGTTGACGACGACCTGCTCCAGCTGGTGCCGGTCGACCAGCGTCATGGCCGGCGAGGCCCGAAGATCCAAATCGAACTGGATGCTTGTCCCGAGCAAACGCCGCAGCATCTGCTCGACGTCGGTCACGATAAAGTCCACATCCTCCACGGTCGGCGCCACAACTTGCCGCCGGGAGAAGGCCAGGAGTTGCTTGACCAAAGCCGTTGCCCGCCGTGACGCCTTGATGATCTCGTCGATCTCTGCGCGCAGCGGTTCGCTCTCGCCCAGCAGGCCCAGCGTGTTGGTCGCGCACACATGGACAACCGTCAGAAGATTATTGAAATCGTGGGCAATGCCACCGGCAAGTCGGCCAACCGCGTCCATCTTCTGCGACTCACGGACTTGAAGTTCAGCGGCTTCAATGACCCGGCGGGACGCGCGACGCGCGATGGCGTTGTCGAACACGTTCGCCAAGAGCCGCAGCATGTCCACGTCGTCCTCTGACCACGCGCCGGTCCGCGCTGAGCCCAGCATGATCAACCCCTCCGCTTGGCCCTGCCGCCCAAACGCGACCATGACCACGGATTGCAGGCCCAACTCGGTCGCCGTGCGCCGATCCGTTTCCGCCTCCGGTGGCAGGTCGACGCGGTTCATCCGCATGCTCCCGCGTGCTTTCGTCTGCGCGAGGAGCCACGGCTGGTCAGGCGGGCCGCCAGCCGGTAGTGGATGGAGCGGCCCATCCGGCGAGGCGCGGCCCCAACGCAGGAACGTCGGCGTTGGCTGGTCGAGCGTCCACTCCTGGAGCAAGGCACGATCCGCGCCGCAAAACGTCGCAACGGCGAGAAACGCATCCTGAATGCGGGACTCCACTTGATCAGGTTCGATGTCGACGAACGCTGCCGTGTGCGTCGCGATCAGGTGCTGCAGGCCGGCATGCCGGCGCAAAGCCGCCTCTGCGCGATGCTGTTCGGTGGTTTCCTCGTGACCCACGACTGCCCATACCGTCCCGTCAACGGCAAAACGCCGCGCGGTGAGCGTGAAATGGCGATCGGCCGGTTGTTCTCCTGCGGTCAGGTTCGTGTGAAACCACAATTGCCGACCATCCAGGACGTCACGCACGCCGCCGGCGATTTCACGCGTAAAAGCAAGACCTTCCCGCGCCGCTTGGGCTGCGTACGTCAGATAGTTGCCACCAACTCCGAACGGCGCATACACGCCGGCGGACGCAAACGCCGACCAGCCTTGATTCACGGCCACGACCTGGCCGTCGAGACCGATGACGGCAATCGCCGCAGACAGCGCGTCCAAGGTCGACTGCAGAAACCGCTCAGCCCGCCGCGCGCCATCCAGTTCGAAACGCCGGCGCTGTTCGGCCAAACGACTATCGTGCTCGCGCTGCCGGGTCAGCGTGAATTCTTCGAAGGTCGACAGCAAATACGTCGTCACCAATTCGGGATCGTCCGGCAGCGAATAGTTGCGCCCGAGGAACTGCGACTGGCGCGGCGACTGATCGCCCTGCCGCCGCGACTGGCTCGCGCGCTCGAGCGTGCCCTCGACGCGCGCGAGGAGATTGGCCGGCTCATAAGGTTTGGTGATGTAGCCGGTGGCGCCACACGAGAGACCTGCCATAAAATCATGGGGATCGCTCAGCGAAGTGAGCAACAGCAGCGGCAAACGTCGGGTCCGCGGGTCGGCCCGCACTGCGGCGCAAAAGCCATACCCATCGAGCACGGGCATCTGGACATCGCAGAGCACGAGGTCGAAATCGGAATTCTGCACGCGGTCCAGGCCATCGGCGCCGTGCAGCGCAACCACCACTTCGTAGCCTGCCTGCGTCAGCGTCATCTGCAACGCGAGCGCCATCGTGCGGCTGTCCTCAATCACCAGGATCCGGCCAGGGCGGGCGGGGTTTCCCATCATGTCGAACTCCTCTCGGCGGCCAGATCCGCCGACTGCTGCGCTGCACTGCCGAGGTACGCAATGATTCCTGCGGGCGGCAAGACGTGCTGGGCCGCACCGAGCTCCACCGCGGCGCCCGGCATCCCGTTGACGACACACGATGCAGCGTCCTGAGCAATCGTGATCCCACCTGCCGCACGCAATTCTGCCATGCCGCGTGCGCCGTCACGCCCCATCCCGGTCAGCAAGACACCGAGCGCCGCGGGGCCGTAAGCTGCGGCAGCCGACTGGAACAGCAAGTCGACGTTGGGTGCCGGAAAACCAGCTGCCAGCGGCGCGATCACGAACCGCCGATCCGCCGTGAGCATCAAGTGGCCGTCAGCCGGGGAAACGTAAACGCGTCCTGCCACCGGCACCTCACCTTCCGCGCCGATTCGGACGTCATGGCCGGTAATGCGAAACCACCGGCACATGCCTTGCTCGAATCCCGGCGTGATGTGCTGGCTGAGCGCGATTGGCAAGCTGAAGGGATTTTGGAGACCTTTGAGCAGCTCCAGCAGGATCGGCGGACCACCCGTAGAGGCGCCCACGACCACGATCTCAACCGGCGCCTTGACGGCAAAACCCGGATCCACCAACGCGCGGCGTGTCTTCGGCGCCCGATGCGGCCGGCGCATGACGCGGACTTGCGCCAGGAGGAGGAGCCGCGCGACCAACGTCTCCCGAAAGCCGGCCACCTGTCCAGCGCTCAGGCCGACCGGTTTGCGCAGGACGTCGACGGCGCCCGCCTGGAGAGACTCGAAGGTCAAATCGACATCCGAGCGCGACAATTCGCCGCTCAGGACGACAATCGGACAAGGCGCCACCGCCATGATGTGGCCAATCGCGTCGATGCCGTCCATCTCCGGAAGATGCAGGTCCATCAGGATGACGTCCGGCGTGTCGGAGATCGCGCGCCGTACGGCTTCCAGCCCATCCACGGCCGGTTCCAACAGCGTGATGCCGGGCACCGGGCTCAGCACCGACGCCAAATAGGTCCGCATGCTGCGGCTGTCGTCGACAATCAGGACTCTCACGGTGCCTCCTCTGGGGTTAGCCCAACAGTCGTTCAATGATGCCTAGGAATCGAGTTTGATCGAAATCCCGTTTGACAATGAAAGCATCCGCGCCGGCTTGGGAACCGCGAACCTTCTCTTCTTCCGTGTTGCGCGACGTCACCATGATCACCGGCATGTGCGAAAAATGGCCGTGGCGGATCCGCTGGCACAGCTCAAAGCCGTCCATCCGCGGCATATCGATGTCGGTCACGACGAGATCGATCCCGCCGGTCGTCATCAAGACTTCCAGACCTTCCTGACCGTCACACGCCGAGATCACGCGATACCCTGCCGCTTCCAGGATGTTGCGCTCCAGGGTGCGTGTCGTAATCGAGTCGTCGATGACCAGAATCACACGCTGACGCTCCTGATGTCCTGGCTCGCCAGACACGCGCGGGGCAGCTGCGTCGAGACGGCCGCGCCCTGCCCGCTGTGCCACGCGCACCAGTTCGCGAACGTCCAACACGAGGAGGAGCGAACCATCGGCTTCCACTGCGCATCCGCCATAATGTCGCAATCGTTCGAACTGCGCGCCGAGCGGCTTCACCGTCATCGGCAAGTCTTGCACGACGTCGTTGACCGTCACCGCCAGACGCGCGTGGCCACTGCGCAAGACGACGGTCTTGATGAGGCCTGCGTCCATGCGCACCGCATGTTCCGGCGCCCCCAGGAGCACCGCCAGACTCGCGAGAGCGACGGGCGCGTCATCCACGCGAATCACCGAAGACTTGTCCAACTGCTCGATTGCACCAGCGTCAATCCGCAACAAGCGGTCGACACTCTGCACGGGAATGCCGATCCGATGCGGCCCGACGACGACGACAATGCCGGTGGAACTTGTCGTCACGGCCGGCACAGAGAACTCAAACGTGGTACCGATCCCTTGTGTCGAACGCAGCGAAACGGAGCCACCGAGGTCCTGCACGGTGTCCAAGGCCACGTTCAGGCCGACACCACGACCGGCGACCGCGCTGACCTGCCCCGCAGTGCTGAAGCCGACGTGCGCCAGGATCTCCAGCAAACGCCGGTCGTCGAGATCATCGCCATCGGCCAGAAGCCTGGCCTGAGTCGCACGAAGCCGTACGGCGGCCCGGTCGACACCGCGGCCGTCGTCCTGAATGCGCATCTGGACCCGTTCGCCATTGCGCTCTGTCGACACGCGGATTTCACCAACCGCCGCCTTGCCTGCCGCCAGCCGAATCTCGGGAGGTTCCATCCCGTGGGCGACTGCGTTGCGCAGGATGTGCAGCACAGGGTCGCGCAGGCGTTCCAGGATGACGCGATCGACTTCAATATCGGTCGGTTCCACAACGAGCCGAACGTCACAGCCGACCTGCCTGGCCGCGTCGCGCACGGCAGCCTGAAAACTTTCGTACCATGGCACCACGGGCAGCATGCGCAGGGCTTTCAGCCCGCCATCGAGCGACTCTGCGAGCATCCCGAGTTGACCCACTTGACGCTGCGCGGCACTGGACAATCCAAAACAATCGCGATGGGTGCTGGCAATTTCTCCAGCGAACTCATGCATCTGGACTTCCAGCTTCGACCACGTTCGCGGCGGCACGGCATCGCGCAGGGTCCGCAAGACGCTGTGCAGGCGACGCCAAGCGCCGGTCAATTCGGCAGTATTGTCGCGAACGGCGGTGAATCTCTGGGCGCTTTCGACAAGTGCCAAATGGCTTACGACGAGGTCCCCGACCACCGCTTGCAGCTCGTCCACCTTGGCGGCCGAAACCCGCAACGAGTCCGCCCCACGCGCCGCGGGGACAGGCGCAGGCGCGCGCGCCGCCACGAGGGGAGCATCAGCCAGAGGGGGCGTGATGGGCTCGGGCAGTGCCGCACCCGCCGTTTCCGCGTCCGGCGATCCGCTAACACGCACCTCCGCAATCTCGGCGACGGCCACCGGATCACTCGGCGGATCCGTCATCTCCCACGCCTCCAACGCGACAAGAATCGCACTCGCATCTTCCGTCCCCTCATCTCGGGACGTCGCCGCCAGAAACTGCACAGTCCGGTGCATCAGGTCGAGTTCCCGCGGCGTTGGCTGCCGGTCGCCGACGCCCGCGATCATGTCCTCCAACGCGTGACCCACCACCGCAATGCTTGTCTGCCCGACGGCGCCCGCCGAGCCTTTCAGCGTGTGCAGATCGCGACGCAGCTGCAGCAACGCGTCCGCGACTGCAGGTTCCTCGGCGCGTTCCGCCGTGACCAAGGACTGTGCCATCCGCGCAAGAAGCTCAGCGCTCTCGTCGGCGAAAGCCTCCAAAAGTTGCCGCTGCATGTCGTCCAAACTCGTCATGTGTTTCACCGGCAGGGCGTCCACCGCGGTTTCGACCCGTCTCATGACGGCGCCGTCGAAGATGACCGTTCTTGGCCCGCTGGCGCAAACGTTCGGTTCGTGCCAATTGCAGCCAATTTCGCGCAGGAACTACTGATTCAACTTGTAGACGATCTCGAGCTCGTCCTTCGTGGAGAATCGCTCGACCAGCCCCGTCATTTGTTCTGCCATCGCGGCCAGCGTATGCGTGGCACCTTCCGACTCCTTCAGCCCCGCCGCCGTTTGGCGCACCGCGGCGTCAATGCCAATCATCGCGTCCGCCACTTGGGTGATCCCGACGGACTGTTGCTGCGTGGCCGACGAAATCAACCGCGACGCGTCCGCAGCATTGCGAATCGCCTCGGTCAAAGTGTGAATGTTGTCTCCCGCCCGCTTGGCCAGGTCGACGCCGACATCGACCTTCTTGCTACCCTCTTCCGTCGCCATCACCGCGCTGTTCGTGGCTTTTTGGATCTCACCCAAAATTCGCCCCACCTGCTGGGTCGCCTGCTTGCTCTGGTCAGCCAGCGTGCGAATTTCGCTGGCCACCACCGCAAAGCCGCGGCCGTGTTCTCCGGCGCGGGCCGCTTCGATTGCCGCGTTCAGCGCAAGGAGCTTGCTCTGCTCTGAAATCTCCTTGACCGAGTTGATGATTTCGCCGATCTGCTGGGTCTGCTCGCTCAAGTCCAGGATCTTCTCGGCAATCGCTTCGACCTGATGCTGGATATCCTGCATCGCCCGCAGCGCCTCCTCCACAGCGCCCGTCCCGGTCTGGGAAGCCTCAAACGCGTGTTCCGACGTCTTGATCACCGAATTGGACGTTTCCAGCGCCTGTTGCGAAGTCTGCTTCACCTCAGAAATCGTGACCGTCACCTCCGTCAGGGTCGCGGACTGTTCCGTCGCCGACGCACTCAGCTGGGTACTCGCCGCCACGAGCCCTGTCACAGCGCCGGCCAGACCTTCGCCGTACTCGCGCAGCGCGCCGATGAACGTTGCTTTGAGCGCTTCCTCCTTGGTCATCATGGCCTCGATGTAGGTATCGATGGCAAACCCCATGTCCAGAAAGATGATCTTCACCAGGCTCTGGAGATGAGCGCGGGTTGTCTCCGGGTCACTATCAAAGGCGTTGAAGACGTGCTGCATCACTGTGTTGAGATAAAGCGAATACGCACCAATGTACCACTGCGGTTCCAACCCAATGCGTTCGTGTGTGCGGCCAATGACCAACCGCTTCTCCATGTAGGCTTCGTCGTAGACACCTTCCATCATCTCCAGAAAGTACGCACTCTGCGTCTTGCGAAGCCGCGCGATGTGCTTGTCGCTCATCAGATGACCTGCCTTACCGGTTGACCTCTACAACCGTCCAGACCTAGAATCTGCCCCGCGGCGTGATGCTGCTGGGGGTGTGTATGAACAAGTTTGCGGGAGTGCTGGAATCTATGCTGAGTCTCGTTGTGAACATTAGTCAAGT
>CAIYBN010000093.1 GCA_903924465.1 uncultured Myxococcales bacterium | reverse complement strand
TGCTCGTAGGGCTTCGGGTCCAACTAAACAACGGGCTGGAAGCACCAAGAAATGACCGACCTCGGTGCCGGCGCCGCCCCCAGCTTACAACACCTGCCCAGTTTCATGCATACCGGGTGCCGGAGGCATTTGAACTAAACATGCCGACCGTTGTCCAACACCAAATTCTTCCAGTCAGACCTGTTGCATTTCGGACTGGATCCGCGAGCGTGTTCCGAAGGTGGCACGCCGCGGATGAACGGGGCTTGATCTCGAACTTCGGTCGGAGTGTGTCACGCGGGCTTTACAGCTTCCGCGCGTTTTTGCTCAGGTATTCGGCCACGCCCGCGGCGCTGCCTTTGAATCCTGCCTTGCCTTTTTCCCAGCCCGCCGGGCAGACTTCGCCGTTCTCTTCGCTGAACTGCAAGGCATCGATCGTACGAAGCATTTCGTCGACGTTGCGGCCCAGCGACAGCGCGTTGACAACCTGGTGCTGCACGATGCCGGCCTTGTCAATGAGGAAGCTGGCGCGCAGGCACTTCATGCCGTCAAAAAGCACGTCGTAGTCGCGGCCAATCTGCTTGGAGAGATCCGAGACCAGCGTGTAGCCGATTTCGCCGATGCCGCCATCCTTGACCTTCGTGTTGCGCCAGGCCCAGTGGCTGAATTTCGAGTCGATCGAGCAGCCGAGCACTTCCACACCGCGGGACTTGAATTCCTCGATGCGGTGGTCGAATGCGATGATTTCTGTCGGGCAAACAAACGTGAAATCAAGGGGGTAGAAGAACAGTGCGACGTACTTGCCCTTGAACTCGGACAACGTGACATTGCCAAAGCTGCCGTCGGGGAAGACAGCTTCTGCGGTGAAATCGGGGGCGGGCTTGGTGACGAGAACGCTCATGGGGCTCCTTGGTAATGCCGGCCAACGGGCCGCGCTGAATCGGAAAGTTAGGATGCAAGTGGCGCAGCGCAATCGTGCGGCGCGCAAACGTGGCGGCGATACCCCAGCGGGTTTGCCATCACGGACTAAAACGGTCGCATTTGCCCCGCATCGCGTCAAGATGAATTTTGCGCGGACAGAGGCAAAAGCGGGCAATTCTTGCAAAAAAAATCAAAAGACGCTGTCGATCGCGTCGCTACTCGAGGTTTTTGGGCGGAATCCAGCCGCCAAAGACGTTTTCCAGCGCAATCGCCACGGCGATGGTCACCGCGTCATTGCCGGCAATCGACCCAACCTGGACGCCCAGCGGCAGGCCGTGCGTACTGAGCCCAAGGGGCACCTGGGTAATCGGCATCTCCAGCACGTTGCCGACGGCGGTGTAGATCCAGTCCAGCGGCCGCAGCAGCGGCTTGTTGTGCAACGGTGCCGGCCGGGTATAGGACGGAAAGAGAAAAATCCCATTGGTACCAAGCATCTCTGTCATTTCCTGGCGCAGTGCCTCCGCTTCAGCGAGAAACTTGTCCTGGCCCATGGGCAGCCAGTGTTGGAGCGCCTCACCGATGCCCAGCGCGATCGCCGGAAACGTGTGAGGAGAACGGCCAAAACTCCATTTGACCAGTTCCGTCCACGGGTTGACCGGGCCTTTCTCACCACCCATCAGCGCCACAAACGGCGTGCCATTGCCCGCACTCATCGTCGCGCTCCACAGCTCGAACGAATCCTTGAGCTTGGCGATGGCGACCGTCTTGACCGTGGCGCCTAATTTCTCCAGCGCATCCATGGCCTTGCGCTGTGCGGCGCGCAGTTCCGGGTCCACTTCCAGAAAGCCGTTGTCCTCAATCGACCACACGGTCAAATCGGCGATCTGCACATTCGCCGGATCGCCGGTCAGCACCACAGTGCAATCCGGATCTTCGCCGTCGGGACCCGCCAGCAAGCGAACAAGTGGCCAGAGATCCTCGGCTTTACGACACAGCGGACCGGTGGTCAGCGTTCGGCACAGGCCGTGCATCGCCACCGGATAATGTCCGGAATTCGCGATGATGTTGGACGTCGGCTTGTGGCCAAAGACGCCGTTGAAAAAAGCCGGCATGCGGATCGAGCCGCCGACGTCCGCTCCGAGGCCGAACGGACTGGCGCCGGAACCGATGATGCTGCCTTCGCCGCCGGAGCTGCCGCCAACAATGCGCTTGAAATCATAGGGATTGTTGGTCACGCCGTAGACGTTGTTGCTCGACTCCATCCACATGCAGAGTTCCGACGTGTTGGTGACGCCGAGGATGATGCCGCCGGCCTTGCGAATGCGCGCCACCGTGGACGCGTCGCGGGTCATGCGCAGGTCCTTGCGCGAGACGAGACCCGCGGTGTGCGGCATGCCTTCGACCTGGATGCTCTCCTTGATCGTGCAGGGCACGCCGTGGAACTGCGGCACCCGGTCCGGACCGACTTCGGCCAGCAGCCGATCCGCTGCATCTGCCTCCAACAAAGCTGCGTCATAGCGATCGGCGACGATCGCGTTCAACTGCGGATTGTGCTTGCGCGCGTGGTCGACGTGCGCCTGCACCACTTCCCGCGATGAGATCTGTTTGTTGCGAATTTGCTTCGCCAGTTGCGTCGCGGACAGGAGAAGTAGGGGATGCATGGGACTCCACGGGTTTGGTTACTTCTTGGATTTCGGCGGCTTCGCCGTCTTCGCGGGAGCGCCACCGCCGCGCGTCCACAGGCCGTCGATCGACAGCACACCGGGGCCGAAAGCCGCCAGCACCAGCGCCAAGAGCAGATACAGAAAGGCGGTTTCTTCGGTAAAGGCAAACGTCCAATTGAACGTATCCCAGTGGGCGGTCGCCATGGCCACGGCCATCACAGCGATCGCCGGTACCGCCGCAAATCGCGTCGCCAGACCCAGCACGATGGCCACGCCCGCGCCCGCTTCTTGAGCCGCGGCCAGGGCAAAATTGAGCCTGCCGCCGCCAGGCAGCTTCCAATTCTTGTGGCCAAACAGCCGCAGATTGTCGAAAAATGCGATCTTCTCCGCCGACTTGCTCTTGCACTCAGATGTCCGCAATTCCGCGCAGTTCGCCGTCGGATCGTCCTTCTCGCAGTCTGGCAGCGGATCTTCGGCGCACTTTCCCATCAGCGTCGACAGCTTGGCCTTGCCCGGCACCGCCAAACCGACGCCAAGCGTCAGGCGCAAGGACAGCAAAATAAGTGAAATTGCCCACATACGATGCGGAACGAGATGAGTGCGCAGCCATTTGAGCATCTTGATCCTCCAGAACGCAGCCGATCCTGGCAGGTACGATCGCTGAGGATGCGGCGGACGTCAAAGGAACGGCGCCAGTGCATCATGCGCAGGTAGGATCAGGTTCGGGAACGCACCGTCTCGTCGTGAGCCAGCGAGGGGCGCGCGGCGATGTGGTGTCGGCGGTCGGGCGTGCGTGGCGGACTTCCGTCGGCGCTACTTGCGAACTGGTCGTGCCGGCACACAAGCAGACGCACGCCTCTTCCCAGCGGCGCGGCCGGTGGTGGGCCCGCGGAGACTGGGGCCCGAAATCAAGCTCCAACGCGCACTTCCGGCCTACGGCCGGGGCCCACCCCGGTCAAATGCCCATCCCCGCCGAAGCACGCCCAGCCGACGCCGGACGCACGCATCCATCTGCGGTCCCACGCCGCGTTTCCGCGCCGTGCCGCACCCGCCTTCGGCGACACGTGGGGTCCTTGTGTCCCACGGTCACGCCGGCTTGGTCGATGAAGACGGCGCGGCGTCGACCGTACGATCGCGTTCGCAAGTCCCGCCGGCACGTCTCGGTCACGGTGCCGTGTTGGTATTCGACGCATCCCAACTTTTGCCGCGGCAAAAGTTTCGGCGAATCGCAAACACTGGCTCGCCGAACGTTCCTTTCAAGAATCCCACGACGCGCTAGACTGACGTGCATGGAACTCGCCGACGAAGCCGTGGTGTTTCTGGATGACGCGCTGCTGATTCTCGACAAGCCGCCGGGGCTGCCGGTGCACGCGACGCTGGATCCCGACCGCGATCACCTGGTGCGGGCGGCGGCGCGCTGGCTCGAACGGCGAGGGCTGGATGCGGCGCATCTGGGTTTGGGGCACCGGCTGGACGTGGGGACGTCGGGGCTTGTGGCGATGGGCCGGCGGCCAGACGTAACGGCGCGGCTGACTGCGCAATTTGCCGAAAGGACGGTGCAGAAAGTGTACATGGCGCTCACGTCGCGGCTGGATCCGCTGCCGGCAGGCGCGCTCGAAGTCCGCAATCACTTGGGCGCAAGCAAGGATCGCCACGGCATTCCTGTCATCGCGGTGCGGTCCGGTGGCGATCGCGCGTGGACCACGTTGCGCGTGGTCCGGACAAGCGTGCAAGCGGTGCTGTGGCGCGCGGAATTGCACACAGGTCGGCGCCACCAGATTCGCGCACACCTGACTGGGCTTGGGATGCCGATTGCTGGCGACGTCGACTATGGCACGTCGCTGCCCGCGGCGCGGCCGATGCTGCACGCCGCGCAGCTGACCTTTGCGCATCCCGTGAGTGGTGAAAGTCTGCATTTCTCCTCGCGGTTGCCTTTGGATTTTCGGGTCGCCGCGGCGCGACTGGGCATCGACTGGATGGCGACCGGCGAGCCTTGATGGCCCCAACGCGGACATCGACCTCGAGTGATTTCAGAAACGCACATGATAACAGCATATTGTCCGGCATCGTCGCTGCCGCGTCGTGCCCATCCATGGGCAATCGGTGCGCGCGGCAGGCGCGCAACTTGTTGAACAGGATCGGCTTTTGTGTGCTAGACGATCGTCAAGTTCACCGCGGTGCTGCGGTGAACCGATGAAAAACTTGCGCGAATCGGATCCTGATTGAGCATCTCCTTGGCTTTTCGCCGAGGTCCTGCATGCCGACTACTGCCCGCGTCCTTCCGAATTCGCAGACTCTGCTTGATAAACGTCAAGTTCAGGTGCGCCGCCTTCGGGTGGTGCCGCCGCCGCACGTGGCGCGTCCGGCGCCGTTCCTGAAATGGGTCGGCGGTAAGGGCAAGTTGCTGCCGCTGCTCCGGCCGCTGATGCCGCAAGGCAAATTCCGTTATGCCGAGCCATTTCTTGGCGGTGGTGCGGTGTTCTTTGATCTGCGGGCAGAAGATCGCCTCGAGCACGCGCTGCTCTGCGATGTCGGGCGCGATCTCGTCGGCGCGTGCCGTGTCGTGCGCGACGAACTACCGGCGCTCTTGGCGCGCCTGCAAGCGCATGAGACCCATTATCTCAGTGAAAACGAGGAGAATCGGGCGCTGTACTTCTACGCCGTCCGCAATCGTCACCCGGCCGACTTCGCCATGGACGACGTAGAGCGCGCCGCACGCATGCTGTTTCTCAACCGCACGTGTTTCAACGGCTTGTGGCGGGAAAACCGTTCAGGCCGGTTCAATGCCCCGCACGGCCGCTATGCGAATCCGGGTATCGTTCAGGCAGACAAGCTTCAGGCGGCGCACGTCGCCTTGCAGGGAGTAGATATTCGTCAAGCTGATTTCCGCGCGCTGCCGGAATTGGTCCAGGATCAGCGCGTCGAGTTTGTCTACCTCGATCCGCCGTACCACCCGTTGAGCACCACGTCGTCGTTCAACGCCTACAGCGGCGGGCAGTTTTCCGGCAAAGCGCAGGCCGAACTCGCCGACGTTTGCCGCCGTCTCGATCGCATGGGCGTCCGGTTCCTGTTGTCCAACAGCGACTGCGGCTTCGTACGCGACCTGTACGCCGGATTTGACGTGGGCACGATTCGCGCCGCACGTTCGATCAACTGCAAGGCGGACAGTCGCGGCGACGTTGACGAAGTGGTCGTGCGTAACTACGTAAACTAACGCGATAGTTTGCGATTGGCGACGCGCGCGACGGTTTCGTGGTAAGCTCACGGACGGAGGCGCGTGTGGGCAAATTGCTGAGCATTGAGACCGGCTTTACGTGCAACAGTCGTTGCCAGTACTGCACGCAGCTGGATTACCGCGTCATTCCGCAGGCAGATCAGCTCGATCTGACGACGGAGCAGATCCGCGCGCGCATCGTCTGGGCCAAGGAAAACGGTCACGACGAATTGGGGTTTTCCGGCGGTGAGCCGACGATCCGCCCGGATTTTTTGGACCTGGTCGCGTTTGCTCGCGAAACGGGCTTCGCGCACATCGGCGTCACGACGAATGGCCGCATGTTCGCCTATGCCCAGTTTGCAGATCGCGCGATCGCTAATGGCCTGACCCGATTTACGTTTTCACTCCACGGGGCAACGCCGGAGTTGCACGACAAGATCGCCGTGGCACCTGGCGCGCTTGCGCAGGCGCTCGCGGGGCTGGACAACATCCAGGCGGCGGCGAAGCGGCACGGCGTCAGGCTGCACCTGATGAACAACCAGATCCTGCTGCCGGAAAATACCAGAAATATCAAGGATATGGTGGCGTTGCTGGCACCCAAGGGCGTGCGGCTGTTCATGATCCAACCCTTCATCGCCCAGCGCTCGAATGTGGCGGACCTGGGACGCTGGTTTGTTCCGTATGACGAAGTGGTCGCCGGTGTGCGCGACGCGTTGCCGGTCCTGCAGCGGTACAACGCGCGCATCAAGCCGTACAACGTGCCGAATTGCCTGCTGACGCCGTTGGGGCGCGCCCAGATTGAGCCGCAAACGTATGGCATCACGGTGTTTCGCGAATTTGAACAAGAGGGCGCCGGTGAGTTCCGGCCGTTCAAAGCGCGGCAGTGGTTCCGCATCGACGCCTGTCAAACGTGCCAGGAGGTGTGCCCGGGCTTCCGCATCGAACAACTTCCGCAGGAGCGGATGGTGGATGCGATCGTGACTGCGAGCGATGCGTTTCGTCCCGATCCGCAGCCGGATTTGCCGCTGATCATCGGCGGAACCGAGCTGTTGGCGCCCGAGACGGTCGCGCTCACGCTAGCGCAGGTGGCGCAACGTCACGGCCCGGTGGCGTTGCTGACCGCGGCGAGCGAGCGTTCCACGCGGTCGCAGCTGGCGGAACTCGTGGTCAAAGCGCATGCCGACGGTCATTTGACCGAGTTGGTGCTGCTCGGGCAGCCGCTTGACCAGCGATTTCTGGTGCAGCGCGTGCTGGAAAAGGGCAATCTTCAGTCGCTGCAAGAACTTCTCCTGCGCTTGGGCGATCTGCGAGAACGTGGCATGGCGCTGCCGCGCGTCCGGCTCCTGCTGGCGATTCCAGACCTGCTGCGGTTGCTCGACGACGAAGTGCTGCACGACGAATGGCCGCGGCTTGTGAAGGCGTTCCTGCGCGCGGTGGGTGATGCGCCGGCGGATGTGTTGTTGGCGATGCCGAATTTTGCCAAAGGACAAGACCCGCCGGACGTCGAGCGGCAGCGCCCGGACAATCTGGCAGTGATGCGGCGGCTGATGGCGGCGGCCGAGGACAAGGGCGTGCGGGCCGTGCTGGTGACGCTGTCGGCGGCACGCCGGCGCGTCGGACCGCGGCGGGGTGAAGCGATGGAGCGGCTTCAAACCCAGCTGGCAACCGTTGTGCCGGCGGAGGCGTGGGACAACCGTCTGTTTCGTCATGCACTTGCGGACGGTCCGATGGAATTCGTGACGTGGCTGCCCTCCTGGCTGATGGAACGGTCCGACACACCCAGTCAGCACGAGGAGCCCGCGGGTGTGCACGGCACGTCGCTCACGCGCAACGCGGGCGTGACGTTGAAGGTGACGACGCCGCGGCGGATCAGTTGAACACACGGGCCGGCTTCGTCGATTAGACCGTGCCGATCCGCAGCGTGCGACGGGTTGGGCGCGCTCGCGGCCCGGCTCGAAATGCGCCAGGTCAGACGGTTCAGGGGCGCGGCGGCGCTGTCTTGCGTGCCTTACGCGCTGCGGGATGTCCCGGGGCGCCGGTGGGCGCTGTCGGCGTCGGTGCCAGCGGCAGCACGACGGATTCCGCAGCCGTCGCGACCGCCTTGGGTGCTCCCTTGGTGGCGTCTTCCTCGACCCAAACCGCCGTCCACAAGAGAGCGGATTCGTCCGGCGAGGGGCAGGGCGCGAGGCTGCTGCGGCGTGCATCGTGAATCGTCAAATCATAGGTCGCATCGTGATCTTGCCGGCGGATCCGCGCGCCCGGTGGATACGTCGGTCGGCGGTGATTGGCCAACGACAAGGCGGGCGCGTCGACGCCAGCGGTGACAAAATAGTGGGTGATCTGCAGCGTGCATTCGCCTTGATCCTTGCGGGCCTCGCGGTAGGCAACCTGCTCGGTGCGGGCGATGTTGGTCAGCAGGCGCGGCAACGCGTCTGGCGGAATCAGGTCTTCTGCGGCGGCGACCACGACCACTGGCTTGAAATCGGCACCTGTGCCCAGAGGCCGCCGCGCCGAGACGATCACGCTGCGCTGCACCGAACCATTGCCGGCCAGGCGGGAAAATGTCCGAATCTTTACCGCTTCGTTGCGAAAGAGCGGAACTTGCGCGCCCGCCGGTAGGCGCAAGTGCAGCCGACGCTCCGTCGCCGACGGACCGTGCATCAGCACCGTCTGGTCCGCACCCGTGGCATCTGCTGGACCGTCAACGAATCGGGCAATTTCGACGACGTGGCCTGACCATTCGTCTTCCTGAGTCTTCGCAGTCGTGGGCGTGGAAAGCCACGGATCCAGCACCGCGATCGGTTCTGGAAGGGCTTCCTGCCAAAAATCAGCCTGATCGCGGGTCTGACCGCGTCCGCAGGAAACAAGCGCAACCAGCAGCAAGATAGGGCGCAGGCGATGGTGGCGGGACGGGGTTCGCACGAGCCCAGTCTACACGTGCCGACCCAAAACGAACACCAAGTTTGGCCGGTTGGCCCCGTTGCATTTCGGACCCGGACTGCGCGCGTGCACGCCCGTTCGCACGGTGCGGGCCGAGAGGCTTCGACGCCAAATTCGCTCAGTCTGCGTGGCTCAAGTCTTGCGGGTACGCGAAGTCCTGCCGTAGAATCGCGGCCCACTTCGTTCCGCAACCGCAGGAGTTTCCCGATGTCCTTCTTCCGCCCGCAACAAACCCTGAAGACCATTGAACCGTTGGAAACCAGCAAGGACGTCACCGCCGTGATGGAAACCTCGTTGGGCGATATCACCATCAAGCTGTTCGTCGCCGAGGCGCCCAAGACCTGCACGAATTTCATTCAACTGGCGGAAGGCACGACGACCTGGAAGAATCCGCTGACTGGCAAAGATGAAAAGCGCCCGTATTACGACGGTTTGCAGTTCCACCGCGTCATTCCGGGCTTCATGATTCAGGGCGGCTGTCCCAAGGGCGACGGCACCGGCGGCCCGGGCTACAAGTTCGGCGACGAGTTTCATCCCGCGCTCCGCCACGTTGGCCCCGGCATCTTGTCGATGGCCAACGCCGGCCCGAATACCAACGGCAGCCAGTTTTTCATCACCTGCGACTCGACACCGCATTTGGACAACAAGCACAGCGTGTTCGGCAAGGTGATCGCCGGTCTCGATGTGATCGACAAGGTCTGCGCGGCGCCGCGAGGCCCGGGCGATCGGCCGCGTCAGCCGATTTCGATCAAGACGATCCGCATCGTCCGCAACGGTTGATTCCCGATGGCACTGCAGCCAAAGGCGCTGGGCGCCGCTCTGGGTCTGCTGATTCTGGGCACGGCGTGCACGGAGCCGGTGGACTGCACGGTTGAGCCGCAACGCTGCCCGAATCGTCCCGTCGTGATGGCGGCCCAGCCGGCGGCGGGGAAGCCAGTTGCGCCGCGCGAGCAGCAGCGCGTGGCGGTGCCGTTTCACAATGGTCAGCGGTTGCTGCAGGTTCCAGTGGACGCGACCGGGCTGGGACGGCCGCCGTCGCGGGAGCCGCTGGCGGTCAACGTGGGTGCAGTTGCCAAGCCTCAGGGCGACGCAGCACCGCTTCCGGCGGGTTCGCCTTCGCGGACGGAGTTGACCGCGCTCGTCGCGACCGTGGTGCAGCCGACCAAGGCGCGGAATTTCGAAAGTCTCAAGCCGTTCATCACGCAGCGGCTGTACGACACGCTGACGCCGCTGCTGGTGAAGGACGGTGATCGGCTCTGGCGGCATCTGGACAAGTACCAGACGGCGGCGGACCAGGGGTTCAAGACCCAAGTGGATTCGGTGGAAATGGACAAGGCGCAACTGCACTTGACCCTGCCGGATGGCAGCGAGTTGCGGCCGATACTGGCGCGCCAGAATGGCGTGTGGAAGATTGACCGCTTTTGAGGCGTTCAACGGAACGGTTCCAAGCACGGCAAGGGGAGATGAACATGGCGAATCACAGCATTTTCAACGTGCGGGGCTCTTGGATGGTCGCAGCAACCGTCGTCATGGCGGCGGCCTGTGGCAAGAAGACGCCACCAGCCGAAGCGCCCAAGGCGGAAGCGGCCAAGCCCGAGGAAGCGGTTGCCGCGCCTGCGCCCGTGACGGCGGTGGCCGCAGCGGCTGAAGCGACGCCAGTGGTCGACCCGCTCAAGAATGGCTGGAATCTTGCGCCGCATGGCACGGCAGCCAAGGAAGGCGACCGCATCTTCCTGCTGACGCAAGGCAAGGACCGCAGCCACACCAATCCGGCGGCGATTTACCAGTTGTTCTCGCATGATCTGGGCGAAGTGAAGGGCGATATCGCGACGATCAAGGAACTGGACGGGACGTCGTTTGACGTCGGCGGGCAGTACATCATCGCGGCAGGCCTGAAAGCTGCGAGCGACGTGAAGGCCGGCGACATGGTGCTGGCGGAATGGGCGTCGTCGCTGAAGCACGCGATGGTCCAGAAGGTGGATGGCGACAAGATCACCGTGCGCTACACCGATTTGCCGGATAGCTGGAGCGAGGACAAGCTCGTCGCGGTCAAGACGCCGCGGGAAGTGACCAAGCAGAAAGAGGGGCTGTCGCCGGGCAATTTCGCCGTCGCGCGGGATGATGGCCGGCCGGTCATCGTGCTGCTGGTGTCTGAAAACGGCGACAAGTGGCTGGTGCGCAAGTTCTCCGGCCGTGTCGCGACGTTCCCGAAGGACGAGTTGGCGGCGATTCCGCTCAAGCCGGCGCTCAAGGCGGGTCAGCAGGTCGTGGTGCCGTATGTGGGCATGATGTACCAAGGCAAGGTCAAGAAAGTGTCGGGCACGCGCGTTGAGGTCGCAATCGATCAGGGCGTGTCGAAAGAGCCGATCATCTCCTCGCTTGGTCAAGTTGCGCTGGCGTTGCCGCCGCCGAAATAGCTGCGGTTCGCCATGACGCAACCGCCGCGACGTGAGGAAAGTGACGGCGTCCGGCCGGCGCCGTGGCTCGGTACGCCGCAGGAATTCGGCTGGCTGAACGGCCTGATTCGCGCGATCCTGGTGCTGAACGTCATCGATGCCGTGATGACCGTGCTGTGGGTGGCCGATCGCAAGGCGACGGAGAGCAACCCGCTGCTGTTCGACCTGCCGCAGCAGCAGCCGATCCTGTTCGTGCTTGTCAAGACTTCGCTTGTCTCGGGCGGAACGTACCTGCTCTGGCGGCACCGCGACCGGCCGCTGGCGGTCGTGTCGATCTTCGTGGCGTTTCTGGCGTACTATTTCCTGCTGGCGTGGCATCTGGAGGCGCTTTGGCTTGCCATCCAGCACTTTGCCGGCGGGAGCTGACGGATGCGCAAGGAACTGCTCGTTGTTTTCGCGCTGCTGGTGACGGCTTGTCGTCAGCCGCCGCCCGTACCGGTCGAGAAACTGCAGCCGATTGTGCACGCCGTGCCTTTGCCTCAGCCGGTGACACCGGTCGCCGTTGCCGCGCCCGTGACGCCGACGCAGGTTGAGGCGCCGTCGCCGGTGGTGGATCTGCTGCTGGCGGCGCTGGCGGCGGAGGATACGCCGACGCTCGCGGGCCTGCTGGCAGCTGACGTGACCGTGACCCTGAGCAACGGTGACATGTGCACGGGTGCGCAGTCGTGTGCGCTGGCGGCGACCCAGGTGCTGACGGCGACGAAACTGCAGATCCTGCGGCGGGTGCATCCGTCGCCGACGGTTGATGTGGTGCAGGGGCTCGCGCAGGTTGCGGATCGCCGCGTGCCGTTTGTTGCGGTGCTCGTGACGCTGCACGATCGCGTCGCGCAGGTGCGGCTCTACGGCAATTCCATGCCGTGGCGCTATCTGCTGGACCCACCAAAGACGCCGCTGGGCCCGCCGACGGCCGAGCCGGTGGACGATGTGAGGGTGCCGGCGGCGTTTGACGTGCCGCGGTTCGTCGCGGCGTTCGACCCGGCTGTGCTGGCCAAGGATGCGACGGCGGCTGGCCTGGTGGCGGAGGACTTGCTGTACCACGACACGACGGCGGGAACGGAGACGACGACGGCGGTGGCCAATCAGGCGGCGATTCGCGCCTTTGCGCAAGCATTTGACGTGCAGGATACCCAGTTGCTGGGGCAGCACGCCGCGGGGCAATGGCTGGTGCTGGAACGCGACGTCACGCTGCGGCAGCGCGCGCCGGTGGTGCCGGTGCCGCCGAGCGACGAGTTGCTGCACCTCCGCACGCTGGAGTTCCTCCTGATCCAGCAAGGAAAAATCGCAGTGGTCTGGGGCTATGCGGATCCGGTGTCGTTCCTGCCGGCCGTCGAGCAGCCGCCGATTCCAGCCTTGCATTAGCCGCAATTTGCTACACTGCCGACGCCGCTCCTGCGGCTGGAGTCGCCGATGCCCGAGTTCCCGCCCGAAACGGTCGTGCGCAAGAAACGTTCGATGGCGCCGCTGCTCATCGCCGTGTCGGTGATTGTCATCGGCCTGGCCGTCGTCGGTTCCAGCACCTCCGGCGGTGCCGGCATGTACAATTTTACCTTGGCGCAGTTGGAGCGCGACGGCGGCAAGGTCGAAGGCAAGGACATCAAGGTGGCCGGCAAAGTGGCCAAGGGCAGCGTGCGCGGCCAGCCCGCCAGTGAGTCCTTCCGCTTTGACTTGGACGACAACGCCGGTCACAAGCTGACGATTGCCTATCCCAAGCTGCTGCCGGATCCGTTTGAAGAAGGCCGCGACGCGATTGTCGCCGGGCGGCTGGTGCGCGATGGCGATGGCGCACGGCTTTTGCGGGCGTCGAGCCTGACGGTGAAGTGTCCGAGCCGGTATGGCGACGCGGAGAGCTTGTCGGACGCCGACCGCGAGAAGTACTACAAGACGGACTACAAAAAGCACCTGGATGCGCAGCGGAAGTAGGCCGATGACCCTTGGCTTCGCGTGCCGGTGTCATTGCCAATGACCACAAAACTTGCCGGGCCGGCCAAAGGTCGCATGATGGACGCGCGCGCGTGCCCAGCTGCCGTGGCGCGGAGGTTTCATGCTGGACGTCCCGATTGTCGACACCACCTACGATGCGCTGCCGGTCTTCCCGCTGCCGAATTTCGTGATTTTTCCGCACACGATGACGCGCCTGCACATCTTTGAGCCGCGCTACCGGCTGATGGCGGCGGAAGCGCTGGCGACGCAGCGGCTGATTGTCCTGGTGGGGCTGAAGAGCGGCTGGGAGGCGGATTACTACGGATCGCCGCCGGCGCATGAGATTGGCTCGCTGTGCAAAATCGTCAACGACGAACGGCTGGACGACGGGCGCTACAACCTGTTTGTCCATTGCCTGGCGCGGGTAGAGCTGACGACGTTGCATCGGCTTTTGCCGTATCGTACGGCGAGCGTGACGGTGCGGCCGGACTTGCCGGCGGATGCGGCGCGGCTGGCGGAAGCGTCGGACCGGCTGCTGTCGGTCGTGCGCGGCCTGATGGTGAAGCTGGGCGAAAATGCCACGCTTTTGGCGAACGTCTTGGCCTCGACCAAGAAGCCGGTGATTTTGGTGAACCGCCTGGCCGCGGCGCTGGTGCCGGATCCGGCGGATCGCCAAGCGCTGCTGGAGACGACCGACCCGGTGACGCGCGCGGAGAAGCTGTGCGATCTGGCGGGCGACCTGCTGTTGAACTCGGAGCAGCCGGCGATGTCGCTCGGTTCGGTCGATATGTCGATGGTGAACTAAACATGCCCGACAGATGTGGGACAAATCCACGTTACTGGGTGGGCATGTTTAGGCTGCTGGCTGGGTCGCCAGGCTCGCGTCCCTGCGGGCCGACTCGCGGCGACACGGACTTTGGGGCTACGATTTCATTTTGGGGTATCTAGCTGAAGCTCTGGCTGCGACGCATTCTGGGTGTGCTGGCGCTGCTCGGCGGACTGGGCGCCGCGTTCTGGCAAAGTCGTGCGCGGGCGCAGACGGTGAACATTGCGTGGCTGCTGAATCACGTCGCGGTGAGCGTGGACGGCGTCGTGCTGGACCGGCAGCAACTGACCGACCTGGGCTGGCGCATCGCGGACCACGAGCCGAAGAGCTGGAACTGGCAACATTTTACCGCGGGGCAGGCGCCGGAGGTGACCGGCCCCGTGGCGATTTCCCTGCCCAACGACGCGACACAGTTGGAGCTTTCCTGCCGCCTCCGATTGCTGCCAGGGTCGCCGCCGCTGCGGACGTTCCTGCGCGTGCCGACGCCCGTGCGCGGCGATGGCGTGCTGCCGGTGGATGTGGAAGGATGTGGTGTGCTGGTGCGGTAACTTGTGTCCCTGCAGGGAAACCGGAGCCGGCTGCCGAAGAACCTGCGAGGAAAACGCGATGACACCTCAAACCGCCCACCGCTTCAGCTTGCTTGCTGCAGCGTTGCTCCTTGTGCTGGCCAGCTACAGCGTACTCCAACCCCACGTGGTCGCTTGCGGCGGATTGGCTGGCAACTACCCGCCGATTCTCGCGTTTGAATTCGCGCGCTCGGTTGGCGACCTCCATGCCTTGTTCGGCGACGTCCCGGGCGCCTGTCGCAGCGCGGCAGTGGCCGGCTTGGGTCGCATCAATACCGGCGACAGCCTGTTGTTCATTCCCGTCTACGGCGCGTTCCTGATCTTCTCCATGCTCGCGTTCCTGCCCAACCATCCACGTCTCGCACGGTGGGCCATTCTCACCACGCTCATCGCTTGTAGCGCGGATTATTTTGAAAACATTTGCCTGTTCCAACTGGCCAGTCAGCTTGATGCGCCGAGCCTTTGGCTGTTCCTGCTGCCGTGGGCAACGGGCGTCAAGTGGCTGCTGCTCGCGCTCGCGGGTGTCGCGGGCGCGGCCCTGCTGACCAGAAAGCCCGCGTGGCAGCGCCTGACGACGGGCCTGGCGCTCGCGGGGTTGCTCATCGTAGCGGCGGCGCTGGCGATACCGCACGACTTTGGGCGGTTGGCGTCGCTGGGCGTCGGCATCAACTGGCTGTTGTTTCTCATCGCCGATGTGGCGGCGTTGCGGCAGGGAGCGCTGGCGCGTTGACGGCTCACACGGCGAGGTCGGACTGTCGACGACCGTTCACCCGCGCGCACTGCCGGTTTCAGCAATGGACGCGAGCAGTTCTCACGGATGTCCTGGCCGACGCGCATCCGGCGGCGTTCAGGGGACAAATGCATACAACCGATCGTGGGCTGCAACGAACACGCGGCCATTGGCGACGATCGGCGTTTGAAAATATTGCACGGTGGACATGACATCGCTGGGCTTGCCGCCGGCAAATAGCTCGTCCCCGTTCGCAGCGTTGTAAGCGATGAGGCGATTGCTGCTGATGCTCCAGACGATAGCGTCCGTGCCGCTGGCCGACGAGACGGACGTGATCGGAGAGGCGAGGTCGCTCTCCACGGAACACCAGCTCGTGCTGACGCTGGGCGGCGCGCTCGCGGCGATGTGCAAGGCCACCAGGTTGCCTTTGCGGCCGGTCGGGCACGCGACGCCGGTGCCATTTTGGGCGATGCGAAAGGCCACGAACGTGCCGGTGTCGGTGTGCCACGTGGTCGGCGCGGCGTTGATTTCGCCGGTGGCGACGACCTGACTGAGCAATTCGTGGCCGATCCCGCCGAGGTTGTTGCGGTCGAGCAGGTAGACCTTGCGGTCTTTGCCCATGGCGACGACGAGGCTGGCGGGCGTGGCGCCGGGGACGTCGACGAGAAGTGCGGCGGCGCCGCCGAGGTCGAGATCGGCTTGGTCGAGGTGCAGCCAGTCCGCCGGGGCGAAGAAGTCCTGAGGGATGCCGGAGAAGACTGGGCCTCGGGAAAAGCGCAGGACCGCCTCGCCGCCGGACCAGGTCGTCGCGCCGGCGGTGTTGCCACTGGTGGCGAACAGGCTCGTGCCGTCAGAGGACACGCCGTTGGGCGCCCAGATGCCGCCCAGAAGACCAGGCGTAGCCCAGCCGCTGACGTTTTTCGGGTTGGCGACGTCGATTCCGACGACCCAGCCACGGTAGTTGCCGCAGTCGCCGTCATGGCCACCAAACGGAATGTGGAGGATGCCGTCCTGCACCAGCAAGGCGCCGCGCTGGTTCTGTGCCTTGGAGACAAACGGCGCGGGCTGAGCGTTGGCCAACGCGCTGTCGAGATCGACCGGCCAGCCGGGCAGCACGCTGCCATCCTCCACCGACAACGCGAAGACCTTGTGTCGTTTGGTCTTTCCGCCATCAGGCGTGGTCATGGCATCGAGATAGATGCGCCGTGTCGTCAGGTCCGCGTACGGAGTCCCGGTGACTCCGAGGGGGTCGATATTGCCGCAGCCGGGATCCAGCTTCAGCGCGTTCAGCGGCACCGGGGCAGCAAGCACCGGCGTTTGCCAGACCGGGCTGCCCGTCGCCGCGTCGATTGCATAGGCCACATTCTGCTCGGTTGCGACCAGCAGCACGGCTTTGCCGCCCGGACCAGCGGCCAGGTAGAGAGGCTGGGCGTAGGTCGGACCGGCGACAGGAGCGACAAACGTGGCGTCCATGTGCAAGGTCGCCGCGGCAGCCAGTGTCAGTTGTGGCGACACATAGAGGCCGTCGCGACTCGCGTGGGCGTGATGCTGAACGACGGACTCGCCGGGCGCCGCACTCGCATCCGGGGTCATGTCGGCGGTCAAGTCCGCGACCATCACGTCGGATGGCTGCGCAACCTCGATGATGTCGACGATCTCAGCAGCGTCATCCACAGCGTCCTGGTCCGACGCAGACGGCGTACTGCAACCCGCGAACGCTGCGCCAAACAAGATGGCCTGCCACCGACTCATGCCACACCTCCACGGCGAGGGTAGCAGTTACAAAGGCGTGACGTGCAGACTGAATCACCAACTCCGCCGCGCGTTGTCGTTCTGCCGTGGCGATGACCCCGGCGAGGGCACGACCATGCAACGACCGACCCCACTCGCCGCCGCAGTTCTCATGGCGCTGTTTCTGGCCCAAGCGTGTAGCGTTCATTACATCGCGGCACCGCCCATGCCGGAGCGCGGCACAACGCCGGTCACGTCCGCCCCGCGCACGCCGGGCCCTGGCGAAACGGTGGTGACGCTGGACGTCGTCGGGGAACCGGCGCGTGTTGATCGCATCATGGGTCGGCAGCAATTTGACGGCAGCATGGGCGCTTGGCCGGTCGGAAACCGCGCCGGCGCGTACAACATCGCTCCGTCCTTGCAGACCATGCCGCTGTGTCGCGCGCCGTGCACGGTGGTGTTGCCGCAAGGTGATCACGAACTGCTGTTTACCGGTCTGGATCCGGCGTCGACGCGGACGAGCACGGCCATCGTTCGCATCGGTGCCGAGCCAGTCCTGGTGCGGCACGTCTTGGGCCTGCGCACCGATCATCCGGGGCGGCTGGTGGCCTCGGTCCTGCTGGGCGGGTTGGCCGGCGTTGGCTTGATGACGGGCGGCGCTTTGGCGGTGATCGGCCAGGACCGTCATCCGGGGCAAGCAGACATGGCGGCGGCGGCCTGGACGACGGCGGGAGTCGGCGTGCTGGCGGGCTTGGCCGCGGTGTGGTTGGGCTTGGGGAGCGCGTCCGAAGTGCAACCCGGAACGACGGCGGTCTTTCCGTTGGCAGAGACGCCCGCCGGTCCATGAATCGAGCCGCAATGCCGTCTGTCGCCGTCTGTCGCCTTGACGGCATCCACACACCCGTCACAATCGCCCGTATGTACCGCTCCATCACCCAGCGCCATGGCCATCCTGACCTCAGACTGCGCGAAATCCTCGGCCTCACGCGCGATGCGCCGCAGCAGGCGTGGTTGGCTGTGCGCGGGGATCCGCTTGTGCCGGGTTCACGCGTGGGGCTCTCGTCGCTCCGTCAGTTCATGCCGCGCTTGGCGGTGACAACCTGGCGTGGCAAGATGCCGGTGCCACGTTACGCCATCGTCGCCAACCTCTTCAACCACACGCCGACGCCGCCCGAGGCCGGGTGGAGCGTTCAGGTCACGCAGACGCGCGACTTTCGCGGCCGTGGCATGACCTACGACAGCCACAACGGCACCGATTTTGCCATCCCACCGGGTACACCGGTCGTCGCGGCCGCGGCGGGTCTCGTGGTCGCCAAACGCAATGAATACAACCGCGGCGGTTTGAAGGTCTTTATCGACCACGGCGGCGGGCTGTTGACCAGCAGCAATCACCTCGCGCGCGCGCTGGTCGAACCCGGCGATCGCGTGCAACGCGGCCAAACCATCGCGCTGTCAGGCTATTCAGGCTTGGACGCGCTCATTTCCTTTCCGTGGGTCGCGCCGCACGTGCATTACAACGTCAGTCTCGGTGGGGTGCTGGTCGATCCGTTTGCGCCGTCGGTCCGCGAAACCGGCGCGCCGTCCCTGTGGCGCACGGCATCGCTGTCACCTTGGCGACCAGAGGAAGGCGCGGCGCCTGAAGACGCGGACTTTGCCGCAACGACCTTTGACCCGGCGCGGGTTGATGCGCTCCTCGCCGAGCTGAGGTCGTCCGAGCGGCGTGCGCTCCTCGCGGCGATTGCCGATCCGCAGCAGCGCGCGTGGGAACTGGTGATCGAGAGCTTCACCTACCCGGCGCGATTCACCTCGCCGACCGCGGGTCTGGCGCTGTTCGACGACGTGAAGCGCCGCGCCACGTTGGATTTGCCATTTTCCTCGAGCCATTTTGACGGCGCGGTCTTTGCCGATGACATCGGGTTTCGCCACGCGCCTGCGCGCGGACGTTCGGCAAGCGAGACGGGGAATCGGCCGCTCGACGGTCAATAGCCATCGGGCGAGAGGTGCATCAGGTCCTTGACGCTGTCTGCGCGCTCGCCACCCCAACGCCAACCCAGCACACGGCGAAATGCCGAGACCATCGCGCCGTCCGCGGTCAGGCTCTGCGCCGGCGCGGCCTGAGGACGCCAAGCACCGCCAACTCGGAGTCGACACGGCCCCAGTTCCGCGACGCTGCGTGGCACCGCGGTGTTGCGCTTGCAGTTGCCATACAAACCGTTGGATTTGGAGTTGATGTCGAGGGCTTCGCCAAACGCATGCCAGCCATATCGCGTGCGCTTGCCATCGACGACCGGGCCCCCTGAGCGACCGACGCGGTAGCCGACCAACGTCTCGATCCGCGCACCTGCTTGGAGCGCTGCCTCCAAGGCCTCGCGTATGCGCGGGGCAAAGTGACGGCAGACCAGCACGGGCGGCAGCCCAGAAACGGCGACGCGTTCCTGATCCTCGCGGCACGTGGTGCATCCCGTGACGTTCCAGTCCGATGCCTTCTCGTCCTCGGTCACCTGCGCATACGGCTTGCTGACGTGCTGATGCTCCACGACCCTCCGCGCCACGACACTCCACGTCCAGGTATCGTAGGTACACGTTGCAGGCGGCGACGCCAGGACCAGGGCGAGCAGCGTCACGAGCATCTGCAGCATCGGCGGTCTCCTCGGTTGGGGGGCACGTGGGTTGGGCGCACGCGGGCGTGCCCGGAACATCGCAACGCCGTTTCTGCCAACGCCATCCCGCGTCCTGCGGCAGTCGCCATGGCGCCGGGTCCAGTCTGACGAAGCCCGTTTACTCGGTCAAGACGAGCTTGGCGCATGACGACGCGAGCATGGGGCGGCCGCGGTGAATCCCGGAGCGCTGCCGCTGGGTCCGGTTGATCCGGTTTCGGGACGCTCCGTCTCCGCGCTCGCTCGCGAGGCGCTACGGCGCCGCGTTTCGACCGGCTCGGGGCGCACTTTGCGACCTTACGGTCGCTCTTTGCCTGCCTCCGGCACTGGCGTGCACGCGGAAGTGCGCAATCCCGTGCGGAAGCGGCTCGAGCTGCGCCACCGCAATACTTGTTCGGCGCGGTGCAGCATGTCCGCATTGCGCAACCAGACGCCGTCCCATCGCCGACAAATGGACCCACGACCGGCGCGTCGCGTCGGAGCATTCGCCGGCTTGACGGTGTCGGCACGCGGGGGCAGACTTGAAATGCCGGTATATGCCGCTCCGTCGGTCGGTCCACCTTCACAAGGCAAATGCGCTGAAGCTGATCATCCAAATCCCGTGCTACAACGAGGCGGCGACCTTGGGCGTGGCGCTGGCCGCATTGCCGCGACAGGTGCCGGGCTTTGACGTGGTCGAGTGGCTGGTCATCGACGACGGCAGCAGCGATGGCACGGCGCAGGTGGCCACGGCGAACGGCGTCGATCACGTCATCCCGCACACGCGCAACCAGGGGCTTGCCCGCGCGTTCATGACCGGGTTGGATGCGTGCCTGCGCCTGGGCGCGGATGTCATCGTCAACACGGATGCCGATAACCAGTACAACGCCGACGACATCCCCGCGCTCGTCGCGCCGATCGTGGCCCGGCAGGCAGAAATCGTCGTCGGTGCCCGGCCCATCGAGAACATGGCCAACTTCTCGCTGCTCAAACGCGCGCTGCAGCTGCTCGGTAGCTGGGTCGTACGCGCGGCGAGTCACACCAATATTCCCGATGCGCCCAGCGGCTTTCGTGCCATTTCGCGCACGGCAGCGCAACGGCTCGTGGTCTTCAACGACTACACCTACACGCTGGAGACCATCATCCAGGCTGGCCAGAAGAACATGGCCATCACGTCCGTGCCCATTCGCGTCAATCCCGATTTGCGCCCGTCGCGTCTGGTGCGGAGCATCAGTTCCTATGTCAAGATCGGCATGATCACGATCATCCGCATCTTCGTGATCTACCAACCTTTCCGCTTCTTCAGCACCATCGGCACCGTGCTGTTCGGTGCCGGTCTCCTCATCAGCCTGCGGTTCCTGGCGTTCTACGCGAGCGGTCATGGCAATGGCCACGTCCAATCGCTGATTCTCGCCAGTGTCCTGCTGGGCATTGGCTTCCAGACGCTGCTCGTCGCGTTCGTGGCCGACCTGTTGGCGGCCAACCGCGCGCTGCTGGAGGACGTGCGATTTCGCCAGCAACATGCCGAAGAGGAACTGGCGCAGTTGCGGGCTGAGCAGCGAAGCGATGGGTAGCAGGATCACGAAGGCATGGCAGGTCCGCCGATGACCACCAGTGCCCGGCGAGCCTGGATCAAGCCGGCGTTGAACGCGCTGGGCTTCGCGCTCGGACTGGTCGCGGTCGTGTTTGTCGTGCTGCGGATGCGCAAATACGCCACCGAGCTGGAAGGCGCACACCTCTCATCGGGCACCGTGACTGTGCTCGGCGCCCTGGCGCTGGTGTCCGGGCTGGCCAACGTCTTCCTCGGCCTCGCCTGGTGGCAGTTGCTGAAGTTGGTGCGCTTGGACGTCATGCCGCTGTGGGCGGTGCGCGCGCATGGGGTGTCGCAGTTGGGCCGCTATGTCCCGGGCAACATCTTCCAGTTCGCCGGGCGGCAGGCGATTGGCGTGGCTGCAGGCTTGCCCGGTGGGCCGTTGGCGCGGTCGGTGCTGTGGGAACTCGGTCTGCTCGCATCCGTTGGCGCGCTGTTCGCCCTGATTGCCGCGCCCCTGCTGGTGCCGCAAGTGCCCGCGTGGCTCGTGGTTCCGGCGCTTGCGGTCGCCTTTGCCGTGGCGCGGGCGACCTTTGGCATGCCGCTGGTGCGCGCGCTGGCCTGTCATCTGGCCCTGGTGACGATCAACGGCAGCGTCTTTGTGTCCGTGCTGTCCCTGGTCCAAGCGCAACCGTTCGACTGGCACACCGCGCCGACCGTCTGCGGCGCGTTCGTTCTGGCGTGGCTGGTCGGTCTGGTGACCCCAGGCGCGCCCGCGGGGGGTGGCATTCGCGAAGCGATGCTGTTGCTGCTGCTCGGTCACCGCTACGGTCAAGCCGAGTTGCTCCTGGCCATCGTGCTCGGCCGCATGGTGAACGTGGTGGGTGACGTTGCATTCTTCGTCTTTGCCTCGCTCTTGCCCAAGTCGGAGGCGCGCCATGCCGTCCGTTGATTCCCGCGACCGCTGGCGCAACCTCCTGTTCGCCGGGTTGTGCTTCGCGCTGGTCCTCGCCGTCCACGGCGCCCTGCCATTCGTGGCCATACCGACGCTCGGTCAGGCGCTCTGGACCACCGGCTTCGGCGCGTCGTTTGCCAGCGGTGGCTTCTTCAACCTCTACGCCCATCACTTCGGCAACCCGATGCCGGCGCCGATTGTCTTTGGCCTGCCCGGTGCCTGGCCTGCCGGGCAGTTGATCGCCGCCGGCCTGCACCCCGGCGACGCGTATGCGCTCATTCTCTGGCTCTGGCTGGCCGTCGCTTTTGTGGGTGCCCTCCGGGTCGGCCGTCTACTGGGCCTGCGCGCCGCCATGGCTGCCTTTGGCGCCGCGCTGTGGCTGACGCTGCCGATCGTCTGGAACCACGCCCACTACTCGATGCTGTCGATGGGCTTTGCACTCCTGCCGGCCTACCTCGCCGCGCCGCTTGCACTGGTGCGCCAACCGCCGGTCCAGCGTCGTGCGTTCGTCCTGCTGGCCAGTCAATACGTCCTCACCTGCCTCATCGCAGTGTTCATGGACGGGTATACGTTCATGCTCTTCACCGTCGGCGCGTCGCTGCTGCTCGTCTGGACGGCCTTGACTGACCGCGCCCAGCGCCGCCCACTCCTGCGCTTCGGCCTGCCGCTGCATGGGCTCAGCCTGGCGCTCGCCTTCAAGCTCTACACCACCTATGTCGGTCGCACGGCGTTTCAGGTGGATCCCATGGAAGCCTTTCGCGGCTGGGGCGTTGACCTGCGGTTCCTCGTCCTGCCGACCCAAGGCACGCATTGGCTGCTCGATACCGTGGGCTGGAGCGAGCCGCGCTCGACGGTGGAGCAGTTCGGCGACGCCTCGGTCTGGCAAACCACCTTCACCTTGCCGCTGCTGCTTGCGGGTCTCTTTGCCTGGTGGCGCACGCGGAACCGTCTGGCGCTGATTTTCCTCGCGATGGCGCTGTTCGGCGGCTACATGGCGCTCGGTCCGTCTCTCAAGTGCCACAGCACGCGGCCCGTGGCGATGCAGGCCCACCGCGATCCGCTGATGCCGCAGGAGCTGGCCGGTCTCCACACCGGTAATTCGCTGCTGTCCAAGCACCTTCCGGGCTTCAAGAACATGCGCGCGAGCTACCGCTGGATGGGTCTGTGCACCCTGGGCTTCTGGCTGCTGCTGTTGCTGTGGCTGGCCCAGCCCGGATCGCGGTATCGCGCTCTCGTTCCGCTTGCCATCCTGCTCCTGAACCTGCCGCACCCGGTCGAGAAGTGGCGGACAGCCATCGACTACCGCGACAACCTGCGTCAGTTGGACTGGGAACTGTTGGACGATTTGCGCCAGATGATCCCCCCGAAGGAACGCGTGGCCTTTCTGCCCTTTGGCAACGACTTCATCGTCGACTATCTGGCGCCGCGCCTGGACATCCGTGCCTACAACATCGGCGGCGACAAGAACCTGGCCATGGCGCGCGCGCATTGGCCGGAGACGATGCAACCGTTTCAATTTGGCCAGATCGACCGCGATTTTGCCGCGCAGGTGCGGGCGCTGCTGGCGCGCGATGCCGATGTGGTGGTGCTGCCGTACTTTGACATGCTCTGGGCGGCGCACCATTGGCCGTGTGGCGAGCAGCATCTGGCGAAGTGTCCCGACGAGATTGCCGCGGACCTGGCGCCAACGGTCCGCGCGTTGCAGGCGATGGCGGATCTGCGCGTGACGGAGCGGCCCCGGTATGTGGTAGTGCGGACGGGGCGGTAAGTGGCTTGCGGGGATCAGGCGTCGGGCCGGGACGGATACGTCGTTCGCGCATGCTTCGCACTTGGAGATTTCGGAACGCGACCGTCTCCACCGGCGCTTGCGGGGAGCCACGGCGCCGCGGTCCAGACGGCTCGGGGCGCGCGTCTTGCCGTTGCGGGCGCTTCAACGGTCACTACGCACCGTCAGCATGAGCAAAGGGAGGTATCGACGTCGTCTACGCGGTCTCAACAGGCATCTCAAATCGTCGTAGACGTCGTCTGCGCGCAAAATCGCGTGGCAGGATTCGGCGTAGACGTCGTCCATGCCGCTCCGACACGGACGTTGTGGCTCCATCGCGTTCGTCGATCCTGCGGGATCGCATCCATCCACAACGCTTGAACGTCGTCTTGACGCGCTACGCCACCGGTTCCCTCACCTTGACCTGCTTGTTCGCCTTCGCCTGCGGAAAGTCACTGCGCTGGCGACGGCTGGCACAGCGAGTGGCGATGCGTGGATTTGGCGAAATCAGGATTGGCTTGTGTGCTTGTCGAAATGGCACCGCTTTGGAATACTCGGTTTGGGTGGAGATGTGCAGACAAGTGGATGCCGTAGCGGCAGGACCCGCCCATGCCGCCACAGGGAGACGAGGAGGTCGAGATGAAAGTTCAAGCGTTGCGCAACTATGCCGTGGCGTTCAGCGACGCGGAAGGCGCCTGGCCGGACGCCATCAAGGCCGAGATGAAGCGCAAGGGCATGGCCGTCGTGCTCTCCCATCTCGGATTCCTGCAAAGATTCCAATTCGGCCTCGCGTTCTGGCGTGAAAAGCAGCGGATCGCCGCGCTGGATCTCAGCGGTTTACGCGAACGAGGCTTCAACAACGACCCCTTTATCGCCCAGCAGGTGCAATACCTGGCGCTCTTTTGTGCACTCAAGTCCCTCTTTGGCAGCGCCAAGGCCATCGCGATCTGCAAGCAAATCATGGATGAAACCGCCGACGCGCTGATCCTGCTCCTTCCGGAACCAGCGGACGTGCTGTCCTTTGCCGATCCGTTCAATGCGCTGCGTGAATACTTCCGGGCCGGGCCTGAAGCGGCACGCAAGGCCGCCGCGGGCACGGTGGTCGTGGCCGAGGACGCGGACGAGGTCTTCCAATTTGATATCACCTCTTGCATCTGGCTCGATCTCGCAAGCCTCGCAGGCGTGCCCGAAGCCTGTATTCCGAATTGTTATGCCGATGACCTGGTCTTTCCGCAGTACTTCGCCGCCCTGGGCGTCGACTATACGCGCCAGAGCACGTTGGCGTTGGGCGCATCGCAGTGTGATTGCCGATTTCGGCGGCTTGCGGCAGCGGCTGGGTGAGGGGGGCCTGGCGGGACCGTTGGCTACGGGGATGCGGCCGGCGCCGCAGGCGCGCCGGGTGCGAGAGAAACCGTAGGTTTCTCTCGCGCTCTCTTCCTTTTGGTTCGCTGCGCAGGGCGGGCTATGCCCGCCCCGTGCTCGCTCTAGGCAATTTTGGGTACACCGGTCGATCGCGGTACGGTGGTTCTGGGGGAGGCTGCGCAGGGCTGGCTACGCCCGCCCCGTGCTCGCCTTGCATGGGGGGCTGGGCGCTTCGCGCCGCGCTGGGGAGTATCTGGGGGCGATGATGCGGGTGGTGTTCGCGGGGCTGGGCTTGACCCGATGCAGGCTTTATACCGGTCGACGCGAGGTTTTGCCGTTGTTGTTGCGCGCTACCCCACCGAATCGGGGTCGTTCGGCTTCTTGTTCGCCTTCTTCTGCGGGAAGTAGCTGCGCTGGCGACGGACGTCGCGGGGGAACAGTGAGATGATTTGCCCGCGCAGCTTGCGTACCGCCGTCTGCCAGTCATCCGCCTCGTCGGCTTCCTGCTTGCTGGCCTTCTTGAGGCCATCGGTTGTCTTGGCAGCCATCGCTTCCGCCATCGTCCAGTCATCCAATGCTGCGACGAGAACCTTGACCGCGCTCGCAAGCTCCTTGGGCGTCGCGGCATCGACCGCGGCTTTGCGCAGTGCCGCAAAGGCATTCACGCGATCGCCGGGCGTGATGTAGGCAATATCCGACGGCGAGTGTGGAAAGAGGCGCAGGTACCCGACATCCGCGCGACTGCCGAAATGGCCATAGCATCGGGCTCCGAACAGGACAATTCCCCGTTGCGCCGCGCCGAGACGGAAATCCGCGACAGCGGACGCCTTGATGGCGACTTTGTCCATGGCCTCACGCTCGTCGATGGCCAATTCCAGCGCGTTCTGGGCGCCTTCGAGCGTCGGTGCGAGGCTCAGCGTCTCCGGGTCGGCGAGAATCAGCGCGATGATGTACAAGCCATCGCGGATCAGGTTGTCGGACGTGGCGGCGAGAGAGGGAAGAGGCATGACGGACTCCACGAACGATGGGCAGCCGGTGCGTCACATCCTCATTGGACCGGCCGTTGTGGCACATATGCGCGTGGTGCGCGGGACTGAGAACAGGATGCCGCGAGGCGATGGCAGCGTCAAGTCTGCCGGTGAGTGGGTGAAATCGCGAGCGGTGAGGCGAATTGGTTGAATAGGGCTGGGGGAGGAATTGTGACAAGTTTGTGGCATGTTTTGGGGTGAGGCCGACTTGGCGCACGAGTTGGACAACGTTTGGCAATTGTCCCCACCTTGACGCTGCGGCAAGACGCGGCACACTGCGAGATCCATGGCGCGCGCCTGCCGCAGACCCGCCAGCGTGCCGCAGCCACACTCAGGGAGGAATGCCTGATCGCCGTCCCCAGGAAATCCACCGTCGCCTGCCTCGCCCTCGCACTCACCGGCTGCGTTGGCCTCGCCGGCAGCCTGCCCATCGGTGGCGCACCCGATGCCCTGAGCATCATTCTCCCCGACGGGTCAGGCGCCAACGGTGACACGACGGAGCTGGCCGACGGTCGCGTCACCGATTCGGCCAGCCTCGACGCCAAACCTGGCCGCGATGTGAAGTCGGGACGACCACATTTGGACGCATCCAGCGATACCGTCACGGACGCTGGCCTTCCTGAGGGCTGCACCAAGTCCACCGAATGTGCCTACCTGAACGAGCCGACGGGCTGCTTGGGCAACCACTATTGCGACGTCGCGACCGGCAAGTGCCTTCAGGCAGCGGCGCTGCTCGACGCTTGCACGGAGTCGTGGGCCAGCCTACAAGCCGCGCACCCGTGCGAGGTGCCTGGATGCGTGGGTCCGCCGGCGAAATGTGCGTGGCAACCGGTCGCGGACGGCACGCCCTGCGATGATGCCAATAAGTGCACGTCCGACGAAGCGTGCCAAGGCGGCAGTTGCAAGCCCGGGACATGGGACAAGACGCTGTGCGAATGCTTGAAGGACACCGACTGCGCGGCCTACAACAGCACGGACAAGTGCCAGGTCGTGTGGTTCTGCAACAAGGCGCTGACCAAGTGCCAGCCCAACCCATCGACGGGCACCACTTGTCCGGCCAACGACCCGGACGTCTGCCACCACTGGCAGTGCAACCCGGCTTCCGGCCAGTGCGAAGCGCTCGTGAACCTCGGCAAACCCTGCGACGACGGGTACATGTGCACCAAAGACACGGTCTGCGTCGCCGACGGCAGCTGCGGCGCGGGGAAGTTCACCTGCGCCTGCTTGAAAGACGCGGATTGCGCGGGCAAGAACGGCGGCGATTTGTGCCTCGGCACGTACTACTGTGACTTGGCCAAGGGCGGCACGTGCCTCCTGAATCCCGCCACACCGGTGACCTGCGCGACCGGTGACGACACCGCATGTCGCAAGAACACGTGCGCACCCAAGACTGGACAGTGTGCGTTGGTCAACCTGCCAGACGCTGTGACGTGCGATGCGGATGGCCTGACGTGCACCGTTGGCGATCACTGCGCAGCCGGGGCGTGCACGCCGGGCGCGTGGAATCCTGCCTGCGAATGCCTCATGGACGTGGACTGCGCGGGCAAGGGCAACCTGTGCGATGGCACGTACTACTGCGACAAGGTGCAAAACATCTGCGTACTCAACCCCGCCACACCGGTGACGTGCCCGACCGTCAACAACACCGCATGCCGGGTGAACACATGCGACGCCAAGACCGGCCAATGCACCTTGGTCGACTTGCCCGACAGCGTCACCTGCGACGCCGATGGCGAGGCCTGCACCGTCGGCGACCATTGCGTGACCGGCACGTGCACTGCGGGCGTGAAAGACCCGGCGTGCGAGTGTTTCAGCGAGGCGGACTGTGCCGGCAAGGGCGACAAGTGCAGCGGCACGTACTACTGCGACCTTGGCGCGCATGTCTGTGTGTGGAATCCGGCCACGGCGGTGTATTGCAGTCCGATCGCCGACACCGCGTGCACGAAGGCGACCTGCATCCCAGCGAGCGGCAAGTGTGTCGCCAAGCAACTGCCCACAGGCATGCCCTGCGATGACCTCAACGCTTGCACGGCCGGCGGCCAATGCCAGAACGGCACCTGCGTGGGTCAGTCCATCTGCGAGTGCATCGTCGATGCGGATTGCGCGGGCATGCCTTGGGCCGACCCATGCGTCGGTCAGGTTGGCTGCCAGTGGCAAGGTGGCATCCGCAAGTGCATCTACCTGCCCGGCACCGCGCCGACCTGCGCGCCGGCGTCGGAATCGTGCACGACCAACGTCTGCAAGTCCGCCACCGGAAAGTGCGAGCCGATGGCGTTGGCCGACAACAGCAAGTGCCAAGGACCGGATCCTTGCATCGTCGGGCAATCTTGCCACGGTGGAAGCTGCCAGGGCGGTGGCAACTTGTGCGAATGCGCGAACGACAACGATTGCCTGCAATGGGAGGACGGCAACTTGTGCAATGGCTTGCCATACTGCGACATCACCACGAGCTACGGCATTGGCGCCACACCGCATCCCTGCGCGGTGCACAAGACGCTGCAGGTGACGTGTCAGCCCGAATCAGGCTGCAGCACTTACGTCTGCGACCCGCCCACTGGGATCTGCCAGCTCGCTGCCACGCCGTGCGACGACGGCGAACCCTGCACGTCAGACGCGTGCAGCGGCGCGGCCTGCGTGCATACGCCGCTCACCGATAAGTCTCCTTGTGTCGACAAAGTGTTGGGCGGCAACGGCGTCTGCCAGAGCGGCGTTTGCCTGTTGCCGTAGCGAGGCATGCGCGCGCGTGCAGGCTGATCCAACCCACCTGGGCGCTGGGTCGCTTGGCCTGGATGTGGTTTCGGAACGCGTATGGACGGGACAGCGCCGTCCAAGCACAGCGGCGGCGCGCTTCGACAAGCTTTCGCGTGGGGATTGCGCACTTCCGTGCGCGGCCCGGGCGACCGGAAGGTCGCATGCCCATGCCGGAGGCAGGTCAAGAGCGGACGGAAGTCCGCACGCCCGTGCCGCAGGCAGGTCAAGAGCGGACGGAAGTCCGCAACGTGCGCCACCAGCCGTCCGGATCGCGCCGCCGCGCTTCCTCCCAAGCGTGCCGGGAGACGAAGCGTCCCGAAACCTGATCAAACCCAGCCCAATATCCACTCCCGCCCGCCCTTGACCTACGCAATAGGCCCAGCTACCGTTCGCCATCAGGAGACAGGATGATGCAGCACAAATCGATTTGGCTTCTGGTTGGATTCTGGGTACTGGTCACCGCGAGCGCATGCGGCACGGCAAAGTCAACTGATGGCGGCGCATCCGTGGAGGATACGGCGATCGGCGGCAGTGACGCGACGACAGCAGGCACGGATGCGACGACGCAAGACACCGCTGTCCAGGATAACGGACCGGATAGCGTCGATTCCGGCGGCTCGGACGTCCAAGTTCAGCCTGACACCGTCGTCGGGGACGCTGGCGATGTGACTGCCAGCGAGGTGGCGGCGTGCGATCCAGCGAGTGAAACCGATTGCGACGACGGCAACCCGTGTACGGACGACACGTGCGTGAACGGCGCCTGCAAGCACGGCAACAACGAGGCGCCGTGCTCACTCGCGGACGCGTGCTCGGTCGGTGGCTGCAAGGCCGGCGCTTGCGTCGTATCGCACGCCAAGTCCTGCGACGATGGCGATCCATGCACGACGGATTCCTGCAACAGCACGAGCGGTTGCAAATCGGCACCGGCCAGTGGCGTGCCGTGCGACGATGGCGACGTGTGCACCGTCAACGATGCGTGCGTGGCCGGTCAATGCACCGGAGGCGGCGCGTTGGCGTGCGATGATGGCAACGTGTGCACCAATGACAGTTGCGCCGACGGCTGCGTCTACACGGCCAACGCCGCGACCTGCACGGACAACGACGCGTGCACGCAGGGCGACACGTGCGCCAACAGCGCATGCGCGGCGGGGAGCCCGGTCGACTGCAGCGACGGCATCACCTGCACCGTCGAGAGCTGCGTCTGGAGCCAAGGCTGCGTCGGCGGACCGCAGGACAACTTGTGCAATGACGCCAATGGCTGCACCACGGACACGTGCGACCCGACCAAAGGCTGCGTCTTCACGGTCCTCGACCAGTCCACCTGCGACGACAACAACGCGTGCACCAGCGGTGAGAAGTGCGTCGGCCAGGTCTGCACGCCGCCATCGGCCAAGCCATGCGACGACAACGACGCCTGCACGGACAACCTCTGCGATCCCGTGCAAGGTTGCACTTTCCCCGCGGCGGTGACGCCTTGCGATGACGGCAATCCCTGTACCGCCGACTATTGCGACACCACAAAGGGTTGCGCCGTACAACCCGCCTTCGACGGAACGCCGTGCGACGACGGCAATGCCGAGACGATGATCGACAGCTGCGCTGCGGGCAAGTGCGTCGGCAAAGTCGTCGCACTCATCCCCGCGGGTTCGTTCTACATGGGCTGCGTGAGCAGTGACCCAAACTGCTCGGATTCCGAGAACCCCGGACATTTGGTTGAGTTGGACGGCTTCTATATCGACACCAAAGAAGTGACGATTCAGCAGCTCAAGGGCTGCGTCGATGCTGGACTATGCAAGTTCATCCCAGGCGCTCCAGGGTGTTCCGGCGAGAAGCCCATCGCCGATTTCACCAAAACCGTCACGTGTGTGGACTGGACCGATGCCACCGCGTACTGCAACTGGGTTGGCGGACGCCTGCCAACCGAGGCTGAGTGGGAGAAAGCGGCGCGCGGCGGTTGCGAGCTGTACCCCGCCGGTCAATGCGCAACTGCTTCCCGCATCTTCCCCTGGGGCAACGAAGCACCAACGTGTTCACTGGCCAATGGCAACGACCCCACTTCTGGGCAAGACTGCGTCGGTGGAGCGACGGCGCCCGGGCTCATCGCCGCGGGCAAGTCGCCCTACGGACTCTACGACGCCGCCGGCAATGCCGCCGAGTGGGTCGCGGACTTCTATGACCCCGCCTACTATACGTTCACGCCATTTGGTGGCTGGAAGAACCCAGCCGGTCCGGACAGCAGCCCCTACAGTGCCCACGGCATCCGCGGCGGTGGCTACAAGTCCAACTTCTACACGTTGCGCGTCAGCAGTCGCAATTTCTCCGATGGCGCGCTGATGAACTCCGGCATTCGCTGTGCCTACGACAAGAAGTAAGGCAGTAGCGTCAACCCGGTGCGTTCCGCGCGGGGAATTCGCCCGCCGCCGACCCGTCGATGCAGGCCTAGAGACGCGATCAATTCCCCCAACCACAGGGATCGACAAGCGATCCCGTCTGCGATCTACTGCACTGCCTGACAAGGCGGTTGCAGATGGCGAGCACATGGAATCCCCCGGTTGACCTGTCCGAGCGCGAACTCCGC
>CAIYBN010000092.1 GCA_903924465.1 uncultured Myxococcales bacterium | reverse complement strand
TTGCGTCGGGTCCGGATCGCACGTGCCCGGCGACGGGCAGGAGCTGGAGTCTTCCGGCCGGCATGGCGCATTGTCCAGCGACGGATTGCCCGTGCCCGTGCAGATGAACGAGTCCGAGGCCGCGACGTGCGGGCCGCTTTCATCGAACACGTAGCCGACAACGCGATCCTTGGTGTTCAGGTTCTCGATGAAGTTGTTCGCGGCGTTGAAACGCGCGCCGTACCAGTCCGAAGCCACGTTGGTCAGCGGCGGCGGCGGCGGATCGTAATAGCCATCCGCGTCCTCCTTCAGCATTTTCTGGTCGACATTGCCCTTCGTCGATCCCGAATTGTCGATGATGAGCGCCAGGTTGATTGGCGTAGCCTCGTTTTGCGCCGCATCGCAGCGGTCAACGATGTTGGCATAGCGCACCGCCGTGGCTACGAGTGCGGTCGGCGCCGGCACTGCGGCGGTCGAGTCATCTGGCAAGCCAAGCTGGCGAAGCGTGAAGTTGAAATTCGTCGGCGTAACCGTTCCCTGCAGACCAGCCACGACTGGAATTTCGTCAACGATCTCGCCTTCTTTGACCGAGTTGACTGGGTCGTGGACGCACGCCCATTGTCCGACGCTGGTCGACCAGAAATTCGCAGTGACTTCAAAGCCGTTCGCCTCATCGGCGCCTGGATCGTCTGGCCCGAGCGGCGCACCGCACACACGCGCGATCACGTGGCCATCTTGCGGGTCCAGCTTGGCTGGAAACGCGGTGACCGCCTCGATGGCCGAGAATTTGCCGTTGGGCAGCGTGAAGTCAATCTTCGCAGTCGCGTCGTGGCCGCCACCACATGCGATCAGCGACGATGCAAACGCCAAGAGCTTGAGCCTTCGAATCAGCTTCACGACGCCCCCGCGCACGGACCGATTCGGCCAGCTTGCGCGTGGCGGCGACCGCCGTCAACGACCTGTCACGCCAGCTCGACTACTTCGTCGCCCCGACCCGCGCACGCGTTTCCGCCAAATCGACCGCGCGCTTGCGCACTTTCCAGAGTTCGCTCTGCACGTCTTCGCGGGTTGAGCTCAACTCCGCAGTCGCCAATTCCAGGTCCTTGCGCACGGCGTCGAGCACGATGTCTTCGGCCTTTTCGCACAATTCCGTCGTAATCGTGACGGTCTCGCCGCCAACGACGTGAACATAGCCACCATCGACGACCAGCGACAGGTCATTGTGCGGTCCCAGTTGCACCGTGCAAACGCCCGTCCGCAGACCGGAGAGCAGCGCCTGGTGACCGGGCAGGATGCCCAAGTCGCCGGAAGCGCCCGGCGCGATCACGCCCTGGACGTCGCCTGAATATTTGATGCCCACCGGCGTCACGATCTCGCACTTCATGGGCAACCCCTACATCGACTTGGCTTTCTCGATCACTTCCTCGATGCCGCCGCACATCAGGAAGGCACCTTCCGGGATGTGGTCGAGCTCACCGTCGCAGATCGCTTTGAAACCCTTGATGGTGTCCGACAGCTTGACGTACTTGCCCGGGCTGCCGGTGAACACTTCCGCGACGAAGAACGGCTGCGACAGGAAGCGTTCGATGCGGCGCGCGCGGCCGACGGTGAGCTTCTGCGTTTCGCTGAGTTCTTCCATGCCGAGAATCGCGATGATGTCCTGCAGATCCTTGTATTCCTGCAAGATGGACTGCACGCGGCGGGCCACGGCGTAGTGATCTTCGCCCACGACCATCGGATCCAGAATGCGCGACGTCGAGTCGAGCGGATCCACGGCCGGGTAAATGCCCTTTTCCGTGATGGCGCGGGACAGCACCGTCGTCGCGTCCAAGTGGGCGAACGCGGTGGCCGGCGCCGGATCGGTCAAGTCGTCGGCGGGCACGTAGATGGCCTGCACGGACGTCACCGAACCGTTCTTGGTCGTCGTAATGCGCTCCTGCAACTGGCCCATTTCCGTGGCCAGCGTCGGCTGGTAGCCCACCGCGGACGGAATACGACCGAGGAGCGCCGACACTTCCGAACCGGCTTGGGTGAAACGGAAGATGTTGTCGACGAACAGCAGCACGTCCTTGTTGCGGACGTCTCGGAAATATTCGCAAATCGTCAGCGCCGTCAACGCCACACGCGCGCGCGCACCCGGCGGTTCGTTCATCTGACCGTAAATCAGCGAGACCTGCGACTTGCCTGGGATGAGCTTGGGCACGCCGTTGATCATGATCGGCTCGTTGTGCTCGTCCTTCTCGACCGCGATCACGCCGGACTCGATCATTTCGTTGTACAGGTCGCGACCTTCGCGCGTGCGCTCGCCGACGCCCGCGAGCACCGAGAAGCCGCCCTTTTCCACGGCCATGTTGCGGATGAGTTCCATCAGCAGCACGGTCTTGCCCACGCCGGCACCGCCGAACAGGCCAATTTTGCCGCCCTTGGTGTACGGCGCCAGCAAGTCGATGACTTTGATGCCGGTTTCGAACATTTCCACGGTCGTCGTCAGTTGGTCGAATGCCGGCGGCTCACGGTGAATGCCCCAGGATTCCTTGGCGTTGACCGGGCCGTTGTCGTCCACGGGCATGCCGACCACGTTCAGGATGCGACCGAGCACTTCATCGCCCACGGGCGCCTGAATCTGCTTGCCGGTGTCCAGGACGTCCTGACCGCGACGCAGGCCGTCGGTCGTGTCCATGGCGATGGCGCGGCAGGACGATTCGCCCAAGTGCAGCGCCACTTCCAGCACGAGGTTCCATTCCTCGCCGTTGATCGCGGCGTTGGTCACGCGGAGCGCGGTGAGGATTTCCGGGACCTGGCCATTGGGAAACTCGACGTCCACGACGGGACCGATGACCTGGCTGATGCGACCGTACGACATGAGAAACTCCTAGCGCAGAAATGGATGCGAGACTGAGCCCCGGTGACCTAACCCTTGAGAGCCTCGGCACCTGACGTGATTTCCATCAGTTCCGTGGTGATAATCGACTGGCGAGCGCGGTTGTAGGCCAGCGTGATGCGCGCCAGCAGCTCGCCGGCGTTCTTGGTCGCCGCGTCCATGGCCGTCATCCGCGCGCCCATTTCCGACGCGACCGATTCCAGCAAGCAGCGGTAGACGTGCACGTCGATGGACATCGGCAGGATCGAATCCAGCACGGCGTCCTTGGTCGGCTCGAAGATCGTGTCGACGGTCGTCGGCGCAGCATCAACCGGCGCGCCTTTGCCATCGTCCAGACCGGTTGGCGGCAGCGGCAGCACGCGTTCGACCTGAACAATCTGCGTCATCGCCGACTTGAACTGGTTGTAGGCGATGAACACTTCGTCGAAATGGCCATCCACGTACGCGGCAACGAGCTCACGGCCAATGCCGGTCGCACGCTCCAGCGTGACGTTGTTCAGCACGTCCGTGTAGACGTGACCGACTTGCGTCTGGCGCGCCTTGAAAAAATCGCGGCCCTTCTTGCCGACCACGCGCAGCTCAATGTGCTCGCGGTTGGCCTGATTGGCCTTGACCCAGTTCCACGCCGCTTTGTTGACGTTCGCGTTGAATGCGCCCGCAAGGCCGCGATCCGAAGTCAGCACCAGCATCAGCGTGCGTTTCGCCGGGCGAACCGCGAGCAGCGCGTGCGCGTCCATGTCCGTGCCCGCGGCCAGTTCAACGATCATGTCGTTGACCCGCCGGGCATAAGGACGCAACTGCACGAGCCGCTCCTGCGCACGGCGCAATTTCGCCGTCGCCACCAATTTCATCGCACGCGTGATCTTGGCCGTGGACCGGACCGACACGATGCGACGTCGAATTGCTTTCAAAGATGGCATGTTGCCTCGAACTAGCTACGGAACGACCCTGTTGACCAGACCTTACGCTTGGAACAGCGCCTTGAACTCGGTCAGCGCCGCCACCAGGGCCACGCGGTACGGGTCGTCCTTCTTCTTCAGATCCGTCTTGGTGACGCCGTTCTTCAGGTCTTCCAGCATCGACGCTTTCTGGTTGCGCAGGAACGCAAACAGCTCCGACTCGTAGCGGCGCAGCGCGGCGACGGGCAGATGGTCAATGAAACCTTCCGCGGCCGTCGCGGCGAACATCAGGACAACCTGCTCGTGCACCTGCATCGGCTGGTACTGCGGCTGCTTGAGCAGCTCCGTCAGGCGCGCGCCTTGCGCTAGCGTGCGCTGCGTCGCCGGATCGAGGTCCGACGCAAACTGCGAAAACGCAGCCAATTCACGGTATTGCGCAAGCGACAAACGCAGAGGACCCGCCACCGCTTTCATCGCCTTCACCTGGGCCGCACCGCCGACGCGGGACACCGACAGACCGACGTTGATGGCCGGGCGAATGCCTTTGAAGAACAGGTCGCTTTCCAGGAAGATCTGACCGTCCGTGATCGAAATCACGTTGGTCGGCACGTACGCGGAAATGTCGCCCGCCTGCGTCTCAATAATCGGCAGCGCCGTCAGCGATCCGCCACCTTCTTCGTCACGCAGCTTGGCGGCGCGCTCGAGCAGACGGCTGTGGAGGTAGAACACGTCGCCCGGATACGCTTCGCGGCCCGGCGGACGGCGGAGCAGCAGCGACATCTGGCGATACGCGACCGCTTGTTTGGACAGATCGTCGTAGACGATGAGGCCGTGCATACCGTTGTCGCGGAAATACTCGCCCATCGCCGCACCGGTGTACGGCGCAAGGAACTGCAGCGGCGCCAAGTCAGACGCGCCCGCCGAGACGACGATCGTGTAATCCAACGCGCCGTGATCCGTCAGCTTCTTGACGACCTGCGCCACCGTCGACTGCTTCTGGCCGACGGCGACGTAGATGCAATACACCGGCTTGACGGTCGTGTCGCCCGCTTTGAAGCGGTCGTGCTCGGGCTTCTGGTTGATGATGGCGTCGATCGCCACCGCGGTCTTGCCGGTCTGGCGATCGCCGATGATCAGCTCGCGCTGGCCGCGGCCAATCGGCACCATGCCGTCGATCGGCTTCAGGCCCGTCTGCAGCGGTTCGGTCACCGGCTTGCGGGAAACGATGCCCTTGGCTTTCACTTCGACGCGACCGTAGGTGATGGGCGAACCGTCGGCATTGGCCAGCGGGCCCTTGCCATCGATCGGCTGACCGAGCGCGTTCATCACGCGGCCGAGCAGCGCTTTGCCAACCGGCACTTCGACGATGCGACCAGTGCGCTTGACGAGGTCGCCCTCTTTGATCACGTTGGCATTGCCGAGCAAGGCGACGCCGACGTTGTCCTCTTCCAGATTCAGCACCATGCCTTTGACATCGTGCGGAAATTCCAGGAGTTCACCGGCCATCGCCGCTTCCAGACCGTGGACGCGGGCGATACCGTCACCTACCGCCAGCACGCGGCCGGTTTCCTGAACGTCAACCTTGGCGCCGTAGTTGGCGACCTGGTCGCGAATGATGCGGCTGACTTCTTCAACGCGGATGTCCATGGCAGTCTTCCCCCAGAAACGATAGTTCAGTTCAGTCTGTAACCAATTGATTGTGAAGACGATTCAGGTGATTTCTCACCGAACTATCCCACACCGTGTTGCCCACGCGCACGACGACGCCACCCAGCAGTTCCGGGTCAACCGACGCAGTCACCTGCACTTCCTTGTGAATCAAGCGGCCGATGGCAGTCGCCACCCGCGCGATCGCGGCCGAATCCAGCGCAACCGCCGAAGTCAGCTGCGCATCCGCCCGACCGCTGCGCGCGTCCTGAATCGCGGCGAACTCCGCCAGCGTCGCCGCCAGCGAGCCGATGCGACCGTTGTCCAGCATGAGCTTGGTGAACGCGTCCGCCGTGCCCGTCACCGACAAGTCCGTCAACAGCGTCGCAAGCAGTTGCGTTCGCGGCTCATGGGGCAAGGTCGGATTGGTCAGAAACGCCAGCGCTTCGGGGGTCGCCTTCAAGGTCGCGACGATCTGTTGCAGCGCCACGCGGACTGCGTCGGCATCGCCGCGCTCGTCGCACAGGAGCGCCAGCGCGCGCGCATAACGTCGGGCAATCTTTGCAGAACCGCTCGTGCTAGCCATGCTTCATCGCTCCCACCTGAAACCTTCGTTTCCCGACGCCAAGAACTTACGCGTTTGCGCTCGTCGTCGGCAGTTCCTCGATTTCCGTCAGCGCGCGGTCCACCAGCTTGGCCTGCGATCCAGCGTCCAGCCGCTCGCGCACCATCTGCTCCGCCAGCTTCAGCGCCAACGCCGCGGCATCCCGCTGCAATTCATCGCGAATCCGCTTGGATTCCTGATCCAGCCGAATCCGTTCTTCCGCCGTCACGCGTTCGACCTGTGCTTTGGCATCGGCCAGAATCCGCTGCACTTCCACTTCTGTACCCGCGCGCGCATCGGTCAGGATTTTCTCCATCTCGACGGCCAGGTTATCCATGCGCGCTTTGTAGGCGTTGTATTTCTGCTGCGCGGCGTCGCGGAGTTCGTGCGCCGCGGCGATTTCCTTGGAGACGTCGGCGTAGCGCTTGTCCAGAAACGCGGCCAGCGGTTTGCGCGCGGCGTAGACGATGATCGCGACGAAGGCGATGAAGTCCAGGATGTAGTACCCCTGAACCTGAAAGCAGAATTCGTTCGGCTCGCACGTGCCATGCGCCTCTTCAGCCAGCGCCAGCAGCGGCGTGGCCAGGCCAAGGCCGAGAATCAGGAGTTGCTGCAATCGCTTCATCCTCGTCTCCTGCGTCCAAACCAGCGGCAACTACGCCTGCACCAGCTTCTGGGCGATCGCACCTGCGATTTCCCGTGCATCGCCTTCCAAGGCCGTCCGCGCCTGCGCCGCCTGCGCGTGCTGCGCGACCAATCCCGCCTCGATGCGAGCCTGCGTGTCGCGCCGCGCCTGGGCCACCAGATCGTCGGCCTTGTGCTGCGTTTCCTCGCGAATCTTCGCGCGTTCGTCCTGCGCCCTGCGCTTTTCCTCGGTCACGTGCTTGTCGAATTGTTCCGCTTCCGCATCGGCGCTTTTGCGAATCAGCTGCGCTTCCTGCCGCGCACCGGACGTCCGCTCATCGCGCTTTTCCATGCGCTCCAGCATCGGCTTGAACACGAGGCTCGGCAGCACGAGCAGCAGGATCACGAAGAGCGCGGCGTAGTAGAACACCGTCACGTCGAGATCGATAAGCCCAGCGCGCGACACCAAGTCGTTGACATCGTTCAGGTGTGGCAGCGTGATCAGTGCGAGCATGGACGCCTCGGGATGCGCTTGCGGACAGGGGGTTGCGGACTGGAATTGCGGTCCGGCCCGAACGGCGGCGCGGTGTACCAAGTTGTGGCGCGTAGGTCAATCCGTGGCGACGTTTTGCCGCGCTGTCCGCGTTGCAAAAGACGTTGACGGGGACTGGTAGCGTCGGCCAGACTGCGGGCACACGTCGCGTAGGCCGCAAGGCCGCGACGGGAGGCGCGCATGTTCACGGGCAGTCGGATTGGGCTCTGTTGGGCGCAGGTGACGATCGCTCCGGGCTGCCGCAGCACCACGGCGACAGGCCAAAGGCCGCCACGCCACCGCACGCTGGCAAGACTCATGCGGAGTGCGCGGCCTGGAGTTCCGCATGGCCGCACGGCGTCGGCCCGACGCAATCCGTGTCGTCAACCGGCGTCTGCGGTTTTGATCCATTGAAGTGAGGCGCACCGTGAGTTGCACATCGACCAAACGGGTGATTCGGGTAGTGGCTGCGGAAATCCGCAATGAACTTGGGCAGTATTTGATCGCACAGCGTTTGCCGCACGCGGGCATGCCGCTGCTCTGGGAATTTCCAGGCGGCAAGGTCGAGCCGGACGAGAGCGATGAAGCTGCGCTGATCCGCGAAATCCGCGAGGAACTCGACGTTGCGATCGAAATCGTCGCCAAAAGCGTCAGCCTGCGCCGCGAGTACGAACCGTACTGCATCGACTTCCACAGCTTTTCTGCGCGCATCGTCAGCGGCTTGCCGCAACGCATCGGCGTGTGGGACTTCCGCTGGGTCAATCCCGTCCAACTCGGTGACTACCGCTTTCCACCCGTGGATCAGGACACCATCGATCTGCTCTTGGGCGACGGGCGGTTGGCCGGATGAGGGCGCTCTGGATCACCTGTCTGCTGGCTGCCGCTTGCGCAACGCCGAAATCCAGCTACGACTGGGGCCCGACGCTCTCGCAGACCAGCCGTGTGGCCACGCACAACAGCTATTGGGTGAACCGCGGCGTAGCGAGCGATCTGTTCTCATCCGGCGTCGGCGAGCAGATCCTCGATCAGCTCTTGATTGACCACGCGCGATCGATCGAGTTGGACATCCACCCGGATCCCGCGACGCCACACCATTTTCTCATCTACCACACCGCGCAGGGCAACGACGTCTGCACCGATCTGGCGTCCTGCCTGGCACCGGTCGTCGCGATGCATGATCTTGTGGTGAGCCATTCGGCGGTGATTGTCTTCCTGGAATTGAAGGGCATCACGACGCCGACGTTTGACGCCGACCATACGCCGGAGGATTTGGACGCCGAGCTGCAGGCGAACCTTGGCGCGCTGCTGTACAAGCCGGCCGACCTGCTGCAACGCTGTGCCAGCGGCGCGACGCTGACGGACTGTGTGCGCACCAGCGACTGGCCCTACGAAAATGAGGTTGCTGGGCGGGTGCTGGTCTCGGTGCTGGGGAACTGGGGCGATTTTCCCGGCGCTGTGGCACCGTCGGACTGGGCGATGTACGCAACTGCCAAGCCGATTGGCGATCGCGTCGCCTTTCCGATGGGCAGCAGCTGGCAGCGCGACTACACGACGCTGTCCGACGAGAACCGCGCGCGGACGGACGCCAAGACTTGGGATGCCGCGTGGGCGCAAAGCGCTGTGCTGCAAATCGAGGCATTTGACGACCCGCTGCTGAAATCTGCCCTGCAGGACCATCAACTGGTGCGGGCGGACTACGTATTCGAAGCGGCGGATCGCGCGAAAGCAGCGGCGCTTGGAATTCAGCTGTGGCAGACAGACTGGCCGTGGGACGCGGCGCGAACAGACACGGCGCTGGCTCCACTGCCCGGGGCCGCGACGCCTGCGCAAAGTCTGGACTTCGATGACGCCGCACGTGTGCCTCCGCCGTCCGCGGGAGAAACCGCGACGCACACGTGGCTACCGGATCCGGGCGACAGCGATCGCCTGTACGCGGCGATGGCGACCGGGCTTGCCGATGGCGTGACGGCGTGTTTGGCAGCGAGCGTCAATGGCCAGCCCGACGTGGACGGCGTGACGTGGTGCAAGCACAAACACGCAGCCAAGCACGGTCATCCGGGTCAGGATGCGCCGGCCGATCCCGCGGGCGAAAGCGTCGTCTACCTCTGGCAAGTTTGCCACGCGGGCGCGTGCACGACGCAGACGCTGGCGCCGCAAGCCGAGGCCGTCGCACTCGACGTGAGCTGCGGCAACGGTCAGTGCTGCGCCGTGCCGCACTGGCTGGGCAGCGGCAAGATCGTGACGGCAGTGGCGACGACCGGCGCGGCTTCCAATGCTTGTTTTGCCGCGACGACGCTGACGCAGGGCATGATGGCGCGTTGGGATCCCGTCATCGACCACAGCCAGGCTGTCATTGCGTTTGTCGGTGGCGTACTCACGCCTCTCCCTTGACGCTTGCAGCCAGCGCCCGGCGTGACTACGATGGCCCCTATCGACGTTCGACGTATCAGGCGACGCCAACTGGGGAAGACCATGCGCGCAGTCTCGAAATTCCTCCTCATCGCCGCGCTGATGGCCGGCGCGTCCGCGTGCAGCGACGACAACGCCGTCCAGCCGCAAGTGGCGACGCCCGGTGGCGGCACCGACAGCGATGCCAGCATCGGCGACTACGACACGGCAAGTCCGCCGGATGGGCAAGCACTGCCCGATGGCACAGTGCTGACCGACGTCAACGATGTTTCACCAGACGGCTTTGTGTTCCTGCCAGATGGCCAGATCATCGTTCCGGACGGCAGCGTGATCGACCCTGACGGGCAGATCGTCAAGCCCGACGTGCCGGTCAGCGTTCCCGATGGCGCAATCGTCTTGCCGGACGGCCAGTTCGTCGATCCCGACGGCAATATCATCGAACCCGATGTGCAGCCGTGCATTCCAACTACCGAAACCTGCAATGGTTTGGACGACAACTGCGACGGGCAAATCGACAACGGCTTCCTCTGCAACGACGGCCAGCCGTGCACGCTGGACGTGTGCGCGGGCGTCGATGGCTGCCAACACAGTCCCGCGCCGTTTGCGACCGCGTGCGATCTCGACGGCAACGCCTGCACCCAGGATCATTGCCTGACCGGCAAATGCGTCGCGGGCGGGTTGCCGCAGTGCGTCGACACCGATCCATGCACCACCGACTCGTGCGATCCAGGCAATGGCCAGTGCGTGCACACACCAACCACCGGTCCATGCGACGATGGCAACGGCTGCACCGTCGGCGACACCTGCCAGGGCAGTTGCGTCGCCGGTCCGCAGAAAGTCTGCAACGACAACAATTCCTGCACGTTGGACGGCTGCGATCCGACGACTGGCCAATGCACCTACAGCCCGTTCGCGTTTGGCGTCAGCTGCAACGACGGCAGCAAGTGCACGTTTGGTGACCAGTGCGCGAACGGCGTTTGCCAGGGAAAACCGCTCAACTGTGACGACGGCCTGCTGTGCACCGACGACTTGTGCGACCCAACGCAGGGCTGCCAACATCCGCCGCTGGACGGCATCGCCTGCAACGACGGCCTGCCCTGTACCACCGGCGACGTGTGTTCCGGCGGCCTGTGCAAGGCGCAAGGCACGTTGGGCTGCGACGACGGCAACCCGTGCACGATCGACGCCTGCGCCAGCGCGGGCACGTGCAGCCACACGCCCAGCCTCAGCGCCTGCGACGACGGCACGCTGTGCACCGTCGGCGACACGTGCGCGACCGGCGTGTGCATCGGCAAGCAGACGAGCTGCGACGACGCCAACGCGTGCACGACCGACTCCTGCGATCCGAAACTGGGCTGCGTTTTTGCCGACAACAACGTGCCGTGCAACGACGGCAACGCCTGCACAGTCTCGGACACGTGCGCGGGGGGCACCTGCGTCGGCCAGGGAACCAACTGCGACGACGGCGTGCCGTGCACCAAGGACCTCTGCGACGCGGCCAGCGGCGGCTGCAGCCACACGCCCGACAAATCGCTGTGCGACGACGGCGACATCTGCACCTTGGACGCCTGCCTGACTGCGACGGGCTGCACGCATGACGTGATTCCGAAATGCTGCGGTGGTTCGCAGTGCGCCGCCGACGAAGAGTGCATTCAATATCCCGACAATCTGGTGCCGTTTTGCGCCAAGACCTGCAACACCGGCGCCGACTGTCCCGGCTCGTGTTGCTACATGACCTACAAGACCAAGCACTGCCTGACGCCCACCTACAACTCGGAATGTTGCGGCACGACGGAATACTGGGCGACGGACAGCCAGCCTTACGCCTGTGGCATCGGCGGCACCGGTCAGTGCTTGAACTGGCCGAACAAGACCCCGCCGAGCTGGCCCAGCAAGATCACGGGCTGCGTGAACAAGTGCACGAAGAACTCGGACTGCCCGGGAAGTTGCTGTGGCCAAGATACGATGGGGTCACAGAACTGCGTGTTGAACGGCTATCAGGCACAGTTTTGTCCAGGTTTTTGACGCAGACCTCTACGGCTGCAGCGCACCCCAAAGGAGCACAACATGGCAAGCAACGTCAAACCACGCGACTTGGGCGGCGGGCTTCGCTTCGGTCAACTGAGCGCAAACAGTGGGTATTTGATGATGGTTTCTGCGCCCGCGCACGGTGACGCGGATCTCGACGCGATCGCGGCGGCGTGCCCTTGGAGCATGCGGGTCAGCAGCATCCAACAATTGATCGAGACGCCCGCGGACATTCGGCTGCGGCTGGTTCATTCGGGGGACATGCCGTATTTCGAGCGCATCGACATCGTCGCCCACGCCTCGGCCGGATTGATGGCGATCGGCGACGAATTGCTGTCGCTGACTTCACCCCTGCTGAGTTCACTCGGCACCTGGGCGACGATTGTCCGTGGCTCGACGGCCGGCAAGCCTGACGGCACTGTGCGGTTCCTGGGTTGCAACCTCGTGAACGCGCCGGCCATTGGCAAGCGGGACTTGGCGACTGATGGCAAACTGCTGCACGTCGCACTGGCACGCTTTTGCGGCCAATCCACCGCAGGCAGCACGCGTGCGCTGTGGCCGGAAGACTTCGCTGGCGGTGAATTCAACCATTTGGATGCGCTGGAGTGGCGCGACAAGGAAGGCGACCGACCGCCTGTTCCCTACATGGTGTCCGTCTCCTGGGCGAGACCGAACGGCGGTGGTGACGAGATTCAAACGTACACTGGCCCGTTTCTGCCCACGACCGACGGCGACTGGGTCACCAAGCCGCGCATCACCCCGGCTTTTGCCGGTCGCGTTGCGAGCGAAGCACTGCCCAAGTTCATTGCCGCCTTCACGGAAGCTGACGACTGGGCCGACCGCCTCGCGAAACCCCAGCGCCGTCGCGGCGCGCCGCTGTCGATCCCGGTCGCAACCTGGGACATCGTCTCCACCAGCGGTCAGCGCAAAGTCGCGCTCTCGTTGACATTGGAGGGCAGTTGCCTCCGCGTCGAGGTCATCGGCGGCGACGTCTGGAGCTTCTGGACGCAGGATCTGGAGTAGATCAGGATCCGCTCACTGCCAGGATCACGGCGCCCGCGCGAGATCGTTCGCCACAAGACTGTCCAGATACGCAGTGAGCAGCCACGCCGTTCCCTGACCGACGCTGTCAAAGTCGACCTTGGTGTACTGGCTGTCCTGCAGAACGACGAGGTCCTTGCCGAACGGGGTCATGCGATTCAACTGGAGCGTGTTGGAGTGGAAGTGCTTGATCTCGTTACCAACGGAATAGTCAAAGTCGATCACGGCCGAAGCATGGGGTGAGACAATCGTGACGGTCGCTTGCGAGTATTTCTGCTTGTCCTGACCGCCACCTAGCCCGTCCGGCCACTTGGGCGCGAAGGCCGGCGCGGTAACACCTTGATTGGTCAGCTGTGAATCGGTCACATAGAGCCATCCGGACGAGCCGGTCACGGGCACGCCCGTCGCATCCAGCCTCAGGGTCGTGGACGGCAGATAGCATTGCGACCGATCAGTCCACGTCACCGACAGGTAGGCGTTGGCATCCACGGCGTACACCAATCCGACGCCCGACGTCGTCCGCTGGACTGTGACATAGAGACCATAGTGCGGTTGCCGGGAGACGTGATCCGCCGCAATGTCCGTCCGCAGGAAGTTCGCAGCTGTAGCGGCGGGTGAAAAGAACAAGCGTCCGCCGGCATTCGTTGCACGGAACAACGTCGACGGCGCAAACGGCCAGACGTCCGCGCCCGGCTGGGTCGGCGTCGCGTTGACCGGCCAGTTCACGTTGATCAATTTGGTTCGGTAGACAACGACCACGACCGGATTGGCCGGATCGGCACTTCGCACGACGACGTCATAACCAGAATAGATCGGAGCGGGCATCGGAACCTCCATACGCGGCACGCGGCAAGGTTCGCGTGGCAAGTGTTTGGTCAAAAGGAACTGCCCAGATGGTAACGAAGCGCCAGAACGTCGTCAATTGCGCCCGACCGGCTCACTTGGACCGCACACATCGGGCACCGAGCGTAAAATCAAAATGCCGCGGGCTCCGCTCATTCTGCACCGCCAACGAGTGCAGCCCATCGATCGTCATCGCGCTGCACTCGCCGCCGACCATCGTGCGCAACGCGGTGGCGCGGGCACTGCGGGGCGTTGTCGAGGTCCACTCGCTGACGTTGCCGGCCATCGCCAACACGCCATAGGGACTCGCGCCATCGGGGAAGCCTGTCACCGGCGAGGTGTGGTACCAAGGATCGACCGTGTCGCGCAGGTTCACCCGACCGGTCAAATCGCCGGTCCCCCAAGGCAGGTTCCGCCGCGGCACTGGATTCAGGACGGTCCCCGCCGCGTCGAGCGTCAGTCCGCCGCGCGCGGCCTTGGTCCACTCCTCGGCCGTCGGCAAACGCTTGCCCTGCCAAGCGCAAAACGCCTCCGCCGTGTAGGCATCCAACGCGCTGACAGGGTGGTCCGGCTTGGCCGCGTCATGGACGACGTCGTCGGGCGGGTAATCTGGCATGCCCTCGCCGGTGAGCAGTTCGTTCCGCGCATACACGCCATACCAACCGTTGGACACCTCTGTGCGATCGATCCAGAACGCCGGCAGGGTCACCACGTGTTCGGCGGACAGGGCCAGACGACTGACGATGGGCGGCTCGCCATCACCGCCGAAGACAAACGGACCAGCAGGAATCTCCACAGTGTCCTCGGCCGTTGCGTCGCACGTTGGAACCGTCACGCGAAGCGCCAAGGGCCCGCGATTGCGTTCGCCGTAGCCCGGCAATGCGCGCAGGTGCAGCAGCGATGGCGGGCAGGTCTGGCCCGCGCGCCCCCGGCCAGTGACCTTCAGAAACGCCGGGCCCGATCGCGTTTCCAGTGAAACCGTCCACCGGCCCTCGCGCAGTTGGGGTTGGCCCATCCTGACAAAACGCGGATCGCGCGCGGCGCCAGGCTGGTGCGAATCAAGCGGATTGACGTCGTACACCATGACCTTCAAGTGTTCAAACTGCGCGGCATTGACCGGCTTGACGCGCAGCGTCCGCGCATCCCAATCCACCAGTTCCAGCTCCAGCTGCGCAAGCCCAGTGTCCGCCGCCGCAAGCGCAATCTGCGCCGCCTGTTCCGTCGTCGTGCGCTCCCGACGCGCCAACTCGGCCGCCGTGACCAACGACGCGATGGTGATCACCGCCGCCAGTGCCAAACCGAAGACGATCAGCCAACGCGCGCGGCGACGTTTCGCGAGCCCGAGGATTTCGCCGGACGCCAGGAAATCCTTGGCACATTGCGAGAGCCCGTCGATTTCTGCGCGCAACCGGCGCCGGGCATCGATGATACCATCCAGCGGCCACACTTCGCCGTTGGGCTTGCCGCGGCTCGCCCACAGCCGAGCCGCTTCCTCCACTTCAGCCGCCGCCAGACGTTCCTCCGAACTTTCCTCCAGCCAGCGCACCAGCTGGGGCCACGTCCGCAGCAGCGATTCGTGCGCCAGTTCCAGCACGGCATCGTCGTTTGCCACACGCGAACGCCTCACGGTCAGCAGCCGCGCCGCCGTGAGGCGCTCCAGCACGACCTCGGCACGTGGTCCCAGACCATCCAACGCGGCGTGGCGCGGCATGGCGCGGCGCGCACCGTCTGCCGCCACAAGGCGCAGCAGCATCCGCCGTGCAACTGCAACATCTGTGGGCGAAAGCCCTTCAAAGACCGCCTCGGCATGGGTTGCGAGCGCACCCGCGACGCCGCCAATCGCCTCGTATTCCGACCGCAAAAGCCGTTGTGTCCGCTGATCGCGCCGTTCCCACAGCGCGGCTCCAGCGAACTGGAGGAGGGGCAGAGCCGCCGGCAAGCCGCTCAATTCTGCGACAATGCGGTCGATGACGCTCGGGTCGTCCCACGCATAGCCCAGTTGCTCCAGCGGTCGCGTCGCCGCCTCGCGCAGGTGGCGATCGTCCAGCCGCCGCAGGACCAGCACATTGGCCAATGCCGCAGCCATCGCGTCACCGGTCGAAACGCGCGCCAGAAAGTCGTCGCGCAAGGTGAACACGACGCGCACGACGTCGTCCACCGGGTCAGCTGCCTGCGCGATCGCCGCCAGAAACGCAGCCGCTTCGTCCGGCGCACAACCGTGGGTCACAACCTCTTCCAATTGATCCACAAACAGCAGCAGCCGCGTATGGTTCTGCTCCGCGAGTTGGTGCAAGCGCACGTTGGCTGCTGTCGGCGATTCCAGCAACAGCCGCGCCAGGTCGTCGATTTGGTCGCGGGGCGGATTGGTCGGCCGCCGGGGATCCGCCGTGTCCTGCGCCAGAAGCCGCGAGGCCAGCGCCGCCAGCGGCCGTGCACCGGGACGCAAGGACACCAGCGTCCAGGGCCCTTGTTCTCGCAGCCGCGGCATCAGTCCTGCTTGGACAAACGAACTCTTGCCAGCGCCCGACGGCCCGAGAATCGGCATCACCGTTGCCTTTCGCAACCGCTCCACCGCCGCGTCCACCTCCGCGTCGCGACCGAAGAAGAACCCAGCGTGCCGTTCTTCAAAGGGCAAGAGGCCGCGGAAAGGCGCGTCGCCGGTGCGCGAGCTGCCGTCGTCGCGGGCCAGCATGGATTCCAGCAACCGCACCGCACCGCTCGCCGAAGGCCGCTTCGCCGCGTCCCGTTCACACAAGGACAGCACGAATTGTTGCAGCGAACCGGTGATTCCGGCGATCGGCCGAATCGGCATGGTCTCGTCGAGCACGCGCATGTGCATGGGCCGGCCGTCGCCCGCCGGGCCTTCGAACGGCCGATGCCCCGCCAGCATTTCGTAGAGCATCATGCCGAGCGCCCAGATATCAGCGGCCTCCGTCGGCACCTCGCTCCGCCACTGTTCCGGCGCCATATAGCCGGGCGTGCCCGCCAAGTGCCGCTGTCCCGGCTCACGCGGCCCAGTCGACAGGGTTTCCACCACGCGCGCGATGCCAAAATCCACGACGCGCAACCGACCATCCGAGGGCAGCAACACGTTCTCAGGCTTCAAATCGCAGTGGATGATCCGCGCCGCGTGCGCGGCCGCCAGGGCATGGGCCACCGAGAGCGCAATGCGCAGGGCCTCCCGTTGCGTCGGCGGCGATGACACGAGACGTTCCCGCAGGCTCGTCCCGGCGATGTATTCCAGCGCCAGATACGGCGACTTGCCCCAGCGACCGATGTGGTGAATCGTCACGATGTTGGGATGCGAAACGCTCGCGGTCAGCCGCGCTTCGGCCATCAGCGCGACAATCCCTTCGCCGTCCAAGCGATCCTCGCGAATCAGCTTGAGCGCCACCAAGCGGCCCAGCCGTGTGTCGCGGGCCAGCAGCACCCGGCCCATGCCGCCTTGGCCAATCTGCCGCACGACGCGGAAATGGTCGATGTGCAGGCCAATCGCTGGTGTTTCGAGGGCGTCAAAGCTGTCGCTCTGAGGGCGACGCGGGTCGACTTGCGTCGTGTGAAAGGGCGCGCCGGGGATGATGCTGGAGCTGGGCGGATCGCGGGACAGCGGACACCTCGGCCGACGTTGCGTGAGCCGCGGCGATCGTGACGGAATGTGCAAACTGTGTCCATCGCGATCTTGACGACGCAGTCACGGCAACCGACGCTGCGCATGGGGGTGACCATGGCCGGGCTGAGACCGCACGTGATGTTGGTGGAACGGCTGCCGGGTGAGGATGACAGTCTGGATGCCTGTGTGGAGCGCGTGCGGGATTCGGCTGTGATCATCGTGCGTTTTCGCAATCTCTGGCAAGCCATGACGGAAGTCCGCCACCGGCAACGAGAACTGGGGTTTGGCGCGCTGCACTGCCTGGACCTCGTCGGCCACGGCGAGCCGGGGGCGCTGTCGGTCGGTGATGCGCTGCTGAGCGGGGATGTCCAGACGCAGCGGGTGCTGGCGCAAGTGCTCAATCCGCCAGCGCTGGTGGACCCGGCCACGGTACTTCGCTTGCTCGGCTGCGGTGTCGGCGTGGGCGGGCTCAGCGCGGATCTGCCGCTTGGCGCCGAAGGGGATGGACCACTCCTCGCGCTGGCGCTCAAGCGGCGACTCGGATGTCGCGTTCAGGTGACGCTACGCGGCGTCGATCCCCACGACTTCAAGGTCTCAGGTTTCGCAACGAACGAATCGCTCGCTGAGGCGGTTGATGTCGAACGCTGCGGGCTCGTGCCCGTTACGGCATTCCCAACTTTGCCTTGAGCACGTGCTGAATGCGCACGATCTGCGGCTGGGTATGGCCAGGATCGAACCCGTCGACGCTGGGCTCTCCCACCGGCAACAGCCACGTCACGACTTGCCCGCGACTGTCGACGATCGGCGCATCGCAGCGATCGAGCACCACGACCTGACCCAAAGACCCGACGCAGCGCACGCGCACTTCCGCCGCTGCCGAGCGCAGCAGTGAAATCGGCCACTTGTCTGGGCCGCCAAGGCTCTGGCTACGGCCAAACGCATCGCCCAGACGAACGGTGCCCGCATTGCCCAAGGTCGGCCGGAGGGTCGTTTCCGATCCCGTCCAGACATCCGCCGGATTGCTCCAGTCGACGGTGACGTTCTTGGTACCGATGGTCAAACCAATGTTGTTGCCGCTCACAGAGCGCACCGTTGCGTTGTACGCGGAGTACGTCTGATAGTCTGTGCCACCGTAGTTGGAGCCAACGCTCTGCCAACCCGAGAGTCCAAGCCCCCGCGCTTTCGCTGACGTCAAGTTGAGCCGGCCGTTGGACCCGACCGTATGGCCAATCGTGTTGATTGCATTGGCCACAACGTCGGTATTCCAGGTCGCGCTGTATGCCGTTCCGGCCACAGTGAAGCTGAAATCAGTCGTCGTGTTGTTGTACGCGGTGATCGTCGCCTGCATGGCAACGCCAATGCCCTGAAACGCAGGAAGTGTAGGGAAAGACATACGAGGACTCCTTTTGGGTTGGATGCCCCATTATCGTGAGCCGGTCCGCGACAATCGTCAAGTGCACCCAGTCGCAGCGTGGGGTGTCCAATTCTAACGGCTTTCGGCCGAACGCTCGGCACAGCGAAAGCCGAGACCAAAGCTGAAGAAGCGCGGGCTGCGTTGATTCTCGATCGCGAGCGAATGCACGCCGTCGGACCACTCGGTACTCCAGTCGCCACCGCGGATCGTGCGCAGCGCTTGGGTATTGCCCGACGGCGCCGACGCGGTCCATTCCGCGGCATTGTCGGCAAGCGACAACACGCCATAGGGACTCGCGCCTTCCGCGTCCGCCGTGACCGGCGCGGAAAGCTCCCAAGCGTCATCTTGACCGCCATGCAGATTGAACCCTTTGCCCGGCGCGCCCTTACCCCACGGCAAGTTGCGTCGCGGCATGGGATTCGCAACCTGGTGCGCCGCGTCGAGCGTCAATCCGCCACGGCCAGCTTTGGTCCATTCCTCGGTCGTTGGCAGCGTCTTGCCCTGCCAAGCGCAAAAAGCGTCCGCAGCCACCGCGTCGATCGCCACGACCGGGTGATCGCGATGGCCCAAGCCCATGGCCAACATGTTGTCGGGATACTCTGGCACATGCACGCCCGTCGCGGCGTGATTCTCGGCAAACGCCGCGAACCACGCGTTGGTTACTTCGGTGCGATCGATCGCAAACTTCGGCAGGTCCGTCAGGCGCTCAGCCTTCGGCGCGATGTGGCCCGGAAATGGCGGTTCCCCCTCGCCACCAAAGTAGAAAGAACCCGAGGCGACTGGCACCAAATCGGCACGGGACGCGGCACAGGTCGGCACGTGCAGCAGCAGCCGTGTCGGACCGTGCGCGCGCTCGCTCCATCCGGGCAGGCGCGGCACTTTCAGCCAGGAGGGCTCGCACGTCTGCCCGTCCCGGCCGCGGCCGTCCACCCGCAGGAACACGGGTCCGGAACGCGTCTGCAGCTGCGCGCGCCAGTGCGAATCCACCTGTTTCGCTGGCGCCAACTTCACGAACCGCGCCTCGCGCGGCCGATCCGACGTGGCCGCGTCCGGCGCATCGACTTCCCACAGCGTCATGGACACGTGATCGAACGCGGCCAACGCGACTGGATGCGCAGATTGCGTGAGTGGATCCCAGTCAAAAAGTTGCAGATCCAGATCAACCAGACCCGTATCCGCGGCCGCTAGTGCGCCTTCCGCCGCGGCTTTTTCGATCAGGACAGCTTGCTCTTTGGTCTGGCGCTCTTTTTTGGCAAACGCCAACGCGGCAACGACAGACGTCAAAGTGATCGCCACCGCCAGCGCGAAGCTGCCGATCAGGACCATGCGTCTCCGACGACGGTCGCGCAGGCCAAGTGTTTCGCCGAGCGCCAGAAAGTCACGCGCGGTTTGCGATAGCGCCGAGAACTCCGCGCGCAAACGCCGCTGGGCATCCTTGACGCCGTCCAACGGCCACACTTCGAGCGGCTGCCGGCCGCGGCCATGCCACACGCGCGCAGCGTCTTCAACTTCCGCCAGAACCAGACGCTCTTCTGAGCTTTCATCCAACCATTTACGCAGTTGCGGCCAATCACGGAGCAGTGAATCATGCGCCAATTCCAACACAGCTTCGCCTGTCGCAGCCACGCGCGACCGACGGACGGTCAGCAAGCGCGCATGGGTCAGGCGCTCCACCAACCGCTCGCCGCGCTCGCCGAGCCCTTCCAGCGCCCGCGAACGGGGCACCACGCGCCGGGCCCCATCGGGAGCCACGAGCCGCAACAGCAGCACGCGGGCAACCTCCAGATCCTGCGGCGAAAGCCCGTCGAATACCGCTTCCGCGTGCGCCGCTAGCGCGCCGGCGACACCGCCAATGGCTTCGTAATCGGAACGGCGCAGCAGGTGATTGCGCTGATCGCGGTGCTCCCACAGCGCAGCACAGGCGAATTGCAGCAGCGGCAGCGCCGACGCGAGGCCATGCAGTTCCGAAACGATCCGGTTCACGACTTCCGGATCATCCCACGCGTAGCCCAACCGCATGAGCGGCCGGGTCGCCGCTTCGCGCAGCAGTTGGTCATCCAGGCGTCGCACCACCAGCACGTTGTTGAGCGCAGCCGTCATCGCGTCGCCAACCGCCACACGCGCGAGGAAATCGTCGCGAAGTGTCACGATAACGCGCACCTGATCGTCGACGGCATCCGCCGCAAGCGCGATGGCGTCGAGGAATGCCCGTGCTTCCTCCGCCGGACAGCCTTGCGTCACCACTTCTTCCAACTGGTCGACAAACAGCACAATCCGGGTGTGCGTCGCGTCGGCCAGACCGTGCAACAGCACGTTGGCATGCCCGGGACGCTCCAGCAAGGTCGCAGTCAGCTCGGCGACAACGTCGCGCTGTTCCTGCAATTCACGTTTCGAATCGAGGGTCTCGCCCGCCACGAGCCGCGATGCCAAAGCCGCCAGCGGGTGCGGCCCCGGGCGCAAGGACAGCACCGTGTGCGCCCGTTGCTCGCGCAGGCGTGGAATCAGACCGGCTTGAACAAATGAACTCTTGCCCGCGCCGGAGGGCCCCACGACCGGCAACATCGTCACCGTGCGCAGCCGTTCCACGGCCGCGTCGACTTCCGATTCGCGGCCAAAGAAGAAGCCTGCGTGCCGCTCTTCAAACGGCATCAAGCCGCGAAACGGCGATTCAGTCGACTGCGCGTCGCCGTCATCGCGGTTCAACGCGCGTTCCAGCGCTTGGGCAATTTCCGCAGCCGTGGGCCGCTCGTCCGGCCGACGCGCCAGCATGGCCTCGATCAGCAGGCGAAAATCTTCCGTCAGGCCAATCAGCGGCCTCGGCTGCAGCCCCGGGTCCAGCATGCGCATGTGCATCGGCCGGCCGTCGCTGTTTGGCCCTTCGAAAGGCCGATGCGCCATCAGCATTTCGTAAATCATGACGCCCAGCGCCCAGATGTCCACCGCCGCGGACGACGGCTCACCCAGCCACTGCTCCGGCGCCATGTAGCCCGGCGTTCCTGCCACCCGCTCCTTGCCCTCCTCGCGCTCGTCCCACGGCCGGTTGTCGATCACCCGGGCAATGCCGAAATCCACGACGCGCAACCGACCATCCGGCGGCACCAGGACGTTTTCCGGTTTCAGATCGCAGTGACTCACCAGCGCGGCGTGGGCGGCCGCAAGCGCGCGGGCGATCGGCAGCGCCATGCGCATGGCCTCGCGCGCATGCATCACCTGGCCGCCCAGGCGATCGCGCAACGTGCCACCTTCGACGTATTCAAGCGCGAGGTACATCGAGCTGTCCCAGCGACCGATGTGGTGGATGGTGACGATGTTGGGGTGCGACAGGCGCGCCGTCAGCCTGGCTTCCGCCTGAAACGCATCCAGTGACACGCGGCTGAGCCGGTCCTCGCGAATGAGCTTCAGCGCCACCAGCCGACCGAGTTGGGTATCCCGCGCCAGCAGCACGCGGCCCATGCCGCCTTGCCCCAGCTGCCGAACCACTCGGAAATGGTCGATTTCGTAGCCGACTTCAATCGGCGGCGCCGGCTCAACGCCGCGACTGACGGGTCGCTGGGCGTCATACTGCGTGGTGATGGAGGTCACCGGCCGATGACTCACGGCAAAAAAAGACTCGGAGCCCTCCGGTTCCAGGGTCTCTTGATGCTCCAGCGGCTTCTCGGGCTCGTCGCTCTTGGGCAAACCGACCTCGTGCCGCCGGACGATTGCACGCCCGGGGCATCAGCATCGTGTACCAAGCGGCCCGCGCTGTCCACGTTCTGAGCCATCCGAATTCTCGCCCGGAAACCCACGTTCGTGACGCGGCACCAGCGTAGCAATGGCCGAAGATGCGGCGTTCGCTACGGGTCGAGCGGGTCGCGGGCGTCGTAGTACATGGATTCGGCCGCGGGCAGAAAGCAATTGTCCTGATCGCTCAAGGACTGGACGGTGCGGTAAGGCACGTAGCCCAGATCCTGATTGCAGCGCGTGTCCAAGTGCAGCACATAGAACACCTGCGCAACGTCGGAGGAATCGAGCGCGGGCATGTCCATCGGCATGCCGTAGACCATCATTTGCCGCGCGATGTTGCGCAGGTTGGTGGTCGTGTGGCGCGCGTGCGGATCAACCAGGATCGTGTTCTCGGGAATCCCATACGTCGCCATGAGATACTTCTTCATCTCGAGCGCTTCCGCGTAAGGCGTTGTCTCAGAAGGATGAACGTGACCGCCGGTCAGCATGATGAACGGCGCGAGCCCAGCCAGAAAACGTGACGCCACGATGTCGCAGTGCTCCCGGCCCAGCTCCGAGAGCGGCGCGGCGTCTTCCGGTCCCCAGCCCAGGCCCAACACCACGGAGAAACGCCACTTGGACCAATCGATCGTCTTCATCCGCTCCAGCGCGGCCTTGTTCGCACCCTGCGCCAGCGGCTCGTCGCGGCCGGCCTGATCGTGATTGCTGAACTTCATGCCATCCAGCACCGCCCACAGCAGCGGCTCAAAGAACTGCATCGCGCCCGCATGCGCCGTGCCGATGCCGGCCAGCGACGCTGCCAGGTCCGGGCGACTGGTCTCGAAACGGTTGAACGCGTCCTGCAACGTCTGCAGCGCTTCAGTCGTCGCGGCCGTGATCAGCGCCTCATCGGTCTTCGCCACGTGCAGCGCGAATCGCCCACTGGGCCGCAAATGCTTTTGCGCGACCGTCGTCTTCGCCAGCACCTTGCCGACCTGCGCGGCCGTCGCCGTGATGTCGTCCGGCGTCCACGCGATCTGTGCGGTCAGGCACGTCACGTCTTCCCCACAGGTGACCGCGGCATCCCGCAACTGCTTTTCGCGCTTTTGCGCCAGCGCCAGAAGCGTCGGATCGGCCGCCAGCGCCGCTTTCGCCTCCGCGACCTGTTGCAGCACCGTCAGCAGGTACCAATTCTTGTCCTGGACAAAGCCCCAGGTCGAAACGGGCTGCGTCTGCAAGATCGGATACGTGCGATCGAAGCCGAGCAGGTCGATGGGCTTCGTTGGCAAACAGGCGGCCGGCTGCAGGTCCGGAAACGCGACGGAGACATCAGCTGCGATATCCACCACATCGGCAGCATCGGCCCCTGCGACGCCATCCTGGGTATCCGCATCATCCGTCGACACGGCATCCGCGGTCGAAGCAGGCGAGTTGCAGCCCAACGGCGCGGCACAGATGAGCAAGAATCCCCATTTCAAAGCTTGTTTCACGCCCTTCTCCTCGGCGGCCGTTGCCGGCCAGAACGGTCAGCGTATCCGTCGTTGCAGCGCAGGGTCAATCGACGCGTGGACTTGTTGCGCTCACGCCCCGGTCAGGTCACTCAGCATCTGCGTCAGCGTCTCCGGGAGCGGATGCGCGCCGGTCAACTGCGCTGGAGTCAGCGCGAAGTTCGCTTCCACCAGCCGGACGCGCGTCGTCACGTTCTTGCCATAGCGCGCCGTCAGACGTTCCAGCAGCTCGCGCGCCACTTTGCCCGAATCCATCGGCTGGGTTGGCAGCAATTGCAACGCGAACCAGAACTGCTGGCCAAGGGTAAAACTGCGGCCGTGAGCACCGAGCTGGCTCGCGAGCCAGCGCCGCTCCTCGGGCTGTTGCAGCCGCGACGGCGGTAGCTTGGCCGCCACCAGATAGCGGACGCCATCCGTGATCGGAACCGGCGTACTGGACCGCGTTTGCGTCGTCGGATAGCCACCCGACGTCGGCGCAGGACTGCCAACCATCGTCTGCGGCTGCAGGACATAGCCGCCCGATGGCGTTTGCCAAGGCTTTTGCTGCGCCGGCTGCGCCACCGTTGGCGGCTGCGCGGGCCGCAGCGGCGGCAGCTGTGTCGGCGGCGACGGCTCCGGTGGCACCCACGAGCGCTGCCGCGACTGAACCTGCGACTGGCGAATCGCTTCCGAGATCGGCGAATGGGCATCCGGATGCACCATGGTTTCGCCAAAGACATCCACCGGCGCGGCCGCCAACGCGGCTGAAGGCTCCGCACTAATGCGATCGAGCGCACTCAGGAACTCGGCGGCATTCGGCGGACGTCCAATCGGATCGTTGGCCAACGCCGCCACGAGCAATTGCTGCAACGACTGCGGCAGCGGCGGCAGCTGTGCCGGCGCCACGGCCACCGGCGGCGGTTCCTGCAAGCGCCGCAACACACCCGCGAGATCCCGACCGTTTTGCGCAGGGTTCGCGTGCGGCAGCCCGCCGGTCACCAGCTCAAACAGCATCAACGCCGCGGCGTAGAAATCCGAACGCGCATCGAGCGGATAGCCCAGCAGCTGCTCCGGCGACATGTAGGCGGGCGTGCCGATGAGCGCGCCGGTACCCGTCAGTTGCGTTCCCACGTTGCCTTCGGTCGGCCGGGCGATGCCGAAATCGATCAGCTTGACCAGTTCCGGCGTGCCCGGCGCGATCACCACGTTGGCTGGCTTCAGATCGCGGTGGAGCACTTTGGCCGCGTGCATCGCCTCCAGACCCGCGACGACGCCGCGCACGATGTGCACCGCCATCGGCCACGGCAGCGCGCCCATGCGCTTCAGACGCGTACCCAACTCTTCGCCGTCGATGAACTCCATCGCGATCACCGGCAGCCCGGTCGACGTTTGGCCAAAATCGAGGATCGCGACGATGTTCGGGTGGCGCACCCGCGCCATCAACTGCGCCTCGCGCTCGAAGCGTTTTTCCAGGTCGGGAGAAACCTCGGTCAGGATCTTCAGCGCGACGACGAGGCCCAAACGCTCATGCCGTCCACGGTGCACTTCACCCATGCCGCCGCGCCCGAGCACGCCTTCAACGATGTAGCGTTCCAAGACCCGCTCGCCGACTTTCAGCGTCATGTCACCCTGCTACTTCCGCGCGACACCCACCGCAGCCTGAAGGCGCACCGGCTGCTGCGGCTCAACCATCTGGCCTTGGATCAACACGATAGGCCGCCACGGATCGCCGGACGGCCCAGGCTCAAATACCACGCCTACCCGTCCGTCCGCCAGCCGCACGCGGGCACCGGGCGGCAATTCCCCGACAGTCGCCACGAGCGCGCGCAGCCAGCGGGGATCAAAACGCGTCTCGGATTCGGCAAGGGCGCCAGCGAGAAGGTCGGCAAGCGACAGTTGGACCAGGCGCTCCTCGCCCTGACGGCGCGTTTCCAGCGCGTACAACACGTCGATCAGGCCGATCGCGCCGACCCATCGGCCGTGAAACGCGGTACGTCGGTGGACGGCATTCAGCAGCGCGCAAACGCGAATTCGGTGCCGCGCGGCGCCGCCCGCAGATTCCAGTGACGTCGCCAAGAGACGCTTCAAGCCGGCGCCAGCCGCTTCTTCCAAGCTCAGCGTTCTACCCTCCGCCAGCCCGCATGCGCCCAGCACAAGCGCCGCGTGACCGGCCGCGCGCGTCGTTCCGGCCAGCGACCCCATTTCCCGCAGAACGGCAACGACACGCATGGCCACGGCCACGGCCCGACGCCCCGGCGACCACGGCGCGGGCGCCAACTCCAGGGCACGGTCTGCCGCCGCACCGTCCACTTCCAGCGCGCGCTCCAGACGTCGCACCACGCCGACGCCTTCAGTCCAACGCCACGGCGCGGTGCTTTCACTCGCCAGCCGATCCGTTTCCGCAATCGCCAGAGCAAGTTGCGTCACGGCAAATAAGTCGGGATCGATCGCACGCGATTCTGCGCCCCAACCGGCACCGGCAATCTCGCGCCAGGAAATACCCGGCAACCGCAGGGATTCCAGCCAATCGGTCGGACCCTGGACGCCGCGCGCCAGGACCTGCGCCAATTGCAGCAGCGCCGCGCTCTCCGGAACGGTATCAAAACTCAGCTCGTGCACACCGCAGTGGCTCACAGCCCGCGAAAGCACCTGCGAGCGCTGAAAACCTTCCAAATCCAATGGCAAAAGCGCGCGATCGCGGAACGTCGCCTCCCGCACGAATTGCAGCGACAAAGGGGTTCTGGCCAGCAGCACGGCCTCGCGCGCGCTCGCGGCATTTTCCAGCGCCGACGGGTGAGCGGTGCCCAAGGTTCCCACGGTCTTGGTGAGGACAAACAGTCGCTCCAGCAACGCGATGGACGCGGAACTGTCCGACTCCCCGACTCCGGATTGAGTCGCTTCAAAGGTCGGCGGCGCCGGATTCATGATTTCCGCTCCTTGCGCAGGTCAACCAGCCGCTGACGGAGCGCCTCGGCGTCCATCAACTCCGCAAAACGCCATTTCAGGACCTCTTCGCCATGCGGCGAGCGTGCCAGGACGTCCAGCAGCATCAGGCGAATTTCGATCGGCGTCTGGGAATTTCTCTGCAAAAGGATCAACCGTTCAGCGCAGTTCTGACGCACCGCACCTTCCGCGGCAAGGCGGACCGTACGCAATTCCCAGCCGTTGCCGAGCGTCTCCATGAGTACGTCGGTCAACTGGCGCGGGCCGGTCGCACGATCGGGCGCCAGCAAGATCGCCGCCAAAGCGGTGCGGTCGCGCGGTGAGCCGTCGCGCAACAGCCGTCCGATGGTCGTTTCCAAGCGATTGAGCACGACGTTCGGAAATCCTTGCAACAGGGCGATCGCCGACGACGGCGGCACGGACCCCAGGATCGCCGCGAGAGTCTCGACATCGGCACGGGACTGGACAGCAATGTGCGCGAGTGAAGTTCGACCAGCAGGAGATAATTTGGTGATATCAATCAGTTCAACAAACTTTTGAATCCCGACTGCCACCGCCAAGCGCGCGGTCGCCGCTTCCACCACTTGCCGACCTTTGCTCCGGTCCAAGGCCGCACGCTCACAGAGACCGCGCGCGATCCCGGCTGCAAATTTGGCGGACTTGCCGGTCAGCAGGTGCAACAGGCGCTGAAGCCCGCCTTCGTCGAGCGGCGCGCGTTCCGCGATGGCGTCGCCGACTGGCTCATTTTCCAGTGCCGTAATCACGGCTTGGGCGTAGTCATCCTTGTGTTGTGACAGCGCCGCAACCAGACCGAGGAAGTCGCTGTCGAACGACTCCGCCGCCACGCGCACCAAGGAGCGAGCCACCTGCACCGGCGGCAGCGCCTTGCGCAGCGCGGGATGCGCGAGCGCCAGCGAGATTTCCTGCCGCACCCAAAATGCCGATTCATCCACGGCCTTGCGCAGCTGCTCCGCCTCTTCGACCGACAAGCCGAGCCGACCCGACCGCGCCTCCGCGGCGAACGCGTCGAGCGGCGTCTGGAATTCCTGCAGCAACGACGCCGCATCCAGATCCTTCAACGTCACCTGGACGTCGCTGGCCAGCGTCATCGCCATTTCCGCGCGCACCGCGGCGATCTGCAGCTTCTGGCGCGCCGGATCATCGGTGACGTCCAGGACTTCCGCGAAGCTGGTGTGCAGCTCGGTGTCAAATCCTTCCAGACCGTCGGACCAAAGCCAGTCGGCAAATTCCTCCAGCTGGCGCGGCACGAGCCGCAGCGCGGCGAGTTCAAGCGCGAGTGCCTGCAGATCTTCTTGTCGGCAGTCTTCCTGCGCCCGCAACCGGCGAAGTCCAGCCATGAACGCCGGCAACAGCCAGCGGCCGTGGTCTTCGTCGGCGGTCAGCGCCAGCTCTTCGTCGACGCGCAAATGGGTCGCGCCGATGAACAGGGCCGCACGTTGGTCCTGCATCAGCATCTCGTAGGTGCGTCCAACGGTGCCAGATCCCACGGTATTTTGGGTCCGAATGGTGCGAATCAGCGCGTCGAAGGAGCCGGCAACCTGACGCGCCCGGCTGCGGTCCTGCAACACTTGCGAATCGACTTGTCCACGGTAGCCGCCCGATTGCAGCGCTGGCTGCACGCCCGACTGCTGAGCCGAAGCGACGGGCCGCTGCGCAGTTGTCGGAGCCATTCCGGACGGTTGCGTGTGACGATCTTCGGACATCACCGTTCCCAATGTGCTGTGCCGCGGGCCAAAGGCGCCGCGCCCCAGCTCGCCGTTTTGCGCCGGCCGCGGGACGTTCGCGTCCCTCGGGTGCAGCAATCGCTCCAAATCGTGCCGCGAGTCTGACGGAGCGGGCTGATGGCGTCAAGCCGCGGCCGGCGAGTCTTCACGGAAGACAGCGGAACTGAAGCATTCTAGAGCGTCTCCAGGAACGCCAGCAGAGCCGGCAACTCGGTATCGGCCGCCACTGCCTGATTGACCATCGGCGCCATCATCGCGGCGAACAGCTTCTTGGCTTCCGGGTCTTCCTTGATCATGACTTCCGGCCGCAAAATCATCCGCGCCATCCACAGCGCGGAGCGCCGCCCACCGATGCCCTTGAGACCGGGACCGACCAACTTCACGTCCGTCAGGTTGTGGCACGCCTTGCAGCCTTTGCTGAGATAGAGGGCGGCCCCGCGCTTCACGTCGGACTTGCCCATGAGTTCCGACAGGTTTGCTGGCACGGCAATCGTGGTCGGGCCATCGTTGCCGACACCGCCAAGCGCGGATTCGTCGGCATGCTTGGAACATCCGAGCACGCCGAGCAGGACCGGCAAAAGGGCAAGGAGAAACGGGCGTGGCGTCGTCATGGCATGCCTGTGAGCGAGAAGAGGTCGGGGCAACCGCGCACGCAGTTTAGCCAGTTTGCGCCGGTGCGTCATCGCCAACGACCCCGGCTTTTTGATACGCAGCCGCTTCCGGTGCATTCTCGCGCCACGCCAGCGCCCGCGCGCCGGTCAGGACACTTCGTGCCAGACGCATCCCAACAACGCCGCTCGTTCCTGCTGAATCTGGCGTCGTTTTACACGTCCGATGCCCTGCAGTTCATCGTTTACCTGTTTCTCACGCCCTACCTGCTGCACTATCTGGGCAAGGAGCAATATGGTCTGCTCGCGGTCGCGGATTCTGTGCTCGGCTACCTCGGGCTGCTGAACATGGGGCTGACGCCGGTGCTCACGCGCTTTGTCGCGGCGAGCGAAGCGGCCGAAGATCGCCAGCGGACGGTCGCGCTGCTGAGCACCACGCTGGCGCTGTTCATCGCGCTGGGTACGGCAGGCATGCTCATCGCCTGGGGCGTCGCGGCACACATCGACGCGCTGTTTCACCTGCAGGCGGCGCTGGTTCCGGCGTGTGCGCTGTTTCTGGCCCTCAAAGGCATTGAGTTCGCCGTCGCAACGCCGCTGCAGATCTACGCCGCCGGCAACTATGGCATCCAGAACATCACGACCATGAATGGCATTCGCGGACTGACCGGGCTTGTCGACGCCATCGGCGGCTTTGCCATCGTGCGCCTGGATCTCGGTATGAAATCGCTGGCTATCCTTGCGCTTTTCAACGCCGTGGTGGCTGGGCTGCTCAACCGCCAGAGCTTGCGCCGCGCCCTGCCTGGCCTGCGCCTGAGCCTGCACCGTGCCAGTCGGCCGATTGCTGGAGAATTGCTCAGCTACAGCGCGTTCTTTGCCCTCGATTCGGTCATCGTCCTCATCGTGTTCAAGACCGATGAAATCGTCATTGCCGGCGCCATTGGCACCGCGGCCGTCGCCACGTACGCCATCATCGGCCAGGCCAGCCGGGCGGTCATGAACGGCGCTTCGCGAATTTCCAGCACCCTGTACCCGTCCTATGCCGCATTGGCACAGAAACAGGACTTTGCCGAACTCAGGCGGATCTTCCGCCGCGCCATGGACGGTACGCTCTACGTGTCCGCTGGTTTCTCGGTGTTGTTCATGGCATTTGTCGGCCAACTGGTCGAGCGCTGGTTGTCCTTGCCCGTCGGCGACGTGCCCCGCGGCATTGTCTGGGGCCTGGGCGGTATCATCCTGACCGCCGCACCGGTCTCCGTGGCGTCGAAATACATCGCCGGCGTCGGGATCATCCGCAGCGTCGCGGTCATCTCCATCGTCGAAGGCGCCAGCAACCTCGCGCTCAGCCTTCTGCTCGTCGGCCGCATCGGCTTGACCGGCGTCGCACTCGGCACGCTGGTCAGCCAAGCCTTGACGACAACTTGGTATAACCCCGGCATCGCGTTGCGCCATCAAGGCGTGAGTCGCCCGCGGTTCTGGATCGGGCGCATCCTCCGCGTCGGCACCGTGACGCTGCCGACCGCGCTGATGGCGATGGGCTTGCTGCGGCACTGGCCAGAACCGGCGATCTGGCAATTGGGTGTGGATCTGGTCGTCTGTGCGCTCCTGCACGCGGCGTGCGCGGGGCTTGCCTGGCGCTATTGGCCGGATACCGGAACTGCCGAGGCCACACCATGACGCCCACCGTGACCGTTGTGATTCCATGTTTCAACCACGGCGCGTTTCTGGCGGAATGCCTCGACAGCCTGCGCGCGCAGCACTGGACCGCGTGGCGGGCCATTGTGTTGGACGATGCTTCCACCGATGGCGTGACGCCCGAACTCTGCGAGATCCAGGCGGACGAACGGGTCGAAATCATTCATCTCCCGCAGAATCTCGGTCGCGCGCTGGTACGCAACCACGGCATCGCGCTGGCGACGACCGAGGCGATCCTGAATCTGGACGCCGACGACACGCTGCACCCGGCGTTTCTGGCCAAGACCGTGCCGCTGCTGCTGGCCGACCCGCAGGTGGGCGTTGTCTACACCGACTATCGGATCTTTGGCGCGTGGCAAGGCACGCGAAAAGCCGAGCCGTTTGACGCGGCGCGCCTCTACCACGAGCAATTCATCGGCGGCGCGGCGCTGTTTCGCCGATCGGCTTGGGCCAAGACCCCGGGCTACCAGGAAGATTTCTCAATCGGCAACGAGGACTACGACTTCTGGCTGAGCCTCGTCGAAGCGGGCTACCGCGGCCTCTACCTGCCGGAATCGCTGTACAATTACCGGATGCACCCGCAGAGCTGGTCGGCGACGACTTCTGGCGGCACCAACCGGGTCTTCCGCTCGCGTTTGGCGCTGCTGCGGCACCATCGCGCCGGGTTCGAAGCCCATGGCGCTGTGACGGCTTTTGAACTGACGACCTATCGCGACGAAGCGCGGCGGTTGGCCAAAGCCGGGCAGCGAGACGCGGCGCGGGCGATGTGGCGTGAGGTGCTGACGCGCGATCCGGGCGACTGGCGGGCGCGACTTGGGGTCTTCTGGCCGTGACGCTCGCGGCGGGCTAAAGTGCAGCGCGCATCGCCGGCCGATGCGCCGTGTGGGAGTCATGACGGACAACGTGCGACCGCCGCTCATCACGATCGGCATCACCAGCTACCGGGAAGGCGAACAGCTGCAGCAGTGCTGGGACAGCGTGCTGGCCCAGACCGACGAGCGGTGGACGGCCGTGCTGGTGCTAGATGGCGGCCACGATGCCGCGACGCGAGCGGTTTTCGACCGTCTGTCGCATCCCCGCCTGCGCAAAGTCGCCGCCGAGGTGAACCAAGGGCCGTATCCGACGCGCAACTTGGCTTTTTCCCTGACTGAAACGCCGCTTCATTTCTATCTGGACGGCGACGATCAGCTCGTGCCGCAGAGCGTGGCTCTGGTGCTGGCGGCGTTTGCCCAGACGCCGGAGGCCGCCATCGTGGTCGGCGACTACCTCTACTTTGACGGTGGATCCGGCGTGAAGCACTACCCACAGCACGTGACGCCGGACGACTATTTGGCCAGCCAGCCGCTGCCCGGGCCGTGCGCGTACAAGACCGAGCTTTGGCGACAACTACATGGTTTTTCAGCTGAATTGTCGCGCGGCAACGGAGATTACGATTTTCACATCGGCGCGGCCGAGATCGGCGCGCAGATCGTCCACTGTGGCGGTGTTTTCTACCGCTATCGGCTCGGGCAAAGCACCAAAGTATCGGTAAGTTACGACCGCGACTACTACAAGACCCACGAAATCATGGTGCGCCGTCATCCCGTGTTCTTCGCGGATGGCAAACGGCGTCGACGGTTCCTCGCGCTCGCCTACCTGCGCTCGGCGGTCTCGAACTGGGCGGCAGGCGATCGCCGGCGTGCCCACGAACTGCTTGGTCTCGCTCGTGAAAATGGGCTCCTGCGCGATCCGTGGGTCTGGCGACCGGCGGTGGGCGCGATGCGCCGCAGTCTGTTTCCAGCTGGCATCGCCCGCGGACTGCAACGGCTGGGGCGGTAAGCGATGCGCAGGCTGACCATTTTGCTGGACGGGGATCCCAAGGCGCCGCATCAAGCCCGGCTGGCAGCGGCGCTGCAGGCGCGCGGGCACAAGCCGATCCTCGTCGATGCGCCGGAAGTGGCGGATCGCGCGCGCGCGGAGTTCGGTCAGGAGGTGGAGCGCGTGGATCTGCCGCGCCTGTGGCCGCAACCTTTGCGCGATGCTGTGGTGTCGCGGCTGGTCAAGCGGTTGGGTGCGCAACTGGTGCACTTGAACTACCTGCATCCGGGGCAGCTGCTGTGGCAGCGGCTGGGCCTGCCCTACGTGGCGACCGCGTGGGGCTCGGACCTGAACGACCTGGAATTCGCCCGAACGCCCGCGCATTGGCAGCAAATGGGCAAGCTCCTGTGCGGTGCCGCGGCCGTGACCGCCGATAGCCAGCCGCTGCTGGATCGCGCCCAACTGCTCGCCGGTCCGACGCCGTTGCACCAGCAACTCGTGCTGTGGGGCGTTGACTGCGGACATTTTGACGCGACGCGGTTGGCAGGCGAAGTCCTGGCCTGGCGTGCCGAACTGGGGATTTCCGAGCGCGCGTTCGTGGTGCTCAGCCCGCGGCAAACGCTGCCACACTACCACCCCGAGCGAATCCTGCGCGGTTTTGCCGCCATGAAGCACGGACCAGACGACGTCCTGGTTTTCAAGCTCCACGGTCGCGACGCAGAAGTGCCGGTGCAGCGACAGTTGAGCGAATTGGCTGCGCACCTGGCCGTGGCGGATCGTCTGCGGTTCGCTCCACCATGCCCGTATGGTCGATTGCCGGGCCTGTACGCTGCCGCCGATGTCGCGGTTTCCGCGCTGGAGGCCGATGGCGTCCCGTCGACGTTTGCCGAATTGATGTCGCTGCAAGTGCCGATCGTGGCCAGTCACCTGCCCGCCTATCAAGCGATCCTGGCCGATGGCCGAGCGCTGCTCTTTGCCCCGAACGACGTGGGCGAATTGGCAGCCGCGCTGACACGTTTGCGGGCTGAACCGGCGTTGCGGGCGGACATGACGCGCCTTGCGCGACAATGGGTGCTGGCGCATGCCGACTGGCAACACAGTGTGGATGCGTGGTTGGCGTTGTACCGGGAAGCCATCGGCTGACGGCGGGCGATGGAAGCGCTACGCTGCCGGCCGGAGGTTCTCGATGGACAAGCTCAGGTTGGCACGGAATTGGCTCACCGCGGCGGCGATCCTCGGCCTCGCAGGTTGTGGCGCAGATTCACCTGTCGCTGCAGGCAGTTCGCTGGACGACGTCCTCGGCGGCGCGACCGAAGACGCCGCGCTCACCGACGGTTGGGCATTTGACCACGACGCAAAAGCACCCGACGGCTGGTTTTGGAGCGACGATGCCGGCGCCTGGCTGGGTCCGGACGGCAGCTCAGGCAGCGACACCAGCACCCTGAACGATGGCGCGGTCGCGAGCGACGGCAGCCCGGGCCAGGACGGCACCGCCGGGAAAGACAGCCAGAACGCCAGCGACGGAGGTGCCCAGCCCGGTACGCTCGGCGGCTTCTGCACCACCATCGCCGATTGTCCTGAAGGCGCGTTCTGCGCCGCACAAGGCACCAGCGGGGCGTACTGCACCACGTGGGGCTGCGCCAGCAACAGCCAGTGCAGCAACATCCCTTCCAGCGACTTGATGTGCTGCGTCAGCTACGGCAACGGCGCGCAAAAGCAGTCGTATTGTCTGAAGCAGTATGGCGCGACCCAATGCGGCAAGCAGGACCAGCCGGTGGGCGGCGATTGCCAAAAAGGCGGCCAATCGGACTGCACCGGCGACGCCAACTGGTGCTTCCAGACCAACGGAGGGTCCATATGCGTGCAAAACTGCACCAAGCTGAATGACTCCGTGTGCGCGACCGGCACGACGTGCAACGTGTTCCCGACCGGCGCCGGATGCCTGCCCTTCACCGCTGGCGTGGCGGACGGCAGCCCATGTGCGCAGGCGACCTTGGGCGGCTGCGGCAAGTACGCGTTTTGCATTGAATCCTACCCTGGAGATCCGTTGGCCTATTGCGCCACCGCGTGCAAGCAGGACGCGGACTGCGCCAAGGGGCTTTCCTGCTTCATCTACGACGGCACGCAGGGCATTTGCCAACACAATGGCGCGAAAGCGGTCGGTGAGAACTGCGCTGGCGATCGGTTCTCGTGCGCGAAAGGCTTGTACTGCGTCGGCTTCGGCGGCGGTTCGGCGGTCTGCGCGCCACAGTGCACGGCCGATGCCGACTGCGCGCCGTTGGCCAAGAGCACGGGCGGCGACGCCTACTGCGCCAAAAACGCCGGCAATCCCAGCGGCATCTGCTACCCCAAAGGGCCCGGCGCGAACGGCGACAAGTGCGCGGACAATCCCTATCTGTGCGGCGAAGGGCTGTATTGCATCGGCGGCTACGACACCTACAATCCCGGCGCGTTCTGCCAGAAGTCGTGCAAAGCCGACGGCATTTGCCCGCCTGGCGCGACGTGCATGACCTATACCCAGGATTACAGCGGCTGCCAGCCCAACGGCAAGCTCGGGCAAGGCGGCGATTGTCAAGGCGATTCAACGCTTTGCCAGGCCGGTGAATTCTGCATCGGCGCCGGCAAGACGTGGCAGTGCATGACGCAGTGCACGCTGAACAACCCCGCTTGTCCCAGCGGCACGTGGTGCATGCCCTACGGACAGGACAACTTGGGCCTGTGCTGGCCGGCGGGCAATCAGGCCGTCGGTAGCGTGTGCCAGGGAGCGCCATGGGACTGTCAGCAGGGCACGCTCTGCTCCAGTTATGGCGTCGCGAAAGACGCGTCGTGCTTGGAGAATTGCGACGGCAAGTCGTGCCCAGCCGGGTTCTCGTGCGACAACTTTGGCGAGTCGGGACACTGGTGTCAGCCCGTCGGCGCGGGCGGACAAGGCGCGGCATGCAGCCTCAGTGCGCCGTGTGTGAGCGGCGACGTGTGCGTCGGACAGGATGGCCCGGCACCGTTTTGCGCCAAGCAATGCACCGCGGACAGCGACTGCCCCGGCGCCGACGTCAACGGCCAGAAGCTCTGGTGCGCCAAAGGCAAATGGGGCGGTTTCTGCGTCCCCAACGGCGGCACTGCCAAGAACGGCCTGTGCTACGGACAGCCGTGGTCTTGCGCCAAGGGTCTGATTTGCCTTGGCGATTCCGCCAGCAATCCCGGGGCATTCTGTGCAGAGGCGTGCAGCGGTTTCGCCAGCGTCTGTGCGGCCGGCGAGAAATGCGAATACCTGGGCGGCGGCGATGCCTTCTGCTTCAAGACCGGCATGCTGCCCACTGGATCGGACTGCCTGGCCGATCCGCTCGGCTGCGCGCCCGACGCGCTCTGCATCAAGGGCAGCCCGTTGCCCCTCTGCGTCCAGCAATGCGGCGTCGGCTTCGCCACCTGTCCGGCCGACAGCCCCTGCACGAGTTTTGTCGGCTCGCCCATCAAGCTCTGCGTGCCCAAGGGCTTCATTCCGTTTGGCATGATATCAGCGCCATTTTGATACCGCCATGACGACATAACCACGTAATTTCAACGCATTCTGTCACGTCCTTGATAGCCTCTTGATAGCCTCTTGACCGCGGCGCGGACAAGCGCAGAATGCGCCCGCCGAGTTCCGCCGTGTGCGGGAGCGGGGGACCCACTCCTTGGGGCTCATTCAGCGCACGACATCCATGCGCTGAACGGATACTTCTCGGTCCGAGCCCGTCAGCTAACCCCGTAGGCGTCGAGGAGTTTGCCACCGACCAATTTGGCCGGCTCAGTAACTCCGTGTGTTTGTTCGTGTTTGTGCCGACTAAGGAGTTGTGATGACTGAGGTCCCGCCGGACAATTCCGGTCTTGCGCGCGTGCGCCGCTGGCTGTTGGGTAAGCCGCGCGATCTGGCTGATCGATCGATCTTCCATCAGCTTTCGCTGATTCCATTCCTGGCCTGGGTCGGCCTCGGCGCTGACGGCTTGTCCTCATCGGCTTACGGTCCGCCTGAAGCTTTTGCCGCGCTGGGCGAACACCGGTGGCTCGCGGTGGCGATGGCTGCCATGACCGCCATGACCGTGTTCATCATCTCGATTGCCTACACCCGCATCATCGCCGTATTTCCGAACGGCGGTGGCGGCTATGTCGTCGCGACCAAACTGCTCGGGCCAACGCCCGGTCTGGTCTCCGGTTCAGCGCTGCTGGTCGACTACGTGCTCACCGTGACCGTGTCCATCGCCGCTGCCGGCGACGCCCTCTTCAGCTTCCTGCCGCCATCGTGGCAAAGCGTAAAATTGTCCTGTGAAATCGAGATCATCATCGGCATGACGGTGCTCAACCTGCGCGGCGTGCGCGAGGCCATCCTGCCGCTCGTGCCGGTGTTCCTGCTCTTTTTGCTGACCCACATCATCCTGATTACCACCGGGCTGTTTTTTCACAATGAAGGTCCGCCGCTCACGCAGCAGGTCTCCGAAGGCTGGCATCACAGCCGGTCCTCGCTGGGGCTGCTGGGCGTGCTGCTGCTGTTCGCGCGCGCCTGGTCGTTGGGCGGCGGCACGTACACGGGCATCGAGGCGGTCTCGAACGGTCTGCCGATTCTGCGCGAACCGCGGGCTAAAACGGCGCGGCGGACAATGCTGTACATGGCGGCCTCGCTGGCGGCGACCGCGGCGGGGCTATTGGTCGCGTACCTGCTGGCGGGCGTGCATCCGGTGGAAGGCCAGACCCTCAACGCCGTGCTGGCGGAAAAAATCACGGCAAGTTGGCCTGGCGGCAAGGCATTCTCCATCGTCACGCTGGTCGCTGAAGGTGCGCTGCTGATCGTCGGCGCGCAAGCGGGCTTTCTCGATGGCCCGCGCGTGCTGGCCAACATGGCGCTCGACGGCTGGGCGCCACGGCGATTTGCCGCCCTGTCGGAGCGCCTGACGACGCAAAATGGCATCGCGCTCATCGGCATGGCGTCGCTCGCGGCGTTGCTCTACACCAAAGGCGACATCGGCTCGCTGGTGGTGATGTACTCCATCAACGTGTTCCTCACGTTTTCGCTGTCCATGCTGGGCATGTTGAAGCACTCGATTCACGAACGCCACATCGGCGATACGCTGCTGTTCCTGTTGGGTTTTGGTCTATGCGCAGCGATTTTGTGCGTCACGGCGAGCGAAAAGTTCCTGGAAGGTGGTTGGGTTACGCTCTTGGTGACCATGGCCCTGGTGGGCCTGTTCGTCGCGATCCGACGCCACTATCACCGCGTGGCCGCACAATTGTCGCAGTTGGATAGCCACGTGCCACCCATGGAACCGCTGAAGGAATCGCCCGTGCCCCTACTGCCAGAAGCGCCGACGGCCGTGCTCCTGGTCGGCGGCTACAACGGCATTGGCCACGAAACGTTGACCGCGGCGTTGCGGGCCTTTCCAGGTCACTACAAAAACGCCGTATTCGTCGCGGTGGGCAGCGTCGATTCCGCGGCGCTCAAGGACGAGCACGAGCTCGCGCACGTTCGCGAGGGCGTCGACCACACGCTCGCCCGCTACGTTGCGCTGGGACAATCGCTCGGTTTGCGGTCCAAGGGGCTGTCGGCCATCGGCACGGACGTCGTCGCCGAGCTCGAGCAGTTGTGCCTGCGTGCGGCGGACGAAACCCACGACGTGACGTTCTTCGCCGGCCAACTGATGTTCGGCCGCGAGCAATGGTGGCACGGCGTCTTGCACAACCAAACGGCGTTCGCACTGCAAAAACGCCTGCAATGGGATGGCTTCACCATGGTCATCCTGCCCGTGCGCATCCAGTGACCAGACCGGGCACTTGCCACGGTTTTTCGTGAATTCGCGCGCTCTTGGCGCATCAAGCTGGCGTACCGGAACGGTGTGCGACAGGATCGTGGCGCCCGCCCCGTGCGGCAGCAGGCTGCCATGCGTATGTCCATTCTGCCGTTTGCCATCCTGACCTGTGCGACCGCGTGTTCGTGGTCCGATGTCAAGATTGCGCCCGCCCCATCGGCCACAGCCAGTGGCACGCCTTCAACCCCGTCAGCCGGAGACAAAGTGATCGACCACACTGTCAAAACGATCGACGGCGAGACCGTCTCACTCTCCAGCTACCGCGGCAAGACATTGCTCATCGTCAACACCGCCAGCGCCTGCGGATTGACGCCGCAGTATGAGCAACTCGAACAGCTGCAACAGAAATACGCTGGTCGCGGCTTCACCGTACTCGGCTTTCCGTGCAACGATTTTGGCGGTCAGGAGCCCGGCACCGCAGACGAGATCAAGACCTTTTGTTCCAGCAAGTACGCGGTCAGTTTCCCGCTGTTCGAAAAAGTCCGCGCGCTGGGCGACAAAAGCCCGCTATACCGGACGCTGACCGAAGAAATTGATCCGACGCTTCGCGGCGAAATCAAATGGAATTTCACAAAGTTTTTGGTCGATTCGAACGGCCACGTCGTCGCCCGGTTTGAGCCGCTGGTCAAGCCGCTGGATCCGCAATTGACGGCGCAGATTGAAAAATTGTTGCCGCAATAGCCCAGCCAAACGCCCCATCGTTTCGTGCGAAATTGTGAACGCTTGACGGCGCGCCTCGTAACCGCAACTATGCGACGTGGTTATGCGCGCTGTTCGTTTGGAATCGGTGCGCCATTTCGCAGGTTGGGGTGGGCTCGTGAACACCAAGACGGCACCACAGACGCCGACCCGTTTGATCCCGCTCTCGGGCTTCTTTCGCCGCGCGCTGACGATTCTGATAGTGCTCCTCGCGCTCTCGCCTGCGGCCTTGGCTGCTGACAAGGCCCGCATGGCCGTGACGTTGGCGCAACAGGCCAGCAAGTCCTTTGAGACCGGCGATTTTGCCCGTGCGTCGGAATTCTATCTGGCGGCTTGGCGCACGGATGCCAAACCGGATTTTCTCTTCGGCGCGGCACGTTCGGCACATTTGGGCGCGCTGAACGACAAGGCGGTGGAACTGTACAGCCAGTTTCTGGCGACCGAGGGCGCTGATCCGGAGCGGCAAAAGCGCGCCAAGGAGTATCTGGCTGAGTTGGAGCGCGCCAAAGTGCAGTCGCGCGTCGCCGAGGCCGAGCGCACCCAGCACGACGATCCGAAAGTGGCGGCCGGCTTATACCTGGACGCGTTCAAGCTGGCGCCCAATCAGTTTGACCTGCTGTTCAAAGCGGCTGTGGCGGAGCAAGCCGGACATGATCCCGTTTCGGCGGAGCGGCTCCTGCGTCAGTATTTGTCCCAAGCGCCGGCGGGTGCACCGGACCGCAACCAGGCTCAAGCGCGATTGGATTCGATCACGCGCAAAGCCAAGGAGGACGCCGAGCCCAAGCCACTGCCCAGGCCGGATCCAAAGCCCGAGCCCAAAGTGGTGACGCAGACGGACCCGCTGCCGGCGCCCAAAGTCGTTGCCGGCGAGATGGCCCGCAAGACCGACCCGACGGTCAGCAACAACCTCACTATCGTCGACAAATCAGCAGATTCTGGCAAGCCGCGCTGGGCCGGTTGGGCCCTGGTCGGTGGTGGCACGGTGTTGGCCGTCGTCGGCTTGGCGCTCTACGCCGCCACGACACCGGACATTTCGACGTACAACACCGCCAAGCAGCAAACGGACGCGAACGGCAAAATCACCGGGCTGTCCTACGCCGAAATGCAATCTTTGCAATCGTCGATCAACACACGTGTTGGCGTGGGCTGGGCGCTGACCGGCGTCGGTGTGGCTGCGGCTGGCGTCGGGACGTGGTGGCTGCTGACAACGCCGCCCAAGACTGTGACGGTCGTACCCGGACCCGGGCTCACCGGCGTGGGCTTGGCCGTTCGATTCTGAGAGGGACAGCATGGGCCACGATACGCCATGGACGATGCGGGCGAATTCACTGCGCGGTGTGGCAGGGTTCAGCCTGTTGCTGCTGGCGGGCTGCGTCGGACTACCGGCGCAGGACACGTTCAAGTATGCGACGCAAAGTGAGCGCGAAGACGCGCTGGCGGCGGCCGAGACGGCGGGAACGGACGACGTTGTCAGTGGTTCTGACGTGTTGGGCAACGACACGTTGGCATCTGACGCACAGGACGCGTTGGATGCCGTGGATGCCGTGGATGCTGCCACGGACGCGATCACGCCGGACGCGCAAGATGTGGCCGATGGCTCGGACTCACTCGACGCGGTCGATGCGCAGGACACGGTCGACACGCTGGAACCGGACAGCCTCGACACGTCCGACGCCAACGACGCGGCGGACACGGACACGGGCCCGGACGTTCCGCCTCCGGAATGTGTGACCTCGACCACGTGTGCGGGCAAATGGACGGCCGCGCAATTGGGCCCCTGCCATGCAGCTGGCTGCGTCCAAGGCGTGTGCACGCAGGTCGACAAAGCCGGCCCCTGCGATGACGCCAATGTCTGCACGCTCGGCGACGCGTGCGTGCTGGGCAAGTGCACGGGCGCCTCGAATCTCAGTTGCACGGACGGCGACGCCTGCACGGCGGACAAGTGCAACCCGACAACCGGTTGCTACTTCGTCGCCGGCGCGGGCTGCGATGACGGCAATGTCTGCACGGCCGACACGTGCGACATCAACAATGCGTGCGTCCACCTCGCCACGGACGCGACCTGCTCCGACGGCAACGCCTGCACCTTGGGCGACGCCTGCACCGAAACCGTGTGCGCCGCACTCGATGTCACCATTTGCAACGACGAAAATGCGTGCACCGATGACAGTTGCGATCCAACCAGCGGCTGCGTGTTCTTGCCCAACACCATCACCTGTGAGGACGGTGACATCTGCACGGTCGGCGACGCGTGTGGCTCCGGCGCCTGTGTTCCGGGCGCCAAGGACGCGTGCAATGACAGCAATCCATGCACCGACGACGCATGCGACAGCGCCTCCGGGTGCGTCCACGTCAACAACTACGTCGCCTGTGACGACGGCGACAAATGCACACCCGGCGACACGTGCCAAGGCGGCAGTTGCGTAGGTTTGGCCATCGCGGCGACCGCGTTTTGCAACGACAGCAACGTCTGCACCGATGACAGCTGCGAGCCGACGACTGGCTGTGCGCACAGCAACAACACCGTGCCATGCGACGACGGCTTGCCCTGCACCGTGGGCGACGCGTGCGCAGGCGGCAAGTGCGCGTCGGGCGTGAGCGCGTGCGAGTGCAAGAAGGATGCGGACTGCGCCAGCAAGGAAGACGGCAACCCTTGCAACGGCACGTTGGTCTGCGATTTGGCGACGGCGCCGTACAAATGCGTGGTTTCGCCCAAGACGATCGTGGTGTGCGACGCAACGAATGACACCACGTGCGCCAAGAGCACCTGCAATTTGACCAACGGTTTGTGCGGCTACGTGGCTCAAGGCGAAGGCGCTTCCTGTGATGCGGACGGCTCCGTCTGCACGGACAAGGACAGCTGCAAGAGCGGCGTCTGCACCCCCGGTGCGGCGGTAGACTGCAACGACGGCCAGCCGTGCACCTCGGACAGCTGCGACAAATCTGCCGGCTGCCAACATGCCAACAACGCCAACGCCTGCAGCGACGGCAACGCCTGCACGGTCGGCGATGTCTGCGGTGGCGGCGTCTGCGTGCCCGGGACCAAGACGACTTGCGACGATGGCAACACGTGCACGATCGATTTCTGCAGTGCCAGCACGGGCAATTGCAGCTACGCGATCCAGATCGCCGCGCCGTGCAATGACGGCAACGCGTGCAGCACCAGCGACACCTGCGACGGCAACGGCCTATGCGCCGGGTCCGCGAAGAACTGCAACGACGGCATCGTCTGCACCAGCGACAGCTGCAATCCGGCCACGGGTTGCGTCAACGCGCCCAACACCATCGCCTGTGACGACACCGATGCCTGCACCATCAACGACACGTGTGGCGGCGGAGTCTGCTTGGGCAGCCAGGTCACGGCGACGACCTACTGCAACGACAGCAACGTCTGCACAACGGACCAGTGCAGCCCGTCGATCGGCTGCACGCACGCTCCGGTCAACGGCAGTTGCGACGACGGCAATAACTGCACAACGAACGACACGTGCTCGAACGGCAGCTGTGTCTCCGGCTCGAACACGTGCACCTGCACCAAGAACTCCGATTGCGCCAGCCAGGAGGACGGCAACCTGTGCAACGGCACGCTGTACTGCGACCTGACCGCCGTCCCCTACAACTGCAAGGTTCAGCCGTCGACCATCGTCACGTGCAGCACCGTCAACGACACGTTGTGCGCCAAGAACACGTGCAACAGCGTCAGTGGCGCGTGCAGTTTGATCGCCCAGAACGAGAACCAAACGTGCAATGCTGACAACTCCGTCTGCACGCCCAACGACGCATGCAAAGCCGGGACGTGTACCGCCGCTGGTTCCTTGCCCTGCAACGACATCAATCCGTGCACCAACGACGCGTGCGACACGGTGAACGGTTGCACGCACACGGCCAACACCAACACGTGCGACGACAACAACCCCTGCACGCTCAATGACTTCTGCAGCAACACCCAGTGCACGTCTGGCACGCCCAAGGTCTGCGCCGACACCAACGTCTGCACGACCGACACGTGCAATCCATCGAACGGCAATTGCATGTTCACCAACAACAGCGCGGTCTGCGACGACAGCAGCTTGTGCACGATCAACGACACCTGCAACGGCGGCAACTGCGTCGGCACGACCATCAGTTGCGACGACAGCAACGTCTGCACGGACGACTTGTGCACGGCCGCTCAGGGCTGTTCCAACGTCGCCAATACGGTCGGTTGCAACGACAAGAACCCGTGCACCATCGGCGACGCTTGCGCCAACAAGACGTGCCAGCCTGGCGCTGCAAAGGGCTGCAACGACGGCAACCCGTGCACAAATGACTCATGCAACACGGGCGACGGCACCTGCGTGCACACCGCCAACGCGCTCAGCTGCGACGACGGCGACGCGTGCACCGGCGGCGACGTCTGCGCGGCGTCGAAGTGCTCGGGCACGGCCATTTCCTGCAACGACGCCGACGCTTGCACCACGGACAGCTGCAATTCCGGCGTCGGCTGCGTGCACACGGTCGCGGTCAATTGCGACGACGGCAACCCGTGCACCGCGGACAGCTGCAACAAGGCGGACGCTTCCTGCCTCCACGACGTGACCGCCAACTACAACCTGCCCTGCGACGACGGCAATCCATGCACCGGCGGCGATTACTGCGGCCAGGTGTACGCCCCCAACGGCACGCTCGACACGACCAAGTCCCAGTGCTACTCGGGCTGGCAGAACGGCTGCGACGACAAGAACTCGTGCACCGACGACACGTGCGACGCGACGGGGCCCTCCTGCCAGCACGCCCAGACCGCGGTGGGCACGGCGTGCAACATCTGCAGCACGGTCAACAGCATCGCTTGGTCGCAGTCTGGCACCTGCAGCGGTACGGTCTGCACGACCTCCGCCGCCGCCGTGACGTGCGACGACGGCAACGTGTGCACCCAGGATCAGTGCTGGCTCATCGCGTCAGGCGGTTGGGGCGGCTGCACACACTACGGCCAGTGGGCCTTGAAGTGCGACGACGGGTCAGCCTGCACCACCAACGACGCGTGCACGGAAATGGGCACGTGCTCCGGCGCGTCCGTGTGCGACGACAGCAACTACTGCACCGTCGATTCCTGCGTGGACCAGGGCGGCGTGGCCAAGTGCAGCCATTCGTTCGCCAACAAGGGAGACTGGTGCGACGACGGCGACGCTTGCACCAGCCCGGACTCCTGCGACAGCAGTGGCGGGTGCTCGGGAGCGCCGTTCACCTGCGATGACGCCAACCCGTGCACGGTCGACAGCTGCGCCAAGGCGACGGGCTGCTCCTACGTCTTGGGCGCGGGCATCGCCTGCAACGGCAGCAGCGACTGCCCGATCTCCGGCTCCTCGTGCCTGAACAACACTTGCTACGTGCCCTGCGACGACGGCAACGCGTGCACGATCTACGACAACTGCTCCAGCTACACGTGCAGCGGAACGGGCATCCCGGGTGCGCTCGCCTGCACCGCCTACAGCGGCCTATGCGGCCCGACCGGAACGTGCACCAACGGGTATTGCGTCAATGTTTGCTCGGATGGCAATGCGTGCACGCTGAACGACACGTGCGCGGGTGGCACTTGCCATGGCTCATACAACCCCTGCGACGACGTCGACCCGTGCACCGACGACAGCTGCCAATCCGTCACGGGCGCATGCGTCCACACCGCGCATTGCGACGACGGCAACCCGTGCACGAACGACTCCTGCACCAACGGCGCGTGCACCCACAGCAACGTCGGCGATGGATTGCAGTGTGGCAGCGCCAATTTCTGCAAGACGGGTGTCTGCTATGGCTGTCTGACGGGCACGGTCCCGACGCCGTATGATGACGCCGGCGTCAAACAGCTCGTTTGCGCGTTCGACTACCCGATTTGGGGCATCCGCCCCATGAGCCCCGCAGGATTCACCAACAACGGCGATAGCACCGTCACGGACGCGGGCACTGGTCTGACCTGGATGTACGGCTACATGTCGTCGCAGACTCAATCCGCGGCGATGTCCAGTTGCGACACGCTTTCCTATGGCAACAAGAACGACTGGCGCTTGCCAACCGTCGCCGAATTGCAGTCGATCGACGACTACTTGCAGACCAGTTCGAGCTTGAACAGCGTCTTTGCCGGCTCGGGCAACCGCTTCTGGGCACAACCTGCGGTGGGCAGCGGCAACGGCTTCGACATCTTCACCAGCACAGGCATCACGGAATACGTCGGCGGCACCAATTCATTCGGCGCACGCTGCGTCCGCGGCCAGACGCCCAACGCGCCCGTCGCCACGCGGTACACCACCTCGAGCGATAGCCTGACGGTCTTCGACAACGCGACGAACCTGTTGTGGCACCAGGAGGACGCGACCACGGTCAGCACGACAGTCAACTCCGCCGGCGCGCTTTGTGGCAGCTACGGCACCGGTTGGCGGTTGCCGACGCTGCGTGAATTGGAGTCCATCGTCGATCGCTCGAACGCGCCGACCGTCTTCGTTCCCTCGCCGATGATCAACTCCTACGCCAGCAACGGCGGGCATTGGACGAGTTCCATTTCTGCGAGCACGCCGGCCAACAACTGGTACATCAACTTTACCGACGGCACGACGAACATGGCGGTCAACACCGCGTCGTACAAATACCGCTGCGTCTCGAGCTGCGACGATGCCAATCCGTGTACCTTGGACACGTTCGACAAGACGACCTGGGCCTGCAAGCACACCGCGATGAACGAAGGCCTCAGCTGCGGCGGCGCGGGCACTTGCGTCACCGGCACGTGCAACTGCCCCGCGGGCACCTACACCACGACCATCGACGACGCCGGCACGCCCCGGTTCAGCTGCATCTTTGACTACCCGGTGTGGGGCGTCACGACGTTGGCGCCGCCCAACCAGTCCAGCAACGGCGACGGCACCGTCTCAGACGGCAAGACCAACCTGATGTGGCAAGACGGCAAGGGGTCCGCTTCCACGTTCACCTGGACGCAGGCCAAGGCCTATTGCGACAACTTGATTCTCGCCGCCAAGGCTGACTGGCGTCTGCCCTCGGTCGCGGAGCTCGAAAGCATCGTCGACTACACGACCAGTTCCACCGGGCCGAACATCAGCTCCGCCTTCGCCGCTGGCACCGTCACCACCGGCTATTGGGCCGGCCGCACCAACGCGCAAGTCACCAACAGCGCCTGGGAAGTCATGTTCACGCAGGGCCTGACGAGCTACAACGTCATGACGAGTACCTACATCAACGCCCGCTGCGTGCGCGGCAACACTTTGACAGCCCCGCCCGCGACACGATTTACCAACGTCGGTGGCACGCCTACGCACGTCAAGGACAACGCGACGGGCTTGTTCTGGGAATTGGCGCCACATAGCGGCACGACGTACACCGAGACTCTCGCCACCACCGCTTGCACGTCGCCGTATCGCCTGCCGACCATCCGCGAATTGGCGTCCCTCGTCGACCGCAGCTTGGCCACGGCTCCCGCGCTCAGCAGCCCCTTCACCGGCGGCGGTGCCACCTTCTGGTCGTCGACGATGATGTCCACCAACGGTCTGAGCATCAACTTCAGCTCCGGCGGCTATGGCTTCAGCGGCATCACCAATGGCTTCTATGTCCGCTGCGTGATGTAGTTCGTCGGCTACGACTGCGCGACAGCACTGCGATTGCGCCATTTCGCCAGCAGCACCAACACCGCGGGCAGCACGACCACCGCTGTTGTCAGGCAAGCAATTTCGCCCATGACCGCGACGGTGCCGAACAGGAACAGCGCCTGGTTCTTCGCCAGCAGCAGCGACGAATAGCCGATGATGGTCGTCGTGGAACAGAGCACGACCGCGCCACCGGTCGCCTGGACAGCACCGGTCACGTCGCGACGGCCGTCTTGCACATAGCGCGCCATGACATTCACAGCGTAGTCGACGCCGATGCCAAACGTGATCGGCAAGGCGATGAAGTTGGTGAAGTTCAGTTTCACACCGCAGCCAAGTGCCGCGCCACAGAGCCACAGGACGCCGAGCAGGAGCGACGCGATCACCTGCAGTGACGTCGGAATGGCGCGAACGGTCAGCAGCACGACCAGCATGACGCCGACCAGCGAGACCAGGCTGGCCAGCGGCGCGTCATGGCCGATCGAGCTCAGGATATCACTGGAAAGCGGAATGGAGCCGGCCACGCGGCCAGGATGTGCGGGCGATGCATCGTGGGCAACGGCGCGCAGTTCTGCGACAAACAGGTCGATGCCCTCGGCCTTCCATAGCCGATCCGTCGGCGCCGGGTAGACCAGAACCGTTCGCCCCATCGTGCCGTCTTTCTCGCGCAGGCCGGTCACCGCGACGCGCGGCAAGTCCTGCGGACGCAGCGGCGCCAACGCGTCGTCCCCGAGCAGTCGGTCCAGCTCCTTCAGTTGTTCCGGCGCGATGTGGGCGCGCACGCGCGGCGTGAGCAAGGCGCGGGTCGCCGTCAGCTCGGCCAGCTTGGCCTCCTGCTGCTGCGGCAATACGTCGCGGCCGGTCACCACACGCGCCACCAGCGGCTTCAGCGGCCCGTGCGCAATCTTCTCCCGCAGGATGCCTTCGGCCGTTTCCGCCTGCGCCACCGTGTCAAAAAGGATCACCGTCGGCGTCAGGTAGTGCCCGAGCAACGTGTCCATCTTGTTGCCCCAGAAGCCCGCACCGTTGGTCCAGGTGTCATACCTTCGCAACTTATTGAAATTTGTTTCGATTTGGCTGGCGTCAAAATGCCGCACCGGGCCCACTGCGAGCCCTGCCGCGACGACGGCGAGCAGCACGATCAGCGGGGCACCGCGTTGCACCATCGCCGCGACATGGCCCATCGCCCACCCGTGCTTGCGGACGACATTCGGCGCGATTACGTCACCGCGATCCAGCCAATGCAGCAGCGGCGGCATCAGCACGAACGCGGTGAGCCAGGCGAGGACCATGCCCAAGCCGCCAATCACGCCGAACTGGCGAAAGCCGCGAAATTCCGTAATCATCAAGGAGGCATAGGCCACGCCGGCCGCCAGCGCAGCCGCGAGTGTGCCCACGCGTGCGCCCCAGACGCCCGCGACGAGCGCATCCTCCACGCCGCGCCCGCGCATGCGTTCCTCGCGGTAGCGGGCCAGCAACACGAGACCGACGTTGATGCCGTTGCCGATGATGATCGAGCCGAGAAAGGCGGTATTGGAGTTCAGCTCCGTGACGCTTGCCGGCGGCAGCGAGGCGAGGCCGAAGGCGTAGACCGTCGCCAGCAGGAGCGGCGGCAAGAGCACGGCGACGGCGCGCCACCAGCGGTAGTAGAGCAAGATCACCGCCATGACAGCGAAAATGACCAGAACGGAGGAAACGGAGAGATCCGCCTCCAGCGCGTCCGTCTCCTCCACCTGGATGGCGACGTCCGAGGCGTAGCCGATGCGCAACGACGACGCGTAATGGCGCGGAGCGAGTGCGGTGACGTCAGCCTGAACTTTGGCCAAAAGCGTGCGGGCCGAACCGCCACCCGCGGACGGCTCACCGGCTTCAACAAACATCAGCGCCGTGCGCATCTGTTCGCTGGCAAACGCGGTGCCGGTCGCATCCCCGCGTTTTGCGTCGTATTTCTTCTGGATGGCAGAAAAATCCACCGATGGCGCCTGCTCATCGTCGTCCAACAGCGCGTCAAACGCCCGCTCGGCTTCCCACTCTTTGCGCGCGGCGATGCGCTTGTGGATGTCCTGCAAGTCGGGCAAATCGACGTACAGCGCGGCATTGCGTTCCAGAAACGCCCGGACGTCGCGGTCGTCGGCGCGCACGTCCTTGACCAAAGCAGGGCCGTATTGGCGGATCCGGCTGGCGAGGTCCTGGAGGAAGCGCTGAGCCGCCGGCAGATCCTCGACCCGACCGACCTCCGCCACGACGCCGAGAAACTGCAGTCCTGGACTGCGTTTGCGCAATTCATCGAGCGCTTTGACGCTCGGCGCGTCGCGCGGCAGGAGTTCCTCGACCTCGCTGCGCAAGTGCATGTACATGTTGACCGTGCGCCACGTCGCCGGAATCGCCAGCAGCAGTGCGACAATCCAAATCAGCTTGGCGTGCCGGAGCAGCCACTGCACGTAGCGACGCACCTGGGGTGTCGGCTCCTGGGCGCCATTCATGCTGCCTCCGTAGGTGCGGTCAGGCGACCGACGGCAAATCCAGTGAGCAAGCCACACGCCGCGACGCTCAGTTGGACGGCCCGCATCAGCAGGGCGATGGCGATGGCGCGTGCGGGATCCGCGGCAAAGCCAAGGACGTGGGCAAAAGCGCGATAGGAACCTTCTGTCGCGCCCATTTGGCCAGGAATCGCATCACCCACTGCGGCGCCAACCAGATGGATGCCTTGCCCTGCAAAGGCCTGGGTGACGCCAAATGCGCCGCCCACCGCCGCCACAACCACGCCGTATTGCAGCGTTTGGAGCAGCCGCGCGACGACGCACCAGAGGACCGCCTGCCTGCGTGGACCGGCAACGGAATCGCCCGAGGCGGTGTCGGACAACGGCGGCAGCAAGTGCGCCAAGCGCTTGCGGAGCCACGCCCCGGTGCCGGGATGGCGGGCGAGCAAGAAGACCGCGCTGGCCAAAACCGCGCACGCCAGACCGTTGGCAGCCAAAGCCAGAAGCAGCACGGAGGGGCGCGGTGTCAGCGTGGCGAGAACCGCAAGTCCGACAAGAGAAATCACGGCATTGCCAGCCAGCGCGCTCGCTTGAAGATGCGCACAGGCAAGGGTCGCACGCGCCAGCCCCACCGACGTCGCGAGCACGGCGGCCCGGACAGCCTCGCCGGTCAGGCGCCCGGCCGGCAAGAGAATGCACGCGCCGTAGGCAAGCCCGGTTGATCGCACCCAACCGCGCGGCGGCACCTGCGCACCCGTCGCACCGAGCAGCGTCCGCACCGCAACCGCGTCACAGACGGCCATCGCCATTTCCAGACCTACGATGATCGGCAGCCACCGCGCGGTATTCCGCAGGACCCGCAGGATCGCCGCGGGCCCCGCCTGACCGATGAGCCAGACTGTCAGAGCCAGTCCAGCAAGCAGGAGCACCAACGGCAGGACGCGCGACCGGAGCGTCGCCGTCATCCGCTGACTCCCTGGCGCGAGGCCCAGTCCGCGAGATGCTTGCGCTCCGACCAGATGCGCGTGAACGCGTTGCCGTAAGCGGCGACGGTGTCAGACGTCTGGGCGATCAAAGGGCACGTCTGCGAGAAGAGCACCACCGAGCTGTCGAGCAGTCGCTGCGTCGCGGTAAAATGGCGCGGCGCGTACAGCTCGGCGAAGTCAGTCTCCGCGTCTGCCGACCACGGAAAGCCATGACCGTAGCCTATCCGTTGCTGGAACACGGGATGCGCGGGCAGCGGCTGCCCTTGCCACAACACGACCTCGCAATTTTCCACGCGGAGTGCCTGCAGCAGCGCGTCGCGGAACAGGCGCGGCGAGATGTCCAGTCCAGCGGCCTGAACATCGAAGCGCACGCGGTATTTGTGGTGAACAGTGGTCGCGCCTTCGGGCACAACGGGCGGCAGCACGCCGGGCAAACGCGCGAGCACTTCGGTGAGGTGCGCGGCATTCATTTGGCACAGCCGCGTCCGCTCCGGCAGCAGGGTCAAGGAGGCGCGCGCCACCGCCGCAGCGAGCTCGTTGCCCCGGTACATCCAGCCGATGCGGCCGGACGCCAGGGGCTTGTTGCCATCGAGAGGACGGAAGGAATCGAAATCGACGCAATCCTCCAGCGTCAAATTCTGGCCAAAACTGCGAATGCTGTTCGCGGCTTCTGCGACCTTTTCGTCGTTGGTCACCAACACGCCGCCTTCGCCGATGCCCAGGTTCTTGCTCGATTGCAGGGAGAACGCGCCCGCCGTGCCCAGCGCCCCCACCGGCTGGCCGCGCCACGTCGCACCGTGCGCCTGGGCCGCGTCCTCGATGACGACGAGCTGATGTTCCTTGGCCAGATCCAGGATCGGCCCGAGCTCCAGCGCGCAGCCGTGCACGTGCACGGGCATGATCGCCCGCGTGCGCGGCGTGAGTGCGCGGCGAATCGCGGCGGCCGTCAGCAGACCGGTCGCTTCGTCCACATCCGCGAAGATCGGCACGGCGCCAGCATGAATGACCGCGAGCGGCGTGGCGACGAAGCTGTAGGCCGGCACGATGACGTGATCGCCTTCACCAATGCCGGCCGCCACCAACGCCAGATGCAGCGCGCTGGTCCCCGAATGCGTCAGCAGCGCGAATTTGGCTCCGACAAATGCCGCGAACTCGCGCTCAAACGCCGCGGATTCCGGCGCGCTGGCGCCAGAGAGGACACCACGCGAAAGCACGCGATCGACGGCGGCGCGGACGTTGCCATCGACAACCGGCCAACGGACGTGCGCGTCCGCATCCAGCGTGGGAACTCCGCCAAAGAGCGCTGGTGTTTTTGCCATGCCGGTTACCCCGCGATCGGCCCAAGACGCCCAGCGGCTTGCCGGGCCCACTGGTACAGCAGCGTTTCCTGCTTGAACAAATCATGCTCCGGCGTCTCGCCTTCGGCATGGAACGGCGACTTGAAGAACAGCGACAACTGCCGCTGAATCCCAAAATCGCCCGCGCGCTTGGCCACTTCCAGCAGCCGCACGATGTCCACGCACAACGGCGCTGCCAGCGCGGAATCCTGGCAGAGGAAGTTGACCTTGATCTGCATCGGGATGCCGAGGAAGCCCTGGATGTCGATGTTGTCCCACGCTTCTTTCGAATCGCCGCGCGGCTTGTAGTAGTGGATGTGCACCGCGTGGTTCTCGACCTTGTAGCCGACGATGGAATCCAGCACGGACGACTTCGACATCACCTTGGTCTTGTTGGACGTCGGCGAGTTCAGGATCAGGCCATCGTTGTTGCCGAGAATGTTGGTCGAGAACCAGCCGTCGACTTGCAGCCGGCGCACGCGGAACATCGGCGCCAGCGCGGTCTTGATGAGCGTCTGGCCCGTCTTGCCGTCCATACCCGCGAACGGCGTCTTGGTCACTGCGGCAAGTTCCGCCAAGGCCGGCACGTTGATCAGGCTCGGCGTGAAATTACAGTAGGGAATTCCGAGCTTGCAACCCGCATAAAAGTAACGCATGGCCGGCGTGATCGTCGGATCGTTGGCATCCAGACCCGCTTCGAACGCTGCCAGTGAGGCGTGCGTGGGACCCGGCTGGAGCCAGGACTCGGTGGACGCAAGGTTGACGATGACGATCGAAGACAAGTTGTTCTGCTTGCGAAAGTCTTCAAGATTCTTGGTCAACAGTTGGATTTCCTGGCGGTAGGAATCCACCGTCACGATGTTCTCGCCTTGGACATTCTCGGCAAACCGTCGGGCAAAGACCGCCGGCCACGGCTTGAGCGCTTCCAACGCACCGCGAACCGGCTCCAAATCCGATTTCGCCAGCACTTTGTGTTCCAACGCGCCTTCATAGACGTTGGCAAAACGCACGTCCCAGCCGGCAAATACCAGGTCTTCCAGGCGCGCCAACGGCAGCAGCGCCGAAAGTGAATCGGCCACTTGCTCCTTGCCCGGCTCCGTGACCATGCCCACGCGCGGCGCGAGACCTTTCACCATCAGTTCAACACCGGCGATCATGGTCGACGCGACCGCACCGTTGACGCCAATTACTGCAACTCCGACCTTAGCCATTGTTTTGGTCCTGTTTGAACATGGGGGCTGGGATCTGGACTGGCGTTCGCCCCAATTTGGCGCTAGTCCACACGGACGAATGGGGCCAATTTGGCCTTGCGGGAGTCATCGACAATGCGCGGGAACTTTCCTTGAACGTTGCCACGCGTAACCGTTTCCAGATACCGCTGCGCACCGCCTGTCACGAGTGGCACCACACGCGGCGCCAGAATGGCGACATCCCCAGTGCGATGCTCGCGATACACGCGATTGACCAGGCAAAGCCCTTCGTCAAACGCAGCGGCGAAATCGTCGAGGTTCGCGGGCGCCGCAGCCGCGTCAAATTCGACGTAAAGGACATAGCGCGACTTGCCGCTGCCATCGGTGCCCACGTCCGCGGCTGCGCCAAAATCGATCGTACGACACGGGACTTTCTCGATTGCGTGGGCCACCGCGCGCTCGATCTCCACGTGCGTTGTCAATTCCTGGGTCACTGACAAGCAACCTTGCGTCCGCCCCATGAATTCCAGACGGTGCGGCTTGGTCGACGTGAACCGGACAATATCGCCCAATTCGTAGGCATACAGCCCCGAAACGGTGGTCACGACAATGGAATACGGCTGATCGACCTCCACCCGCCAAAGCGGCACACGGGTCGGGTTCAGGGTATCGCGCTCGTCGAGCGGCACGAATTCGAAGAAAGTGCCACGGTGCGGCAGCATGAGCATGCCCGGATTGCCGCTGAAATCGTCGGCCGCGTAGATGCCACCTTCGGTCGCATTGTAGCTGTCCACCAGGGTGAAATCGTTGCGACCCATCAACCGACGCAAGAGCGGCATGTAGGGCTGTGCGGACACGCCGCCGCCCAGCAACACGCGCAGATTCGGCCAGATGTCGACGATGCCGTTCACCTTGCGCCCACGCTCCCGGGCCACGCGCAGCACGGTCTCGAACAGCACCGGGAACCAGCAGGTCGTCCCCGTCACGGCGCCCACATCGTGGTCCATATAGGTCTCGGCAATCAGCCGCATCTTCTCGTTGTAGTCACCGATCGTGCGGATGTGCGGTCCCGGCAGGTAGATCGGCTTCGCGAACAGCGGGAGCTGCGTAATCATCAGCGCGGGATTGGACGTAATCAGCACCGGGCCATCGGGCTTCATCGTCGTCGGAGGGAACAGCGCCAGCGTGTAGCGGCCCAGGAAGTTGGCTTCGCCGGAATGCTGCAGGTAGCGCATCACCAAGTCTGCGCCTGTGCGTTGCTGGTGGCGAATCTGGGACGCGCCGATCGGCAGAAACTTCTGACGGCCTTCCTGGGAACTGCCGGACGAATTGCCAAAATACTGAATAAAATCTGAACAAATCAGACCGCGTTCACCTTTGCGCATCCGTTCAATGTACGGCGAGAACGTGTCGTAATTGCCCACCGCGACGCGGCGCGCAAAGTCGTCGTAGGTGCGAATCGCCGAAAAGTCGTGCTTGCGGCCGAATTCGGTGTCTTTCGCGGCCGACACAATGTCCATCAGCGCGGCTTGCTGCACCCGTTCAACGTCCGCCAGCGCCGCGTCCCAGCGCCGCACCGAGAAGCGTGCAGCCTGAAGCATGGCCCAGCCAGCAACGCGCGGATACATGGGCCGATGCAACGGTCGCCCGGCACCGATCCCGCCAAGCGCGGCCACACTGGAGACATGTTTTGCAGTCATTGGCGCTCCATGGTCGGAACTCCCTGCAGCGGCGAAACAACCCGCCGGCCGCGGCGGACAAATGGTAAGGGAACGCGTTGCGGAGTGCTAGCCGGCCGGCGAAGATTGTCGTACGAACCACCGCGCCTCACTGCACCCCGGTTCCAGATGACCGCCATTCAGTTTTCCAACCGTTCCGAAAGCATAGCGCCGCTCCGCGGATCACGTGCGTGGATCTCGACATATTGGACCGTGCCCAGAACGCTGCGAAGTTTTGCAAAGGCACTCAAGACTTCCGCGCCAGCGACGCCTGCAACGTGCGCCTTGGCGATGGCCGTGCATTTTCCCTCCGCGCTCTTCTGGATCACCACGATCAGGTCCCGCGGCAGCCGCTTGAGCTTGACGTGGTGTTCTCCTGGCACGTCCGTCGGACCTTGATCGGCAACGCCGTAGGCCGTGTACTCCCACCAGCCGAGCGGATGCGTGCGCACCGGCGGGGCATTCTCGAATTCCCGCCAGTACGGAAACAGCGCTTCCTTCCCGACCGGCCGGCACGCCGCGTCCAGACGCAGCCCGTAGTCAACGCGGTTGTGGTCATCGCTCTTGTTGATGAAGAACACCGTCGCCACGTCATTTGCGCCGAATACCGGCTTTTCGGCTGACGCGCTCGACGCAACAGACAGCAGCAGGAGGGCAACGCCGCACCGTTTCAATCGCGAAAGCAACACGCGTGAATCCGCCGTTTCGGAGCCCAGCTCCGCATGCCCCACACCATAGCCGCGATAGGCGTTTTGGTGAAGTCGCTGGATGGAGTGCCGCGCCGACGCGTGACAAGATTGGACCACACGCGGGGATCGCTTGCGCGCGCCCTCGAGCCGCCGTAACGTGACGCGCCCGAACGTTCGGGTCTGGAGGCGCGGATGGCGCAAGTACCGATGGCAGAGATGGCGGGACGACTCAAGATCGCCTTGCGGGCAGCGGAACAGGCTGGCGCCGTGCTGATGCGTCACTACGGCAAGCTGGAACGCTTTGAGGAAAAGTCGCCGGTGGATCTGGTGACGATTGCGGATCGGGAGTCGGAGGCAACCGTGCTCTCCGAACTGCGGTCGGCGTTTCCGCAGGATGCAATCCTTGCAGAAGAGGCGGATGGCCGCGCGGGCGCACAGGCGATGCGTGCGCGCGTGCCGACGCTGCCCTGGTGTTGGGTCGTGGATCCGCTCGACGGCACGACGAACTTTGCCCACTCGCATCCAAATTTCAATGTTTCCATTGGTTTGCTGCACTTCGGCCAGCCAGTGCTCGGCGTGGTCTTGGCGCCCGCGCGTCGGGAACTCTTCGTCGGTGGCGTCGACGTGCCAGCGACGTGCAACGGCCTTCCCATCCACGTTTCGCGCGTCCCGGCGATGGCTACGTCGCTCGTGGCAACCGGCTTTCCGTACGATCGGCGCGAACGGCTGCCGCAGTTGCTGGCGTGGTTGGGTCGCGCGCTGGAACGCTCACATTGCGTTCGGCGCGGCGGTGCGGCGGCGCTGGATCTCTGCGACGTCGCTGCCGGACGTCTCGACGCGTACTACGAACTCGGCCTGCAGCCGTGGGATGTCGCGGGAGGCTGCGCCATTCTGCATGCCGCTGGCGGCATGACCTCCAACTTCCACGGCGGACCGCTCGACCTCTTTGCCGAACGCACGTTGGCGTCCAACGGTCTCGTCCATGCGGAACTGGTCGATTTGGTCACCGGTCCCGGTGCACCGCCGTTGTAGGCCACGAATCCAATTCCTGCTTGATCCGACCCGTTGAGCCGTCAATTTCCGCCGGACCGCGCGCAACCGAGCAGGACATCGACGAGCGCATCCGCCTTCCCGGTGACGGCCGTGCACGTGGCTGGGCACAGCAGAATCTTCGTTGGCGCCGCCGGATCGTCAAAATACCAGCCGCCCTTGGCCGGATCGCACGTTGCTGCCGAGTCGCCGTAGGTCAAGATGGTTTGCACGCCGCCGAGCGTAACCTGAACGTTGAGCTTCTTGACGTCCAGCGTCTGACCGGCGGCGGGCTGCGGGATGCCATAAGCGCAGCCAATCGCTTGGCCCTGAATCGCCTGTAGCGCCGCTTCAAACTGCTGGACGACGTTGCCGCCCTGATCGACGACAAAAGCCTGTTTGCTGCCGCCACCTACCGCGATGGCGTTGAGGTTGGACAAGGAACTGCCGACGCCGATGACGAACGTAAGGACCTTCGGCGTGCCGGACGCGCCTGCCGCCGCAATGGCCGCGATGGATGGAATGGCGGTCGGGCTGCATTCGGTCGGCTGGCCATCCGTGGCAAGAACCGCGACGACTGTATGGCCGGGATGTGCGGCTGCGTAGGATTTGGCATAGTTGATGGCGCCTTGCAGAGCCGGTGCCGTGGGCGTCGATGTCGTCGGGCCATGTTGCGCGACGGACTGGGTGATCGCGCCGGCATTGCCCGGCAGGGAAGCGATCACAACCGCGGGTGTGGCGTAAACGCTCGCGTTGCAGGAATCCTTGCCGCCACCACCGCCGCCTCCAGGCAAGCCGAAGTACTGGATGCCCACGCCGATGCCAGCAGATTTGGGATCGCCCACAAACGCGCTGATGGCCTGCGAAATCGCCTGCCACTTGTCGACGCCCGGCGTGCCCGTGGCTTCGTTCATCGATTTGGATTGGTCCATCATGATGTACATGTCGAGCGGCACGAGCGTGGCCGAGCTCGAGGTCGACGCGCACACGCAGGAACCTGCGACGCACGCGACGTCTTTGCAGGAGAGTCCGCAGGCGCCACAGTGATTTGGATCCGACGCGGTATTGGTTTCACAGCCATCGGTCGGGTCGTTGTTGCAGTCGGAATAGCCGACTTGACACAGCAAACCGCAGGTGCCGCCTTGACACGCCGGTTTGGAATGCGGGCCGCTGGCGCAGACAGTCGTGCAATCGCCGCAGTGGTCGGGGCTGGTATCCGTCGCGGTTTCGCAGCCATCGCTGCCGGGGACGCAATCCGACCAGCCCGGGTCGCACGTCAAAGCACAGGTGGATTTGATGCATTGCGCGGCGGCGTTTGCCGCGCTCGGACACGCGTTGTCGCAGGTGCCGCAGTGACTGGCACTCGTCGTGCCGTCCGCCTCGCAGCCGTTGTCGACGTTGCCATCGCAATCCAGAAAGCCGGCGTAGCAGGTGTACGCACAGAATCCGCCGTCGCACGTGCCGCTGCTGGCGGCGTGCACCGGGCAAGTACCGGTGCACGGAATCGGCGCGGACACATGGACGTCGCCAACGCCGTCCGGCAGGCTGTACTTGGAGCCGCCCGTGTTGGAACTCGGGTTGCTGCATGCACTCAAGCACGCGCCGCTGAGCACGAACCGCGCGAGAAGACACGCAAAACTGCCAAATTCGATGGCGCACGCATACGAAATCATTCGCCGTTTCAAGTCGCACCCCCGCACGCCGCACCGCGACTCCGCCAGTCTGACCGCGCGCGAACCGGCGGTCAAGCAAGGATTTTTTGACGGGTTCCGAGCGTCGGGGCCCGGGGCAGATGGGCCCGGCGCCATCCTGCGGATCCGGTCAGTGCGACGCTCCCGGCCAGAGCGGTGCGCCCGACAGACTCAGCACGTAGGCCGCCAGCGACCGGGCCGCAGCGTCTGAATGGCGAGGGCCGGCATGGCGGTTCTCCGGCACAACGGCGGGATCGCGCAGCAGCGCCACCACGTAGCCCGGACGCAACCGCTGCGCCGCGCCATCGAGCGTTGGTCCTTTCATCGTTCCGCTGCCATCGCCGACATGGCATTCGTCGCACTTGTGCTGCGCAAACAGCGCTTTACCTTCCGTGACCTCAGCCGGCAGGAACACCGCCACCCCGCTGATGCAATCGTCGCCGAACGTGGGCTCCAGCCAGCCGGCCAACAGGCGTGCTTCGTCCTCAGTCAGCCCGAGCAGCGGCATACGCTCGGCCTGATCCATGCGCACGGTCACCGGATCGTGCAGGAAATGCTCCAGCCAGGACCGCTGCAGCCGCGCACCGACGTTGTCCAGCGGAATCCGCGAGACGTCACCACCCTGCCCGCCGATCCGGTGGCACGATAGACAGCGGAAGCGCGCGATCAGCCGGCCCGTCTCACCCGGCGGTGCTTGAAACGGCGCTGGCTCGTGGTGACGAACCCATGGCTCGGGCGGCGGCACGGCGTGCTGGGCACTGACCGCGATGCCAAGCGCCAAAGCTTCGTTCGGCGTCACGTCCGGGAATGTCGGCATCTTCGCCGGTTGCACGCCCGGCAGGTCAAAGGCGCGCGGATCGACGAGTTCCTGCGCGACCCACGCCGGCGCGTCGGCGAAACTGCGGCCTTTCGCGGTGGTGGACAAGTCACTCAGACGCCGGTCGCCGAAGCGGTCCAGCGCGGGTGCGGAAGGCGGCGCACGCTTGCCGGCGATCAGGTGACAACCGCCACAGCCCAAGTCGGTGAAGAGCTGCTGACCCTTGGGCGCGAGCTGCGGATTCACCTCGCCGTCGAACTTCTGCCAAGGCAGCACGCCAGTGTCCGGGACCCACTGTTCCGCGGCGTACGCTCTGATGTCCGCCGCATCCTCTGCCGACAGCTTGAACCCGGGCATGCGCGTGTTCCTGAATGCCGAGAAGATACCACGGCGCTTTGGCCGGATTCGGCGTGCGCGACGGATCCGCCAGTGGCTCCAGCGGCGCGTTGGCGACCAGCGACAGCAACAGCAACGCGGCGGTCGTCAGCAAGCCCACGATGAATTCGCGGTACACCAGATGCGGCCACGACGGCAGGCGAGATCCGGTCTTGGCGGTGACCGTTTCCGGATCATGTTCCGCGACGACCAGCCCACCATCCTTGCGCACGTGGAACAGGTGAAAGCCGACCAGTCCAAACAGCAGCAGCGGCAGGAGGACGCAGTGCAGCACGTAGAAACGCAGGAGCGCCGCCTCGCCGACCGTCATGTCCCCCAGCAGCAGCATGCGCAGCGGCTTGCCCGGCCACGGCACGGCTCCAGCCATGTTCGCGCCCACGGTCACCGCCAGTATGCGCGCTGATCCCACGGCAGCAGGTAGCCGGTAAACGACAGCGCCAGCGTCAGCACCCAGAGACCCACGCCCGCGACCCAATTCGCCTCCCGCGGCGGTTTGTAGCCGCCCGACGGGAACACCCGCAGCATGTGCAGCGTGACGATTGCGACCATCGCGTGAGCGCCCCAGCGGTGCAGATTGCGGGTGATGACGCCGAATGGCACGACGAACGCGAGGTCCTTCATCGACCGCCACGCTACGTCGGGATGCGGGTAGTAGTAGAACATCAGGTAGGCGCCCGTCGCCGTCAGCATGCCGGCCAGCACGACCGAGATGACGCCCAGCGCCCACGTCGCCCGGAACTTCAGCGCCGCCGGCCGCACCTTGGGCGGATGGATGTGCGGCGTGATCGACGAGGCCATCGCCTTCTTCGGCCAGCCGATGCGGAAAATCGACGCGTGGATGTGCTTGAGCAGCTGGCGCATGCGCTACCCCACCTTGGTGCGGAGATCGGCGTCGACCGGCGCGCCCAAATCGACCAGCAATCGGCCGCGGCGATCCTGCTCGACGCGGACAAAAGGCAGCGACGCGGGCGCGGGTCCAGCGATGACCTTGCCTTCGGCGTCGTAGCGGCTGCCGTGGCACGGACAGACGAAGCCGCCGGTTTCGCGGTCCGTGCGCACGGTGCAACCCAGATGCGTGCAGGTCGCCGAGAGCGCGCGCATGCCCTGGGCATCGCGGAGCACAAACACGCCGGCATCCTCAACGTAGACCGGCGCACCGGGTGGAAAACGCGCCAAATCGCCGAGCATGCGCCGCTGCGCCGGACCATGGGAGACCGGCGCCTTGGCAAACCGCAGCGTTGAACCTGCTGCTTCCAGGGTCGCCACGCCACGTGCCGCGCAGCCGACTTTCCACAGGAAATCGCGGCGATCGGCGCCGGCATCGACTTCGAGACGCAGGACGACATTCGGCCGCACCACGGCGCAAAACAGCAGTGAACCCAGCCCGCCCGTGTCGACGGTCGCGTTGTGGTCCAGCCGGGACATCTCAAAGCGCGCGGTTGGAAAGAACACGGGCGTCGTCATCCAGGTCAGCTCGGCCAGAAACAGGTCCATCTGCATGGCCGAACCCAGGTTCGCCGTCGGCTGGTCGTGGTGTTCGCGCACGGCGACGAGGTTCAGCAGGAGGTCGTCCCAGATCGCATGGGCATCGACGCCAACGCGCAGGAAATCGTCGTCGTGCGTGCCCTCGATGGACGCTCTGCCGGAGTAGACCGAGGCGCCGATGAGCAGGCTGCGTTCCGACCATGGCGCGCCCGTCGCCTCGGCTTCCAGTCCGTCCAGCCGCAGGCCGCCGAGCTTGTACTCCGCCCGGGCGTACGCGTCTTTGCGCAGGAAACGCGTGCCCGCGGCGTTGTCGACGACGCCGACGTCCCAGCCGATGCGCCCCAACGCGACACCCGACACTTCCAAGCCAGTCTGGTTCGGCTCCGGCATCCACGGATTCAGCCCCACCGACGTCGTCTGGAGGCGCAACTGGTGCATGAACAGGCTGCGGTGGATCGACACACCGTGCAGCGAGGGCTCGAAGCGGCCGACGCGGATTTGCACGGCCGTCGGACCGGCGGGCGTCAGGTTCACCCAGCCGCGCTCCACGGAGATCGGCTCGTGGCCCCCGACGTCCACTGACGCGAACACCGAGACGACGTCGCCCATCGCGCCGCCACCGCGCAGACCAACGTGGCCGCCCAGCGTGTCAAAGCCGAGCTTGCCGGTGTTGGCGGGCGGCATGTCCATCCCAGCCATCGCCGCGGGGGCCGGTGCGCCGACCACGTTCATGTGCTCTTCCGGGTTTGGCCCGAACGTCGCCTTGCCATCCACGACTACCGACAGCGGCAGCGACGCCGCAATCTCGCTGGGCCACACCGCCTTGGGCCACAACTCCTTCTGCGCGTCGTTGCCCAGCGCGATCGGCTCCTCTTTGACCGCCGTCGTGTCGCCGCCGCCGGGGAAGCGGAAACCGTTGCGCCGGAACGCCTCGCCGAACGGTGTCAGTCGCGGAAATGCGATGTGGCAGGTCTGGCAGGATGTTTGGTAACGGCGCGCGAACGCCGGAATGGCGTAGCTTGAGCTCGCCGTGCCGAGCACAGCGAGTGCGGCACAGCCGGTAACAAGAAAGCGAAGGGCAGAACGGCTCATGGACAACTCCTGAGGGTGACGCACACGCACACACGCGGACCTGGCCGACGGATGCAATCGCGTCAAAGGCGCAAACCGCGGCGGCGAAACAGGTTGGCCCAGCGGACAAGGCTGGAAGCAGATCGAGAGAAGTAATCGTGGATGCGGCAGGCGCGTGGACCACGACAGGTCAACGCGCGGGCACAATCGGCCAAACGGCAAATCGCCCAGCCAACTCGGCTAGCTCAGGAGTGCGCGAAAACGCAGAAACAGGCTGACGCGCGATCCGGGCGGACCCGTCGCCCGGTGCCAGGTCAGGGACTCGCGCGACTGCGGTTCAGCCTCCACCCGCAGCGGCGTCACCGTCAGCCAGACCGCGAGCGGGTCCAGCCCAGTGCTCGCTTTTGAATCCGCGCAGATGACCGGCGCGTGTTCCACTTGATCGCCGCACGTGCAGCCTGGGTCATGCAACTCTGTGCCCGGCGAGGCCGGCGGGGCTTCCTGAGGATGGCAGCACGCATGCTCCGTAACGGGGACCGCCGCGACAGGCTGCGGGCTCGCCGACGCCGGCTGATTGCAATGGCCACACGCGCAGGCCGAGTGAAGTGCGAGAGTCCGGAACGCAAAGAGCGTCAGTGCGAGGGTCGCAGCGGCACGAACAGCATGGTGCTTGGGCTTGACCTGCCACATGACAAACTGCGTTTCCGCGGGCCCTTGTGCAATCCTGCGGTCGACGCTTTGCCGACGAACTGATGGGCGCCATTCGCGACAGCATACCTGCGAAATCTTGGCGCAAGCTAAGTCTGTCATGCGTCGGTCATCAATCGCTTCGCCCTGACGGCGAACGCTAGATGCCGTGAAACGGCGCCAGAACAAGCGACTGCAGAATCTTGACCGCTTGCGGATTCTGGCTGGTCAATTCCACACCCTTGTAGTCGGCGGTCGCCTGAGCCGTCACATCAGGAATCGCAAATGCACAGAGCGAAGCGCCACCGTAGCCGTGAGCCCGAGCGAAAGCCAAATGGCAGCGGAGGTAGGCGAGCACGCCAGCCGCGCGTTTCTGCCCGACGTGGATGCAGATCCCGTTGGCCAGCGGCGTGACCACGTCGCTCAGCAGTGTCGGGCAACTTTGGCGCTCCGCGGGCGAGATCCCCTGGCATTCCGCTTCTTCAAATTGCGCCAATTCTGCCGCAGCCTTCTCGTGAAGCTTGGCAGCGCGCTCATGCGCTTGGGCATCGAGGAGATGCGGCGCGTTGTGATTGACCATGACCAGAGAGCCACGTGGACCTTCTGGCCCGACAGGACCGTCCCAGCCAGCCCGCGTCAATCGTTCCGCTTGCATTTCGTATTTGTCCCTGTCCTCCGCGGCCGCCTCGTGCTCTTTGGCAGCCTCCGCCGTGTGGCCTTCCACCGTGGCTTCCGCGACCTGGACGTCGGGCCCGCTACAGGACGTCACGACCACGCTCATCGCCATCCAGACCGTCCACCGAGTGCACATGTGTCACTCCTTGGAGAATCCACGAACGCTGGCACGCAAAACCGTGGCGAATCGTAGTGTTGTGTTCAGACCGATCCGAGGGCTTGGGAACGGTCGCCAGAAGGCCTAGCGCACGCAGCGCACGCGGATGGTGAGGTCCATGCGGTGCCCGTGCTTGGATCCGGCGTCAAAACCGACGCTCCAAGCCAAATCCCGCGAACCGAGGTGTGTGCTCGACGACCAAAAGTTCTCCGCTGGCGTGTCCGCAAATGCGACCGGGTCGATCATCGGGCTCACGTGCCCCAAATCCACGAGCGACCACAATTCAACGACGGTCGGCAGCCGCCACCGCTTGCCGGCAAGCGCCAAGCTCGCGCAGTAGCGGCTCGCGTCGATCCGACTCATGGCGGGAATCGCGTTCACGTCGCGCTGCCAAGTCAACTTGGTCATGCCGTCGAAGACGGTGCCGACAATGGGGTTCACCTGGTAACGCGCGTTCTGCGGCGTTTGGGCGGCTGCCATCGTCGACGCCGTCACAAGCACCACCGTTGTCAGCCATTTCATCGCTCGATTCAACATAGTCCGTCTCCATTTGCGCGCGCAATGCGCACCCGGAACGCGCGCCGGTCGGTGGAAATTTCCCAGCCAAACGACTTGCGAATCGTGTGCCGCGCCCAGCCCCGTGCGTTGCCGGACAAGCGGATTGCCACCGACCCTGGACTCGATCCGTTGTGAATTGGCGGCTCAGCGCCGACGGCCTGCCACACTTGCAGATTAGGTCGCGGACACGACTGCACGCGGTCAACGTGGATTTTGTTGCAGGAATAGTTAGTATTTAGCTACTTATGCGAAATGGCCTGCCATTGGCTGTCCGCGGCCACGGTAAACCACCCACCGAGGGCCGAGTTCGGCCATCGGGATGGGGCCGGAATTCGGCCACGAACTAGGTACCACCCGCTGGCGTGAATCGGCCCGTAATGTCATGGACTTCTCCCGGAAACGCTG
>CAIYBN010000091.1 GCA_903924465.1 uncultured Myxococcales bacterium | reverse complement strand
CCCGGCTCATCCGGGATGTGGAAACCGTCAATCAACTCGTGACCGCGCACGCGGACCTGGCGACGACCTACAGGACCACGGCGCTCTCGTCGGCCGATCGCGCTTTGCTGATGTCGTTTTGGGCGCCGCACGTGGACCACGAACGCGCGCTGACTTCCTACCAGCGGCGGTTTCTGAACGGCTGGCAGCGGGCGGGCGACGCGGAGGATGGAACCCGCGCGCTTGTGACCGGGCTCGTGGCGCTTGCGGCTCAGGTGCAGAGCGATTTGCTGTTTGTCGATCAGCTGGGACGCTCCGAGGCCGTGCGCGCGGCGATGAACGAGACAGCCGCGGACTACGGCGTCGGCCCGGGCGAGTACGACGCGATCCTGCGGCGCATCGCGCTGCCGCAGACCATCTTGACGCTGCAGTTGGGGACTGATGCGCTGGCGCGACGATTGCAGGCGCTGCGGGACAAGAATCTCACGACGGACAAGGGCTTTCTTGAACTGGCGGACCAGAGTCTGGCATTTTCTGCAGCAGTTGATGCGTCCTACCAAAAGAGCGCGCCGCGCTTGGTTGCGACGGCGATTACCGCGGCGACCGATCAGCAGCTCAACGCGATTGCCAGCGCGATCGTGACGAACATCGCGGAGTGGCTGGGCGACACGCGGCTGCGCGGCAAGGGCACGAGTCTCATCTCGCCTGAGCAGGTCGTCTGGCTCCAAGCCCAGCTGCGACCGGGCGACGTGCTCGTGGAGCGGCGCAACTGGTTTCTGTCCAACCTCGGCTTGCCGGGATTTTGGCCCCACGCGGAGCTGTGCGTGGGTACGGCCGAGGAGTTGCACGACGCTTTCGACAGCGACGCGGACGTGGTCGCACTCTACGGCGCGGGCGGTCTGACCGGGTGGCTCAAGCAGAACGTGCCCGACGTGTGGGCCCAATACAGCGCGCCGGCAGCCGATGGCGAGCCGCACCGGATTCTCGAGGCGATTTCCGAAGGCGTGCTGTTTTCCAGCATGACCGAGGCGACGCAGGCGGACTACCTCGGCGCGATGCGACCGACGCTGTCGACAGTCGAAAAGGCGGAGGCCATCGCCAAGGCGTTCCAGCAGATCGGCAAGCCATACGACTTTGACTTCGACTTTCTGACGGAATCCGTGCTTGTGTGCAGTGAAGTCGTCTACGTGAGCTACCGCCCCGACGCGGGCAAGCGCAAGGGCATCACCTTGCCGCTGACCACGGTGATGGGCCGACTGACGCTGCCGCCCAACGACATCGTGCGCATGTTTGACCAACAGTTGGGAACGCCGGAGCAGCAGCTCTCGTTTGTGGCGTTTCTGGATGGTCGCGAGGCGACGGGCTCGGCAATTGTGGCGACCGAAGCGGATCTGCGGGCGTCGTGGCGCCGTGCGAAGTGGGATCTGTCGCAGCTGTAGGCAGATCGGAGGGGTAATGCGCAGTTTCATTCGACTCCAGAATTGGCTCGGGATGCTTGCAGCGCTCGCGCTCGGCACTACTGGGTGCAGCATCGCCACGCTCGGCACCGCGCTGCCGATTGACCAGGGCACGTCGCAGGTCATCGTCGCGCCGTCGGTTGTGCGCGTGGCCCTCTCAGGCAAGCCTTACACGGGGCCACAAGTGGAGCTGGGCGGCCGCTACGGCGTCAGCAAGAACGTCGACGTTGGCGCGCGCATTTGGCTGCCGTTGCCGGGCTATTCGCTGGACAGCCGCATCGCGCTGCGGCGCTCTGAAGACCGCGAACACGGCTTGGATATCGGGCTGCAGCCTGGCATTTCGTACATCTACGTGCCAGGAGGGGAGGCGGACAGTTCGCCGCTACACATCGCGTCGGCCACGCTGCCGGTGCTGCTCGGCTGGAATCTCGGTGGCGGCAAGCAGTTGGTGGTTGCGCCAAAGCTCATCGACGTGCTCTCCGCGAGCAGTTCAGTCGACGGTAAGGCTGCAAACTTGTTGACGGTCGCGACGACCGTCGGCTTCATCTGGCCGCTGACGAGCAACTTCTCCGTCGCACCAGAAATCGGCATCGGCAAGCTCCTTCTCGGCTCCGTTCAGGGCTTTGGTAGTGACTTGTGGATGTCCGGTGTCAGCGGTCAGGTCAGCATCGGCCTGCTGTTTGGTGGCCACGCGCAGCCTCCGCCGCGCTGTACGCCAGAACCGCAGTGAGACGGTCAAAAGCAACAACTGCACTCGCCACTTGCTACCGAGATGTGCAGACTCGCCACGACGGCAGCGACCGTCACCTATGAGGCAATCGTGAATTTCTGGGACCAACGCTACGAAATCGACACGTTCTACTACGGCACCGCGCCGAACGACTTCCTGCGCGAACACGTCGGGGACCTCCCAGCAGGCGGCCGCGTGCTCTGCATCGGCGAAGGGGAAGGCCGCAACGCGGTGTTCCTCGCCAAGCACGGGTTTGTCGTGACGGCGGTCGACATGTCGCGCGTGGGCATGGAGAAGTTGCAGCGTCTGGCGGCGCAAGAGCACGTGCAAGTCACGACCATCGTCGCCAATCTGGCCGAGTTTGCCATCGTGCCCGGCGCGTGGGATGCGATCATCGCCATCTGGTGCCACCTCCCCCAGCCGCTCCGCGCGCAGGTGCACAGTGCGTGCGTGAGTGGCCTTGCGTCAGGCGGCGTCTTCCTGTTGGAGGCCTACACGCCGCGCCAGTTGGAGTTCGGTACGGGCGGACCGCAAGTGGTCGAGATGCTGATGACCGCAGACGCGCTGCGCAAAGAACTCGCAGGCCTCAAGCCGCACATTCTCGCGGAAATCGAACGGGACGTGGCCGAAGGCGCCGGCCATCTCGGTCACAGCGCGGTCGTTCAGGTGTTGGCGCGGAAGGCCTAGCCGAGATTACTTCGGCTTTGCACACGTCGAAATGCCGAACGGTAGATAGAGCGGGCAGCGCGAAATCGCCGCCGTGCCGAGCAGAATGAACCCAGCGTAGCCCCAAACACCGACCGTGCCCGTAGCGGCCAAGCCGACAAGCACGCCACCGGCGACAAAGCGCACGACGCGGTCCAGATTTCCCATATTCACTGGCATCACAACCTCCCCGTCGGTCCAAAGATTTGCCGACGTGGAGTCAGAGCCAAGCAGCGCCCATTGGGTTCAGCCGTGCACGGGGCGAGCGTGATGCGTGCGATTCAGCGGTTGGCGGTGGCCAAACAGGTGGCACGGCGCCGGGTGATGGCGCGCTGGTAGAGAAGCGCCGAGCCCGCGCTCAGGATGGCGACACAGGCAATGAAGATCGTCATGAGAGCTCCCTCAGCTTGGAAACGGGCTACGCAACGCGCGCGGCTTTGCGGTCCGCTTCGATGTCACGCCGCACTTGCGCCATATCCAGCTTCTGCGCCTGGTCGATCAGATCGTTGAGCGACGCCAGCGGCACCACGCCCGGCTGCGAAAACAGCAGGATTCCGTCGCGGAAGATCATGAGCGTCGGGATGGACTGGATGCCAAATTGCCCCGCCAGACCCTGTTCGCGGTCCGTGTCGACCTTGCCGAACGTCACGCCCGGGTGGGCCGCCGCTGACTTCTCAAAGATCGGCGCAAACGCGCGGCATGGACCGCACCAGGTCGCCCACCAATCGACGAGCACGATGCCCGGCTTGGAGAGGGTGGTCTTGAAGTTGTCTGCGCGAAGTTCGATAGGTTTCATTGAGTTGGTCCTCCTGAGAGCGCGTTGCAAGATTGCGAAGTGTCCGAGCCGACCGTCGGCAAAAGGGTTCAGACCGGGCAGACCAGCATTCCGCCAGTCAGGTTCTTCACGTCGCCAAAGCCGTTTTGCTGCAGGATGCGCGCCGCCAGATAGCCGCGAAAGCCGACCTTGCAGTAGACGACTGTCTCCATGTCTCGGTTCAGCTCCGCCAACCGGTCGCGCAAGTCATCCACCGGCACATTGCGCGCGCCCTCAAGATGACCCGCCGCGAACTCACCCGGCGTCCGCACGTCCAGCAGCTGGATCGACTTGCCAGCGGCCACGCGCTCGCGCAGCGTCGGGCACGTGATCACGTCCAGCCCATTGCGCAGCGCGTTCGCCGCCACGAGCCCGGCCATGATGACCGGGTCGCGCGCCGACGAGAACTGCGGCGCGTAGGCCAGATCCAGCTCTTCCAGTTCATCGACGTGCATCCCCGCCTGCAGCGCCGTCGCCAGCACGTCCAAGCGCTTGTCCACGCCGCTTTCGCCCGCGACCTGGCCGCCCAGCAGCCGCCCCGTCAGGGCGTCCGTCACGAGCTTGATGTGCAGCATCAGCGCGCCGGGGTAATAGCTCGCGTGGTCGAAGTTGTGCGTGTACGTCACGAGCACGTTCAGTCCCAGCGCTTTGGCGTCGCGCTCCGTCAGGCCAGTGCGCCCCGCGGAAATGCCCATCGTGCCCAGAATCGACGTGCCCAGCGCGCCGGGAAAGCGCAAGTCGCCGCCCGCCGCGTTCGCTCCTGCCACGCGCCCCTGCTTGCTCGCCGGACCCGCAAGCGGCATCCGCACCTTTTGTCCCGTCACGCGCTGCACGACTTCGACCGCGTCACCCGCCGCGAAGATGTGCGGATCGGACGTCTGCTGGCGCTCGTCCACCGCGATGCCACCCGCCGCGCCAATGTCCAGCCCCGCCATACGCGCGAGACTCAGCTCCGGGCGCACGCCAATCGACAGCACCACGATACCCGCCGGGAGCACCTTGCCGCTCGCCAACTGCACGCCGGTCACGACGTGCGCGCCGTCCGTTTGCAGCCCTGCGATGCCGTCGCCCAGCACCAAATCGACGCCGCGCTCGCGCAGCCTCTGCGCCACGTGCTCAGCCATGTCCGCGTCGAGCGCCGGCAGCACTTGCGGCTGCAGTTCCACGACCGTCACGTGCAAACCGCGCTGGTGCAGCGCTTCGGCGGTCTCCAGACCGATAAAGCCCGCGCCAACAACAACCGCGTGCGTCGGCTTCTGCTCGTCCAGCCACAATCGCACGGCGTCCGAATCTGGTACCGTCTTGACCACGAACGCATTTTTGGCCGGCAAACCCGGCAGCGGCGGCACAATCGCGCCCGCGCCCGGCGCCAGCACCAGCGCGTCGTAGGGCTGCTGGAACGTCTCGCCGGTCTCCAGGTTGCGCACGTCAACCGTTTGCGCGACGCGATCGATGGCCAGCACTTCGTGGCGGACGTGCACACGCACGCGGAAACGCCGCCAGAAGCTCTCCGGCGTCTGCAGGAGCAGCGACGCGCGCTCGGCAATGTCGCCGCCGACGTAATACGGCAGCCCGCAGTTGGCGAACGACACGTGTGGACCGCGCTCGAACATCACGATGTCCGCGTGCTCATCGGTCCGCCGCGCCTTGGCCGCTGCTGCCGCGCCGCCCGCCACACCGCCAACAATCACAATCCGATTTTGTTTATTCGTATCCATTTCTTGAGGCCTTCTTGTGTTGATTCCGCGCGCAACTCCCGCTGCGTCGCCGCGCTTGAACTGCGCGGGAAGCGATGCTTGAGGGAACATCTCCGTCACCCTGCGCGCTCTCGTTCTGAGCCGCAAGTCGGTCGATGGGTTCATCCCCCCGACATCACTGCTGCGACCGTGACACGCGAAGCCCACGGCACTATGCTGGGCGCCGGAGGACCGATGGAACTGACCGACAAACAACTTCTGGCCGCGGCACAATCTGGCGATCGCCGCGCAATCGAGCGCCTTCTGGCAGCCGAAGCCCCACGCGTGGCCCGCTTTGCCGCGCGCATGTGCCGCAATCCCTCAGACGCCGAGGAAGTCGCGCAGGAGACGCTGATCGCCGCTGTGCGCACGCTGCCCAACTTCCGCGCGGAGTCGTCTGTGTCGACGTGGCTGTACACGATCGTCCGGAGCTTCTGCATCAAGCAGCGTCGGCGGGGGCGCACGGTTCGCCGAGCGGACGCGTCCTTGGACGATCCGCAGTCGGCGGCGGCAACGCAGCTCGCGGATGAGAACCCGCGGCCCGACACGAACTTCGCTGATCGGGAACTGGGCGAGGCGATTGAACACGCGGTCGGTGAGCTGGCGCCGATGTACCGGGAAGTGCTGATCCTGCGGGACATGGAAGGGTTGTCCGCGCAAGAAGTGGCGGATGCGCTCGGTTTGCGCGTGGACGCGGTCAAGAGCCGCCTGCATCGCGCGCGGATTGCGGTCCGAGAGCAGCTGACGCCGGTGCTGCAGGTGCCCGCAGAGCTCACCGGCGAAACGGACAGTTGCCCCGACGTGCTTGCCACCTACAGCCGCCACATGGAGGGCGAGATCCGGCCGGAAACGTGCGCGGCAATGGAGGCACACCTCGCGCAGTGCCCGCGCTGTCAGGGAAAATGCGATTCGCTGCGGCGGACGCTCGTGCTGTGCAAGACCTCGCCGGGGCCAGCGGTGTCGCCGTCAACGCAGCAGTTGGTGCGGGTGGCGTTGCAGCGGGCTTTGGCGCGGTAGGCTTGGAGCACGTTCACGCGGGAACGTAATGCGCAAACGCGACACGGCGAGCTCGGTTGACCTGATATCGCACTCCGGCGGTGCGGCGCACATTGTACGAGCAAGCAGGCCCGTCGCGAGGTCATACGACGCCTCGCCGTCCACGCACCGTCGCGCCGAAGCTGATAGCGCGTCAACCCATAAACCTACAATACTTAGAACGTTTCACCCAAACCGTGGCCGGTGTGCTCTACGCCGGCAACACTTCAGCCATCAACTGCCCAGCCTCGGTCGTGTCATACCCGCCCAGCGCCGCCAGCTCGCGTCGAAAGCCACGACTGCCGACTACGTCCAGCATCCGCGTCACCCGCTCATCGCCCTGCAGCGTCGCTGGGACCACGAGGTCGAAGTGCGCATCCTCCAGCGGCAGGAAGTCCAAGCCAAACGCACGGGCGGCGCTGAGCACTGCGACACCGACGTCGGCGAGATCGAGAGCGACCGTCTGTGCGACGCCGAGGTGACTCTGCGCGCTGCGGCCATGACCGTTGACCAGCGCAGAATCGACGCCGGCTTGTGCCAGTAGTCGGTCCAGCAACTGACGAGCGCCCGCCTGAGGCTCACGGTTGATCAGGCGCACGTCGGGCCGGACGAGGTCTTCAGCCACGCGAATCGCCTTGGGATTGCCGTGCCGCACCACGAAACCGAGCTGCCAACTGGCCATCCGAAAGAGCAGCGTTGCCCGCGTCGGCAAGGCCCGGCGGACAAATGGCGCGTTGAACTCTCCCGTCGCGTCGTCGCGGAGGTGCGAGCCGGCGATGTGAACGGCATTGTCCGCCAGCAGCTGCAGTGCGCGACCGCTGGACGCGTCGATGGCCGTCATCTGGTGCTGCGGAAAGCGCTCGCCATAGTGCGCGGCCAGCAGGCCCAGCGCCGGATCACAACCGCTGACCAGCAACGCATCGCGCAGGCGATCCGTCGGGCGCAGCGTGTCGACCGCAAGCGTCGTGCCATCGTCGCTGACCGCCAGGCCATCCGCGCCCACGCACCACGACGCGGTTCTGTCCGACGGCAGCGCGTGCGCAACCCAATTCCCGCCGATGTGCCCCAGCGCCAGACGTTCACTCGGGTGGGAATGGGGCGCGGCGATCTTGCGCGCCAGCAGCCGCACGTCGTCGTTCACCCAGAACAGCTGTTCCACCGAGCACGCCAACGCGTGCGCCAACCGCAGTGCGATCGCCGTGGATGGCGCCATTTTGCCCGCTTCAATCGCCACGATGCTCTGCCGCGACAAGCCGGCGAGATCCGCCAGCTCCTGTTGCGTCCAGCCCTTACGCGTTCGTCGCAGCCCCACTCGATTTTGCAGCGGTTCTTTGTCTTTTGGCGGTTCCTTCACGCACACCTCCCGCGCAGAGTCGCTCATCGTTGACATCATGTCTACCATCGATAGCATGCGCCGCCGAGGCGACGACCTCGCACGGGATACCATGAACCTTTTTCGCTACGCTTGCATCCTCGCCTTCCTGTCGCTTTGCGGCTGCGGCGCGACAACCTCTCAAAACGACTCGCCTGTCGATGCAAACGACGGCGCGTTTGCTGACCTAGCCGAGGACGTCACGGCCGACGCCGCTGGCGTAGACACCACGAGCGCCAACGTCGAATACGGCCCCAAGGCGATTCCCATTGACGGCGACCCGAACGGGCTGGTCTGGGCGGACGACATCCAGACGCTTTTCATCGCCGACGACAACAACAACCGAATTCTGACCTGGACCGATAAGGGCGGCTTCGGTACGCCGATTGCGCTCCCCACCGCACCCGCGTCCGGCGCCGGCTTGGGCGGCCTCGCGCGCCTGAAGGACGGCACGCTTGTCGCGCCACGCTTTGGCATGGGCATGGACGGCGCGATCCTGTTCGTCAAACCGAACGGTACGACGGGCATCGTGCCCGCGCTGGACACGATGCGGCGGCGCATCGGCGTGACCGTGGACGACGCGGGCGTCATCTACGACACATTTTTCACCAAGAACGGCACGGGCGCGCAGACGGGCTCGGTCGCAACGCTCGATCTGGTCGGTACTGAGGTGCAAGTCGCGACCAACGGGTTGATCAAGCCGGTGGGTGTCGCGATTCTGGGCGGCAAGCTCTACATCTCGGACCAGAAAACGGAGAAGGTCTGGCGCTGCACGCCGCCGGACTGTTCGCCCTTGGAGCACGTGGCGGACGTGACGAGCCCGGATCTGATGGTTCCGGGACCAAACGGCTCGCTCTTTGTCGGTAGCCACGCGGGCACCGTCATCGCGCTCCAGCCGGACGGCACGAGCGCGGTCGCCGCAACTGGGCTACAGGAACCGCACGGCGTGGCCTACGACGCCGCCAACAAGCGCCTCTTCGTCTCCGATCACGACCCCAACGGCAAGACGAACTTCCTGCAAATCTTTCCGGTGAACTGATGCGGGGCGCAGTCCTGCTGCTGGCGTTCGGGAGCGTGGGCGTCGCGCAGGCGACGCGGGCGGACATTCCGGTCGCACCGATTCTGGTTCTCGATGCCGACTACCGGCAAATCCCGCGCGATCAGGAAGGGTACGGTGGATTCGCGCTGCCTCATGTCCAGCTGGGCGCGGCGGTGTCGATGACCGACAGCGTGCAGGCGGTCGCGACGCTCGGCTACGCCGGTGAAGGCCTTGGCCTGAGCGATACAGGCATTCGCGTGGCGCCACGGCACGATGTCGGAGTCTCGGTCGGATACTTCAAGTCGCCGCTCTTCATTTCCGGTCGCGACCAGTTTGAAGAACGGCTGCCCGTGCCGGAACGCTCGATGGTCGTGCAGGCGCTGTGGCCCGGCCGCGATCTTGGTGTCGAAGCGCACTGGTTTCCAGAAGCTTGGCCCGTCGAAGCTTGGCTTCGCGTCAGCAACGGCTTTGACAGCTCCACCGGCAACGACAATGCGAGCGTCGCGCTTTCAGGACGGATTGACCTCGCGCTTGGCCGTGCGCGCGCGGGTGCCGATCCGCACGAGACGTATGGCCTGCGCCTGGGTTGCGGCGCGCTGTGGGACCCCAAGGTCGATGACCGGGCGTCCGTGACCGGCAAGACCCCCGCGGGCTTCGTGTTCTGGCGCGCGCCCATCGTGTCTGCAGCGCGAACGGTGGTGGAGGGGCATCTGCTCCTGCAGGCCGGTCCCGTGCAAGCGACGGTCGAGGGCGGCGCGGCGACCGAGGAGCGGACGTTGGACACGGACGGCAATCCGAACACGCCGCGCGTGGCGCAGCCGAGCATCACGGCGTGGGGTGTGGCGGGCGAGGTGGCGTGGACGGTTACGGGCGAGCACAGGTCCGGCGACGCGTGGCCGGCCACGAACGCTATCAGCGGCTTTGGCGCAATCGAGGTGGCAACGCGCTTGGAGCGGCTGAAGCTGGGCACCGGCGCGGTCGACGTGACCAGCGGCGGGGCGTGGTCGACCTCGGCAGCTGTTCGCTGGTGGTTGAAGCCGCGGCTGGCGCTGTCGGTGGCGGGTTATGGCTACGCGTTCGACACCGCGCCGCTGCAAACGCCGGGCAACACGACGACTTGGTTGGCCGTGACCCGCCTGACGTTCAGTTTGCGGTGAGCGGAACGCCGCCTGTACTGCTGGCAGAGGACGCGGCCACTTCGTCGTTTCGATGCTCCCAGCAGGGCTGCGCTGCCGACTCGGAACGTCGGACGCAACGGCTGCGAGAAATTCGTTGGCGGGGTGAGCAGCAGACCATTGCCCGGGAAAACGGCGCTTCGCTGGGACTGGTGCCGTGCCAAAGCGGAATTGTGGGCAAAATCGTTGTTCGGCCGGATCCAACTCGCACCAACTGGCTCTACCGTCTGGGTGATCCCGACGATCAGGCGCGCTGGACCACGGCACAGCCAACCTGTCCGCAGTTGGCTTGCCGACAAGCCAGTGTTCATGGAAGGAGCGAGAATGCGCGAACGTGCCTGCATCTGCGTCTTCGCCCGCCCCGCCATTCCAGGCCAGACCAAGACGCGCCTTGCCGCAGCTGTGGGCGACGAAGCAGCAGCCACGCTTGCGCGCGCCTTCTTCGCCGACGCTTGGTTGACGGCGCGCAAGCAGCCCGATGCGGACTGCGTTCTGGCGACGACGTCGTCACCCGACGGCACCCTCGCTCTGGAGCCCGACACGGCGGTCTGGCTGCAAGGCGAAGGCGACCTCGGTGCGCGCATGGAGCGGATCTTGCGACGGGCACTGGCCGCGCAGCCGCTGGCGTTTGCGGTGGGTGCCGACATTCCCGGACTGCCGCAGCGGCTGTGGGACGCAGCGCGCACGTTGCTGGACGACACCGACGCGGTCATCGGTCCTTGCGACGATGGCGGCTTTCACCTGCTCGGTCTGCGACGCTGTCCACCGGGCCTGCTGGCAGATATCCCGTGGAGTGCGCGCGAAACGTGCGAGCGCACCATCGCGCGCCTGAAGTCCGCGGGCATGCGCGTGCGTCAGTTGCCAGTCTGGTTCGATATCGACGAATTTCCCGATCTCCAGCGCTTTCACGGCCTGTTGCAGCGCGGCGAGGTGGTGGCGCCGCACACAGAAAGCGCCCTGCTCAAGCTCGCTGCGCGCGGTGTCGTTTTGGGGCAAGCGTGAGCAGGCATCGTGTCAGCGTCATCATCCCAACGCTGAACGAGGCACGACGCATCGGCGCGCGGCTGGATGAACTGGCGGCGATCGGTGGCTGGCATGAAATTCTCGTCGTGGACGGCGGCAGCACGGACGACACATGCAAGATTGCCGATCGTCCCGGTGTGCAGGTCCTGAACGGTCCGCGCGGGCGGGCAAGACAGATGAACACAGCCGCCGCGCGCGCGACCGGGGACGTGCTGCTGTTTCTGCACGCGGACGTTGTGCTGCCGACCGACGCACCTCGTTGGATGGACACGGCCATGGCTGATCCCCGCGTGGCGGCAGGTGCATTTCGCACCTGGACGATCGCCGACCTCGACGGTTACTGGTGGGCGCCCGCTCTGCACCTGGCAGACGTTCGTTCACGCTACACGTCGCTGCCCTACGGCGATCAGGCGATGTTTGTGCGCGCCCAAGCGTTCGCTCAAGTTGGAGGTTTCCCCGACCAGCCGCTGCTCGAAGATCTCGAACTCAGCCAGCGCCTTCGTCGCGTCGGTCGCATCGTGACTGTGCCGGCGCGCGTGAAGGTTTCAGGGCGACGCTTTCTGCAGCGCCCCGTTTACTACACCTTTCTCGTCAATGTGTTTCCGGCGATGTACCGCTTGGGCGTCCCCGCCTCGACGCTGGCGCGGCTGTACGGCAACCCGCGTTGATCCGCGCCGCTACAGGTTCGCGGGCTGATCGAGCGCCTCGCGCAGCCCACGGCGGGCGATGCGCGTGACCACGGCGACGACGAGTACGGTCGCAGCGAGGCCAAACCAGTAGAACGCTTGCCGCCAAGGACCGGCGCTGATCGCCGCGCCTTGAGCGACCTGGCTCGCAGTCGTCACCAGCGAGCCGAGGTACACAAAGAGGAACGTGCCGGGCAGCATTCCGATCCACGAGGCCAACACGTAGTCACGCAGGCGCACACCGGTCAGGCCAAGCGCGTAGTTCGTGAGGCTGTACGGGAAGATTGGCGAGAGGCGCAGCAACAGGACGATACTAAACCCCGACTGGCCGATCGCGCGGTCGACGGCGGCAAATCGTGGATCGCGGTCGATCCGGCACGCCACCCAGTCCCGCGCCAGTGTTCGACCGAGCAGGAACGCGGCAGTCGACGCGAGGACGCTGGCGGGCGAGACGACCAGTAGCCCGACGAGTGGCCCGTAGGCGAAGCCGGCTCCGAGGGTCAAAATCGAACCTGGAAGGAGCAGTACCGCAGCCACGACGTAGGCGACAACAAAGATGAGCGCGCCCATGAAGCCTGCGCCGCGTAACCACTCGACCAACGCGAGCGCACTGGCCTGAACGGGGAGCAGCGCGATGGCGGCGCCCATGGCGAGAATCAGCGCCACGACGGTGGCTGTGCGGGCTGTGCGGGTCATGCGGTTTCCCCGGTCGGCCAAGCGGCGCGACGCACGCCTCGCCGTGTGGGCAACATCCATCCGCTCATTGCAGGGCGCCTGCGCAGCTGGATCCAGCACCAGCCGTGCAGCCAAAGCAGTGTCCGCCCGTCGCGATACACGCTTCGTCGAACTCGGCAAGCGATTCGATGTTCCACACCGTACGTGCACCGGCACCCAGCGGTAGCTCCAGCATCTGGTTGAAATCGCAGTCGTACAGCTGGCCATCCCAGCCCACGCTGACCATCGATCGGCACATCAGCTCGGGCACGGTGGCCGGGTTGAAGCGATCGACAAGCAGGTGCTTGTAAACGCTCAGGGTTCCAGCGGCCCGCAGAACGCCGGCAAAGCGGTTGATGGGAAGGTTCGTGATGGTCAGCAGGTCGTTGAACGCGATGCCAAAGAGGCGCGACAGTTCTTCTTTGTAGGTCGCCTGAAGCGTGTGCTGCGCCGGCGGCAAGGACGGCCCGACGGGGTTGTAGACCAAGTTCAGCCGGAGTCGCGACTCTGGCTTCCCGTAGCCCAGTTGGTTGAGAAGCAACAGCGCTTGGATGCTCTTGTCAAACGCCCCCTTGCCGCGCTGCTTTTCCACGTTCGCAGCGCCGTAGCAGGGCAGGCTCGCGACAACTTCGACGTCATGGGCCGCCAGAAATGCCGGCGTGTCGCTCTGTGCAGGCTCAAAAAATACCGTGAGATTGCAGCGATCGATGACCCGCCGGCCGAGCTTGCGCGACTCCGAGACGAGCCAGCGAAAGTGGGGATTGAGTTCAGGCGCACCGCCGGTAAAGTCGACCGTGTCGATGTCGGGGTTGCGTTCCAACAACTCGATGACACGCGCTGCGACCTGCCCCGACATCATTTCAGTGCGATTCGGTCCGGCCTCGACGTGGCAGTGCTGGCAGGTCATGTTACAGCGCTTGCCGAGGTTCACCTGCAGCGTTTGCACCTGCGCACGCGCCAGCGGCTGCAAGCCGTGCTGGGCGAGCGCCCGGTCAAATGACGGATCTGCGCCAGCTGACTCGGAAGTTGGCAACGCTGCGGCAACGACGGACATGCTCAACTCTCCTCAGGCTCCCGAAGCCACGTGCGCCACATCAGCGCAACCGTTTGCCGTCGCCGCTTGAGCCAGTCCGGGCATGAACGATTCACCAGCTCCGCGCGAATCTGCCTTCGCAGTCGCTGGAAGTCTTGAAGTTGCTCGCCAAGAACCCTTTCGGCGCGTCGCGGCTCTGGCGCTGCGAGGACCACCGATGCCCACCCCTTGTTCCGCCACAACTACTGCCCTTGACCCGCGCCCAGTTGCGCGTACCGGCATTGTTGCACGGGTGCGCGCCGCTGGAGTTGGACTTGGCAAACGGTTGGGCGCGTGGCTCACCGACCTCGAATACCGCTTGCGTGTCTCCTGGCCATTCACCCACGGACGCGGCGCGAGGCGTGTGTTCTACCCGGGCTGCTCGCTGACCGCGGCAGACCCAGAGCTGGTGATGCGCACCTATCGCTGGCTACGCGAGCGCGATCCCGAGGTGGAACTCTGGTCCGATTGCTGCGGTATGCCGCTGGAAAAGTTCGCATCGTCTGGCGCGGCCGAACGTGGGCGAGCGCTGACGCGGCGCAAGCTGCGCGACGCGGGCACGGAGGAAATCATCACTGCGTGTGGCAACTGTGCCGTGCAATTCGGCGCGCTGGCGGTTCCGGGCGTTCGCGTGACCTCCCTGTATGGACTGCTGGCGGAACACGATTGGGGTCCGCGACCGCTTGCAACGCCCGCCGTCGTTCATCACCCGTGCTCGGCGCGGATCGACAAGGGCCAACAGCAGCATTTCAACGCGCTCGCCAATCGCCTGGAACTGACTGTCGCCAGCGCGGATTCGTCGAAGCATCCGCTGCCGTGTTGTCTGGTGCGCACGCCCAAAGCGATGGCCAAGCGCGGTGCGCTCGCGAGCACGCGGCTCGTCACCTATTGCGCGCATTGCACGGTCGCCTTCCAGCCCGACATTTCGACGCGCCACATCCTGCAAGAAGTGTTCGGCGCGCCCGAAGATCGGTGGGTGCGGCGAGGTAAGTTTGCGCGCTTCCTGCAGTACCGTCGTTTCGCGCGCCTGGCGGCGACCGGCCAGCTTCCACCCACCACACAGCCGGCGCTGCCGCACACACCGGGCGGCACGGATCCGCAACTGAAATCATAGGAGCCCACGAGGCTCGGAGGTCCAATGGCTCTGACTGAAACAATCGCCGCGTTGCCTTGGGAAATGGTCATTCTGGCTTGTCTGACACTTGGGCTCGCCCCGTTCACGCCGCCGCACATCGTGGAGAAGCTCGGGATGCTGTTTGCCGGTAAGCTGGTCAAGCCCATCGACTGGTTTGACTTGTTCCTGCACGGCGCGCCCTGGACGCTGCTCATCGTCAAGGCCGTGCTGACGACGGCGCGTCCCGCCTAGCGCAGCCCGACTGTGATTCATCGCTCATCATTTTCTGGAGGTTCTCATGGGTGCACCCTCGCTCAACTTTGAGGCCGCGGTCCTTCGCGTCTACGGCGACGGCGCCAGGCGCGACATCGGCTTATGCTGTCCTGTCGACTACGACCAACAACTGCTCACAATCATTCCGAACGACGTTCTGGAACGCGACTACGGCTGCGGAGATCCCACCCGTCACGTGGCGGCGGGCGAGACCGTCCTCGACCTGGGCTCCGGCTCGGGAAAATCGGTCTACATCATGAGCCAAGTCGTTGGGCGCGAAGGGCGCGTCATCGGCGTGGACATGAACGATGAGATGCTCGCTTTGGCGCGCGGCGCGCAGGTGCAATTCCAGGCCAACGGCGGGCCAGATAATGTCCGTTTTGGCAAGGCGCGCATTCAGGACCTGCGCCTTGACCTGGAGCTTGCGGACAAGTTCCTCGCCGAGCATCCGGTGCGCACGATGGCAGACCTCGCCGCGGCCGAAGCGCACTTTGCGGACTTGCGAACGCGTGCACCGCTTGTGGCGGATGAGTCGGTAGACGTTGTGGTTTCAGACTGCGTGCTCAATCTCGTGCGCCCGTCCGACAAGGTCATGCTCTTTCAAGAGATTCACCGCGTCCTTCGCCCCGGCGGGCGCGCCGTCATCTCGGATATTGTCTGCGATGAGGATGTGCCCGATCGCCTGCAACAGGACCCGGAACTCTGGGCTGGCTGCGTTTCCGGTGCGATGCGGGAGGACCACTTCCTTCAGGCCTTTGAAGCCGTCGGCCTCTACGGCATCGAAGTCGTCGCGCGCACAGCAGAACCTTGGCAAACCGTCGAGGGCATCGAGTTCCGCAGCGTCACCGTCATCGCGTACAAGGGCAAAGAAGGCGCCTGCCTCGATGGCAAGCAGGCGGTCATCTACCGCGGGCCATTCAAGGAAGTGCGCGACGACGACGGTCACGTGTTTCCGCGCGGCGTGCGGTTGGCCGTATGCCGCAAGACGTTCAACCTCTACGCCAAGCCGCCGTACCGGCAGCACGTGGACCTCGTGGAGCCGCGCGTCGCCGTACCGGAGGCGGAACTTCGCCCGTTTCCCTGTGGCGACGCGATGTTGGTGCGCGCTCCACGCGAGACAAAGGGCGAGGGCTACCGGGAGACGATAGAAGCGGTTTCCGCCTGCGGGACCAGCGGCGCGTGCTGCTGACCGCGCGCGTTACCGGACGACTTCAATGGAGCATTCACCGCGTGTGACCGCTTCGCCAACGACCGCGGCGCGCGCATATCCAACCTCATGCAGCCTCTGCACCGCCTGCTGTGCTTTTTCTGGCGCAACGCCAAAGAACAGGCCGCCAGACGTCTGCGGGTCAAGCAGCAGCATCTTCATGCTGTAATCCAGTCCTGACGCAAAGCGGGTCTTCTGCTCGACGTACTCCAGATTGCGAAACATCGCGCCCGGCAGGCAACCGGTCTCCGCCAACTCGTACGCGCCGTTTAGGAGCGGAACGTCAGCAGCGCGGATCCGCAACGTTACGCCGCTCGCGTCGGCCATCTGCATCGCGTGGCCGAGGAGCCCGAAGCCTGTGATGTCCGTTCCGGCGGGCACGTCCAACGCCTGCATGGTTTCCGCGCCGGCACGATTGAGCTGTTCCATGGTCGCGAGCGCCAGCAGGTAGTCGGTGTCTCGCGCCAGTCCGACCCGTTGACCCGCAACCAGCGTGCCGGTGCCGATCGGCTTGGTCAGGATCATGACCATACCGGCGCGAAGGCCGGCGTTGGTGATGACCCGTTCGGGGTGAACGACGCCCGTGACGGAGAGGCCGTATTTGGGTGGCCAGTCGTCAATGGTGTGACCGCCGACGATGATGCCGCCGGCCTCAGCGACTTTTTCCTGACCGCCAGCGAGGATTTCACCCAGCACCTCAAGCGGAATCCGGCTGGCCGGAAAGCCGACGATGTTCATCGCAGTCAGCACGCGGCCGCCCATGGCGAACACGTCGCTCAACGCGTTGGCGGCGGCGATGCGGCCAAACGTACGGCCATCGGAGCAAACCGGCGAAAAAAAGTCGAGCGTCTGAATCAGCGCGGTCTCGGCATCCAAGCGGTAAACGCCGGCGTCGTCGTGCGTAGAGATGTCGACCATCAGGTTTGGATGCGTAGGCCGCTCCAGATGGCGAAGTACGTTGGCCAGCAGGCCAGGCGCCAACTTGGCGGAACAACCGCCGTATTCGACGGTGGTGAGGAGGTCGAAGGGCTGCGTCATCAGGGGGCGATCACTTTGCCGGCGGCGGCTTGGACTTCCAGGATGGTGAGCATGTTCGAGATGGTGCCGACGTGGATCTCCACGTTCTTGCCGTAATAGTCAACGCAAGTGCCGCAAATCAGCACCTGAATGCCGCGTTGTTCGAGCGTGCGGAGCGAATCGACGTGGGGCGAGCCGTCAACCGCGAGCAGGACGCCGCTGCTGTACAGAACCAAGTGCGACGGCGCGGGCGAGACCGCCTTGAGCGTCTCCAGCAGCCCCTTGGTCAGAATCGCGCCCAATTCTGGCGGTCCGCGGCCGACGGTGTCCGACGCGAGCGAGACGACGTAACTCGCATTCCCGACCGGCGGCAAGCGCGCAGGGCTCGCATCATTCGCCGCCATGTCGTTCGCGTTCCGCGCGAAGCGGATCGTGAAGATGCTGCCGTCACGCGTCGTCTGCACCGCCATGCCGTTGTCGCGCAAGAAGCGCTCCACGTTTTGGCAGGAAGTCTCGTTGTCGACCAGCACGGTGATGGGCGCGTCGGGGGTGCTGTCCTTGATCGCCTGCTTGGTGAGGATGAGGGGCTTGGGGCAGAGCTGGCCGCGGGCATCGACGAGTGTGGTGGGCATTTGCGGGGTTCCTTGTGCAGACACGCGAGGCCGTCCAGACCGTACGCCAAGCCCCAACGGCGTTGGGTGGGCGCGGCCAAACGCATGCTGCGCCGCTGACGGGGAGGTGTCCAGCCGGTGTTCGACCGCGTTGCGACGAGGTCCGTCAATTCTCGATGTGACCGGCTTGGCGCCTTTCCCGGTGAAGCGCGGGAGTGGAAAGCCCGCACCCAGAACACCAATTAAGACCATATCCAGCGCGCGGACATGTCGGGCCAAACCCTGCTTCACTTCTGCGCTCCCAGCGCTCTGGCCGGACTCACGCAGTAGAGCGAGGCCGGGTTTGTCCGGCTCGATAGCCCTCCGGGACACTCTGGAGGACGCGGACGAAGAGGCGGCAAGACGCGCAACGGGTAGTGCGGCAGACTCGCACGTGCGTGTGTCGGAACGGCGGTCGATCAAGCTTTGGCGCTTGCCAGCGGTCGGACCGGACAATAGACTGAATGGGCGCCGCGGGCGTGGAGGTGAAGGCGATGACAACGACGGACAAGAAGGCAGCGCCACCGCAAAAGTCCCCGCCGGAGTGGCTCAAAGAGGTGCAAGACCTCGTCGCGGCGCACGTGCCGACGGAAGTATCGCTCTCCAAAGAACTGATCCGCGCCCGCCGTAAGGCCGCGAAAGCTGGCGGCTAATATGGCTGTCACTCAGACGCCAGCACGGCCTACGGCGATTCTCGACGCGAGCGCGGTAATGGCCGTGATCAAGGGCGAGGCAGGCTGGGAAATGGTCGCGGCGGTGCTTGACGACGCAGCGGTTCCGGCGGTGAACTTGGCCGAATGCGCTCACCTGCTCGCGCTGGGCAAGAAATTTCGCAAGTTCGCGCCCCGCGAGATCGACTTTGTGCTGCAGCGGTTCCGAACGGTTGACGTGACCCGCGAAATGGGGCTGGAGGTCGGACGGATTCGTACCAGCGCCAATGAAGGCAAGCTGTCGCTGGGCGACGTAATGTGCCTGGCGACGGCGCGCGTGATGAAGCTGCCGGTGTATACGAGCGACAAAGAGTGGGAGACGCTGGGGCCGAAAGACGTCACGGTTATTCAGGTGCGGTGAGCTTGGCCCTGTGCGCCGTCAGTTCGTGCTGGGCCCCCTCAATGTCTTCCGGCGTCCATAAACGCTTGTTACCGCTCACGGCACCGGTGAAGTTCACGACGCCGCGGGCCAAGTACCACCTGAGCATGTCGCCGCTGATGCCCAGATTCTCCGCTGCCGCCGATGTCAGAACGGCGCCACAAGCTCCGGCGGTGCGCTTGATGCCCGTAGGCGCATGTCCAAGAAGTTCTTCCCACCGCGCTGGTCGGTCCGTGGTGCACGCTACGACGCTGCCGTCATCGCCGTAGACGCGAAAATTTGTTTGCACGATTGCGTGATTCGAGACGTAGATTGCCTGCACGTACTTGGCCAACCACTTGCGCTTTTGCTCCGGTGGCCACTCCGCGTTCCAACGCCAAGCCTGTGCCTGTGCGCGAATCGCACGCTCGGTCGGCACAACCGGCACCGCAATCGCGTTGGCGAGCGCCTGCTGCAGCACGGCGCGTTCCGACTTGATGACTTCCCGCCGCGCCGTGTGCTCGTGAAGGTCGATGCCGTCATGCTCGTACAGGTCCAGCAGCCTCTTCTCGCGTCGTTCCAGCGCAGCCAGCGCTCTTGCCGTCCGTTCGCCCATCGCCGCGGTGTCGGGCGCTTTGGCGAGTTTGACCGCCTCGAGTGCGGCTCCGACCAGCCAGTCACTGTGGGTGAGCTCGGTCAGGAAGCGGTCGAGGCAGGGATTCACGACATCGCAGCGGAAGCCCAAGAGCCCGCAGCGGCGCAGTTCCCCCGACGGGTTCCCGTGTTTGCAGCGGCACAGGTATCGGGGCTCGTTGCGTGGACCGGTGCTACAGCCGTAGACGATGTGCCGGCGTGGCGCGGTTCCGTCGACCTCTGGCTCATGCGAGCTAAACATGAAGCCGGACGCCCACGAGGACGGCGCCGTTGCTTCACGGGTCCTGCGATGCGCCTGTTCAGCGGTGCGAAGTCGCGCCCGCACGCTGAGCCACAACTCGTGTGGCACCAGCTGTTCCGCCTCGCTGAAGACCCGCACGTCGATGACGTGGTCGGCTGGGCGCGGGATCTTCTTCTGGTGCTTGGAGTTGGCCATCCGCCCGCTCGCCCGCGAAGCAAAGACCAGCCGTCCGTCGTAGATCGAGTTCTGCAGCAGGGAGCGTATCGTCTGGCTCGGGACACCCGTGCGGCGACCAATCTCGGCCTGCGTCGCGCCGTCCGCCGCCAGCCTGAACATCTCGCGCACGCCGTCCGCTTCGGCCGTGTAGCTCCACGTTTGCGTTTTCCGGTCATAGGCGATCCCGCGAGGCAGGAACTCCACGCTCTGAACCCACTGCCCACGCTGCCGTTTCGCCTCCTTGCCAGCCTGCGAGCGGCGGACGATCTCGGCTTTCTCCTTGCCGCCAATCAGCGCCAGCAGGCCGCTGACCAGCACGCCGTCGGGCCTGGCGAGGTCGTGCGTGCCTGCCGGCGTGTAGATGCGCGTGTGCGTGCTCTGGCACGCGGCCAGCACGCCAAATGCGGCGAAGTTGGACGCGCGGATGAGCCGGTCGAGCGCGTCAATGGCGATGTGGACGTCCGGGTCGGCGATGATGGGCAAGACCTGCGTCAGCCATTCCTTGGACGTGCCGACGTCGCTGCCGGAGACGTCCACGATGTTCACGATTCCGATGAGTTTCGCGTCGTTGGCCTGAGCGACACGGTGGATCGCGTCGTGCTGGCGGTTGAGACCGGCGCCGTTGTCGCCGGCCTGTTCTTCGGTGCTGACTCTTGCGATGCCTAATAGTTTCATGGCGTTTTCCTCCTCGTCGGTGCGACTTTGCACACGATTGAGAATAAAGGACGACCACAGTGGTGTGGTCGTCGCACCAATCGTATGTGAAGTGCTCGCCGCGCGCGCACGCGCTCGCCCGACTGGCGTTCCGGACGTCGTGCGCATCGGACTCGATCAGCGGGAACCTGTTCCAGAATCGTTTCACTTCAACTGCGCAGATTCAGTAGTAGAATGTGCGCAGTGGTTCCACATGGACCCGCCGTCGCGCCGCAGTCCGCCGGCATCTCCCTCTGACACCTGCCGCGAGATGGACGCCCTCCACAGGGCCAGCGTCAGCAACACCGCCATCGCCGACAAACCGCGCTTG
>CAIYBN010000090.1 GCA_903924465.1 uncultured Myxococcales bacterium | reverse complement strand
GGCTGCGACGTCGCGGAGAATTGCTCCGGGTCCACCGCGGCTTGCCCAACCGACAGCGTCGTTGCTTCCGGCACTCAGTGCCGTGCCGCGGCAGGCGATTGTGACGTAGCCGCGACCTGCAACGGCAGCAACACCTGTCCGGCCAACGCCTTCCTGCCGTCGTCCACGATCTGTCGTCCTGCCGTCCCAGGTGGCTGCGATGTCGCGGAGAATTGCTCCGGGTCCACTGCCGCATGTCCGGCCGACACCGTGGTGGAAACCGGGACCACCTGTCGCGCCGCGGCGGGCAGTTGTGACGCCGCCGCGACCTGCAACGGCAGCAACACCTGTCCGGCCAACGCCTTCCTGCCGTCGTCCACCATCTGCCGCGCTGCGGTCGCGGGCGGCTGCGACGTCGCGGAGAATTGCTCCGGCTCCGCGGCTGCGTGCCCAGCCGACAGCGTCGTTGCTTCCGGCACTCAGTGTCGTGCCGCGGCGGGCAGTTGTGACGTCGCCGCGACCTGCAACGGCAGCAATACTTGTCCAGCCAATGCCTTCCTGCCGTCCTCCACCATCTGCCGGGCTGCCGTGACCGGTGGCTGCGACGTCGCGGAGAATTGCTCCGGGTCCACCGCTGCTTGCCCAGCCGACAGCGTCGTTGCTTCCGGCACTCAGTGCCGTGCCGCGGCAGGCGATTGTGACGTCGCCGCGACCTGCAACGGCAGCAATACCTGTCCAGCCAATGCCTTCCTGCCGTCCTCCACCATCTGCCGGGCTGCCGTGACCGGTGGTTGCGACGTCGCCGAGAATTGCTCCGGGTCCACCGCTGCTTGCCCAGCCGACAGCGTCGTTGCTTCCGGAACTCCGTGTCGTCCGGCTGCCGCTGGGGGATGTGACGTCGCCGAATTGTGCAACGGCAGCAACTCCTGCCCCGCCGACGCCTATGCGGTCGCTGGAACGCCGTGTCGTGCCGCAGTGAATGCCTGCGACGTCGCCGAAGTGTGCGCCGGTGGCACGGTGACTTGCCCAGCCGACGCGCTCAAGAATTGCGCCGACGCCTTCTCGTGCACAACGGATAATTGCACCCAGGCCACCGGCGCCTGCACGCACACGCCGGACAACACCCAGTGCAACGACAACACCTCCTGCACGACCGATACGTGCAACACCGGGACCGGCGCCGCGGTCACAGGCTGTCTTTTCACGGCTGTGCTCAGCAATTGCGATGATGCAAACGCGTGCACCAGCGACTTCTGCACGTCGGGCACCAGCGGCACGCCGGCGGGCTCGGGTTGCAGCCATACGAACGTCGCCAGTGGCGGCGCGTGCAGCGACAACAGCGTGTGCACAGTGACGGACTTGTGCAACGGCAGTGGCAGTTGCACACCCGGCAGCCAACTTCCGTGCGCCGACGCCTTTTCCTGCACTTCCGACACGTGTGATGCACTCAACGGCTGCATTCACACGCCGGTCGTGGCCAATTGCAACGACAACAACCCCTGCACAACCGACGCATGCCTCACGAGCGGCGGCGCGACCGGGACCGGCTGCAAGTTCACGGGCGGGCAGTGCACGCTGGGTCAGACCTGCGTCACCAACTCCGACTGCGCTTCTGGCAACTGCGCGGCAGGTGCCCCCAAGACCTGCGGCCCGGTGCTTCTCGTCAGCCTGGCCGTCACGCCGACTGGACCGCTCAACCTGCCCCGCTACACGTTGGCCAACGGCACCATCAAGACGACGCAGCAATTCGTAGCGACGGCAACGTTCAGCGACAACTCAACCTCGGTCGTGACGACCAGCGCGACGTGGACTTCAGGCACGACCGCGACCGCCACGATTGGCCCGAACACCGGTCTCGCAACGGCCAATACCGCGTATGGCAGCACCTTGATCACCGCATCCTACACGACGGGCGGCCTGACGAGGACGGCCAGTCAGACGCTCAACATCGTCTGCCCAGTGCTGATCAACGAGGTCCAGATGGGCACAGTCGCGAGCGCCAACGACGAATGGATCGAGCTGTACAACAACATCGGCGCGTCGGTGAACTACAACGGCTATTCGCTGCACACGTCCAGCCGCGGTGGTTTCACACTGACGACGGTGTACACGTTCGGCGCGGCGGAGGCCATCGCTTCAGCCAGCTACCAGGTCTACGCGAACAAGGGCCACACAACCGGTGGCACAGCGACAGCCAGTTGGACTCCCGCGTCCGGCAACTACTTGACGACGCTCGGTGGCGCGGTCGCACTGCTTGACGCCGGCGGCGTGCAGTGCGACGCCGTCGGTTGGTCGAGCGGCAGCACACCGCAGTGGTATGAAGGGACGCTGTTGACAACCGGTGTGCCAGCAAACGATGGCGGCTTCTACTTCGCGTACCGCCATCCGAACGCTGCCGACGCCAACAACAACGCGGCGGACTTCCTGATGTCCTCGACGGTCGCCAATGAGACGTTCAGCGCGGCCAATCCGTAGGAATCGAAAGCGTCTGAATCACGCGAACTTGCGGCGGATCCAGACGAAGGCTGCGACCAGAAAGCCCAGAAACAGCGGACGGATGCTGCCCATCGGATCGGCGGTGCAGCCACTGCTGCTGGCTGGGCTCGCGCTTTCCACGCCGCCAACGTCGCTGGTCGCGCTGCCGTCGAGGCCGCTCGTTGCGTCGGCAGGCGCCTGACAGTCGGTCCACGCGCAAGAACCAGCGCACCCGCGTACGCCCGCGGCACCGCTTGCGGTCGTGCACGTCGCTGATGCGCCGAGCGCGCAGGCGAATCCCTCGTCGGTCGTGCCATTGCAGTCATCGTCCTTGCCGTTGCAGCTTTCCTTCGGCGTTTGGCAAGCGTTCCACCGGCAGGTGCTGTCACAGGAATGCGTACCGACGCTGCCACATGCGGTGGTGCACGTGGCCTCCGTTGCGTCGTTGACCGCGGTTGTGCATTGCCAGCCCAGTTCGACGCCGGTGACTTCAACGCGGCCGAATCCGTAGGCGTCGTCCGGGATGCCGCCGTCGCCCATCGGCGCCGCTTTGCCGATGATGGTCTGGACAATGGCATCGGCGCTGGCCTGCGGTTCCACGGTCCGCAACAGCGCCGCGAGACCGGCGACATGAGGACAAGCGGCGGACGTGCCATAGAAATCGCCAAAGCTGGTGGTCGTGCCATCCGGAGCGACGACTTCGGGCTTTTGCCGGCCATCGACCGTCGGACCATACGAGCTGAAATCTTCTTGCGGGCCTTTGTCGTACTGGCTCCAGCGCAGCGCCCCGACGGCGAGCACACCTTTGCACGACGCTGGGTCATACACATTGCCGTTGTCCGTCCACACCGAGAACGGCCCCGCACCCGCGCCCGTGCTCACCACCCGCAATCGCAGCCCCGGCGGAATCTGCGCCGCCGACCCTGCGGTGATTTCCACACCGTAGTCAGCTTCCTGCGGCTGCTGCACAACCAGCCACTCCGCGCTGGGCACGTTCTTGCCCTGCTTCAGCTGCGAAGTCGTCTCGACCACCCACTGCTCCCCGTCCTTGCGCCAAAGCGTCGCATTCAGGTCGATTTTGCGCGCCTCGTAGTCATCCCAGTCGACGACCAGCTGGATCGGCGCCCAGGAATGGCCGTGGAACTGCAAGCGCTTCTCGCCAGGCTGGATATCCTGACTGCCATCTTTGTCCGCGTCGGTCCACATGCCCTGGTAAAAGCCACCGCCGCCGTTGTTGCCCGCGGCGTTGACCCACACGATATTCGCGCTGCGCACCTGATCCGTGACGGCGCACAACGGTCCAGTGTGGCGGCCGAAGCTCTGACCAAACCAGCCAACCGAATGGCTGACAACCGCGATGTTCTTGGGATTTCCCTTGGTTGTGACTTCCTTGGCGAATGCCTGCATCCCCGAGAGCGATGCGACCGACCAGAGCACCAGCTTGGCGCTCGGCGCCACGTCGGCGACCGTCTCCGCGCACATGGCGCCGTGCGAGCCGTTCACGCCCAGCTTGTTGCCCGCCACATAGCCGCTGATTTCACCTGAGGTTACAGACTTGTCGATGTCCAGGAAATCCTCGTCGACCACCGCGACCGTCGTTTCGCCGCCGTTGTCGCCGAGACACAGCACTTCTTCCGGACGCAGACGCGTGGCGCCCTGGCTCTGATGCGGACCGAGCAACGGCACGGGCCGCGATGGCAATTGGGCAAATTCAATTTCCGGATGCGCAGCCACGAACGCTTCGATGCGATCCACCGGCAGCCAAACATCCGCCAGATCCTGACCGCGCACCGCCACGCGACCGTCAAAAGCCGCCAGCGCGGTATCCGACAGCGCATCCGGGTCGGCAAGATGCAACTGAACGGACAGCCGAGGTCCATCCCAGCGGGCGCGGCCATTCGCCAGCTGGCGTTGCGCTTCCACCCGGTCGCCACGCGCGCGCGCATCCAGGTACGCGGCCAGGTAACCGCCCACGCGCGCAGGCAATCGCGGCGTGGCCCCCAGCGTTTGCGACGCGACCAGCAGGTTGAAAAAAGCGAACAAAGGCAGTCGACGCATCGGCACTCCTGAACGCCAAAGTCTGCACGAGTCGCGACGGAACGGCCACATCGGCGCGTCAAGCGGTGGACAAAATGGCCCCAAGTGCGCTATCTCCGCCGCGGTTTTTACCCACAGAGGCAATCATGCGCGGCATCTACAACAACATCCTTCACGCGATCGGCGACACGCCGTTGGTTCAGCTCAACAAAGTCGTCGGTCGGCACGATGCGCGGGTGCTCGCCAAGTTGGAGTTCATGAATCCCGGCGGCTCGGTCAAGGACCGGATGGCGATTCACATTCTGGAACTCGCTGAACGCACTGGTCAATTGAAGCCTGGCGCGGTCATTGTCGAAAACACCAGCGGCAATACCGGCGTGGGCGTGGCGATGGCGGCGGCCGTCAAAGGTTACCGTTGCATTTTCACGATGCCGGACAAGATGAGCGAAGAGAAAGTACGGCGCCTGAAAGCATTTGGTGCAGAAGTGGTCGTGACGCCGACCGCGGTGCCGGCGGACAGCCCGGAGAGCTACTACGAGACGGCCAAGCGGATTGCCCGCGAAACGCCGAATTCGTTCATGATCAACCAGTACCACAACAAGGAAAACATCGCAGCGCACTATGCCTCGACCGGTCCGGAGATTTGGGAGCAGACCGGCGGCAATTTTCACGTGCTGGTCGGCGGCTTGGGCACGGGCGGGACGATGAGCGGCACGTCGAAGTTCGTCAAAGAGAAAGGACCGCGGATTCGCACCGTCGGCGTCGATCCGGAAGGCTCGATTTATTACGACATGTTCCACACCGGCACGCACGGTGCGCCGCACACGTACAAGGTGGAAGGCATTGGCGAGGACATGGTCTGTGGCGCGCTGGAATTCAGCCACATCGACGACGTGATTCAGGTGAACGACCGCGAGTGCTTCCAGATGGCGCGCCGGCTGACGCGTGAGGAAGGCATCTTCGCCGGTGGCAGCTCGGGCGGCGCGGTGCACGTCGCGGCCGGCTTGGCGCGCGAACTGGGCCGCAATTCGACGGTGGTCGTGATCCTGCCCGACTCCGGCGCGATCTACCTGTCCAAGTTCTTCAACGACGACTGGATGAAAGACAACGGCTTTTTTGAGCCGTCCGCGGAAGAAGCCAGCGTCCGCGACCTGATGCGCGGCAAATCGCACAACCTGCACACGTGCACGCCCGAGGAACGCCTGGGACCGGTGATCGTGCGCTTGAAGCGCGAAGGCATTTCCCAGATGCCGGTCATCGGTGCGAACGGCGATCCGGTCGGCATGGTGCACGAAATCGACCTGCTGGGCGCCATTGTCGACGGGCAAGCGACGCGCGATGACAAGGTCGAGAGCCTGATCAAACCGCTGGAGGGCGTCATCCATCCCGATGCGTCGATCGAGCAGCTGCGGCAAATCTTTGCCCAGGACAACGTCGCGGTGGTCGTGACGGGCGGCAAGGTCGTGGGCATCATCACGAAGATTGACTTGATCGATTACCTGGCGCGGCGGCAGTAGGAGCCTCTCATGAACTGGAACGACGCGCATTTTGAGACCAAGGCGATCCACGCCGGCCAGGATCCGGAGCAAAAGACCGGAGCGGTCGTCGTGCCGATCTTCCAGACGTCGACTTTTGCCCAGCCCGCGCCTGGCGAGCACCTCGGTCACGAATATTCGCGCACGTCGAACCCGACCCGGGACGCGCTGCAGGACTGTCTGGCCGCGCTGGAAGGCGGCGTGCAGGGACTGTGCTTCTCGTCCGGTCTGGCGGCGACGCACGCGGTCCTGGCGCTGCTGTCGGCCGGCGATCACATCGTGGCGATGGACGACATGTATGGCGGCACGTTTCGGCAGTTCGACAAGGTGTGGCGGCGGCACGGCCTGACGTTCAGCTACGGCGATCTGCGCGATCCCGACGTGTTTGACGCGCTGGTGACGCCAGCCACCAAGCTGCTGTGGCTGGAAACGCCGACCAATCCGATGCTCAAACTCGTCGATATCGCTGAACTCTCGCGGCGGGCCCACGCGCACGGCGTGCTGGTGGCGGTGGACAACACGTTTGCAACGCCGTACCTGCAGCAGCCGCTGGCCCTTGGCGCGGACATCGCCGTGCATTCGACGACGAAGTACATCGGCGGGCATTCGGATACGGTCGGCGGCGCAGCGGTCGTGCGGGATCGCGCGCTCGGGGCGCGGATTGCCTTTGTGCAGAACGCCAACGGCGGTACGCCCGGGCCTTTTGACTCGTGGCTGACGCTCCGCGGCGTGAAGACGCTGGCGATTCGCATGGAGCGGCACTGCCAGAACGCGCTGGCGATCGCGACTTGGCTGCAACAACACCCGCGGGTGAAGCAGGTGATTTACCCTGGCCTTCACAGTTTTTCGCAAAGGGAGTTGGCGGTGCGGCAATTGCGCCAACTGAACGGCCAAACGCTGGGCGGCGGCATGGTAACGGTGATTCTGGACGGCGAGTTGCCGCACGCCCGGACGTTCCTGTCGACCGTGCGCGCCTTTACCCTGGCGGAGAGCCTGGGCGGCGTGGAAAGCCTCATCGAGCATCCGGCGATCATGACGCATGCCTCGATTCCGCCGGAGCAGCGTCGCGCGATTGGCATCTCTGATTCGCTCTGCCGGTTGTCGGTCGGTATCGAACATGTCGCGGATCTGCAAGCGGATCTCGACCACGCGCTGAAGATCGCCTTTGCGTAGATCGTTTGACGTCGCCGTGCGTCCTACCTTCAGATGCCCACGCATGTGCGTCGGCGCAGGGACCGGAACAGGTGTCACCGCAACGTGACTTCCAGTGCTTGACGGTACGGTCCCCGGAAACTAGGATTCCCGGCCTGTCTGCCTGAACTCGGGCGGCGCTATTTTTGCAGAGGCAACATGTCTGGCGGTTCCATCCTTGCACTCATCGGCGGGCTCATTGCCCTGATCGCACCGCTCCTTCTCCCGTTCATCACCGTGGACGAGGAAGAAATGGTGTTGCGCAGCTTCCAGGTTTCCACCGGCTTGGCGTCGATTGCCCTTGCGATCGCCACCATCGGCTTGGCTGCGTGGATTTTCAAATCGCGCAAACAGACTTTCGGCTGGGCGGTTTCGTCCGTCTCGCTGATCCAGATCGCCGCGATGGCGTACACGTATTCCAACGTGTGGGCGCTGGTGCCGGCCAAGTCGCTGGGCCTGCTGATGGCCGATCCCGGAACGGGCGGGCTGATTGAAGGCACGCTGATCACGCTGGATTGGGGCCTTGCGCTCGTCGTGCTCGGCTCCGTGCTGTCGTTCTTCGGCGGCCTGCTGGTCGTCGCGTCGCACCGCGAATTCACCAAGGAAGAGCGGTTCCTTCGCCTGATCGTGACCTGGGACAACCACATGGTCTACGAGCGCATCATGTTCCAGCCGGGCCCCGTGACGGTCGGCGAGGCGGATGACGCGCTGCTGCAGCTTTCCGCGAGCGGCCTGAGCAAGCACTTGCTGTTCCAGCCGGCGGGTCCGGAGAAGTACAAGATCGATGTGCCCAAGGCGATCGGCGGCACGATCAGCATCGGCGGCAAGCAGCGCGACGCGGGCGGCGTCAGCGAAGAAGTCCAGAAGGGCGACGCGGGCGTGCTGAAATTCGACAACGACGTGGCCGTCGCATGGCAGTTCACCGGTGCAGAAGCCGGCGCGCTGACGGCTGCTCTGGGCCGCGAGCCGGGTCTGGCGGTGTCCTTTGCCGCGACTTCGGCCGCGACGCTGCTGCTGTTGCTGGCGATGATGGCCGGCGCGCGTGGTCGTCACCGTGCGGAAGCCGAGGAAGATCTGGAGAAGAAGGGTCGCGAACTCATCGAAGTGTCGATCGAAGAGACCGAGCAGAAGACCGACGAGATCAAGCCCGAAGGCGATGAAGACGAGAAGACCGCGAAGAAGGCCGGCGGCGAGGAAGGCAAGTTTGGCGATCCGGACAAGGATCCCAACAAGCAGTCCAAGATCCCGAAGATGGACGGCAAGATGACCGACAAGATCGACGTCAAGAACCTCGGCATTGCCAAGGTGCTCGGCGGCATCCAAGCGCAGAACGGCGCGCTGGGGCAGATCATGGCGGGCGACACCGGCGCGCTGAACAGCAAGATGGCGGTCGCGATGAACGGCGACGGCTCTGAGCTGGTCATCGGCGGCGGCGCGGGCGGCATGGGCTTCCGCGGCACCGGCAGCGGCGGCGGCGGCGACGGTCTGGGCCGCATCCACGGCATGGGCGACATCGACACCGGCGCGGGCACGGGCCGCAACGCCAACATCGGCATCGGCAAGAAGACGGCCAAACGCGTGGCGAAGATCAACATCGCTTCCGGCCAAAGCACCGGCGGCTGCGACAAGGGCGACATCGCCAAGAACGTGCGCGCTCGCGCCGCGACGTTGCGGGCCTGCTACGAGACGCAATTGCTCGCCAAGCCAGACCTGAGCGGCAAGATCACGGCGCAGTGGACCATCACCACCGACGGCAGCGTCACGGGTGAAAAGGCCGTGGACGACACGATGCACAACAACGCCGTGTCGGACTGCGTGCTGCGGTCGATCAAGCGGATTCGCTTCCTCAAGCCGGAGGCGGGCATCTGCGTGATTCAGTGGCCGTTCGTGTTCAGCCCGGGCTAAGCGACATGCCGCGCTTGAATGAGACGGCAGCGTTGCGCTTCGCCGTCCGGATCGCGCTGGCCAGCAGCGTTTTCAGCTTTTCATCGTACGCGGCCAACGGTCGCACTGCCTTGGTTACGACACCGCCTGCCGTGGCGCCGTCGCCGACCGACAACTGCGACAAGGCCGACATCAGTGGCAAAATCCGCGTAATGGCGGGCGCCCTGCACCATTGCTACGCAGCCGAGCTGGCCAAAAATCACCAGTTGGCCGGGAAGATTGTCGTGGAGTGGACGATTCAGACTGACGGACGTGTCAACGGGGAAAAGACCGTAACGGACACGATGGGCAATCCAGCGGTGGCCAGGTGCCTGATGGCAACCATCGCAAGCATTCGCTTCCAGAAGGTGGAAACGGGCATCTGCGTGATTCAGTGGCCGTTCGTGTTCAGTCCAGGCTAGCCGCCATGCGGCGATCACGGACTACGGCAGCTTGCACACCTTGGTGCCCGCCTGGTTGTCCTGCAGGCAGGTGAACAGCGGCGGGCAATCCTCGTCGATGCTGCACATGCGCTGGCACATTGAGATGCCCATGTCCGTGCAGACGCTGCCAAACGGGCACGGCGTGTTGGCGCAAGGCGTCGCGCAGTAGCCGCCGGTCGTCTGGGCGTTGACGATGCAGTTGGTGCCCTTGGCGCAGTCGGTGGTGGCGGTGCAGTCGGCGCCGGCGGTGCCAGCGGGACGCGGCGCGCACGCGTAGCCGGGCTGCGTGACGCCCGTGGGCGTGACGAGCGGTTGGCCGAACAGGCAGACGAGGCCAGGCACGCCGCCGCACGACGCGTCGTCGCCGGGGCCCATGCACTTCGCGGCGCAGCCGCCGGAGCCGGAATTGCCGCTGTCGACGCAGAAGCCGCCTGTCGGGCAATTCTTGGTCGTGTCGCACGTCGCCGAGCAGGTGCCCTTGTCCTGCGAGCCATCCTTGGGAATGTTGCACGGTGCCGCAGCGCCGCATTGGCCGTCAGTCAGGCAGACGGCGCCGCCCGTGGCGCAGGTGCCTTTGGCGAAGATTGCGCAGGACTTGGAGTCGCAGTCCAGATCGGCGACGCACGGCGAGCCGACGGGCGCGGCTTTGACGGAATCGAGGCAAACCTGGACGGTCGCCTTCTTGACGTCGCTCTTGGTCACACATTTGCGGGACTGCTTCGTGGCGATCGCGCAATCCGTGTCGGCGGCGCAGGTCTTCAAGCAGGTGAATTTGCCGTTGCGCATCACGCACGCGCTGTCGGCGTCGCACGGGTCGGTCGGGCTGCAGCCCAAGCGGCCACAATAGCCGCCGGCCATGTCGGTGAGGCAGGTGTTGTCGCCCGCGCAATCCAGCGACTTGGTGCAGCCCATGCCGGTCGCGGCGGCACCAGAGGGCAGGCACAGATTGGCGTCGAGGCCGCCGAACGTCGTCGAGAGGCGCTTGCAGCCATAGCCATCGGCCTTGCGGCAGTCGAGGACGGAGTCACACGCTTGGCTGCACACGGCGGGCATCGCCGCGTCGCCGGTCCAGCACTGGGAGGCGCCGGGGCACGGTGTGCCGGTGTCGGCGCAGGGCGTGAGCGTGCAGTAACCCTTCGGCCAGGAAAAGCATTGCAGGCCGCCCAAGCAGTCCAAGTCGTCCGTGCAGGCCGCGCCCACAACCTTCTTCGGGCTGCTCGTGTCCGGCACATCGGGCTGGATCGGCACGTCGACTGTATCCTGCACGTCCGGCTGGTCCGTGGCGTCGTCCGTGCCGGGCAGTTCGCCGCCCACGGTGTCGCTACCTGTGGTGCTGTCCGTCAACGTGTCGCCGGTGCTGGTGGTGTCGGGCGTTGGCTCGTTCTTGACGCAAGTGACACCGACCTGAGTAAAACCCTGATCTTCCGGGCAGTAACAGGACGATCCCGAGATCACGAAATTCTCCGGGCAGCTGTACTTGGTGCCGCATGCGGCGACCAGCAGGCCGATCAAGAGCGAAGAACACAGCGAAACAGCGGACGAAGTCTTGACGGCGCGCACCAGAGCCTCCACCGGCAGCCGGGATCGCGGCCGCCTTGTGAACATGATGCTTTTGCTGCGTCACAAAGGCAACCGTCGGGTGTTTTGCTTGGCCGAATCGGGCACGTCAGACGCGCTTCAACCCCGACAACGACAATCCCCGGCCGCAGCCACGGCGGTCCGCAGCAGGCCGCGCGGAGAGAGCCGCATCAGCGCGCCCACCGCAGCGTCTGGCTTGCCCGCCAGCGCGTGTAACAGCGCCAGTGCGGCAGAACCGCCCACCTGGCCCGTCACCGGCCCCAGGACGCCTGCGATCGCGCACGTCGCCAGGCTTTCCGGAGGCGGCGGCGCTTCGAACAGGCAGCGGTAACAACTCGACGCAGGCGTCACGGCGAACCACTGACCGCGCCGCCCAATCGCCGCGGCAATCACCGCGGTTCGCGTGCGCGGTGCAGTCACCGCCCAATCGTTCACGGCAAATTTCGCCAGCGCGTCATCGCTGCCTTCCAGCACTGCGTCACAGCCGTCCAGCAGCGCAGAGGCGTTCTCCTCGTCCAAACGCGCCGCAACGGTTTCCACTTCGGCGCCAAACTGGTCGCGCAGCAGGACCGCCAAGCGTTCCGCCTTGGGCTGGCCGATGTCCAGCGTGGTGTACAGCACCTGGCGGTGGAGATTGGATTCCTCGACCACATCCGCGTCGATGAGGCGAAACCGCTTGTGCCCGCCAAGCGCAAGCGTCCATGCAGCCGGAACGCCGAGTCCGCCGCAACCGACCACCGCCACGCGCGTCATGGCAGCCGCGCCAGTTCGTGCGCCCACGCCAGCGGGTTGCGCGCGCACAGGTGCCCGGGATACTGCGCCATCGCCAGCGTCCGGCGGATCTCCGCAGGTCCGAGGATCCGCATCTCCGCATCCAAGTACTTCGCCAGCGCATCGACCAGCTTCTGGTCCGCGGCATTCGCTTCGGTCTCCGGATCGGCCAGTTCAATCACCACGCGCTTGCCGTCCATCTGCGCACCGCGCACCAACTCGGCATAGCGCCCGGCTTGCTGGGAAAACGCCCGCGGCCGGCTGCGCAAGTCGCGGAGCGCCGCCATCAGATCCAGGCAAATCCATGCATCCTGGCTGTTCAGCAGGCACGGCGGCCGCGTCGCACGGTGGCCGTGCAGGTCCAATTTCGCCGGCAGCCGCTGGTGGCGTTGCCAGCCGAGGAGCTCCAGCAGCCAACTCTCCTGAACCTGCTCCACCGGCGGCAGCCCCGTGTCGCGTCGCGGCTTGCCCAGCGCCCGCGGAATGCCGTGGTGTTCGCTCATAGGACGATGACCGAGCCGATGGCGACGCGCATCTCGGCCACGTGGGCTGTGGCGTCCCAGCGCCAGCAGTTGCTGCACGTGGCCCATGTCGAGTCAGCGCCGCTTTCGGTCAACGCAGTGCCGCCCTGGAGCGTCGGTTTGGGCTTGGCCGCGGTGTAGGCGAGCCAGAGCTGCCACTCCACGTCCGTTGTGAATTCAGAGCCTTTGGTCACAGAAAAGGCATTGGCCGCATCGAATCCAGTCAGCGCGGTCGTGGCGATCTGCGTGCCGTCGTAGAGCGTCCGCGCGCTGGGCTTGCCGGGCGTGACCGTGACGTACAGCCGCCCCGGATTGCCGACGAAACTGTCGACGCTCGCGTCCGTCGTCGGCGCCAACGTGTCGATTGTCGGCCTCAGCATCGCGATCAGTGCGCCAGCCCGCACGTACATCGGCGACTGCGTGAGCGGCAGGTCCACATCGATGACCGTCGCCGTATCCGCCAAGCCCACCGGCTGATGCGTCCACCAGTCCAGCCACGGGCCTTTGGGAATCAGGACTTTGCGCTTGCCACCTGGCTGCGTGAACGGCGCGACCAGAATGTCTTCGCCAAACAGGTACTCCGTCGCTTCGAAATCCGCGATGTCCGGCCGGTCGTTCAGCTCGGGAAACTGCAAGCCCAGACCGCGGGTCAGACCCGGCTTGTGGTCGTGGGCGTTTTGCGCATAGCTGTAAATGTACGGAAACAGCCGCGTGTGCAGGCGGATGAAATAGCGCGAAATATCGAGCACTTCCTGATCGAACTGGCTGAAACCTTCCAGGTTGTACGGATTACCGGTGTACTTGGTGAAATCCCAAGGATTGTGCTGATCGCCGCCGCCGATCTGCAAAATGCCTGAGAATGCCGAGTGTTCCAGCCAGCGGATGAACAGCTCTTTGCCGGCGCGGCCATGGCGATAGCCGCCGGTGTCCGGGCCAAACAGCGGGTAGCCGCTGGCGGGCAGGGAAATCGACGCCGAGACCGACGCGGGCAAGCCGCCGGCGTGGCAAGGACTGCCGCCCGGGTCACATTCCTGATGGTGCGACCAGTTCGCGCACAAGTCGCCTGGCCAGATGATGCTCGAGTAGATTTGGTCGCCATACGTACCGCTGCGGTCGAGCATCCAGCCACCGGTCGGTGGCAGGCTTTCGGCGTAGGGCTTGTGGTAGAACAGCTCAAAGCCGTGGTGCATCGTGCGCTCGTCGCTGCCGTCGTGGAAGGTCGAATGGAGGCGCGCACTGCCGAGGCCGAGCTGGATGTCCTCGCCATAGTCCATTTTCCAGCCTTCCACCCCCGCGTCGGTTGCCAGCTTGATTTGCCCTTTCCAGAACGTCATGCCATCGGGATTCGTCAAATCCAACGGCGGGCCCCACTTGAGAATCGCGCCCAGGACGTCCGCCACGTGCACGTACCAATCATTGGCGACGACCTTGTCGTGCTCGCGCGCGCCTTTTTCCGTGTACGGCGTCGACCACTCGCCCATCCGGAAGCCTTTGGCGTGGATACCATCGACCAGCACCTTCGGATCCGGGAATTTCGCGGGATCAAAACCAAAATCGTTGACCTTCACATCAAACGGCCGATCCAGCCACATGCCGGAAATCGCCAGATCGTTGTCGCGGATTGCCTGCATGTCGCCCAGCACTTCTGCGGTATCCTTGTTCTCGTTGCGCCAAATGAGCGTGCCAAAGGCCCACTTCGCCGGCAGCACCGGAGCGCCAGTCACCTGCGTGTACAGCCCGGTAATCTCCACCGGCGTCGGCGCCGCGAACAGCCAGAACGTCAGGGCGTGCGTGGCAAAGAGTGCCTCCACTTCGTCGTCCTTGCTCGCCGCGACATCCCACAGCCCCGGGTGGCGGTCCTCGACAAATAGCCCCCAGCCTTGCGTACCGATCAGCAGCGGAATTGGCACGTGCGCTTCGTTGTTCGACGAGTCGATGCCCAGCGTGATGAACTGCATCAGCCGCGTCTTGCCGCGGTGCTGCGGCGAGTCGAAGTACTCGCCCAAGCCATAGAAGCGTTCGGTCGTCGGCACTTGCGCGCGCAGACCCACGTACACGATCGCGTCCGTCGGCACCTGGTCATGCGCCAGCTTGTCGGCGAGCGCGGCATCCGCGGGCTCGATGCGCGCCCGAAAGCCCGATGGCTCCACCGGCTCCACGCTCAGTTGGTAGTCCGGCCCCGGCTTGCCCGCATCGTCCTGGGTCGCAAGCAGCAGCGTCACGCCGGTCGTCGCCGTCCCTTGCAGCACGTGCTGCGTCCAGGTCGCTGTCACCGGATGAAACCACGTCAAGCCATCGGGCGGTTGCTCCTTGAGGTTCTCCGGGCTGTAGTTGAACTCGGAATCCCACTGCGCGACCCGGCCGATACGCACGCGGGTCAGGTCCATCTGCTGGATCGTCGGCGCACTGGCTTCCAAGCTGCGGTGCAACGCCACGTGCAGGTTCTTGCGATCGATCACCAGCACCGCATTGCTGAACGTCGCGAGCGTGACGACATCCGACGTCGGGATCGGCAGCCCGGTCGTCGCGGTCACTTCCCCCGCAACATCTGCCACGTCATCGGCCGTGACGGTGGCATCGTCGAGTGCAGTCGTTTTGGCGCCACAAGCTGCCACAAGACAAGAGGTCGCCAGGCAAGCCCATTTCCAAGTCATTGCTGTGCCTCCGCGGCCGCCTTGGCCAGATCGCGTCGCGCCAGTCTGCCCACCCACACCGCGAGCAACACCAGCACGACCAGCCCGCCCCAGCGCATCGGCCAGGCGTACGGATTCGTATCCAACGCATTGAGAGTAATCGGTTTCAGCGCCTCGTGCAGCATTTCGCCCACGCTCGCCCACACGGTCGTCCACGGCAGGCCGCCCACCGCCATCGCCACGGCGAACTGCCACCAGCGCATGGTCGTCAGGCCGCACAGAAAGCTGAGCACGCCGTAGTGCATGATCGGCGTCACGCGCATGCCCAGCGCGATTCGCACACCGCGGGCATCAATCGTGCGGTACAGCGTCGCCGGCACCGGATTCTTGTCGAGCCACGCGTGCACGTGCGGCTCCAGATACCAGCGCGCCAGGTAGAAATTGATGAGGCCGCCAATGCTCGCACCCGCGATCGCCAGCGCTGTGCCTTCCACCGAGCCGTACAGATAGCCGGGAATGACCGCGAGCGGTCCAACCGGCAGGAACATCGGGCAGCCAATCGCAACGCCAGCCACAATCAGCAGTTTGCCAAAGATACCGAGCGCCGCCAGCCAGGTCGTCAGGCGCCGCAGCAGATCCGGGCCAAACGGCTCGAACAGCCAGACCAGCAGCATCGACCCCACCGCCAGCAGGTACAGCCGCAGCGCCCAACGCGCCCAACGCGCGACGATCCGCGGATCGCCCTGCCGTTGCGGCTTCACCCGCGCCGGCTCGTCGCCCACGGTCGTTTCGATGACTTCATACACCCGCACCTGCTCGTGCGGCGGCCGCCATTCGGGATCAGGCGGCAGAATTTCGACGTCACGCGGCTCAGCCATGGTTCACCACGCCCGCGCCGGCAGGCCCGTCGCATCGCGGACACGCTCGATCACCGGCCGAGCCACCGCGCGCGCTTTCTGCGCTCCGTGCGCCAGGATGTCGCGCAAATCGTCCGGCCGCGCCATCAGTTCATCGTAGCGCGCCCGCTTCGGACCAAAATGCGCTTCCGCCAATGCCAGCAGTTCCAGTTTCGCGTGGCCGTAGCCAAAGTTGCCAGCGCGATACTTCGCCGCCAGTTCCGCCTGCTGCGCCTTGCTGGCAAACAGCTTGTACAGCTGGAACACATTGCAGGTATCCGGATCCTTGGGCTCTTCCAGGCCTTTGGAATCGGTCTTGATCGCCATCACGCCCTTCTTCAGCTCCTTTTGGCTGGCAAAGATTGCGATGTAATTGTCGTAGGACTTGGACATCTTCTGGCCGTCCACGCCCGGCACAATGGCCGTCTGCGTCTGCACCAGCGCGCCGGGTTTCTTCAGCATCCGGCCATCCCACTTCGCTTCGTCCACCGTGCCACCCGCTGGCGCGCCCATGAACGCCACGTTGAACCAGGTCGCCATGTCGCGGGCCATTTCCAGGTGCTGGACCTGATCTTTGCCCACCGGCACCACGTCGGAATCGTACAGCAAGATATCCGCGGCCATGAGCACTGGATAGGCAAACGCGCCAAAGCCGAGGTCCTTGCCCTTGGCTTTGGCGTCCTTGTAGCCATGCGCGCGCTCCATCAGGCCCATGCTGGTCACGCAGCCGAGCAGCCAGGTGAGCTCCAGCACTTCGGGCACGTCGGACTGCCGCCACAGCGTGCTTTTGTCCGGATCCAGGCCAGCTGCAATCATCGTTGCGGCGATGCCCAGGCTGTCGCGTTGCAGCGCGGCGCGGTCGCGCACCGTGGTGAGCGCGTGGAGATCCGCGACAAAGTAGAACGCGTCGTGATCGTCGGCGAGCTTCACGGCCGGTTCGATCATGCCGAAATAGTTGCCCCAATGCGGCTGGCCGGTCGGCTTGATGCCGGAAAGCGAGCGAAGGCGGGGCTGGACAGGCGGCGTGGACATGGCGCAGGCTCGGGGCGGAAATCGCTGGGGCCCAAGGGAAGCACATTTGGGCGGATTTGCAAGGTTGTGACGCCGCAGCGACGGTCGGCAGGCAAATTGCCCTGAGGAGCGACAGCCGGACATGACCGTCGACGCCAACCTGCTCAGCCGTGTCCGCAAGCTCCTGGCACTCACGACGTCGCCAAACGTCCACGAAGCGACATCCGCGGCGGCGCTGGCTCAGGCCCTCATCGCGCGGCACAAGTTGCAGGGTTGGCTCGACGCGGACGAGGCGGTGAGCGGTGATCCCGACCCCATCACGGACGCGCGCGACCAGCCGTTGGAAATCTCCAAGCGCCTGCGCAAGTGGAAGGTCGTGCTGGCCGCGGCGCTGGCCGACGCCAATGGCTGCATGGCCTACACGTTGGATCGCGGCGCGGATCAAGCCATCGTGCTGATCGGTCGGGCGCGGGATCGCGCGGCTGTAGGTGAACTGTGGAGTTGGCTCGTCGCGCGCATCGCGTGGCTCTCGGCGACGCACGGCGCGGGGCAGGATCGACAGTGGCATGAGGCCTTTCGCATCGGTTGTGTGGCGACGGTGGCCGAGCAGCTCGCGCGTGTGGCGGGCGAAGTGCGCGCGGAGCTCGGTGCGGCCGCCCTGATGCGCGTGGATCCGGTGGTTCGGGCCGAGCGCGAGGCGCTGGAGCGATTTGCCCAGGAACGGCTGAAATTGGCCAAAGGGCGCGGGATACGGGTCGATGCTGCGGCTTGGGAGGCAGGAAGGACGGCCGCGGAGACCTTGGACGTGGCGCCCAGCCGCGCCAAACAGGGAGGATTGCCGGCGCGTCGGCGTTGACGCGTGGCACGGGCTGCGCCTTGCCAACCGGCAGCACACCGTTATCCTTGAGTCGGCTCCGCATCGGGTGTGGCCAACCCGGAGTTTCCATGTGCAATCCTGCCTTTCCAGACACCGTCCCCGGCGCCCGCGCGGTCCGGCCATGACGCTGCACGTGCAACGCAATGCCCGCGTGACCACACTGATCATGGACCGTCCCGCCGCGCGCAATGCCGTCGATCCAGCGCTGGCACGGGCACTGGCCCAAGCATTTCGCGATTTTGACACGGATGCCGACGCCGATGTCGCGGTTCTGTGCGGGGCTAACGGCACGTTTTGCGCGGGTGCGAATCTCAAATCCTTCGCCACGGAACCGCAAGCCTGGTCGCTTGCCGCAGACGGCGACGGCCCCTTGGGACCGACGCGCATGCTGTTGTCCAAACCGGTCATCGCGGCCGTCTCAGGTCACGCGGTCGCCGGCGGTCTTGAACTCGCGCTGTGGGCGGACTTGCGCGTGGTCGAGGAATCGGCGGTCTTTGGCGTCTTCTGTCGCCGTTGGGGCGTGCCGCTCATTGACGGCGGAACGATTCGGCTCGCGCGGCTCATTGGACAGTCGCGCGCTCTGGATCTGATTCTAACAGGTCGCGCGGTGCACGCGGACGAAGCGCTCGCGATCGGACTGGCCAATCGCGTGGTGCCCGACGGCACTTCACAAGCGGCGGCGGAGCAGTTGGCCGCAGAAATCGCACTGTTTCCGCAAACGTGTCTGCGTCATGACCGGTTGTCCAGCTACGAACAATGGGGGCTTTCATTGCCTGAAGCGCTGCACAACGAATTTCGCCATGGGACACAATCGCTGGCGAGCGGCGACGCCGAGCTCGGGGCGTCGGCTTTTCGGGACGGCAAGGGTCGACACGGCGCGCGATAGCCGTTCGTTGGGCAAATCCGCAGGTGATCGCCGCCCTACGCGTCCGTCTCCACCGTCCACTTGCCAGGCACCGGCGCACCGTCTTGCGCGGCCGCCAACTGCGCCAGCAGGTCCTCTGCAGTCGCCGCCACGTGCAGCATGGCCAGATGACGCGGCTGGATGAAGCCCGCCGCGACCGAAGACCGCAAGAACGTCAGCAGCGGCGTGTAGAAATCCGCGATGTTGAGGAGGCCGATCGGCTTCTCGTGCAGGCCGATCTGCGCCCAGGTCAGGATCTCGAACAGCTCATCGTACGTGCCAAAGCCGCCAGGCAGGGCGATGAACGCGTCGGCGAGATCCGCCATCCTGGCTTTGCGCGTGTGCATCGTGTCGACGACGTGAAGCTCGGTCAAGCCGCCGTGCGCCACTTCGCGATCGACCAGCCGTTGCGGCATCACGCCGATGACCTTGCCGTGCGCGGCCAGGCACGCATCCGCCAGCGCGCCCATCGTGCCCACATGCGCGCCACCGTACACAAGCGTGAGATTCCGTTGCGCCAGCAGCGCGCCCAGCTCAGCTGCGGCGTGACGATAGGTCTCGCCGCTACCGGACGATGAACCACAAAATACGCAAATCGTCTTCAGGCGGCTCACGCGTCGTCGTCGTCATCGTCGTCGTCACGACTGCGGACAATCATCTCCGCCGTCTCGCCAATCGCATCGACCACGCGCTGCACGCGCCCACGGCGACGTCGCGTACCCGGCGGCGGTTCTGCCACCACGACCGGCGCCACCGTCTTGCGCGGCCTGGTCGCCTTCTTCGTCGGCTTCTTCGGCCGCTGCGAGCGCACGAGCGGCTTCTTCGTCCGCTTGATCTCGGGTTTCAGCCCGCCTTCGTCGTTCGGCACGAACCGAATGGTGGTCGCGACTTCAAAGCTCACGCTCGTCAGGATCTTCTTCAGTTCCTCGCCGACGTTGAGGTTCTGCAGGAACTGCTGCATCTCGCGGCCGATCATCGCCACGGCGTCGCGCTTGGTGCTGTCCACCGTCGCGGCGACGTTGTTCATGAAGTCGCGCGGCAGGAGCGAGGAGAAGAACCGGCGGCGCTCATCCTCGCTGTGCAACACGGCATTGACGCTGCGTTCGACGGTGCGGCGGATCATCTCGGGGATGAAGCCGCCTTCCTCTGCGTCACGCGGTTCGCGGTCTCTCACCATGGTGCTGACCTTTGGTCGGAGCTGAGACTAGTGGCCCGACGACTGTCCGTGCGCGGTACCTTCGTGCGAATGGGCCCGGTGCTCGCCGCCCTGCGACGCGATCGACGCGCTGCCGAGTGACATCAGATTGATGACGCCGGCCTTCTGGTCGCGGCGCGTGAAAGAAGGAATCGAGTGCACGCCCGAGTCCAAGCGGATGGCATCGCACGGGCACGCTTCTTCGCAAAAGCCGCAGTAGATGCACTTGAGCAAGTCAATCTCAAAGCGCGACGGTGCCTTCTCGATCGTCGGATCGTCGATTTCTTGGGCGACGATCGTGATGCAGTTCGCCGGGCATGCGGTTGCGCACAGCATGCATGCGACGCAGCGCACGGACTTGTCGTCGCGCAGCATCAGGCGGTGCTTGCCGCGGAAGCGCGGGGTGTACGGCCGGCGGTCGTCGGGGTACTGCACCGTCACGACGTCTTTGCGGGCGAACAGGTTGCGGGCGAACTGCCGCGTGGTCAGCGCGACGCCCTTGAACACCTCGATGACATACGACTGCGTCGCGAAATCGGGGTGCATGCGGTTGACGACTTTGGCCATTGGCGGGTCTCCAGGTGTTCCGTGCCGTTACGCGCGTTCGATAAAGGTCAGGACGATGCCCGTGACCACGAGGTTGAGCAACGCGATCGGCAGCATGATCCGCCAGCCGAGACGCATGATTTGATCGTAGCGGAAACGCGGCAGCGTCCAGCGAATGGTCATCTGCAGCCAAACCAGGAACAGGGTCTTGAACAGGAAGGCACCGATTTCCAGCACCACGATCCACCACGCATCGCCGTGCAGGCCGGGAATGGTCCAGCCGCCGAGGAAAAGCGTCGTGCCGACGCAGCCGATGAGGATGATTTCGATGAACTCGGACAGCGCGAACACGGCGAAGCCCATGGCCGAGTATTCGGTCCACCAACCCGCGGTCAATTCCGCTTCCGCTTCGCCGACGTCAAACGGCGCGCGCTTGTTCTCGGCGATGGCGCAGGTGAGGTAGAGGATAAATGCCACCGGCTGCAGCACGACGCCCCAGGCGGGGAGAAAGCCCCAGATCAGCTCGCCCTGGCGCGCGGCGATGTCCTGCAGGTCCAGCGAACCGTAGATCATGAAGATGCCGCACAGCGAGAGGCCGATGGCGACCTCGTAGCTGATCATCTGCGCCGAGATGCGCAGGCCGCCGATCAGCGACCACTTGTTGTTGGACGCCCAGGCGCCGATGACGGAGCCGTACACGTTCAGGGACGAAATCGCGAAGATGAACAGGATGCCGAGGCTGGTGTTGGAAATCTGGAAACCTTCGCCGGGGCCGAACGGGATGACGGCGAACACGACCAGCGCGGGAACGAAGGCCAGCAGCGGCGCGATGCGGAACAGGACTGGATTCGGCGTGTTCGGCGCGAAATCCTCCTTGGTCAGCATCTTGATCGGGTCAGCGAGCATGTGCAGCAGACCGCCCGCGCGGATGCTGCCGATATTGGCGCGGTTTGGCCCGATACGATTCTGCAGCAACGCCGAGTACTTGCGCTCGGCCCACGTCAGCACCGTGGCCACACCCATCACGAACGCCAGCACAAAGCCGGCGAACTTGATGAGCGTCATCAGCACGATGTTCAGAAGGACATTGTCAACCAGGTGCATGGCAAATTCCTTGGCCTATCAGGCGCCACGACGGAGGTGGAACGGCCGTTGGTACGTCGGCGAGACCGGATCTGGTTCCCACTCGCGCGTGCCGTTGAGGTGGGAGCGGGCCGGAGCCAGCACGCCGTCCTGCGGCAAACCACGACCGTGGTCGGCGATTTCCGAGTACGACAGACCCGTGAACGTAGGCACCGTCGCCGCGAGCCGATCAAACAGCTCCGAGGACCGCGTCTTCTCGGCAAAGTCGAGGACGAGCGGATGCTCGCCGTGACCCAGCACCGCATGAGCGATGTTGGCCGCCGCGGCCGATGGCGTCACCGTGGTCACGGCCGGCTTGAGCGGCGCTGCGAGGCGTTGGACCCAACCCGCGGTGTTCACGATCGTCCCATCCCGCGCGTGCAGTGGCGTCAGCGGCACCACGACCGTCGCGGCGTTCGACAGCGCTCCGGCCAGATCCGTCAAGACAGCGACGTTGGCGATGTCGGAGATGACCTCAACCAGCGCATCCGTCGCGGCGATTTCGTTGTCCAGGACGATCAGCGTGTCCAGCGATTCCGCATCCTTGGCCAATTGCGCCGCGTCGCCAAAGCCGGGCGTCAGCGCTGTCAGGATGGCCCGAACGCCGGCATCGTTGCAGTCGCGATCGGCGGTACGCAGGATAGCATCGCCCTGCCACGCCGCGCGCTTCAGCAGGTACAGCTTGGCGCCAAGCTCCTTGGCCAACCGCGCCCAGGTGTAGGCATCCTCATTGGTCAGCGAGGCCGAAAGCGCGATGCCCACACCTTCCTGCGATTCCTTCAGCCAGCCGGCGATCGCCCGCAGACCGTCCAACGCCGGCGTCTCACGCGTCGTGTCGTTCGGGCCCGGCACCACGCCCAGCGTCAACGCTTTTTCGCGCCGCGTGTTGAGGCTCGCGCGTCCGTCATCGCACATCCAGTACTGGTTCACGTCCGGATTGTACCGCGGCACAATGCGATCCACTTTGTTCTTGTGGCTGTCCACGCGCACCGAGCAGCCGCGGGCGCAACCGGTGCAGACGCTGTCCTTCATGTCCAGGAACCACACGCGCTGGCGGAAGCGGAAATCGCGCGAGGTCAGCGCGCCGACCGGGCAGATGTCCACGACGTTCAGGCTGTACGGGTTGTTCAACTCAACGCCTTCCGGCGTGGTGATTTCGCTGTGCTCGCCGCGCGACTCAACCGTCAACTCGTTGGACTTGCTGATTTCCTCGCAGAAACGCACGCAGCGGGTGCAGACGATGCAGCGCTCGGCATCCAGCACGACCGTCGGTCCGAGGATTTTCGCCTTGGGCTTGCCGACCTTCTCGGTGTCCAAACGCGACGGCTTGGCGCTGTATTGAATGTAATGCTCCTGGAGCACGCACTCGCCGGCCTGATCGCAGACCGGACAATCGACCGGGTGGTTCAGCAGGATGAATTCCAGCACCGCAGCTTGCGTCGCCTTGATCTTGTCCGACTTGGTGCGGACGACCATGCCATCGGCCACTTCCGTGTAACACGCCGGCAGCGGCTTCGGCGCCTTCTCGATGTCCACCAAGCACATGCGGCAATTGGCCGGAATGGTCAGGCCGGGGTGGTAGCAGAATACCGGCACATCGACGCCAGCTTGCTTTGCAGCGCGGAGCACGGTGGTTCCAGCCGGAACCTCCACTTCAACGCCGTCTACGGTTACTTTCGCCATCACTGCCTCGCGCAACGGACCCGGAAAGGGTCAACGATCGACTTCGCCGCCGATCATGTTCAACGTGTCAAAGGTCGGAATGATGTCCGCCAACATATGGCCGACAATCATCTTTTTCAGAATGCCCATGGCATAGAAGCACGGCGGGCGCACCTTGACGCGATACGGCCGACCGTTGCCCTGGCTGACGATGTGGAAACCCACTTCGCCATTGCCGCCTTCCACGGCGAAATAGGCTTCGCCCGGCGGCACTTGATGACCTTCCGTGACCAACTTGAAGTGAGCGATCATGCCCTCAATCGAGTTGTAGACCGCGTCTTTCGGCGGCAAGCACACGTGCCAATCGCCGACGTTGATCGGCCCGCCGGGCAGCTGCTTGAAGATCTGCCGAATCATCTTGACCGACTGACCGATTTCTTCGAAACGGCACAGGTAGCGATCGTAGTTGTCGCCGCGCGAACCGACGATGACGTCAAAATCCAGCTCGTTGTAGGCCAAATAGGGCTGATGCTTGCGCAAATCCCAGTCAACGCCGGTGCAGCGCAGCATCACGCCGGTGCAGCCGGAGCTGATGGCGTCTTCCTGGCTCAGCACGCCGGTGTGCATCATGCGATCGTAGAAAATTCGGTTCTTGGTCAACAGCTTGTCGACCTTGATCATCAGGCCTTCCATGTGCGCCAGCGCGGCGTTCATGTGCTGCTCGTAGCCATCCGGCAGGTCCTTCGCCAGGCCGCCGATGCGCGTGTACGAGGCGGTCAGGCGGGCGCCGGTCAATTCTTCCACCAGCGGGTAGAGCGCTTCGCGCGCTTCAACCGCGTAGAGAAACGGTGTAAATCCGCCAAGTTCCAGCGCACCCGCGGCGATCGACGTCAGGTGATCCGTCAGACGGCTGAGCTCGGAAATCAGCATGCGGATGTACTTGGCGCGCGGCGTGATCTCCACGCCCCACAGTTTCTCCACCGCGCCGACGTAGCCGACGTTGTTGATGAGCGGCGACACGTAGTTCAGGCGATCGGTGTACGGCAGGACCTGCTGCCACGTGCCCGCTTCGGCCATCTTCTCAAAACCGCGGTGCAGGTAACCGATCGTGATCGCCACGTCGTCCACGGTCTCGCCGTCCAGCGTCAGAACAAATTTCACCGTACCGTGGGTCGCCGGATGCGACGGGCCCATGTTGATGATCATCTTGTCATTGACGATTTCCGCTTCTTCCGTGCGCAGTTCGGAGCGGATTTGCGTGAGCTTTTGGCTGGCGGTCATGGTCATCTTCGGCTCCGCTTTCCGGCTGATCGCGTGCTGGCTGTGGTCCGCGTGTTAGCGGTAAGTCTCGTTGTCGGCGTAGTCCGCCAGGTTCGGCATCGGCACCAGCGGTTGGTAGCCGCGCTGGGCAAAATCCTTGCGAAGCGGATGGCCGACGAACTCGTCGTACATCAGCACGCGCCGCAGATCGGGGTGACCGTCAAACTGGACGCCGAACATGTCGTACGCCTCGCGCTCGCCCCAGTTGGCTGCGATCCACAGGCTGCACATCGTCGGCAGGTGGAAATCGTCTTCCGCCAACGCCACTTTCACGCGAATGCGATTGCGGTGCGGCATCGACAGCAGGTGGTACACGACTTCAAAGCGCGGCAGCTGCGCCGAATCGCCGGCATCCAGCGGCGTCACGCAATGGCGCAGCGCCGGGTCGTATTCCGAGTAATCCACGGCCGTGACGTCGATCAGGACATCCATGCGGCAGCGCGGATCGTCGCGCAGAAACGTCATGACATCGAGCAGTTGCTCGCGCGGCACCAGCACGGTGGCGTCGCCAGCCTGACTGTGGCTGCCCAGGATGGCCCTGGGTTTGACGGTGCGCAGCAGGTCAATTAGCGATTGGGACATGTCATCAGCTCCGATGCCAGGAAGCGTCGCCCGCCGGCGTTTGGCGCCGCGCTACGGTCATACCCGCGCGTGGCCGATTCTCCGCCTGCGTCCTATTCCCAGTCGAGAGCGCCGCGCCGCCATACATAGGCCAAGCCAGCGCCGAGAATACCAATGAAAATAAACATTTCGCCAAAGGTCGACCAGCCAATCAGCGGCTCGCCGACCATCTCGCGGAACAGCGATGCCCACGGGTACATGAACACCGATTCGATATCGAACACGATGAAGAAGATCGCGACGAGGTAGAACTTGACGCTGAACCGATGGCGGCCGTCGCCGATCAATTCCGAGCCGCATTCAAACGGCGCGTCCTTGACGGCGGACGATCTGCGCGGTCCAACCAAGCGATTGATCACAAGAATACCAACGCCCATCGCCGCGACGACCGCAAGCATGACGAGGATGGAAATGTAGCCGTATTGACTGGCGAGCATGGTGCTCCAGGAAGGCCTCTCGAAGGCCGCGGCGGAGATAGCGCAGTGACGCGCTTGCGTCAAGGCTCGGGTCGCTGATCGGCGCTTGGCGGGTAGACGGCGGAATCAAATCCGCTACGCTTGCATTCGCTACCATGAGCGCCTGGCACGTCGCCGCGCGATCGTCATTTGGGGCCGCAGACCTATCGTCAGGAGTTCGTCATGAAGAAGTTGTTCGCCACTGTTATCGCCGCAACGTTCGCTCTTTCCGCCGTGCCGGCGTTTGCCGCCAATGCCCAGCAGGAGAAGATGAAGACCTGCAACAAAGAGGCTGCGGACAAAGCGCTGAAGGGCGACGAACGCAAGAAGTTCATGTCCGAGTGTCTCAAAGCCGGCGCGCCTGCTGCGGCCGAGGCTCCAGCCGCTGGTCCGTTGTCCGGCAAGGACGCGATGAAGGCGTGCATGGCAGCGGCCAAGGGCAAGAAGGGCGACGAGTTCAAGAAGTTCAAAGCGGATTGCTTGAAGGCCAAGGGCCCGGCCAACATGAAGTAAGCGCGGTTGCGAGCGGACTTCGGCGCGCGTACGCTTTGGGGCGGGGGACCTGTCCATGCTTGACCGCGGCAAACGCGAGCCGTTCAAAGTGCAAGGCGTCGTCGTTGGCGTCGTGGTCGACAACAAAGACCCGGACAAGCACTACCGCATCAAGGTCAAGTACCCGTGGGTCAGCGAAGCGGGCCAGTACACGGACAAGGCCGACGCCGAGGACTTTCGCTCGACGTGGTGCCGGATGACCTCTTTCATGGCCGGCCACCAGCGCGGCGCCTTCTGGCTGCCAGAAGTCGACGATGAAGTGCTGGTCGCTTTTGAACACGGCGATGTGCGCCGGCCATTCGTGCTGGGTTCGCTGTGGAACGGCGTCGATCTGCCGACGCACAACAACGAAGGCCAGAGCGGCAAGAACGATTTTCGCGATATCCGCAGCCGTTCCGGGCACATGCTCCAGTTCGTCGACAAGAAGGACGACCAGACCGAGCGCATCGTTTTGCAGACCAAAGTGCCGCCAGCGGACACCGAGAAGAACCCGAAGCAGCGCGACGGCCACTGGATTTGCCTCGATCAGTCAGGCGATGTGGACCAGATCGAGATTTACGACCACACGCAGGAGCACTACATCCTGATCGACACGAAGGCGAAGAAGATCACGATCGCGTGCAAGACCGGCGATATGCTGCTGAAGACCGAGAAGACGCTGACGCTGGACTGCAAGGATCTCGTGGTCAAGGCGTCAGCGTCCATCAAACAGGAATCGGGCGAGGCAACGGAATTGAAGGCGGGCGCGACGATGGACGTGAAATCTTCCGCGACGATGACGCTCAAAGGCGCGACGATCAACCTGAATTGACCTACCTTGAATCCGGCCATCATTGGCTGAGCGAGTTGTTCACTCTTGTCACAAAGAATTCATGGAAACCTGAGTGGTCTGGGTGCGATCGAGCGCGCTGGGCTGGAACGTCTGTACCACCACCCGTCGGAAGCGCGCGAGCTGGCGTCGGACGCGCTGGTGCAACGCATGGTCGGGCTGGCGGTGCGCATTGGCCGGCAGGTGGGTGTGCTGATCGATCGGCGCGGCGAAGTGACGCACGTCCTGTGTGGCGATGATCACGAACTGCTGCTGCCCGATCTGGGACGCTGGGGCGCCGAAAGCGGTCGTCTGCGCGGGCTGCGGCTGGTCCACGTCCACCTGAAGAACGAGCCGCTCTCCGAGGATGATCAGAACGATCTGGCGCGCCTTGGCCTGGACCTGATCTGCGCTGTGACCCACCGTCGTGGCGTGCCCGATCTGGCGTACGTCGGTCATCTGGCGGCCGATTCGCTGGCGGCGGACCACAAATCCGTGCGGCCGGTGACCCTGTTGGCGCCGATGCGGTGGCCAGCGGAATCGCTGGACGTCCAGGAATTGCTGAAGTCGCTGGACGAACAGCTCGGACGAACGCGGCCGGCGGGGCGCGTGGTCAATGCCCGCGAGACGGCGCTGCTCATCCATGTGGGGCCCGAGTCGCGGACCGACGCCGAGGACAGCTTGAACGAATTGGAGGAATTGGCGCGCACGGCGCGGGTGCAGGTTGTCGGACGGGTGATCCAACGCAAACGCGAGGTGGACGCGCGCACCTTGCTCGGCGCAGGAAAGCTCAGTGAGATCAAGCTGAAGGCGATGCAGACGGACGCGACGCTGCTGATCTTTGACCGCGAGTTGAGCCCATCGCAGGCCAAGGCAATTTCCATCCAGGCCGATTCCAAGGTTCTCGATCGCACGCAGCTCATTCTCGACATCTTCGCCGGGCGCGCCAAGTCAGCGGATGGTCGACTGCAAGTGGAGCTCGCGCAGCTGCGTTACTCCCTGCCGCGCTTGGGCGATCGCGACAATGCGCTCAGCCGGCTGACTGGCGGCATCGGCGCGATTGGTCCGGGTGAAACAAAGCTGGAAGTCGATCGGCGGCGGGCGCGGGAGCGCATTCACCGCATCGAGGAGCAGTTGAAGAAGCTGCGCAAGGACCGCGCGACGCGGCGCAAAGGCCGCACGCTCAACGACACGCCGAGCGCCGCGTTGGTTGGCTATACCAACGTCGGCAAGTCGAGCCTGCTGAATGCCCTGGCCAAGTCGGACGCCTACATCGAGAACCTGTTGTTTGCCACGCTGGACCCGACGTCGCGGCGCGTGCGGATGCCTGAAGGCACGACCGTCGTGCTGACGGATACCGTTGGTTTCATTCGCGATCTACCCAAGGAGCTGCTGGGTGCGTTTGAAGCGACACTGGAGGAGGCGCAGAACGCCGACTTGCTGCTGATTGTGTGCGATGCGAGCCATCCGCAGCTTGAGGCACAACTCCGCGCTGTGGAACGGATTCTGTCGGAACACGACATGGCTGAGAAAGCGCGCCTGGTGGTGCTGAACAAGTGCGACGCCATCGACGATCCGGCGACCGTGCGCGAAGTGGCGTCGCAGCGGCGGGCGCTCTTGACGTCGAGCGTGACGCGTGAGGGCTTGCCGGAGCTGATGGCGACGGTGGAAGCAGCCGTGCTGGCCGCACGCCAGCGCGTTCCACACATGACTGAAATCGTAGAAGAATGGACGCCGCACGATGCAGCATAGCGGTCAGGGAACGGTCGTCGGCAAGCCGGCCGCGGTCCACGATCGCCAGCCACCGGCCATCGACCACACGTTCGTGTAGCCCATTTTTTCCAAGCTTTCTGCGGACAAAGCCGAGCGGAAGCCGCCGCCGCAGTACAGCACGATCTCGGTGTTCTTGGCCGGAATCGCCTCGATGACGTCCCGCTCCAGAATGCCGCGGCCCAGATGGATCGCTCCGGAAATATGACCCTTTTGCCATTCATTGTCCTCGCGGACATCGACCAGCACAAACGGCGCGCCAATCGACAGGCGGCCGCGCACTTCGGCAATCGAGGCTTCGCGAATGTGGTCGCGCGCGGCCTGACACAGCGCTTCGAACTCGGCAGAATGGGCCATCGGACACCTCCAACCGCAATTCTGGACTGCCAAGCACGGGACGGCAATGCTATGGTCCGTGCGGAGGCAAGGATGAAGAGACACGTCGAGAGAATCCAGCAGAGCGAGGCGGTCCGGCTCGTCGCCCAATGGCCCGGCGCATGGTTGCTCGACCAGGAAGGTACGGTGATCGCTCACGGTCCTGTGCCGCCGCTGCTGGCGCGTTCCCTGCACCGGGATGCGCGCGGCAAGACGTTTTTTGGCGACGTCCTGCCGAGCGACGCCGCGCAACGGCTGGCTGGCACGTTTACGGTCGCGATGGAAGATCCGGATACAATTCTGGATTTAGACGAAGCGCTGCGGATAACTCTGGGCGGCGTGGCCATGGACGTGCGTGTCCGGCTGCGGCGGGTCGAAGATCTGGGTGCGGCGACTGCGTTGGCCGTGATCGAGGACGACACGCCGCGCAAGACGATGGAGCGGGCGCTGGCCGCGGCGCTCGGCGAGACAGGCGATCAGAGCCTGCGCGATGTGGAAACCGGCCTGTTTGGCCTGCGCCAATTCGAGTTTCTGCTGCCAATCGAGCTGCGTCGTGGCCAACGCTACGGCATTCAGACAACGCTGCTGGGGCTGCAGCCGGAGATCGAGGTGAAGGGCAAGTTCACTGCGGCGGCGGTGGACGCGGCGATCCTGCGGGAGCTCGGCGAGCGCGTGCAGACCGCGTTGCGCCAGACCGATGTCGTGTTTCGCCTGAAGCCGAATCGACTTCACGTCGTGCTGACACACACGGATGGCGCCGGCGGCGAAGTGGCCTCGCAGCGCGTGCATACCGCGATGGCGCTGGCGCCGCTCGCGGATGGTCGCGCTGTGCGCATGCGCGCCGGTATCGTCGCAAGTGGCGCGCCAGAATCGCCGCCACCGCCAGTCCTGTGGGCGCGGCAAATGCTGAAAGACGTCGAGACGTTGCTGGGTTAGACCGCGCGCTTGCGAAAGACCCAAAATCGCGCGACGACGTAGTTGGCGATGGTGCCGACGCCGATGCCCGTCAGGTTGCCAAGGAGCTTGCGCGCGGCATTCCACATCGGCAGCGGCATCTCCACCGGCAGCCAGCGCAGCGCAAGCGTCAGAATCCCCAGTTGCAGGCCGAGACCACTCAACGCGCCCAGGTAATAGCGCCAGAGCCGCTGCACGCCGACATGGTGAAAGTCGTGGGCGGCAAATGTCAGACGGTCGTTCAGGATGAAGTTGCTGGTCACCGACGCGATCCAGCCAGCGACGGCAGCGACATGGGTCGTTGCCGAACCCAGCGCGTCCTTGGGCAACGCCCACAGCACCGCGGCAAAGACGGCCATGTTCACGAGCACGCCAGACGCGCCAACGATGCAAAACAGAATGAATTGGCGCTTGTGTAGGCTCGTCACCGTTTGCGAATCTGCCATCGAAGTTCAGCTCAGCGCGGCGAGGCCGTGTTCAGTGCAGACGAGATCGAGCGCCTGGTCGTGCGGTTCAGTTGGCTGCCAAGCAACGACACACGCCGCAGGACAAACCGCAATCGTGACGGCGTTTGCGCGCAACAACGGCAGGTATCGGTCAAAGTAGCCGCCACCACGCCCGAGCCGCTTGCCATCCGGGCGCACGGCCTGCGCCGGCACGACGACGCAATCGAGCTGTTCAGGCGCCAACGCCGGCCCAACGGGCTCCAACAACCGACTGCGCGGCCGCGGTTGCAGCGCGGCGGGAGCCGTCGTCAGCGCGAAGTCCATGGCCTCACCCGTCGGTCGGACGCGCGGGTAGGCAAGCTGGACACCTTGCAGCAGCAGCGCGTGCGCCAGCTCACGGGTCTCCAGTTCGGCACCAATCGGACTATACAGCCCGACCACATGCGCACCGATCTGCGCCACGCGCTGCGTCACCTGGGTCACGAGCACGCGCGAATGCTGCTGACGCGCCTGCGCCGAGCGCGCGCGATGCAGACTGTCAGCCCACGCCCGCCACGCCCGTTTGTCCTGCGGCTGCGGGTCCGGTGATGCAGCTTCCATGGCCCTGGGCAGTCCGGTCACGGCAGCGCGATCACCCGCCATTGCCGGCTCCGCGCGACGAGAGCGACGACTTCAGCCGGTCGCGCAACCGCTCCGCTCGCGTCTTCAGCGGCGCGAACCGCTCACCGGAACCTTGCGCTTTCAACAGTTCGCCGGCCAATTCCATGCCGACGAGCATCGCCAACGTGCTTTCCGGCAGCGCCGCTTTCTTGCGCAGCGCGTCGATCCGGTCGTTGACCAACGCCGCTGAGGCCAGAATGTGCGACTCGTCCTCATCGGTTTGCAGCGTGAAAGTCTTGCCCTGCAATGTGACTTTGACGGCTTTGCTCATCGGTGGCTCCTCAGTTCCCGTATGGCGCGGCACACGGCGCATGTCAAGGCACGCGGAATGGATCGGGCGCCGCTGCTGTTGCAACTGCCCCAGCGGACGGCTACGCTCCCCCGGCCTTGGGACCTTGAGGAGTTCATGTCGCAGCCCCGCTCCCCATCCGAAACGCCCGACGCGCCACCGCTAATTCCGACTGATCCGGCGAAACGCAAGCGGTTTCACGCAGAACTGCGCGAACGCTGCACGTACCTGGATGAATCCGGCGGTCGGCTGCTGCGCAAATACCGCAAGCAATTGTCCGATGAGGTCGCGCAGGGCCTGGAAAGTCAGTGGCAAGCGCTGCACGACCTGCTCAAGCAGAAGTCGAAAGATACCCACGCGCTGCTGGCGGTCGCGGAACCGTTTGATCAGGCGCTCGACCGGCATCTCGGCAAGTGGCGCAAATCGGCGACGCGTGAGTACTTCGATTCGATCGTCTGGGCCGTGGTACTGACGCTCCTGATCCGGATCTTTGTGTTCGAAGCGTTCAAGATTCCAACCGGCTCGATGATTCCATCCTTGCAGGTGCACGACCATCTCTTCGTCAACAAGTTCCTGTACGGCCTGAAGATTCCGTTTACCCGGGTGAAATTCCTGACGCTGCGCGAACCGCATCGCGGCGAAATCGTCGTGTTCGAATATCCATACAAGGACGGCTCGGGCTCGGAAGACAAGGATCTGATCAAGCGCGTGATTGGCGTGCCGGGCGACCGGATTCGACTGATCGACAACGTGCTGCATATCAACGGCAAGGCGATTCCGCGCAAGGTGATCGGCGAGAGCGCGGATTGCGGCCAGAAAGACTCGGGGGCGCGCTGCGAGATGGCGCGGGAGTGCCTGGACGGCGTGGTCTACACGACGCAGCATCACATTGCGCGACCGGGGGAATCCTCCTGGGATGGTCGGCCGGATTGGCCCACGGCGACGGTGCCGACGAGCGCGGAAGAGAACGCGGCGATCTATTCGCTGCCCGCGAACAAGGATTTTCCGGACTTCGTCGTGCCTCCGGGCTACGTGCTCGGCATGGGCGACAACCGCGACAACTCGCAGGACAGCCGGTTTTTCGGCCTGATTCCGATGGACACCATCAAAGGCAAAGCGGGCGTGCTGTGGTTTGCCACGCAGGATCAGAATTGCGAATGGCTCTGCGCGCCAGACATGAGCCGGATGTTCAGCTTGGTGCATCAGAGCGCCCCCGGAGGCACATGCGACAACTTCTGAGCGCCAGTGATTTGCCGACCGATGCGCGCGTGCTGCTCGATCGTGCGGCGATTGACGCCGTGCTGACGCAAATGGCCGCTGACATCCAAGCGATGGCCTGGCCGCGCGATGTGGAGTTGGCACCAGCGGATCGCCCGAAACCGTGGCTTTGCGGCATCCAGCGCGGCGGCGTGGCGTTGGCGAGGGAGCTGGCGGACGTGATCGCCCGCGACTTCGGTTGGATGCCCGAACTGGGCACGATCGACGTGACGCTGTACCGCGACGACACGTGGCTGAAAGGTCCGCGCGCGGTGGAAGGCGTGACCCGGCTGCCCGGCGACGTGAGCGGCCAACGCGTGCTGCTGGTCGATGACGTGCTGTACACCGGCCGGACGATTCGCGCGGCGCTGAACGTGCTGATGGACTTCGGCCGACCGGAAGCAGTGCGGCTGGTGGTCATGGCCGATCGCGGCGGTCGGGAGTTGCCGGTGGCAGCGGACCTGACCGGTCGCAAGCTGGACGTGGCGCGCAACGAGTCCGCTGAACTGTGCGTGGACGGGCAAAACCGCCTGCACAGCGTCATGGTCCGTCCCAAAAACCCTTGATCCAACGAGGCTCCGATGCTGCCGCAGGTTGAACCAGGTCACACGCCGGGCGCCGACAGTTTGCCGCAAGCGCCGCAGGAACCGTTGCGCCATTTGCTCGGCCTTGAACACCTGAGCGCGGAGCAAATTCTCCACATTCTGGATCTGGCCGCGCACATGAAGGCGGTGAACGCCCGGCGCATCAAGAAGCTCCCGACGTTGCGCGGCGTGACGGTGCTGACGTTCTTTGTTGAGAATTCGACGCGGACGCGCATGAGCTTCGAGTTGGCCGCCAAGCGGTTGTCCGCGGATACCATGAGCTTCACGGCTTCCTCGTCGTCCTTGGCCAAGGGCGAAACGCTCATCGACACCGCGCGGAATTTGGAAGCGATGGCGCCGGACATCATCATCATCCGTCACAGCTGCTCGGGCGCGCCGGCTTTGCTGGCCCGCACGGTGAACTGCGGCATCGTCAACGCGGGTGACGGCTCGCACGAGCATCCGACCCAAGGGCTGCTGGACATGTTCACGCTGCGCGAGCGGCTCGGCGACTTGCGCGGCAAGAAAGTGGCGATTGTCGGTGACATTGCGCACTCCCGCGTGGCGCGCTCCAACATCTTTGGCCTGCAAAAACTCGGTGCGGACGTTCACGTCGCGGGGCCGGCGACGATGCTGCCGCACGCGATTGAACAACTGGGCTGCACTGCCTGGCCGCGGGTGGAGCCGGCGATGGAAGGTGCGGACGCAGTGATGATGCTGCGAATCCAGCGGGAACGACAGGGCAATGACCTGATTCCGTCGTCGCACGAGTACCACCGCTTCTTTGGCCTGGATGAGAAACGGCTGAAGCTGGCCAAGCCCGGCGCGCTGGTGATGCACCCGGGGCCGATGAACCGCGGCGTGGAAATCGCCCCGGAAGTGGCCGATGGTGACCAGTCGGTGATTCTGCAACAGGTGGAAAACGGCGTGGCTGTGCGGATGGCGGTGCTGTACTTGGTCGCAGCGAGTCGCGGGCTTGAGCCGCAGGGTTAGCAGGAGGCCTGGATGAGTCAACAACTGCTTCTGCGTCAAGTGCGCGTGTTCGACAGCGAGACCGGCATCGGTCCGCTCACCGACGTGCTGATCGCGAACGGTCGGATTGCGGCGATCGGCGCTCACTTGCCGGTCCGCGATGAGGAAGTCTTTGCCTGCAACGGCCTGATTCTGGCGCCGGGCTTTGTCGACCTGCGGGCGTGCGCACGCGAGCCGGGTGATGAACACGAGGAAGACCTGATTTCCCTGTCCGACGCGGCGAACGCCGGTGGCTTCACAGCTGTTGTCGTCAATCCGGACACGACGCCCGGTAACGACGACCATGCGGTGACGGAGCTGATCCTGCGGCGCGCCCGCGAGTACGGCCATTGCGACGTGCTGCCTCAGGGCGCGCTCAGCCACCGTTTGAAGGGCGAAACGCTGGCGCCGATGGGCGAGATGAGTGAAGCAGGCGCAGTGTGCTTTGGCGACGGCGATCGGCCGATGACGTCCGCACGCCTGTTGCGCCGTGCTCTGGAGTATGCGCGCGGCTTTGACCGGCCGATTTTCACCCACGCGATCGATCCGGACTTGGCCGGGACGGGGACGATCCACGAAGGGCCGTGGTCCACGCGCCTGGGCATGCGCGGGATTCCCGCGGCGGCGGAGCACGTGACAGTCGCGCGCGACATCGCTGTGACGCAACTGGCTCATTCCAGACTGCATTTCGCCCGCGTGACAACCGCCAAGTCCGTGGACCTGATTCGCGCCGCCAAGGCCGAAGGCATTCGCGTCACTGCAAGCGTCACCCCTTGGCACTTGACGCTGACCGATGCAGCGATGGTCGACTACGACGTGAACCTGAAGCTCGTCGCGCCCTTGCGCACAGAAGCCGACCGATTGGCGTTGCTCGCGGGTCTGGCGGACGGCACCATTGACGCGATTTGCAGCGATCACATGCCGGTCAACATCGCCGGCAAGGCGCTGGAGTTCGACTACGCGGCGTCAGGGGCGATTGCCATCCAGACCACGCTCGCACAAGTGCTGGCGTGCGTGCGCGCGGGCGAGCTGGCGCTGCCGGTGGCGCTGAATGCACTCACGCGCGGTCCGCGGCGGGTGCTGAACATGGGCGACGGGCGGATCGAATCCGGCGCGGCTGCCGACCTGACGCTGCTGGACCCGCAAGCGAAATGGACGCTCGATGCCACGACCAACAAGTCGAAGAGCCGCAATACCGTGCTATGGGGCCGGGAATTGACTGGGCGCACGATCTTGACGGTGTTTCGCGGTAAGGTCGTCTTCCGGGCCTAGCGATCGCCGCCGCCGATCCAAAACTACGCGATCTTCTTGTGCTTCTGCGGCATCGCATTCACCAGCGCCGCGAGACTCACGCGTGCCGTCAAAACCGCCAAGCCGACGCCACTGGCAATTGTGCCAATCAGAACTGCGCTACCCATCTGACACCTCCGGTACGAACCCGAGGGCGACAGTACGATCGGTTTTTGTAACCGCAAGAAATTCGATCGCATTTTGCCAAAGCGATGGAAACTGCTGGCAGTTTGCAGCGCGGATTCAGACGGTCGGACTGGCGACCTGCACGCCACGCAGCCGTCGACCCAATGCTTGACTGAATTGCGCAACCGCAACGGCGCTCAACCCATCCGCAACATGCTGAAAACGCGGACGAAATCGACCATCCGGCGCTTCGCCAGCGAGCACCGTCAACGTCAGGCGGCCGCTCGGTCCGGCGAATTCCAGGTCCATCGCCACCTGATCCACATGTTTGCGCAGCGCCCCCGGACGCAGATCGGCCAGCGGCTCGGCGCGCAGACGATCCGCTACGCCCGCCAAGTGACGCCAGGCCTGCGTTTCCCGCTGCATGGCCAGCGCCTGCTGCTGCTGTTGCCGTTGCCACGCGCGCGCCAGCGCATCCGCGTTGACTTGGGGAAGCGTTGTCCCCAGCGCGGCCGCCAGACGCTGCAGCGCGTCGTTCACACGGTCGATCGCGTCATTCGCATGTGGATTCGGGCCAAAAAACGCTGCTTCCAGGCGATCACTGGCGACCGCGTACCAGCCGACATGCGCGCCACGTCGCCCGGGACGACGCAAACTGAGGCGCCATTGCGGACCTTCGGGTTCACTGGCGTGCACCGGCACCGCCACTTCGATTTCCACCGTCGTGTCGTTGGTCCGGGTGATCCGCCACGCGCCTTGCCGCGCCAGCATCTCGATCGCGTGCCGCGCGAGCAGCATGAAATGGTGGCCAGCCGTGTCGCTCCGCCACAATTCGTCCACGCTGATGGGCCGAAACTCGTCGTCACCGAAGAATTCCCGATACTTGTCGAAGACGCCGGAGCAAGAGTGATTGAACACGCAGCGCTCGCAGCCCAGCGGTTTGTGCTTGTCCGCACGCTTGTCTTCGTACTTGTTGAAGCCGAGTTGCGTGCCACCTTCGCCATCGGCAGCCACCGTCACGGTCAATTCGCCGTCGTGGTGGATGCGATGACTGATCAGCGGCGCGGTACAATACGGCACATTGCCGAAATTCAGGTCAAAATCCGCGCCCAGTTTCTCGTCGCAACGCGCCAGCAGCTCGGCAAACTTGGGCGCCATCTCGGTGTACCGCACCATGATCGCGCGCAGATGCGCATCCGTTCGCGCGCCCGCGTCGCGCGGTCGCACCATGTCCAAGTGCAGGTTCTCAAAGCCATAGGCCTCGGCCATGTCCGCCAGCGTGTCGATGGACCGCCAGTTCGATTCGACAACGCACATGTTGCCCGTCAGGCGCGCGCCGATGCCTTTCAACGCGTCCATGCTCTGGACAATCCGATCCCAGGCGCCCGGATTCATCGTCGTCGCGTCGTGCTCGTCACGGGTGCCGCCTTGCAGTGAAAAACGCCAAATCACCCGGCTGCGCATGTCCGCGCCCAGGCCTGCGAGAATGTCCAGCGCGCGTTTGCGGAAGGATTCACGCGGCGTCATAGTGCCGTTGGTGAAAATGACGATTTCCTGGAAATCGAGATCCACGGCGAACTGCAACAAGTCGAAAAACGAGCGCTGCATCGTCGGCTCGCCTCCCAGGAACGTCATTTTCGTCGCGCCCGACTGCCGTGCCGCTTGGATTTGTTGGCGGATCGGCTCGGCTGGCAATTGCGGCGCACGCTTCGCTTCACTCAGCTGACCGCTCACGCAGAACACACACCGGTTGTTGCACAAGTGGCCGAGCTGGACTTCAACTTGCAAATTCGGCTCAGCCATGACCCATCCGCGCACAACGAAACGCTCTTGGAGCATACACGCGCCGCGTTCGACGGCAATGATGGTTTGGCAGCAGCGTCACATCTCTAGGCAATCACTACTTTTTTAGCCATCTTTCCAATGCTGAGCGGTGTGGCGCCGATGGCCGACGCGACGTCACCTGCTCCCAGGCGGTTTCCAGATCCAGGCCTCCGTGCACCACGAGCCAGGCGATCGCGACGGTCGGCGAGCGGTTCACGCCGGCGGTGCAATGCAGATACGTGATGCGTTGGTCCGCGCGCATGTCCTGAACAGCGGCAACCGCCGGACTCAGGCCGCGCACCAACGCGGTTTCGTCAAAGTCGACGATCGGCTGGCGATGGGCGGCAATTCCCTGTGCCATCAGAAACTTCCACAGCAGCGGCCACGGCACGCCGACGGACTGCAAATCGCGATCCGTCTGCACGCTGACAAGCCCGGTAATGCCTTTTTCCCGCAGCAGTGCAATGCGTTCCGGCGAGTCCGGCACCGGACCGACCCACAAACCGTCGGCCACTTCATCGATTTCAAATGCCATCAGAACCGCCAGCCGAGGAGCGCCATCGCGCCGTTGCCCCAGCGTGTGACTTTGACGTTGAAGGTGCCATCCTGCGTGGGCGGCGTGCCGACTTCATCCATGTTGTGCTTGAGCAAAAGCGTACCGCCGACGAAGCCTGCGGTGCCGACGCCGAGCAGACTCCAGCGCGTGGTTTCACCGCCGACCTTGTCGTACTGGGTGACGGCGTCGATGACCAGCGCCGTGACGACGAGCGCCCCGCCGCCGATGATGCCGATCCAGGCGAGGGTGTCGTCGACTGGCGTCTCGAATTTCTCAAGGTTGGCTGTGATTTCCGTGGTATGCCCGCCGGTCACGTCGATTGCCGCTTTGCGGCCGATGAATCCTGGCTGGGTCACGATCACGGTGTGAGAACCGATGCCCGCTTCCTGTAGCACCTGGCCGGAAGCGACCTGAGCCGCTTTGCCGTCGATTTCCACCTTGGCGCCTTCACCGACGTGCAGCAGCAATTTGCCGGCCGACCACACTTCCGCCCGCACTTCGCCGCCGGGAGGCACGGACGCTTCCCCTTTGACCACGAGACCGCTCGGGAATTTGACGGCGTATGCCACCTTGCCGGCGGGTAGCCCCAGCTTGTTCTCGCCTTTTTTCAACGACGCGCCCTGACCACCGACGGTTGCCTCGTCCGTATCCGCATCGACGACCAGGATCAGCGCGCCGGACGCAAGCGGCGCTTCGGCAGTCGCCGGCGCTGGCAACGGCACTGGCGCAGGAACAACGACCTCGGCCGCGGGAACCTTGACCGCCTTTTTGCCGGGTGCGGCAACCGACGGAACGGAAATGGCCAAAAACACGCCGACTTGGACGGTGAAAAGTGCGCGGTACAACATCTGAGGCTGCCTCCCTTCCGTGTCAGGTGCGGAGTGACTATCCGGAGTCGCTGCGCCAAGCGTCGCCGCACAGCGTAGTCGAACCGCGGCGGCTGGCCAAGCGCCTTTCCTGTTCGCTACACAAGGAATCTGCCCGGCAACCGTTGCGGCGGCTCGGCCGAGACGCTAGGCTCCGAACCCCGCCACGCGCATTTGCGAAGCGCAGGGCGGTGCTCCCTTGCCCTTTGTTCCCGGAGTCCTGGATGGTTGAGCGCGCCCTGCATGCCCCCCTTCTTTCCGCCCCGCGGGTTCTCGAGCGGCTGTTGTCCGCCGCCACCGCCGAATCCGCTCGCTCCCATGGGCGTCGTTCCTGGGTCGCACTGGACATGGACGGTACGCTTTTTGACAACCGCCCGCGAACGCTGGCGATCCTGCACAGCTTTGCCACTGCGCACCGCGATACGCTGCCGCAATTGCTTGCAGCCGTGCAGAAACTCACGCTCGACGATCTGCACTACACGCCGTCCCAAGCCATCGACGCGCTCTCGTTGCCGCAAAAGGACCTCGGCGAGCGGTTTGTCAGCTATTGGCGCGACCGCTTTTTCACCAATTCCTTCCAGCCTCTGGATCACGTCGAAGCAGGCGCGGCAGAATTCGCGCACCGGCTGGTCGACGCTGGCCTGGGCGTCGTCTATCTGACCGGCCGCGACCGCCCGGGCATGATGCACGGCGTGCTGCAAAGTCTCGACGCGCACGGTTTTCCGCTGATGACGCCGCAGGCTCAGGTGGTGCTGAAGCCGGATTTTCACCTGGACGACGTCGCGTTCAAGCGCGCCGCGCTGGTCGAATTGGTCAAGAATGGTCCGCTGGTTGGTCTCGTCGACAACGAGCCGGGCATCGTCAATATGGCGTTGGAAGTGCTGCCCGAGACGCTGTGCGTGCGAATTTTGCGGCCGCACGCGCCGAATCCGCCGCGCTTGGATGCGCGCGCGGTGCAAATCCCATCCTTCCGCTTGGACGTCGAATTCGCTGACATGATCGCGACTGCAGATTGACAGAACCGCCCAGTCCCCGTATCTTATTGCCCGCTTTTGCGCGGCCCGACCGCATCAGGATTCCTACCATGTCCGACGCTCTCAACGCCCCAGCCGCCGACGCGGCCACAGTCGCCCGCTTCCAGAAGTTCGGCTTTTCGCCGATCGTCAGCCAGTGCACCGGCTGCGCTCATGTCCGCGGCAATGACGGCGTGGGCTTCTGCAACAGCTACGCGAATCCGACTGCCAAGTGGGCCGCTGGCATGTGCAACTTCGCGACCCACGCCAAGGTCGAGAAGGCCAAGGACACCAAGTCCGTCAATCCGCTGAAGGCGTCGAAGCGCGGCGGCAAGTAGCCGATCGTCCGCATCACAGCGTCCACTGCAGACCTGCGGGGGAGTCGATGGAACTGAACGCGATCGCAGACGATTTGGTCTTGCGGCGTGACGAAGGACCCGTCGCCCTTCTCACGCTCAATCGGCCCAAAGCCTTGAATGCGCTCAACCAACCGCTGCTGCAGCGTTTGGCCGAACGTCTGCGTGAAGTGGGCGCGGACCCGAACGTGCGCGCGGTTGTTCTGACCGGTTCCGGCGAAAAAGGCTTCGTGGCCGGCGCCGACATCGCGGAAATGGCCGACTACGACGCGGCGACCGCCCAGCATTTTGCCCTGATCGGTCAAGGCATTTTCAGTCGTATTGCTTCGCTGGGCAAACCGGTGATCGCGGCGGTGAACGGCTTCGCACTGGGCGGCGGGCTGGAGTTGGTGCTGGCATGCGATTTTGCGATCGCCTCGCAAAAAGCCAAGTTCGGCTTGCCTGAAGTCACGCTCGGCGTCATTCCGGGCTTTGGCGGCACGCAGCGTCTCGCGCGGCTCATCGGCCGACAGAACGCGCTGCGCTGGATCCTGACCGGCGATGTGCACAGCGCGGAGGAAGCGCTGCGGCTGGGTCTGGTGACGCAGTTGGTCGAGCCGGAACAGCTGTTGCCCGTGGCGCTGGAAATCGCCCAACGGATCGCGACGCGCGGTCCCGTGGCGTTGGCCGCGGCCCGTCAAGTTGTGGATCAAGGCTGGGACGTACCGCTCGCCGATGGCCTGCGCAAGGAAGCCGCCGCGTTCGGCAAGCTGTTCCGGAGTCAGGACCAGAAAGAAGGCATGGCCGCGTTCCTGCAGAAGCGCCCGGCCAAGTTTCTCGGCAAGTAACCGCTGCTATTCTGTCGGCTTCAGCACAAAGCGCGCCACCGCTTGGTGGCCGTCCACCTGCATCCAGCGCCGCCAGGCAATACCGCCTGACGTGATCGCGACCAGGTGCGGACCGCGTTTCACGCCATCCAAGCGCAACGTCGCGCCGGGTTGAAGCGCCACTTCCGCACCGCCATCGACCACGACCTGCGCGACCGCCGTACCTTGCCAGGTGATTTCCAACGCCGCGCGATCCTCCGCGGGCAGCGCCAGTTCGACCTGCTGCGTCGGCGCGACGAGACCAAGGAAATTCGCGCTTCTCCCTTTGTCATCGCGCACTTCCACCTGAACCTGACCGGCAGTCACCGGCACCACCACCGGCTCGCCGGGCTGCACTTCCGCCACTTCAATGCCACGCACGCGCACGGTCACCGGCTCGGTGCCCGCCGTCAGCCGCAGCGAACCCGTCGGCGGCTTGATGGTCAGCTTGCGGCGATCGCCGTCCTGCACGTCCAGTTCAATCACCGACGCCGTACCCGAGCGCAACGCCCGCGTCTCCAGGCGATGCGAGCCTGGCCGCGCGTTCATGCGCACGGACTTGCCCGGCAGGAGCTTGTACTGCCCCGTGCCGTCCAACCGCAGCAGCAGCGGCTCCGCGTACGCCGACGCCACGAGCAGCGCCGTCAGCGGCGACTTGACCTGCCACAACAGCTCGCGACCCACTTTGACCGTCAGCCCGCGCTTCCACTGCCGGTCGCTGCCCTGCGCTTTCGCCACCAGCGACACCCGACCCGCGGCGAGACTCGTCTCCGCCGTCTTGCCGACCGCCACCGCCATCGTCTGGTCGTCCGGCAGGTTGACCACGATCGGCACGCCGGTCGCGTTCTTGACCCGCACGATGCCCCGCGGCCGGATGATGCGCCACAGCATCGTGTCCGGGTCGGTCTTGGCATGGAAATCCTGATGGTACTTGAAGGCTGAATCGCGCCCCGTCAGCACCGCGCCAAACGTCCGCCGCGGCACCCGCACGCGCAGGATCCCCAGATCGTCCAGCGTCGTACCCCATTCCCGCAGACCCAACGGAATCACCAGCGTTTCGCCCGTCTGGTTGACCACCGTAACCTCAATCTCCGGCGACTTGCCCGCAGGCTCACCCGCTGGCGACGCGAAGATCTCAATCTTTTTGGTCCGGCCCGATGGGAAATACGTCAGCAGCGCCTGATGTTTGCCGGTACCCAGACCCAGCACGCGAATTTCACCGCCGGGCGCCACATCGCCAAAGCCCGCGCCATCGACGATGACGTGCGCGCCTTCCTGGTCGTGGTTGCGGATCTGCGTCCACGTCGGCGGCGGCTGCCAAGTGACGGTGACGGTATCGCCCGCCGCGAGCCGCACACGCTTGGTGTCCTTGCGCTTGCTGATTTTGCCGCGCGCCAACAGCTCATGCACGCCCGCACTCAGCGGCCCCAAGGTCTTCTGCTTGCCCGGATCGACCTTGCCGACCGCGCGTCCGTCCAGCTGCAGCCGCTGCGTCTCGCCGGTGCCGTTCACCACCACCAGCGATGCGCCCGGCTCGATCAGCGTCTCCTCGCGCAGCCGGAGCCCCGCCACTTCCATCCGTCCGCCGTACTGCCAGCCATCGGCGGAATTCACCTGCCAGCCGACGACGTCATCCTGCGCACAGAACCGCTGCGCTTGCTTGGGCAAAATCTTCACCGGCGCGGCATCGCCAATCGTCAGTGTCAGCGTCGACCGGCTGGCATTGCGGAACGCCACGATCGCCCGCGTGCACTGCGACGCGGTCTCCAAGGTCGTGGTCAGCGGCAGCGCCACCGGCGTATTGCCTGGCGCTTCCGGCTGCCGCGACGATTCCACGCCGTGGATCTGTGCGTTCGACACCTTGCCCCAGCGCGGATTTTTAGCGTGCGCCGACAGCGCCAGCGTCGTGGCGAGGAGGAACAGCAGCAATCGAGCGGACAACTTCATGGCGATAGCTTGCGGCGCGTGGGCCAAATGTCAAAGCCGCTACAAGGCGCGGGCGGAATGCGGCGGCACCTGCTCGCCGGCGATCGTCGCCGTGACGTCGCTCGCGTTCATCAGAACCCGCTGACCATCCGGCGTGTTCCAGACTTGCGGCACAATTTGCGTGGTCGTGAGCGAAATCTGATCGAAGATCGCGCTCGACAGCGTCGCCGGCGGATTGTCCGGGAAGATCGATTGCGGCAGCGACAATTGCCCGCCCAGCGCGAGATTGACCCGCTTGGCGACCAAGCCTTGGGCCAGGCGATCCGGCGAGAGCACTTCCAGGTTGTCGCTCAGGAAGAAACCGCCCGCGGCAAAAGCCACCGTCCACAGGCCAAAGTCGACTTCGTTGCTCGGCAAAGTGCGCAAAATCGGCGGATCGACGTCGCAGGCGATGACCTGGCAGTACGGAATCCGCGCCGCGAACGCCCGCAGCTGGTTGGGCAAAAATGGCCACGACGGGCCAAAATTCTCCACCGCGATGTCCGTGCCCGACCGCCAGCCATCGGCGTATTCCAGCGTCGGCACCGGCGGCGCACCGACGGCGACGAGGCGAATGCCATGTTTGTTCGCAACATCGCGAATGAGTTGCAGCGCCGCGCGATACGACTGCACCGGCGTCGACTTGCCGTCAAAACGTGGCGCTTCGTACAAACCGGCGAAGAGGAAGTCGATTTTCAGAATTTCGCAGCCCCAAGTCGCCAGCTGCTCGATCACGCCGGTCAAGTGCGCCGCAGCATTGGGATTGGTCACATCCAGAATCTTCATCTCGCCGTTCTTCAGGTGCAGGTAGCTCACGCCCGGCAGGAACCAGTCGGGATGCTGCGTGACCAGCGGCAGCTTGGCGGAGACGAGGAACGGCGCCAGCCACACGCCAAAGTGCCAGCCCTGCGCTTTGACGTCCTTGGCGAGATTGTCCAGGCCACTGGGGAACTTGCCATTCGGCGTCCAATCGCCCCAAGCGTTCTGCCAGGAATCGTCGATGACCAGCCAGCGGCCCGCCGGCGCGGTGAGTGGATCGAGCGCGGTCTTGGCGAGGCCGAAGTTGGCGCGGGCGTGCTTTTCGTCGGTGGAGTCCCAGAATTCGTACCAGGAGTTCCAGCCGAGGAGGCGCGACTGCACCGACCTGCTGCCTTGCCACAGTTTCGTGCCCATCGAATCGATCTGCGACTGTTCGAGCTTGCCCTCGCTCAAAAACCAACTTTCCCCAACGATAGTCGATCCCGCCGGAGCGATGATCTGAGGTCCAACACCGCCGCTTACGAGGCGCAGGTGCACGGTGTCTTCTTCGCCCGGCGAACGCCAGACTTGAGCCCAGGCCTTTTGCGATTCGGGCTTCAGCACTGCAGCAAGGATCGTCCAGTTCCCGCCGCCAACCACCGTGTACCACCACGACAGCTCGGCACCGCTGCGAATCGTCTCTACGTCGCCAAATGCCGCCAACGCTGCTTCGGTATCTGCTTCAGACGGCTCCGGCCCGATTGCCAGCGCACCTGATTGGGACCATGACTGAAAACCGTTCGAAAGCCATGCTTTCGCACCCGTTCCAACCACCGTTCGCTCAATCGCGAGCGCTTCCACCGTTGCCGGCTCGGCGAGCGTGACGGCAACGCGGAACTTCGTCTCATCGGACTCACCGACAGTGTCCAATGTGACCGTTATCCCTGGACCCGCCGGACACACGACCGGCACGAACAAGCCTGTGCACTGACCATCACGACCGCCCCCGTGCCATACGCCGCCCACGCGAACGGCGGGCAAGAAGGTGAGCACCGTGGGGTCATTTGACGAGGTCACGACGTGGTTGCAGCCTGAAGCCAGCACGGACACCAGCAAAACCGCCATCCCCCAAATCACGCGCTTCATGCCGGGTCTCCGTCGGGACTAATGCCCGGCAAACAGCGTCTCCACAAACAGCTCCGCGTCAAAATCGCGCAGGTCCTGCATCTTCTCACCCACGCCGACCAACTGCACGGGAATCTTCAGCGTTTCCGCGATCGCCAGCACCACGCCGCCCTTGGCCGTGCCGTCCAGCTTGGTCAGCGCGATCGCCGAGACCTGTACGCTCTCGCGGAACTGCTCGGCTTGCTTGACCGCGTTCTGGCCCATCGTCGCATCGAGCACCAACAGCACCTCGTGCGGCGCGCCGGGCAGCGCTTTGTCGGCGACGCGGGCGCATTTTTGCAGCTCGGCCATCAGCCCCGCGTTCGTGTGCAGGCGCCCGGCCGTGTCGACGATCACCAGGTCAAAACCTTCCGCCTTGGCGCGCTCGATTGCGGCAAAACAGACGCTCGCCGGATCCTGATTGTCCTTCCCGCGGTGAATCGGCACCCCGGCGCGTTGGCACCAGACTTCCAGCTGATCGACCGCCGCCGCGCGGAACGTATCGCCCGCCGCCACCAGCACTTTGCGGCCTTCGCCGGCGTAGCGATGCGCCAACTTGCCGATCGTCGTCGTCTTGCCCGAACCGTTGACGCCGACCACCATCAGCACCGCCGGACCGTTCGCCACCCGGAGCTTCATCGGCTCCGTGCCCGCCGCCTGCAGCGTTTCCAGACTGCGCTGGCGCAGCGCTTGCCACACGTGCGACGCATCGCTCAGCTCCTTGCGCGACGACGCCTCGCGAATCGCGGTCAGCAAGGTCTGCGTCGCTTTGACGCCCAAATCGGCGCGGTACAGCACTTCTTCGACCTCGGCCAGCACCGCTTCGTCGATCTGCTTGGCCGCGAACAGCTTGCCCAGCCGCGCGATGAAACCTTCCGACCGCGTCTTGTCCAGGCCGGTCTGCAGGAACGCGCGTTCGCCTTCCTTGTGCGACTTGCGCACGCCGATCGCTTCCGCCGCCGCGGCCGCTTCCGCCATCGCGTTCTCAGCGGCTTCCTGAATCAGCTCATCGGCGGTGAGCTTGCGGGCCTTGCCATCCGCGCCAATCCGCAGCGTCGCTTGGGCGCCTGAACGATCGTGGCGATCGCGCGCCGGCGCTTCCGACTGCGGGACAATCCGCTTCTCGGCGGAACTCGGCAGGCGCGACGCGGGCTTGCGCAGCAGCAGGAACGTGGCGGTGGCGACGACGGCCAAAATGATGCCGGCCATCAGCAGGCCATTGGAATCCGCAACCGGCGCGCTCGCGGCGAGGATCGGCTGGAAAAACGGGGACAGGTGCTGTGGCATGGACGCTTCCAAGGTCGGGGGCGACAAAGTAGTCGGATTGGACCGTGGATTCAAGACGCCGGGAATCAGCTACGGCCCAAACGCATACTTCCGTTCCGCCACCGCGCGCACCTCCTGGCCGACCGTCAGATGCTGCGCGGCAGGCGGGTCCAACGCGGCGATCAGCGGCTGACCGGTGGCCAGTTCCAGGTCCACCCGCACGCGCGGGCCCGTGCGGTGGATGCGCACGATGCGCGCGGGCCAGCCCATATCGCCGGTGGCATGCAGCGTCACGTCGCGGTGGCGCACGCCGAGCGTCGTCAAACCGAGGCCTTCCAGCCACTGCACTTGCCCGAGAAAATCCAGCACGAATGGACTCTTGGGCTCGTCGTAGATTTGATCCGGCGTGCCGATCTGCTCGATGCGGCCGCGGTGAAAGACGGCGACGCGGTCGGCCAGCTCAAAAGCCTCGTCCTGATCGTGCGTGACAAACACCGTCGTTGTGCCCAGTTCTTCATGCAGCCGTCGCAGCCAGCCGCGCAGTTCGTGGCGCACTTTTGCGTCCAGCGCGGAAAACGGCTCGTCCAGCAGCAGCACCCGCGGGCGCGCCGCCAACGCACGCGCCAAGGCCACGCGCTGTCGCTGCCCACCCGACAGCTCCGCGGGCCGGCGGTGCGCCAGCCCCTCCAACTGCACCAGATGCAGCAGTTCCTCCACACGTTCATGCACTTCCCCGGCCGGGCGCTTGCGCACGCGCAGCGAGAACGCGATGTTTTCAAACACATCCAGGTGCGGAAACAGCGCGAAGTGCTGAAAGACCAGACCGACATTGCGGTCACGCGCCCCCAGCGACGTCAGGTCGTGGCCATCCTCCTGCACGCTGCCCACGTCCGGCAGTTCCAGCCCCGCCAGCACGCGCAGCAACGAGGTCTTGCCTGAGCCCGACGGTCCCAGCAGCGCCAGCAGTTCGCCCTTGGCAATGGTCAGCGTGACGTCGTCCAGCGCCCTGAAGCTGCCAAAGTTCTTGCTGATTCCGAGTATTTCAATCGACATCGTCAACTCCAACTAGCGGCCCGCTTCGGTCGTATGCAAGCGCCGAAGCAGCAGCGTCGCCACGCCGACCAGCAACAGCAGCGACGCGGCAGCGAATGCGGCCTGGAAGTGATACTCGTTGTGCAGGATTTCCACGTGCAGCGGCAGCGTATCCGTTTGCCCGCGGATATGGCCGGATACGACCGACACCGCGCCGAACTCGCCCAGCGCGCGCGCCGTGCACAGGAGCACGCCGTAGGCCAGCGCGCCGCGCATGCGCGGGAAGGCCACCAGCCAGAACACCTGCCAGCCAGAGGCGCCCAACGTCCGCGCGGCCAGTTCCGCGTCGTCGCCTTGGGATTCCAGCAGCGGTAGCAACTCGCGAGCAATCATCGGCAGCGTGACGAACGCGGTGGCCAGCACCATGCCGGGCACGGCGAAAATGATCTGGATGTCGTGTGCCTGCAACCAGGCGCCGAACCAACCTTGCGCGCCAAACAGCAACACAAAGACCAGGCCGGACACAACGGGCGAAACCGACAGCGGCAAGTCCAGCAGCGCGAGCAGGAGCGAACGGCCGGGAAAGCGAAACCGCGCGAGTGACCAGGCGGCCGCCACGCCAAAAACCGCATTGCACGGCACGACGATCGCGGCGATTTTGAGCGACAGCGCGACGGACGTGCGCGTTTCATCATCGCTGACCGCTTGCCACCACGCGCCGACGCCCGCGCTGAGCGCTTCCACCAGCACGATGACGACCGGCGCCAGTACCATCAGCGTGAGCCAGGCCATCGCAAGAAACGTGAGGAGAATTCGAATCATCGACACCACCCGTCAGCGTAACGCCAGCCGTCGACCGCTCTGCAGCACTTGCAGGAGCGCCAAAATCACCGCGGAAAGCGCCAGCATGATCGTCGCGAGCGCCGTCGCGCCGGCGTAGTCGTACTGCTCCAAGCGCGACACGATGAGCAGTGGCGTGATCTCGGTCTTCATCGGAATGTTGCCGCAGATGAAGATCACAGAACCGTACTCGCCGACCGCCCGGGCAAAAGCCAGGGCAAAGCCGGTCAGCAGCGCCGGGCGCAACGTCGGCAGAACGACGCGCCAGATCACCTGCGACGGGCTTGCGCCCAGAGACTCCGCGGCCTCTTCCAGTTCCTTTTCCGCGCTCTGCAGCACCGGCTGGACCGTGCGCACCACGAACGGCAGGCCGATAAACGCCAGCGCGACGACGATGCCTGGCTCCGCGAACGCAATCTTCCAGCCCAACGGCGCGACCATCCGCCCGAGAAAGCCACCCGGCACCCAAAGCGCGGTCAGCGCGATGCCGGCGACCGCAGTCGGCAGGGCAAACGGCAGATCGACCAGCACATCCCAGAACGCCTGACCTGGCAGCTTGTAGCGACAGAGCACCCAGGCGATCAGCAGGCCAGCCAGCGTGTCCAAAGTCGCCGCCATGAGTGACGCGCCGAAGCTCAGTCGCAACGACAACCACACGCGCTCACCGGAAATGGCGTCCAGCCAGCCGTGCCACCCCAGGCTTCCGGCCCGAATCACCAGTGCGATCAGCGGGATCAGCGCGATGAAGCTGAGCCAGGTCACGGTAATGCCCAACGACAGCCCAAGGCCAGGAAGCGCTACAGGCGCGCGTTTCGGTCGCGAGAGGCTCATGCGTGGCTCCAGACGATGCGTGGCTGCACAGTTTTCGTTTCAGCTCCGGTATGTCAATCGGCAAAGTAGAATTTACTGCCATGCCGTCGGCTTCCGTTTCCGGACGCGCCCGCGGTGAGTCAGTAGGCGAGTTGAACCCGGCCGATCACCGCTTGCTCCGTGGCACGATTGCCGCTTGTCGCGCCGCCGGAGAAGATGGTGTGCTCGTAGTCGAGAAAGAGCCGATAATGTTCGGACAAATGCCAGCGGGCGCCGCCGGTGAAGCTGGTGGCCAGCCGTGCCGATTTCGCGGGGTCGGCCCAAATCGTCGAGGTCGCGGCATCGGCGGCGATCCCTGACACCCGGCCGGCGAGTTCAAAAGCGCCCCAGCCTGCCGCGCCCAGTTGAAAGGGTGTTTCGACTTTGGTGCCCGAGAAATGCGGCTTGCCACCGATGACGTATGACAACGCGCTTTGCCAAGCCGTTGCTTTCCAGTCGCCGCTGGTGCCGGCCCGGCTGACGGGTTCGGTGACGGCGGTGTATTCGCCCAAAAACGCCAAGGGACCACCGGTCCACCACGCGTGCGCGGTCCAGCGCAGGCGCGCGCCGTTGGCCACCGGATTCGGCAACGTGATGGCCGCGCCAGTTGCGTCCTTGCCTTTCTCGGCGCTGCGAAAGCTGTAGAACGTGTTCTGGCCTGGCGTTTTCCAACTCGGCGTCTGCGGCGAAGCGTCCGTGCCGTTCTGGTCGCCCCAAGTCACCGCGCCGCCAATCAGCAGCGAATTCAGCCAATCGTTCTCCAGCTTGGCAAAAGGCTGGGCAAAGATCCGCGCGGCGATCTCCTTGGAATCATTGTTGTCCGTGTCGGTCAGGCTGTTGTCGACGCCGCCGTCAAACGCGCCCAACGACCAGCCGACGCGTTTGTCCAACAGGTCGCCGAACACCTGAATGCCGATGTCGCGGTTCGGCGCGAGCTGCGTCGGATAGGCGCGTTCGACAAAGCGCAGGGCCGCGGTGCCCTGCCAGCGCTCAAGGCCAAATGGAACGGTCATTTTGCCAACGCGGACGGTGACGTGGTCGCCCAAGGCCAGATCGACCCAAGCGTCCTGAATCGTCGCCACGCCGCCGCCAAAGTCTGGTGTGAACTGCCATTTCAGCAACTTGCCCCAGGAGCCGGAAAAAATCGGCCGGATCGTCCGCGCCGTGAAGGTGTCCGCCAGCGCGCGCGCGTCGTCGTTGAGGAACAGGCGGCCATCAACCTGCAATATCCCATTGAATTGCAAGGTCAACTCACCACTCTTCGACTTCAAGACCAGTTCGTCGCCGCTCGTGCCGGCAATCGCATTGCGGGCGTTCGCGACTTCTTCGGCCACCTCCGCTCGCCGCTCCAACCGGCGCACTTTTTCGTCTAGCGCAGCGACTTTTTGCTCCAGGCTGGCAGCCGTCGTCTCGGTCACCTGGCGCGGATTGAGCACAGCGACCTGAGCGTGAGCCAAGCCGGGACATACCAATGCTATCAGCAAGATCATGAGGTTGCGTGTCATGTGAATTATTCCTACCGTAATAGTCGTATTTTGGGCAAAAATCGCAAAATCGAGCCTCTTGCTGCGCCCATGTCGATTCACTTTACGTCAGTCGATAAAGTCGAGCTTCGCGGACGGCGGACCTTCCTGGGGTCGACAACGCTGGGACTGGCCTTCTGCCTCGCCGGACGCCGCCGCGTCCACACGCGCGACCAAAGCCGCGAGCGTCGTGCCATCGACAATCCGCAAGGTCGCCGCGTGCACGTCCGCCATCAGTAGCCGAACTGCGCAGGTCGTCTCGTCCACGCATTCGCCGCAGCGGTGATAGGCGGACTTGGACAGGCAGGGCAACGGCGCCATCGGTCCGGACAGATTGCGAATGACGTCGCCGAGATGGACGGTTTGCGGCGCGACGCGGAGCTGGTAGCCACCGGTCGGGCCACGTCGACTCGTCAGGATGCCGGAGTTGCGCAATTCCAGAAGAATCGCTTCCAGGAACTTGACCGGAATCGCTTCGGCCGCCGCGATTCCAGCGACCGGGATGGGCCCGTCGGCCTGGTGGCGGGCCAAAAATACCAGTGCCTTCAGTGCGTAGCGCGACTTCATGGGCAGCATGGAGATCCTTGTTCCTAATTCCTACCATTACGGTAGGATTTTAGGTTACCCGTTCCCGGGTGGTTGTCAACTCTCAGGGCCGTGCCGGCGCGGCCAGCGGCAGTCGGCCGAACAACCGCGGCAACCAACTGTGGACCGGCGGCTCGCGCCAGATTAGCACCGGTTTGGGCCAAGGAACAGGCAGCGGCGCGGTTGCAGCCGTCAGAATCTGCTCGGTATCCGTCACGTGTGGGTCCGGCAGGCCAAACAGCACCATGGCATCCCGGGTCATGGCCATTTGCGCGGCGTGCGGCAACGCGCTGAGTGCCCGATCGGTGTACGCCGCGTCGGTCGGCGGCGGCCAGACATCCGGATGCGGGTTCCGCCACACTGTCCAACCGCGGCCACGCCAAACAACGGGCAGGTTCGGCATCGTCGGCGTCCACGGATGGAGCAGGCCTGGCTCATCAAATCGCACGATGTAGTCGTAGTAGCGCCCTTGTTGCTGCCAGTTGAAGAATTCCAGATCGATGGCGGGCGGCGCGGGCAAGGCAGCGTCCCGGTTGACAACGACAGGCTTGGAGCTCGTGTCTGCGAACGAATACGGTACGTAGCCGTGGCGAAACACCGCGTAATACTCGCCGATATTGAACAGAAACCAGCGACTTGGCCGGCGGCCTCGCAGCGTCAACACGCGCTGGCCCATGGGAATGTGGTCGTAGGCCTCGCGGACATCGCCCATCAGCGCGCGGTCCTCGCGGAACTCGCGCAGGGTCGCGAGCGGCAGGAAGATGGCGCAGGTCACCATCAGGCACGCACCCAGCCACACCCGCAGGCGCGTGGACCGCGGTGGCCGCAGCGGGTCGAGAGGGAGCGCGCAGATCAGCAGCACCATCGCCACTTCGATCAGGCGAAAGTTGACGCCATACAGACCGATCGGACGGCTCAAGTTGCGCGGCATCAGGAAGTACTCGACCGCGAGGATCGCCACGGCCCAGGCCGCGTAAGCACTACCGGACACGCCGTTGCCAACCCGTCGCGACGGCTCGATCGGCGGCTGCGGCGTGCGTGCACTACCGACCAGCCACAGGATCAGCGCAATCAACCAGAGCGCAGTCACCCATTCACCAGGCCGTTCGCGCAAGGACATGGGCGCGTCGACGCGGTAGACGGCATCGAACATGACGTCCGGAATTTGTCGTAAATTGGCCAAAGGCCCAATATGTTCACCCAGATAGACGTTGGACAGGCGTTGCAGGAACGTGCCGCCTCCGCGGTGAATGGCCGCATCGGACGTCTTGACGCCCTCGGCAAACACAAAGTAGCGGAGAAACCAGGGCAGCAGCAAAGCGAGCGACGGCAGCAGCATCAGGCAATCGCGGAGCGGCCAGCCGATCGCGCGGCGCCACCCTTGGCGGCTGCCAAAAGCCAGGGCGATGGTCGGCAGCAGTACCAGAGCAACTGCCCAGAGCAAATAGTGGGTCAACGCCAGCAGACCAAGCAGCCCGACCAGCACGAGGCCGCGCCCGCGCGTCGGCGACTGGAGCCAGCGCACGTGGGCCGCAAGGATCAGCAGGAAGACCGGGATCGACAGCAGATAGCTGAAGAAGCCCATGAAGAAATCGCAGTGCAGAAGCCACGGCAGCACGCCCAACAACAGCCACGGACTGTGGCCAACAGCGCGCAAGTACACATACGCCGACCACGGCATCGCCGCGAGCGTCAGCGTCAGCACGACCCGGTTGGCTTGTTCCACGGTCATCAAGTACGCGAGCCAGTCAACTGCCTTGTAGTAGCTCAGGTACGGCACGAGCGCATGAACTTCCTGGTAATGCTGCTGAATCAGCGGCGACCGCGCCATGTCGTGCATCACCGTCATCAAGTGCAGGTGCGCAGCCATGTCGACGAGCGGCAGCAGATCGCAGAGCCAAATCGGCGCGACGCCGATGACCGTCAACGCGACCGCGAGGATCACGAGCAGCGGATCGTGGCGGGGCGCCTTGGCCATTTTGGGAGGAAGAGTCATCCGTTTCATGCGGCACTGGCGACCGCGCCACCAACAGGATACCCGCAGCGCGCCGCTCGTGTACAATCCGCAGCGGTTTGAACGCAAGGACTGGTCATGGCCGATTCGTATCCCCGCGCTGTTGTCGCCGCCGCTGATGGGCGCATCTTTGATCATCCCACCCTGGCGATGCTGGCCTGGGATGGCGATTGCTGGCGGCAACCGGAGCCAAACGAACTGATCCAGTTGCCCAAAGGTTCGGATTTGTTCGTCATGCCGGGGCGGACACCGTACGCAGTGGACGTCGAGAACGACGAACCCGTGCCGGTCGAGGGCGATGAAGATACCGGGATCCTGCAAACCGTGGCGGCGTTTATCGCCCCGGCGTACTTGAAGTTGCTGCACCCGGCGTACGACACCCAGGAAGGCGCGCCGGATCTGACCCTGTACTCGTACGCGGCCGTCGGTTGGCAAAATGGTCATTTTGTCGTGCCGGCCGTGCGCGTGGATGCGGACAAGCGTCAGGATCCCTATCGTTTTGATATGGATCAGGTCGAAGCTGGCGTGCGACAAATGCGCACGGATCATCCCGACAACCGCGCGATCGCGCACGTGGAACACTGCGCGCTGGTCTACCACTGCCGCGCGGCGCAAAACTTCTTCCTCGGCCGCTGGGAGGCGCCCTTGCCGGCGGCCTCGCAGTGCAATGCCGCATGCGTCGGCTGTATCAGCGATCAGTCCGGTTCAACCTTTGTCGCCAACCACGAACGCATGAAGATTCCATCGCGCGCGGAGGATTTGATTGAACTCGCCTGCTTGCATTTGGCGCGCGTCCCCAACGGGGTCGTCAGCTTCGGCCAAGGCTGTGAAGGCGAGCCACTGATGCAGCCCAAGGTTCTGGAAGACACCGTGCGCGGCATCCGTGCGCGCACGTCTGCGGGTGTCGTGAACCTGAACAGCAACGCCAGTCTGCCGCGGGTCGTCGCGCGATTGGCCGAAGCCGGGCTGGACTCGATGCGCATCAGCCTCAATTCCGCCCAGCCTGCGTTGTACCGCGCCTACTACAAGCCGCGTGGCTACGATTTTTCCGACGTCCTTCAGTCGGCCAAGGAAATGTCCGAACGCGGCAGGTACGTCAGCCTCAACTACTTCGTGTTCGCCGGTGTCTCCGACTCAGCGCGTGAAATCGACGCGCTCAGCCAATTCATCGAAAGCGGCGGCGTCCATTTGATCCAGTTGCGCAACCTGAACATCGACCCGGAGCTCTACCTGCGCGTGCTGGGTGACGGCGCGGTGGAGGAGCCCACCGGTATCCTGGCCATGGTCCATGAACTGCGGCGACGGTTTCCCAAGCTGCGATTCGGCTATTTCAATCCGCCCAAGACGAAGTTTGGGCGACCGGGGCCACTGCCGGGCTCGGAGCTGGCGATGGATCTGGACACCTGATCGCAACACGCTCAGCGCACCAGGAACCCGCCGCATCTGTCGGCGACGGGCTCCTGGCGTGTGACCAACGGGCAGCTACGCCGCCTTGGCCTGCTCGCTGCGCGCGCTCAGGAACGTCACGGTTTCAGCCCTGACCTCCCGGTCATAGCGCTCCGTGCCATCCTTCGCCTTCCAATGCGTGTTGTGCAAGTGCCCTTCCACAAACACGAGTTTGCCTTTGTCCAGAAAGCGCACGCAGTTCTCTGCGCTCTTGCCGAACACGGACACCGAGTGCCACTCCGTCCGCTCCTCGCGAACGCCATCTTTCTTGCTCTGCCAGGACGTCGCGACGTTCAGCCGCGTCACCGCGTCGCCCGTGGGCAATTTCCGCAGTTCCGGCTTCGCGCCCAAACGCCCGATCAGCATCACCTTGTTCAAATCCGCCATGACTCACTCCTTTCCGGGCTTCTGTATCCCGGCATCCACGACCCCTCTCACCTACGCCGCGAGGTCTTCCGCCACGCTCGCGTCCACCGGCGCGTCGCCCAACAAGCTGGCGATGCGATCGCACAATTCCGGCTTGGCCTTCAGCTCGTTGACCGCGCGATCACGGCCCTGGCCAATCGCTTCGTCACCGAGCTTGAAGAACGCTCCGCTGCGCGAAATGACGCCCTCGGCCACGGCGGCGTCGAACACTTCCGCCTCCCGGCAGAAGCCGCTGCCGAACACCAGATCGATCTCGCACTGGCGAAACGGTGGCGCCATCTTGTTTTTGGCCACCTTGATCTTGCAGCGGTTGCCGTAGATCGCCTCGTCGCGCTTGAGCGAACCGATGCGGCGGACGTCCAACCGCACCGACGCGTAGAACTTCAGCGCGTTGCCGCCCGTCGTCGTTTCCGGGCTGCCCATCATGACGCCGATCTTCATGCGGATTTGGTTGATGAAGATGAGCGTCGTCCCGGTCTGGTGCGCCAGGCTCGCCAGCTTGCGCATGGCCCGACTCATCAGCCGCGCTTGCAGGCCAACGTGGTTGTCACCCATTTCACCGTCCAACTCCGCTTTCGGCGTCAGCGCCGCCACAGAATCCACCACCACCACGCCGACCTGACCGGAGCGCACGAGCGCCTCGACCACGTCCATCGCCTGCTCGCCGCAGTCCGGCTGACTGACCAGCATGCGCGCGCCGTCGATGCCCAAATCGCGGGCGTATTTCAGATCCAGCGCATGCTCGGCGTCGACAAACGCTGCGATCGCGCCCTGCTTTTGCGCCTGGGCGATCGCCGACAGCGCCATCGTGGTCTTGCCAGACGACTCCGGACCGTAGATTTCGATGATCCGGCCCTTGGGCAGACCGCCGATGCCGAGGCAGCGATCGAGGGCAAAGGAACCGGTCGGGATGACTTCAACGCCTTGCTCCACGGCGGCGCCATCGGCCGCCATCAGGATGCCCCGACCGAAACTTTTCTCCGCCGAATGGATCAGGTCGTCCAACGCCTTCAGCCCGGGAATGATGCCGTCTTTCTTGTCTTTCTTCTCCGCCATGAGGAACTCCTGCTGCACAAAGTCCCGCCTCGGCATCAGCGCATTTGGCTGCATTCGATTTGGGAAAAACGCCAGCTTTCGCTGGTCGAGGGTTTATGCGGGCTGCCGCACCGGCTCATCGAAATGGCGATATTGCAGTGCTTCCGCGACGTGTTCGGCGCCGATCTGCGCTTGGCCGTCGAGATCGGCGATGGTGCGCGCCACCCGCCAAATGCGGTCGTGCGCGCGTGGCGACAGACCAAAGCGGCTCAGCGCGCGCAACAGCAAGTCGTGGACCGGCGGGCCCAGCGGACTCAGTTCCTGCAGTCGACGCATGGGGATCTCGGCGTTCACGCCACCGCCAAGGTGCCCGTACCGATCCCGCTGACGCGTACGCGCCCGTGCGACACGCGCCCGCACGTCCGCAGACGTTTCGCTCGCCGGCCCTTGCCGCAGCGCTTCGGCGGGCAGTGCGCGCAATTGGATCTGGATGTCGATGCGGTCGAGAATCGGACCCGAGAGCCGAGCACGGTAGCGTTCAAGCGCCACTGACGAGCAAATGCAGGCCTTGTGCAGGGAGCCAAGGTTGCCACACGGACACCCATTGGAAGCCGCCACCATCATGAATCGCGCCGGGAAGCGCGTCGTCTGGCGGGCGCGGGTCACATGCGCGACGCCTTCCTCCATAGGTTGACGCAATGTTTCCAATACGTTGCGCGGGAACTCGGCCAATTCATCCAGAAACAGCACGCCGCGATGCGCCAACGACACTTCGCCCGGTTTCGGCACCGAGCCACCGCCGACCAATGCCGGGCCGGAAACGGTGTGATGCGGCGCCCGAAAGGGCCGCTCCGTCAGCAGCCCCAACCCGCGTGGCAGCAGGCCCGCGACGGAATGGACCTTGGTCACTTCAATCGATTCAGCCGGTTCGAGCTGCGGCAGGATCGTCGGAATGCGCCGGGCCAGCATGGTTTTGCCCGTGCCGGGCGTACCCACCATCACGACGTTGTGACCGCCCGCCGCTGCGATCTCCAGCGCGCGCTTGGCGACGGCGTGACCACGGACATCAGACCAGTCGAGTGTCGTTCGCCGCGCTGCCGGCGGCTCCGGCCACACGGGTTCCGGCCACGGCTGTTCCCCGCGCAAACACTGCACCACTTCCCCCAGCGTCGCCGCCACGCGCACCTCAACGCCGGGCACGACGATCGCTTCGGCGACATTGTCGAACGGGCAGAGCAAGCCGCGCAGTCCGATCCGTCGCGCCATTTCGGCAACCGCCAGTACACCGCAAACCGGTCGCACCGCGCCGGTCAACGACAGCTCGCCCAGCACTGCCCAGCCGTCCAACGCGTCCATGGGAATGGCACCGTCGGCCTGCAGCACGGCGAGAGCCACCGGGAGGTCGAAACTCGTTCCATCCTTGCGCAGGTCCGCCGGTGCCAGATTCACCACGACGCGCGTTTTGGGAAAAGGCAGCGCGCTATGGCGGATCGCGCTGCGCACACGCACGCGGGCTTCGCGTACCGTCAGTTCAGCCAGGCCGACGGTATCGAACGATGGGAAGCCTCCCGTCACGTCGCATTCCACGTCAATGGGTTGCGCGTCCACACCGACCACGGCTGCGCCTACGACTTTTGCCAGCATGTCTTGCCTCGTGCGCACCGGGCGCTCAAAGCCGACCAGTGCAGGAGCCGTGCCAGCATGCGAATTTCAATCGATCAGTCGCATATTCCCGTGGTTACCAGACTCTCAAAGGCAGTCTGAGTTGGTCACATTGGTATCAAAAGTCTCACTGGTGGTCATTTTTCCGTTTCGACACAGGCAGTTACCTACCCACATCTGGCCCCAAAGCGACCGCTTGACCCGACTTCGTGTTGGCCATCTGCTGAAGATCACGTGACTCAACCGGGACGGCGAGACTCCAGCCGCGCATTCCGGGACTGATCAACGACCACGGACGAGACAAACACTTGCGCAAGGGTTGGCGGTCCAGAGCGCGCGTTGCTACAATCGCCGGGAACTTCATGAGGCGCAGCATGTCCGCCAACCGCAAATCTTCCGCGAACGTGATCTGTCCCGCTTGTCCCACCACCCAGCGCGGGACTTCGCGTCGGGTGACGCAATGGATGGCATTGTTCGCGATGCTTGGCCTGTTCGGGTGCGCGGACTTGATCAATCACAAAAAGCGCAAGTTCGGCTCCACCTGCGGCAACTCCACCGAGTGCGAATCTGGCGTCTGCAGCCACGGCGTCTGCAGCCAATCCTGCGGTGCCGACAGCGATTGCGGCGGAGATTTGTGCATCGAATCGACGTGCCAGCAGTCGGACAGCGACTTCGACGGCGACGGTTTGTTGAACGGCCAGGAAAAGACCATCGGCACGGACCCGAGCAATCCTGACACGGACGGCGACGGCATCGATGACGGCACCGAAGTGGGCCCCGACCCAAGCCATCCCAAGGACACCAACGGCAACGGCATTCCGGACGCGCTGGAATCCAATGTGAAGGACAAGGACGGCGATTGCATCGTCGACGCCTTCGACAAGGATCCCAAAGCCGCCGACCCGCTGCCCAGCGCTCAGGGCATCTGCAATCAAGGTGTGTGTGCGGTCGCGATCAGCCAGGCCAAGCTGAGCTGCGACGTCAAGGCACAAGGGACCAGCACTGTCGGGCTGGCCGAAGGCTGCACGGGTTGCGTCTGCGAGGCACCCGGCGTGGCAGACTGGCAGGCGACCGAGACGTTCTGCGATGGCCTGGACAACGATTGCGATGGCCAAACGGACGAGGGCCTGACTTGGAACAAGTTCCCGCTTGGCGCGCCGTGCCACGCCGACAAGGGCATTTGCGCAGTCTCCGCGGCCGGCGTGGTGCAAAAAGCCGGCAAGGTGGAATGCGGCACGGACAAAGTCGCCACGTGCTCGACGCTCGGCGACGGCTCTGAATCGTTGGCGAACAAGGAATCATGCAACGGCCTGGACGACAACTGCGACGGGCAGACGGACGAGGATTTCCTCTGGCAAGGGCACCACGTTGGCGACAGCTGCGCGGACACGTGCGGCGGCACGGCGCTCTTCTGCGACGACAAGAAGACGTCGATCGGCGGCGCCGTTGTGCGGTGCCTGGACGACAAAACCGCGATGTGTGCGGGCAAGCCGTGGGCGAGCGGCTTTGTGCAAATGGGTCAGGGCGCGCCACAGGCTCGGCGCGAATGGACCGCGGGGCTCGTGGGACCGGACAAGATTGTGCTGTTCAGCGGCAAGACGCCGGCCGCGGAAGGGATGGTGCTGCGCGACGAGACGTGGTCGCTGGATGTAACGCCACTCGCGAGTGCACAGGCCGTTTCTGCGCCGTGGCACCATGAATTCAAGCCGGGTCCGGCTCCGCGCGCCCACGCCGCGATGGTCTGGGACGCGCCGAACAACCGCTCCTTGCTGATCGGCGGCGATGCGGGGAACTGGCAGTCGGACATCTGGGCCTTGGCACCCAGTGGCGCCGTGACCGAAGTGAGCGCGCTGACGCTCAGCGATCCCTTGGCGATTCCCGCGCTGACCGGAACGAACCTGCCGAACGAACAGGACCAGCGACAGACGCAGGCGATCATTTTGACGGGACCGGGGGGCCATCGGTCGCTGCTGGTCGTGGCGCCAAACTTGCCGGCGCCGATGGAGCTGCCGCTGTCGCCGACCGCGGTGGTGGAGTGGAAGATGGCGCCGATGCTGGTCGACGGCCTCGTGCAGCCGCCAAACCCCGTGCTGGATGCCGCGTGCCTGACCGCGACGCCGGATGGCGCAGCCGCAGTGCTTGTCGAAGCGGACGGTACAACGTGGTGGATTGTCGATGATGGCGAGACGCCTGTATTCCATCGGATTGCCGGACAGGGCGAGCTGGCGCAAGTGGCGCGGACGAGTGCGCAGTGCGCGATCGATGCCGGCGACAAGTTGCATCTGCTCGGCGGCGAGCGAACGGACGGGACGCTGGGCGTTTACCTCACGGCCGACCTCGCGACGATTCCGAATGCCGTGACACCGACGTTGCCGAACGACATCACGTGGACGAACGCGGGCGTGACGCTGGACGCGCTGAATCGCGTCGGCGGCTTTGCCACGTGGCACCAAGCGAGTGGCACGATCGTGATCGGCGGCGGCTGGCAACCCGTTGTCGCGCCGTCGGGCACACATCCGGCGGGCAATGCTGAAGTCTGGGCTTTTTCGCCCACCACCGGGACGGCAACGCGTCTGGACACCGCCGTTCCCGCCGGACGCATCGGCGCGGCGCAAGCTTGGCGGCCGGCTTCAGCGCAATGGTGCATCGCTGGCGGCCTGACCTACGACTTGCCGGACGTCGCGTGGGGCAGTCCGCGTGCGGTACCCGTTGCGGACGCGTGGTGCGTGGCGAGCAACGGCGCGTGGACCCAGGTCGGCAGCGGCGTGCTGTATGCATTTGGCATGGCCGGCATCGATCAAACGGCCGACCGGTTCATCCTCGCCGGTGGCTTCAACCTGGTGGACAAGGAAGAAGTGCCCGATTTGCAACGCATGTGGACCGGCAATTTGCCGACGAGCAACGGTGCGATGGAAACGCTCTGGGTGCCAACCAAGGCTGTGCGCACCCTCGACTTGCAGAGCCACGCGCTGCAGACGACGCCGTCGACCGACGCGTTCGGGCTCACAGCACCCTCCGTGGCGATGGATCCGCTGCGCAACCGCTTGATCATTTCCGGCGGCTTTGACGCGAAGAAGGAAACGCACGCGTTCCTGACCCTGGATTTGGCGACGCTTGCGTGGACGGATTTGGGCGCAAAGGTGCCAGCGCTGGGCGTCTGTGGCGGAGAATGTCACCCGGTCGATCGCTACGGCGCGCCGATGGTCTACGATCCGGTCCACGACCTGCTGGCCATCACCGCGGGCTCGATTCGCGCGCCAGATGGCAATCTCGGCGAAGACACCGGCACGATGGGCGACGCGGGCTGTCAGGGCTTCAAAGGCAACACGCTGTGGCTGGGATCAACAGGCGTGCTGACCGGAACCCCGTCCTTCATGCCCATCTACGTGACCAATTTTGCCGACGACGCGCTGACCAAGCCGCTGCTGCAGCAGTATTTTGGCGGCCCGGTTTTTGTGCCCGTGCTGTTCGACTGGCTGGGCGGTCGCGCGTGGCTCGCACCGCAAGCGCGCGCCATTCCGCAGTGGGGCGGCCCGGGTGGCAGCGCGTGCGCCAATTGGACGGACCAGGCGTGGACGACCGCGGGCGTTCAGGTCTCACTTGCCGTGGGCATGTGCCAGCCGATGAACCCACTGTCGGTGCAGGCCAAGCTGGAGCAGCAGACCATTCAGGCGCCGACGGCGCTCATCCACGCGGCGGCGTATTTTCACGTGCAGACCCAAAGCGCGTGGCTCTTTGGCGGCCTGGAACCCGACGGCAGCGTGGCGTCTGGGTTGTGGCAACTCGCTGAAACGTGCGGCAACTAATATGGTTCCGCCGCCGCCTTTTGCGGTCCAGCCGCTCGACCCTGCGCTGCTGCATCAGGTGGCGCGGATGCTGCACAAGCTGAAACACGACTTGTCCAATAGCTTGGTCGCTGCGATGGGCGAATTGGAGCTTCTGGCGAGCGACGTCGAGGACCATGCGTTGGCCGAGCGCCTCCAGGACACCCGGGGTAGGCTGCTGCGGCCGTTCCACGAATTGCGGCGGCTGACCGCGAGCTTGCCCCTGTCCGAGAGTGCCCCGATGCGCTGGCAGGACGCCCGCCAACAGCTGGACGCACGGGCGAACGCGGATCGGGTTTCGCTCATCTGGCAAACCGAGGTGCTGCAACAGATGACGGCCGATGCTCCGCTCCGGCCGGTCGTGATCGCGCTCGTGACGAATGCGCTTGACGCGGCCGAAGCAGGTGTGACGGTCGCCGTGTCGTGGCTCGCGGACGCTGACGCGGCCGAGCAAGGGCTCGTGGTGAGCGACGACGGCCCCGGGTGTGACGATCTGGCGGCCGCAACAAGCGGTCAACGGCAACGCGCAGGTGGCGCGCATCTGGGCTTGGGCCTGCCCGTCGCAGCGGCGATTCTGGCGGCGCGTGGTGGTCGGCTGACCTTGCAAGCCAACGTACCGCACGGATTGCGGGCCTCAGCCAACTGGCCCACGCGCTGATTTCCCTCGCGTCCGTGCCAGTTGCTTGACCGAGTTCCCTGCCTCCGGGATACTGACGACCGGTTCGACTGGAGGCTTTCTCATGCGTGGCTTGCTCGTGCTCTCCCCTGCTCTGCGATCAGTGGTCCTTTCGGCGACCGCTCTCGCGTTTGTCGCTCCGGCCTGTTCCTCCGATCCGTCGGTGATCCTGCCTGAAGGCGCGAACGCCCAACGCAATCGCTCGGTCATCATCGACAATTCCGCCTGCTATCTGGCGGCAAAAGGCATTGACGGCCCGGTTGCGTGCCCGGACGACACCGTGCCGACGGGTGGCTTGACCGGCGCCGGCATGCGCGGCGTCAATGGCGCACCGATGACCGTGTTCATCGAAGACTATGCCTCCGCACTTGTCGCCAACTTCAACCAGCTCAGCTCGACCAACATGCGCATTCCGGTCGGCTACGGCTGCGCGTACTCGTTGCAAGGCATCTGGAAAGGCGGCGCTGCGGGCAATACCGACGACATCGCCAATTACGACCTCGCAGCATTCGAGTCCGTACTGAAGGCCGTACGCGACGCGAATGGCACGCCGCTGTGGACCGCTGCCTACGATCTGGCCGAAGGCGGCGCGTGCACCTATGCCGCTGGTGAACAGACCGGCAAGCCGATCGCCGACCCGGCCAAGTGGGCCAAAATCGTTCGCAAGATCATGCGGCATTACGACAAGGACGTCGTCACCACCAACAGCCAAACCGCCGCGTGCAAAGGCACGACCGGGCTCCCTTGGGACTGCTTCCCGTCGATCTTCAACGTCGAATTCGGCCGCGATCCGTTCGGCGCGGGCGGCTACACGCAGGCCACCAAAGGTGCTTGGCTCGCGGCCTATCAGCAATTTGCCGGCGAGTTGCGTCAGGAATTCCCGTTGCCTGGCAATGATGTGCGCCTCGTCGCGCCGTCGGTGGTCATGAGCACGGATCCGACGAACCTGAACGCGGACGGTGCCATCCGTTCGCCGATCTACGATTTCATCGATTTCGTGGTGGCCAACGCCCTGCCGCTGACCGACCTGTCGATTGAAATCGAAGCGTGCACGCCGCTGCAAGCCCGGACGATCGTGCAGTCGGTCGCGGCGTACGCGGCCAAGAAGGGCTTGAAGCACGAGAAGAATTTCTCCCTCGACACGGGCAAGATCCCGGTCACGGACTCGACCGGCCAGGTCGTTGGCCACCGGTCAGACGGCAGCGAGCCGATTCCGATTTGGGTCACCGACCTGCGCCTGAACTGCAAAGTGGCGAATTCGATTGAAGCCGACCCGTCGCGCAAGTCCGCCTATTTGGGTGCTTTTTACGCCGGTTCCAAGATCCTGTGGCAGGGCTTGGTCTCGCACGCCACGATTGGCACCGCGCCGCGCTTTCCGTCCATCCAGTTGAATCCAACCAACAAGGCGGAAGCACTGCTGACGACGCACGATTCGAATTTCATGTGGTTTGCCCAGGACGGCATCGCCAACACGCTGTTGAAGCCAGCCGCGTGGTATCAGTTCTGGTTCAACGACGGCTTCATGGCCGGCGCGCAGCAGATTAGCGTTCTCGAAGGGCCAGACGCATTTGGCCTGAATGGCACGCCGGATTCGCGACGCGATTCGGGCTTGCTGCTGATGGCGACGCGGGAAACCTGTGTGGACGCCGTGGGTAAGATCAAGAACTGCGTGGACGATCCGAGCACGTCCAATTACCCGGCGGTCGACGCCAATCGCCAGCATCGGATGCACGTGTTCCTGGTCGACCTGGACGTCAGCCAGGACGATCCGGTCTCCGGTTTGGGCATTCTGGAACACGCGCTGCGCATCGAGGTCAGAGGGCTGCCAAAGGGCACCAAGACGGTCGGCTACCGCTGGGCGTACATGGACGGGACCGACGACACGTGGTGCAAACCGGACTTGTCGCAGGCCGGCAACCCAATGGTCTGCAAATTCGAATTCCCCGAGCAGGGCCTGCTGGATATCTCCGATGGCACCTTCCACTTCTCGCCGATCACCGGTGTCGGCGTGCCGTCGATGCATTACTTTGAGTTCCTGTACTAAGCATGCTGACCTGTGTCCAACATCAAGTTCTTTCGGTCAGTCCTGTTGCATTTCGGACTGGATCCGCGAGTGTGCACCTCCGGTGCGCGCCGCGGATGAAAACGGTTTGATCTTGAACTTCGGTCGGAGTGTATAGCTTGAAAACGCTCGGCTAACGCTGCAACAGCTTGGCCCGCACGCCTTCCGGCAGCGCGGCAAACCGCGTACGCCATTCGCCCAGCCACGCCAGCGCCTGACGCGGCGTTAGGTCATCCGGGTCCAAGCTGCTCAGCGCCTGCAGCATCGCGGTCATTTCTTCGGGCAACGGTTCCATCGATGTCCCAGTCGCAATCGACGGCACCGGCACCAGTTCAAAGAGTTCCAGTTGCTTGCGTCGCGCCCGCGCCAGCGGCCCGGTCGCCTGCCCCGCCGCGCCCCGTTCCAATTCGGCGAGCAGGCCGCGCGACCGCTCCACGACGTCCGCCGGCAGCCCGGCCAGCCGTGCCACCGCAATACCGTGCGACCGATTCGTCGGGCCGTTCTGCAGTCGGTGCAGGAACACGATGTCTCCCGCCCACTCGCGCACGGCGACATGCGCATTGCGCAAGCGCGGCAGCGTCTCGGAAAGCGACGTCAATTCATGGTAGTGCGTGGCAAAGAGACACAGGCTTCGCGTGCGATCGTGCAGCGCTTCGACTACCGCCCAGGCGATCGCCAGACCATCCCAGGTCGACGTCCCACGGCCAATCTCGTCCAGCAGCACCAGGGTGCGCGCCGTCGATTGCGCCAGGATCGTCGCCGTTTCGCGCATCTCAACCATGAACGTCGACGCACCCTGGCTGATGTCATCCGACGCGCCGATGCGCGTGTGCACGGCATCCAACACACCCAGCTCTGCCGAATCAGCAGGAACGAATCCGCCTGCCTGCGACAAGACCACCGCGAGCGCGACCTGACGCATCAACGTCGACTTGCCGGCCATGTTCGGCCCGGTGATCAGCAGCACTTGTGCGGCGTCTGCCGACTGGGCATCCGTCAGCCCGCCTTGCAGCCAGACGTCGTTGGGCACAAAAGCGCCCGGCGCCAGCGTCTGCTCAATGACCGGATGCCGGGAGCCGACCAGCCGGACGATCGGCTCATCGACCAACACCGGCCGCACGTGCCGCCACTGCGCCGCGAGCTCGGCAAAGCCCGCGTGCACGTCCAGTTCCGCCAGCGCCGCGGCAATCCGCCGCAAGAGTCCCGCGTGCGCGCCGACGTGCGCCAGCAACGCCCGGTACAGTTCGCTCTCGCGGGACAGCCGGTCGCTGTCGGCGGTCAGAATCCGTCGCTCAAAGTCGACCAGTTCCGGCGTCGTATACCGCTCGGCATTCTTCAGCGTCTGCTTGCGGTGATACCGCTCCGGCACCTGATCGCTGCGGCTGCGGACAATCTCAATGCCATAGCCACTGACGCGGTTGTAGGTCACCTTGAGCGTGGCAATGCCCGATGCGAGGCGTTCCTGCGCCTCAAAGCGAACCAGCCACGCGTGGGCATCCTCACTCAGCTCGCGCAGGCCATCGAGCTGCGGGTCAAAGCCCGGACGCATCACGCCGCCATCGGCCAGGACCGCGCGTGGCACATCGGCCAGCGCCGCTTCCAGATGCGCCGTCAGTTCTTCCGCACCCTGCGTGTCCGCCAGAACGCCCGCCAGCGCCAGACTGTGACTCGCCTGAGCCAGCCAATGCTGCACTTCCGGCAGGCCACGCAGCGTTTCGCGCAGCACCGTCATTTCCCGCGGCGTCGCCAGACCCGCCGCCGCGCGCGTGGTCAGCCGCGCCAAATCACCCTGATATTTCAAGAGACTGCGAATCGACTCCCGCGTCGGTCGATCCTGCAACAGCGCTTCCACGGCACCGTGGCGAACCTCCAGCGCCCGACGATCGCCGAGCGGTGCCAGAATCAGCCCGCGCAGCAACCGCGCCCCGGCCGACGTGAGCGTGCGATCCACCGCGTGCAGCAGTCCGCCCTGCCGCCGGCCCTGCCGCGCCGTCGTCATCAGCTCGAGATGCAGGACCGTCTCGCGGTTCAGCGTCAAATGCGGCGTCGTTTCCAAGGGCTGCGGCGGCTGCAACAGTTTCGCGGCACCCGGTCGCACCTCGTCCAGATAGCGCCGCAGCGCGAATTCCGCTGCCTCGGCCAGCGTCGCCGCATCGTTGCCCGGCACTTCGCGCAGCGTCTTCGGCAGGTCCCGCGCGGCGCCCACAGTTTCCAGCCAAGGCTCAGCCAAGGCGGGCAGCACCAGTTCGCGCGGCTCCAGGCGCACCAGCAGCACGCCCAAAGCAATCGGATGCGCGACTTCGCCCACTTGCAGCACGCCGGTGGTCACGTCGGCAACGGCGACGCCCAGACCACCGTGCTTGCCCGGCCACAGCGCAGCCACGCGGTGATCGGCGCGCGGATCCAGCGCCTCGGGCTCCAGCACCACCCCGGGCGTCACCACGTGCGTCACGCCGCGCGCCACCAGCCCCTTGGCCAGCGCCGCGTCCTCCAGCTGCTCCACGACCGCACAACGCCGCCCGGCCTCCAGCACACGCTGCACGTGCTGCGCCATGGCGTGATGGGGAAAGCCGCACATCGGAATCGGCCGCGGATCGTTCTTGTTGCGGGACGTCAGTGCCAAGTCCAAGAGGCGCGAACCTTCGAGCGCGTCCTCGAAGAACAGCTCATAGAAATCGCCCAAGCGAAACAGGATGAGCGCGTCGGGATGCTGGCGCTTGGCATCCACGACCTGACGCATCACCGGGGTCAGCGCGGCCAGATCCACGTCCGGCGTCGTCAGCCAGTGTGGGTTTGCGTTGTGCGGAGCCGGGGTGTCGTTCATGGCCGACGGAGGATGCGCGATGCAGGCCGGCTGCGTCAACGCGGACTTGCCCATCGGCGCCGAGACGTGCGATCCTGCGGCGCCGAAAGGGAGGGAGTCATGAACCAGACGATCCGTTGGCTGAGACACACGAGTTTCCTGCTTCTCGCGTGCTGCGGCGCGAGTGGACCGCAGATCAGCGAAATTCAGGTGCCTGACCCTGCCGTCCATGCCAAGGCGCTCGTCGTCCTCCCGGTGGCGCTGGCCATGCAGGACTCGACTTCGCTGGACATCGCGATGCGCACCGACAGCGTCGCGCGTTGGCTGCTGAACAAGACGCCGCAAGCGCTGGTCGGCCCTGCGGATTTCACCGTCCTGCGGCCCGTCGACGAAGTGTCCGTGGTGTCCGCCGATACGGATTTGATGTCGCACGGCACCGATCTGCGCATCCCGGTGCGGGAAGCCGTCGCGCTGCACATCCTGGTGACCGAACAACGCGCGACCAACACCCGCGACATTCAGGACATCCGCAACGCCGATCCGAAAAAACAGCAGACATTCCGACAGCATGGTCTGGAAGCCCATCTGCGCACGGAAGTGTGGTTGTCGGATGCGCTGCGCGGTCGGCGGTTGGCGGGGCTGGTGGTGGAAACGACGGATGACCCGACCGACGTGGTTCCGGGTGGCGATCCGCGACCGGGCCTGACGCTGGCGATTCAGCTTGCGCTCGACAAGCTGCTGGCGATCGCGGGGCCGCTGTTGGGCGAATCCGGTGTCCGACAAACGCGCGGTGACGGTCTTCTGGATAGTCTTCCGGCGACGCTCGATTGGGTCGCGCCGGGCAAGCAGAGTTGGAATGACGCGAACAAAGCCAAAGGCGACATGATGCGCGAAGTCGCCACGTTTGCGCTGTGGGACCGCGTCGCGCCGGGACTGCCGGACAAGGAGCGCGCCGTGGCCTCGAAAAATCGCGGTGTGCTGGTGCGCCAAGCGCAAGGCGGGCTGCAAGCCGGCGACTTGGTGACCGCGATCGACGGCCGACCGGTGACTGCGGCGTATCAAATCGACCGCGCACTGCAAGTCGCTGGCACCGCGGGCTGCCGCGCTCAAGTCCTGCGGAGCGGCGCAACCGTCGAAGTGGCCTTGCACGGCCCGCTGGTGCCCGCCACGACACCATGAGCCCGCCGAGTCGCCCGCGTCAGGGAGCCATTTTTGAGTTTGCCCAGGACGGCCTGACGATGCGGCAGTCTCAACCGGTGCCAACACCTGCGGTGGCCGGCGAGCGTGTCACGTGGTCGGGCCTGCTGGAGCGATTCGTCTACCGCAACGCTGACAACGGGTTCGGGATCGCGCTGCTGCGCCGCGACGACGGAATCGCGGCAACGATCAAAGGTCCGCTGTGGGGCCTCACGGAAGGCGACGCGATCGCCATCGACGGCGTTGTGGAGGACGACCCGCGCCACGGACGGCAGGTCAAGGTGCTCTCGGCCCGTCCGGTCGTGCCTGGTACGCGCGCTGGCGTCCTGCGTTACCTGAAGTCGGGCCAGATCGCCGGGCTCGGGCCGACCTTGGCGGAGCGCGTCGTCGACCACCTCGGTGACGACGCGTTGGCGCGAATTCGCACCGACCCGGACGTGCTGAAGGGCGTGAAAGGGCTGAATCGCAAAGTCCGCGCGGCGCTTGTGGAGCAGGTGGAGAAACATGCCGAAGCCGCGGCGAACGCGGTTTTCCTCTACGGGCTTGGACTGGGCCCGCTGCTGACCGCGCGAATTGAACAGCGCTATGGCAAGGATACGGTGCGGCAGGTGCGCGAGCGGCCGTACCGGCTGGCGGAGGACGTGCCCGGCATCGGTTTCAAGACCGCGGATCGTCTGGCGCGCGAGCTGGGCGTGCCGACGACCTCGCCCGATCGCATGCGGGCGGGGCTGACGCACGCGCTGCACGAGCTCGCCCAACAGGGACACACGGCGCCGCCAGAGACGCTGGTGATGGCGAACGCGATGACGATCCTGGAAGTGACGGAGGCGCCGTTGGCCGCGGCGATCGCGGCGCTTTTGGCCGAGGAAACGCTCGTGCGGTCCGGTGACGCGCTGTGCCTGGCCGAACTGGCGCACGCGGAGGAGCGGCTGGCCCAACGTCTGGCGGAACTCCTGGGCGCGGCGTCGGCGGCGCGGCCCGATTTGCCAGCGCGGCTGACGGATGCAGAAGCGGCGTTGGGGTTTACCCTGGAGGGCAGCCAACGCGAGGCGGTGACGCGCGCCTTGCAGACCGGCGTGCTGGTGGTGACCGGCGGTCCGGGCACCGGCAAGACGACGATCATCCGCGGCGTTCTGGCGGCGATGGCCCGCGACCAACCGCGGCTGGCTCTGGCGGCGCCGACGGGTCGGGCGGCGCGGCGGCTGGCGGAGGCCACGGGCGCCGAGGCCAAGACGCTGCATCGGCTGCTGGAGTTCGAGCCGCGGACCGGCCGCTTCCTGCGCAACAAGGAGACGCCGCTGGACGCCGACCTCATCATCGTGGACGAGACATCGATGATGGAAGTCACGCTCGCGGCGGCGCTTTTTGACGCCACGCCGCTGGGTGCGCGCGTCCTGCTGGTCGGCGACGCGGATCAGCTACCGTCGGTCGGGCCGGGCGCGGTGCTGGACGACCTGATTCAGTCGCACTGCATTCCGGTCGTGGCGCTGGATCGCATTTACCGGCAAGGCGAGGGCTCGCAAATCGCCCTGAACGCGCACCGGGTTCGCATGGGCCAACTGCCGCATTCCTCGCCGCGCAACGCCGAGGGCGATTTTTTTCTGGTGCCACGCGAGCAGCCGGAAGACATCCTCGCGGGCGTGCTGGAAATTGTGCAACATCGCTTGCCACAACGCGGTTTTGAGCCAATTCGCGATATTCAAGTGCTTGCGCCGGTCCATCGCGGTCCGCTGGGCACGCAGGCACTGAACGAGGCATTGCGACAGGCGCTGAATCCGGACGGCGAACCGTTGGGCAATGGCTTGCGCGTCGGCGACAAGGTGCAGCAGCTGAAGAACGACTATGATTTGGAGGTGTTCAACGGCGATATCGGCGTCGTGGTCGGTCGCGGCCAGGGGCGCGCGGACAATCGCCAGCCTGGGCTGCCTCTGGCGCCGACCGTGCAGATTCGCTTTGGCGAGCGCTTGGTCGACGTCGAAGGCAGCGCGCTCGACAACCTGCAACTGGCCTACGCCGTGACGGTGCACAAATCGCAGGGCAGCGAGTATCCGGCCGTGGTCCTGCCCTTGCATCCGCAGCACCACATCATGCTACAGCGCAACTTGCTGTACACGGCGCTGACGCGCGGTCGGCGCTTTGTCGTACTGGTCGGGCCCATGCGGGCGATTGAGCGAGCGGTGCAAAATGACGCGCCGATTCATCGATATACCCAATTGCGGCAGGCGCTTCAGCGAGCGACTGGCCAGCGGGAGGGCGCATGACGGAAGGTCAAGTCGTCCTTGTGGCCGAAAGCGCGTCGCTGAAGATTGGCTGGGTGCAATCGTACAAACCTGGCCGGCCGATGCGCGTGCAGGTGCGGGCCTTTGGCGGCGACGTGGCGGTGATCCGCATCGAGAGGCCGGAGCTCGCGGGCGAGTTGAGCGTGTGTGCCGCGTCGCTGTTGGACGCCGAGCAGGCCGTCGCTGGGTTGGAAAAGCGGGCCACGCCGGAGGAACTGGATATCGCTTGGACGCTGCTGGCCGATCGCCCGGTGGGGATCGGCGAGTTGGCGGAAGTGCTGTTCGGTCGGGACGACGCGGGTACGCGCGACGCAGCCATCGTTCTCGCGGTCTTTGCCCACACCGGCTTCGCGCTGACGCACGGACGGCTGTCCCGGAACGATGCGGCGGCGCGGCGTGCGCTGGATCAGGAGCGGCAGCGCCAGGCGGAACTCGATGTCGACGTCGCCACATGGCGCCAAGCGTTGCTGCAACACCGCGCCGGACGCAAAGTCGCTCTGGGTAGTATCGCGCCCCGGCTGATCGCGATCGTGCGGGGCGAAACGGATGCGGCAGCGGCGCACTGGCTGGAGTTGGACGGCCGCCACAAGCAGGCCGACGCCCGCGATGCCGCGGATCTGTTGAACGAACTTGGCCTGTGGGATGGCCACGAGGACATCGAACTTTGGCGTTCCGGCCGGCTGGATCCCTGGCCCGCGGACGCCATCGCGTCGTTGCGCCCTGAGCCAGACATGCCGCCGGATGCGCCGCATCTGGAACTGCCATTCGTGACGATGGACAACGACGCGCCGCATGAAGTGGACGACGCGATTTGCGTGGAGGAGACGCCCGACGGCCTGCGTGTGCACGTGGCGATTGCCCACCCGTCGGCGTGGATCGTGCCGGACAGTCTGGCCGATTTGGAAGCGCGGCGGCGCGGGTCGACGCTGTACCATCCGCGTCACGTCATCGGGATGTTGCCGGACGCACTTGCGCGGGACGTGGCCTCGCTCACGCTGCACACATGGAAGCCGGCGCTGGTCGTGTCGCTGACCCTGGATGCAACGGGCGTGGCCCGCGACGAGACGTTGCAGGAAGCGTGGGTGCGCGTGGCGCATGTGTGGTCGTACAGCCTGGTCGAGCGCGTGCTGGCGGGCGCGGTCGAGCCAGGCGTGGATCGCGCGGTGCTGGACCAGTTGCTCGCGGCGGGCCTGCGGGCAGAGGGCGCGCGGATTCGCAACGGCGCGTGGCTGCTCTACCGGCCGGATTGCGAACTGACCGCGCCGCCGTTCCAGCCGGTGGTGATTCGCCAGGTGCAGCAGACAAGCCCGGGCCGGCGCCTCGTGACGGAGCTGATGGTCCAAGCGTGCGCGGCGGTGGCACAGCTGGGCGCACGTCATCGCATCGCGCTGCCCTATCGTACCCAGCCGAGGCCGGGAAATGCGCCGCTGCCGCCGGGCCTGTACGATCAACCCGCTGACTGCTTTGCGATGTTTCGCGTCCTCGAGGCCGGCACGATGCAGGCCGCTCCAGCGCCCCACGGTATGATGGGCGTCGCGGCGTACGTGCAATTCACGTCACCCCTGCGACGTTATGGCGACGTGCTGGCGCACCGACAGCTTGTGGCGTGGCTGCGTGGGGTCGCCGCGCCACATACGCTGCAGGAAGTGACGCAGTTGGCGCATGTGGCCGATGAAGCCGCCCGCGACGCGCGGCAGTGGCAGCGCAAGGGCAATCACTATTTCAAGCTGCTCTGGCTGGCTGGGCGGGTGAACGGCAGACCGCTCCATGGCCAGGTCGTGCGCACGCTGGCTAACGGAGATCGACTCGTGTTTCTCACCGAGCTGGCGCTCGACACACCTGTGCGCGCACCGATGCTCCACGTCGGCGATCACGTCCTGCTTGTGGTGCGCTCGGTGCATCCGAGCCGCGGCCTATTGGAACTGGCCGTGACCGCAACGTAACTTTGCATTTCAGGGAAGACAAATGCCGCGTGATCGGTTACAAACGCGCGGCTTTTTCTGGCCCTTGTCCTGGAGCTGCGTGTGGCTGAGCTGGGAACCCTTCGTGCTGGACCTTTGCCGCCGCTGCTGGCGCGGTATGTCTTCTCGTGGGAGACGATGCACACCATCATGGGTGGGCAGTCGGCGATTGACCTGTCGCATCTGCGGTTGACGCAAAGCGGCGAGGCAGAGGCCTCGGGATTTCTCGCCCGCTACGGCTACGATCTGGACAATCCGGTGCAGTTCCAGGATGTGGAGCGCATTCGCACGGAAGCCTTGGGCTTTATTCGCGGCGTGCTGCTGCCGGGTCTGCCCGTTGAAATGCCCAGTGAATTCGACACGATGCCGATTCTCAGCGTCCTTCGCCTGGCGGCCGGCGATCGCGAGATCGCGGTGGCGAAGGACGGCATGTCGTCTGAAGTGCGCATGGGCTGGGCGTGCGGCCTGCTGCGGGTGATGCATACCGTCGCCCACGCGGTGAACTACTTTCAGAACAACTACTACCACGAAATCCGCGAGCGCATCCTCAACCGCTTCGTCGCGCAGGTCCGCACGCGCGAGGACGGGAGCCAGTACCTGCACGCCCAGAGTTTCGACGTGCCGATCGTGCGTTTTGAGGTCAAGGAGACCAAGCCGCTGCGCTCGGTGGTGGTCAAGCTGCTGCAAAAGCAGGAAAACGTCGCGTACGATCTCTTTGACCACATCGGCGTGCGGATCATCGTCGGCAATCCCGTGGACGCGCTGTTCGCGGTCCGCGCCTTGCGTGAAGAACACACGATCATGTACCCGAACGTGAAGCCGACGCGATCGCGCAATACGCTCGTGGATTTGGATGCTTACGATATCCACGTCCGTTCGTGCCTGCAGCGCTACCAGCGCGGCGAGCTGGATGAAATGGCGACGGTACGGGCCATTCATGGCTTTGACCACAAGCCGCAGAGCCACGATCAGGTGGATTGGAATCCCTACAGCTCCGACAAGTACCAGTCGATCCAGTTCACCTGCCGGCAGATGATCCGCTTTGCCAATCCGCTGTTCACGCGGATGCGCGAGGCCCAAGCGATCGCCCAGAAACATCTGGAAGGACCGGCGCTGGAGGAAATGCTGACCGCGCTCACGACCCAGGGCGTGGATCCGGAGATTCAGTTCTTCTTTCCCTATGAAGTCCAAGTGATGGACGTGGCGAGCTATCAGGCAGCGACCGAAGGCCGTGCTTCCTACGGTGAATACAAGGCGCGGCAAATTGCGTCGGTGCGACGGCGCGTCCTGCCGCGGGTGCTGCAATTGCTCGGTCTGCCGGAAGATCCGCGGCCGGAGCGCGAGCATGCGGCGCCCGACGTCGGTACGACCAAACCAATTCCGTTGCGGCGGGCGTTTGCGTCGACGGGCATCTTGCCCAACGCAACGCTGGAAGAATTGCGCGCGATGCTGCCGACCGATTCCAAATGATCCCTGCGTCGCCTCGGCTCGAACATCCGCAAACCCATGTGCAAGACGGAGTGGCGCTGTGCGACTACGATGTGGCGCTGCAGCGGATGGACGAACTCGTTGCCCGGCCGAAGCATGCGGAAGACGTGCTGCTGAGCCTGCAACATCCGCCGACGTTGACCTTGGGGCGCAAGGGCGGCTTGGCGCACATCGCATCGCCGCGCTGGCAGCCGGTTGGCGAAGCGCCGGTAGAAGTGCCGGTGCGCGAGGTGGCACGCGGCGGATCGGTGACCTGGCACGCGCCGGGGCAACTGGTTGTCTACCCGATCGTCCAGTTGTGCCAGCAGCAAGGACCGTGGGGCAACGGTCCGCTCGGCGATTTGCCGGAGTTCGTGCGGCTGCTGGAACAGTGCATCGTCGCGACCTGCGCGCAGTTCGGCGTGGCGACGGTGCTCAAGCCGGGGCAATCGGGCGTGTGGATCGACGCGCAGCGGAAAATCGCCAGCTTGGGCCTGGGGCTGCGCAACGGCTGGACGTTTCACGGTCTGGCGTTGAACGTGAATCCGCGGCTGGACGGCTTCGCGGTCACGCCGTGCGGGCTGGATGGCGTGCGGATGACGTCGATGTGGCAGGTGTGCGACGAGCGCGGCGCGACGCGACCGGAGCTGACCGAAGTTCAGCAGGTGCTGGAGCGGCAGTTGCGTGAGGTGTTGCGGCGAAGAGATGCTGGCGACGACGTTGGCTTGGCGCTATCCTGAAGCTGGAGGTGCGCGGATGCCGATTCCCAGCAAGCGCGAAGCGACCTATCAGGACGTACTTGAGGCGCCCGACCATGTGGTCGCGGAAATTCTCGACGGCCAGTTGGAGTTGTCACCCCGGCCATCGGGCAAGCACGGGCGTCCCGCAACGCGTCTGACGGTCGCCTTGGGTGGATTTGATGGCGACGGTGAGGACAGTGACGGTCCCGGTGGCTGGTATTTCCTGTTCGAGCCTGAGTTGCATTTCGGTCGTCAGATCGTGGTTCCAGACGTAGCGGCATGGCAACGCACGCGTTTGCCGGACGATATCGATGGTCCCTTCACGCAAGTCGCGCCCGATTGGGCCTGTGAAGTATCCTCGCCATCGACGGCCAGCCGCGATCGTATTGTCAAAATGCGGATCTACCATGAGGCCGGCGTGCACTGGGTCTGGATCGTCGACCCGGACGCGCGATCGATTGAGGTATTTGAACGGGACGACACAGCTTGGCGGCGCGTGGCGGCGGTGGAGGGCATCGACGTCGTACGATTGCCACCGTTTGGCGCGCTCGCGTTGAAGCTGGCAGGTCTATGGCGATAGACGTCACTTCGCGATGGCCTGCTCGCACGTGAGGCCGGCTGCGCAAGCGCCCGCGCGGCACCGTCCAGACTGACCTGCCAAATCACAAGGTCGGCCTTCCGGCGCCGCACCTTGCGCGCACACTCCGCCTTCGCCACAGTGATGAAGCGCGCACGGGTCGCTGGCGCCGCATGCGGCGTCGTTGGCGCAGGCGCGGAGCAAGCGCGGGCGACGATCCTCGTAGCCGCTGAATTCGAAACGCCAACCATCGGGGAGCAGCGTGTTCACTGCGAACGCAAGGCTTGGAAAGTTATTGTCGGTAAACATGAAATCACCATCGAGACTCCGAAGTTGTCCCACCGACAGCGGCTGAGCCTGTCCCGTGGGCCAGCGGAAGCCGACCCGCCACGTCCCTGACAACCCGCCGCGGATGCGCTCGACCGCTCGAACGAGCGCGTTGGAAAAGTCGCCGGGCCAGGACTTGTTGAAATTCTCCGAGTTGATGAACTGGTATGTGCCATCGGTGCGGCACGCCATCTCGATCATCCGCGGATCCGGCTCGAGGTATCCAGGCGCCTGGAACTGCACAAAGTGCACGTGGATCGGATACTTGAGCTTGGCCATCTTGACCAGCAACTCCTTCCACTTCACGTCCGACGTCGCGCATTTGGTGCGGCACTTGCCTGACGTGTCAGCGTTCTTCAGCGACATGTAGCTGAACTCGTCGCTGTCCACGCAGGTGTCCGGACCGTCGGTCAGGATGACGATGTGCATGGCGCCCAGCGGACCAAAAGAGCCGTTCGGGCAGTTTGCGCCGCCGCCGGAGAGAAACTGGAACGCGTTGTC
>CAIYBN010000089.1 GCA_903924465.1 uncultured Myxococcales bacterium | reverse complement strand
CGCTTACCAACGCCGTCACCGACCACGCAGGCCGTGGACGGCTGCGAGGGTGCAAGTGACTGGTTTTGCTGGGAGAGACAACTACGCGGGATGGGGGATTCTAATTGTCGCGCTGTGCGACGTGTAATTGTCGCGCGGCAGTGCGTGTGCGACGCCAAAAAGTGCGGAATCAATCTGTGCCAAAACGCGTGCGGCCAGCCGAATGTAGAGTGCAGCAAGAGCTCCTGCCCCACCGGCGAATGCGCCGACACCGGCGAGTGTGTTCCCTGCAGCGCTGGGTGCAGCTCCGCGTGCCACGATACTTGTGGCAACGTCGACAAAGGCTGCGGCAACCTGTGCCAGAGCGGCAGCGCGTGCGACGATGCCGGCACTTGCGTGCTTGGCCAGAGCTGCCTGCCACCCTATGCGACCTGCGGCGGCAAGTGCGTGGACACGACGCACGAAGACACCGCGTGCGGGCCGAGCTGCATCCAGTGCACCGCCAAGCAGACCTGCGAGAACAGCCAGTGTGTCTGCGACCCGACGCAGTGCGGCGACAAACCTTGTGTCAATGCGTGTGGTCAGCCCGACGAAAAATGCAATCCGGGCGGCTGCCCGAGCGGCAGCTGTGGCGGCGGCGATTGCGTGCCATGCGGCTCCGCGTGCAAATCGCCGTGCCACGACTTGTGCGGCAACGTCAAAGCCGATTGCGCCTGTCCCAACAGCGGAGATGTCTGCAATGCGACGGGACAATGCGTCCTCGGGCAGTCCTGCGCGGGCGTTGATTGCAACGGCGTCTGCGTCTCGGATTCGGCGACGAACAGCAACTCCTGCGGCGCGACGTGCGAGAAATGCGGAACCGGCACGGTCTGCAAAGGCGGGCAATGCGTGTGCGACGGCAAGTGCAGCAGTGTCGACCCCTGCCAGGATACCTGTGGCGATGCCGACGACACGTGCACCACTGGCTGCAAGACGGGCAAGTGCGACGGCAGCGGCAGTTGCATTGGCTGCGAGTCGGGCTGCGGCTCCGCGTGCCACGACCTGTGCGGCAACGTCGACGACAGCTGCGACAGCTGCAGCAAAGGCTACGTCTGCGACAAGGGCTCGTGCGTCTGTGACACGAACTGCAATCCGGACGTGCCGTGCCACAACCAATGCGGGATTTTTGACGCCGCCTGCGCGAATGGCTGCGACCTGAACAAGCCAGGCTACGACGAGTGCGGACAGGTGGATTCAAGCTGCAACTGAGGCGGTATCGACCGCGCGCGCAGAGCGAACGAGCGGGCAGGGGGGAACGATGGCGTATTGGGCGAAACAGATTCTGCTGATGGCCATGGTCGTATGCGGGGTTGGGCTGTGGTCGAGCGGGGCGTGGGCGCAATGCACAGGCAGCTGCACTTATGGCCAAACCTGCTGTAACAGCCCGACGGAGCTCATGGAATGCGACAACGGTGCGTGGACCGTCAAAACGGCCAACTGCAACGACACCGACGATGTTTGCGGCAAAGTCTACTGGTCGAATCAATTCGCGTGTGTCGAATGCGACGACAACTCGGACTGCGTGAACAGCAACTCCTGCATCAACAACGTCTGCAAGTGGGGTAAGTGCGACAATACGACCGTGAATGCCAGCATGACCGGGCCGTGCTCAACGTACGGCCAGGTCGCGTGCTTCGATACCGATACGATTCAGCATTGCGTCGAGTTCGAACCGGACACCTTTTGCTGGGTGAAGACGATTGACTGCTCCGGCACGGACAGCTCGTGCTATCAAGGCCTGTGTGATGACTGCAATCCCACAGATTCCAACCCTGCGGCCGATTGCGAGGATCCGCCGAACCAGAAATGTTCAAGCAGTGGTCAGTGCCTCTACAAGACGTGCGCCGATTATGGCAACAACGTTGGGTCGTGTTCCAGCGGCCAAGCGGCGCAGTGCTATGACGACAACACGGCCAAAAAATGCGTCACGTTCAATCCCCAGACCGCTTGTTGGGTCCTGCAGCCCGACTGCACGGGGGCGGACAGTTCCTGCTACGAGGGTGGTTGCGACGACTGTGATCCAACAGACGCGAATTCTGCGTCGGAATGCGAGGATCCACCGAACCAGAAGTGCGTCGCCGGCGGCAACATCGCGACGTGTGAGTGGAAGACGTGTTCGGATTATGGCCTTCAGACGTGCTCGACTGTGTCCGACAAGCAGTGTGTGAACGGCAACACGGTTGTGCAAACTTGCGTGCAGAAGAACAGCGCCGCGCGGTGTTGGGAAGCGAGCGAAACGTGTTCTGGCGTCAACCACGTGTGCACGGACGCGCCACCCTTTGCCGTACAATGTTCGCAATGCAACTCGGATGGGGACTGCAATAACCCGGATAAGGAATGCAATTTGTCGACGCACACCTGCGGCTGGCGGCCTTGTTCCGAGTATCTGAACACCAACGGCCAAGGGACATGCTCCAGCATCGGCGTTGACCTGAAGTGCAACGGCAACGACATCTACGACTGCAAAGCGGTCAACGCCGGGACCAACTGTTACGTGTTTCAGGAGAAATGCAAAACGTGCCAGGGCACGGGCAGCAGCACCGAGTGCATCGAATGTACGGTGGCCGATCAACTGACCGATTGTGGTTCGCCCGACAAGAAATGCTTGGGCATTCAGTGCGTAGCGAAGGAGTGTGCCGATTACCCGGAGGCCCATGGCGTTTGTTCGTCGGCCAAGGATGGCGGCACCGGTACCTACTGTGAAAATGGCGATTTTGCAGCTGGGTATCCTCTGACATGCACGGCGTTTGGCACCGCGAAATGCTACAAGAGGTCCACCGTAGCGCCGTGTAACTTCTGCCATGACCCGTGGGGCCCAGCACCGCCAGGTTGCGTGGAGTGCATCAACGACGCGAACTGTACAGGCTCACCGAACGGCACGGCCTGCGATAATACGGGTAATACACCAACCTACGGCTGTTATCAAACGTGCGACGACCTGAAAAATGCCAGCACGCCGACGCCCAACTTTGGCTCGTGCGCCTCGCTGACAGCGGTGGACGAACTCGATGGCACCAAGTGTTCCGGTGGAGACGACCAGAACGGCTTCGCGCTTGTCTGCACACCGTTGGGCAATGGCCCATCCAAGTGTTGGGTCGAAAACGCCAAGGTGGACTGTGAGGGCAACGACAGCGTCTGCTACGACCCCATCCAAGGTGACCCTGAATGCGTGGAGTGTCTGAAAGATCAGGACTGCGCCGACTCCGCGATCGGGCCAAGCTGCAACGCATTCACCGACAAGTGCCAGCCGACCTGTCCGTTTCTCGCGGCAAAAGATGCGACCATCAAAGGCCCGTGTACACTCGAAGGTGCGACGCGCTGCTCCGCGGGATCAGGCAAGCCCGGCGCGATCCAGACTTGCACAAAAACCAAGACAGATCCGAGCATTTTCTGTGAGGTGGAAAGCGCCGCCCCCGCCATGAATTGCAGCGCGTATTGCTTGGAAGGACCGTCCGGCGCGGCATGCGTCGAATGCTTGACCGACAAGGACTGCCAGGGCAATGCGAACGGCTCCGCCTGCGGGCCCAGCCACATGTGCGTGACTGCGTGCGCGGACATCGCCAGCGCCGGTGCGCTCGAGCCGTGTGCGATTGGCGACGCAAAAGACGGCGATCAGGATGGTTTGACCTGCAGCAATGGCAACGGCAAACCTGGGACGATCCTGGAGTGCAAGCAATTTACCTCCGGTCCGTGGTGTTGGCACGCCACGACGACCTTGTGCGGACCCGGTGGGGACGGCAAGGCTTGCTTCGATGCCAACGGGCCAAATCCGCCCGTTTGTGCCGAGTGTACCGTTGGCCCCGATCCGAGCTGTGCATCCAGCTACTGTGACATAGTCGGCGGCGTGCCCAAGTGCATTCCGAAGCCGCAATGCCCGGCCGCTGCAACGACGACGGTGCGCTGTGCGGAAAGCGACGTCGGTGCGGAACGTTGCGCGGATGCGAGCGGCGGCAAAGGCGATATTTGGGTCTGCCTCGCTGCAAGCGCAGGCGAAGTCCCGTGTTGGACAACCAAGACGACCTGCAGCGGCGACGCGCCCTATTGCCTCGCGCCAAGCACCGGCGGCGCGCTCGCTTGCGGCTGCAAGTCGGACGTTGTTTGTGGCAACCCGGGCGAGACTTGCCACGACACAACTTTTCCGCCCAAGTGCGCGCCGATAGGCACGTGCGACGCGGTGGAAGGCTCCAAAGGCTTGTGTTCGTTCCCGATCGACCCGCCGGCGCTCTCGATCTCCGGCTTTGTCAACTCCGTCCTGTCGATGCAGCATGTCGAGTGCCCCGACGGCGATGGCAAGGCGGGAACGCCCTATGTGTGCAAATGGTTTGACGGCATTTCCTGCCTCGTGCCGATGGCGACTTGCGGCACCAAGGAGTGCGTACCCACAGGAACTCCAGTGGCTTCCGATCCGGCGCCCTCCGGCTACGTCTGCCCAAGCTGTTGCGTCGAATGTCTCAAGGATGCGGAATGCATGGCTGCCCATGACCCGACGTGGTATTGCGACATCGCGTCGAGCACATGCAAGCAACTTGGAACCTGCCAGAGTTTCGCCGCGCAAGGCGCCGGTGCCGCCTGTGTGCCAAATCCCGGCGTCGTTTCCGTCTGCGCCGACGGCGTCCAGACCTGCACCAACTTTGGTGCCAACACCAACGGCATCTACAACGCCATCAGCCCTCAAGCCATCAATTGCATGACGACCACCGCTTGCAAGGCCAACCAAGTGTGCCTGGATGGCATAGACAAAGCCGGCAACAAGGTGGCGAGCTGCGTTGACTGCGTCTCGTCGGACGACTGCGATGGCTTGACTGTGTGCAACACCACTTCCCACACGTGCGTGGCTGTCGAGTGCAAAGCGCAGACAGATTGCCTCGGCGGCACGACCTGCTACGCCAACAACTGCGTCGCAGGTTCGGTGAGCAAACCCAACATCGTCGTCGACGGCAGCGACAGCTTTCCGGCCGATCCTGTGGTCGGCGATACCTTCTCCCTGTCCATTACGGTGTCCAACACCGGCCTGGTCGACATTCCCTATGGCACCGTATTTGGCGTTCGCGTGTCCATCGACGACGTCGTTTGCGCGCAAATTCCCGTCAACGGCCTGAGCATTGGCACGCCGAAGGTGCTGGTGCTCGACACAGTGCCCAAGGACTGCTGGCCCACCAAGCCCGGCGCGCACACGGTGCAGGTATTCGCGGACCCGGACGGCGTGCTGAAAGCTCAGGAACTGCTGCTCACCGATAATCAGCTGGTCGACACGCTGGACTGGCAGGAAAAGGTCGTCGACTTCAAGGCAGTCAGCATCCAGGCCCAGCCTCCGCTGCCGAACATCATCGATGGCGTGTTCTACGCGATGAACGTCGCAAATGACAGCAAGCACGCCTATTTGGCTGTGCCGATTGAGCTTGACTTCGACGGTCTGCCCTGCGCCATGGGCACGGTCTCGTTGGCGGCAGGTGCTTCGAAATACGTGGTGTCGGACGCGTCCAAACTGTCCCTGGACTTCACGCAGGGCACGCTCAAGCAACTGCACGACACCGTGACTTCGGGCGACTCGGTGACGCTGGACACGTCCCACTGCCAGCCGACGCCAGGCGACACGAACACGCATCAGATCACGGTTCGCATCAATCCGGACACCTCGAGCGACGTGGTGCCTGAGTCCGGATCGCTCACGAACAACACGCAATCGATGATGTTGAAATGGGCGTTGGGCGCAGCGCAACCGCCGCTTGCGCCTGGGGCGGCTTGTCAGCAGTGCACAGCCGCGATCGAAGCGCTGGGGGTTTCGGCCTGCACGGCGGATGTCCAGACGTCGATGGAATGGTGTGGTCCGTACAAGGCTGTGTGCGCCGCGCTCCTGACCCAAGGGTGCTCCCTTGGTCTGAACACGAGCGCGAACCCAAATCAGATCTGCAACTGGGCATCGCGGTCCGTGAAGATCGCGCCGATTTGTCCGATCAAGTACTCACCGGAACTCGCGTGCAATCTGGAGTCGCTGAACCAGAGCACGTCCGGTGTCAGCTGCGATCAATGCCGCATGGCGACCAAGTGCCTGATCGACGCGCAGGCGGCGACGGGCGGGCCGAACATCTGCACGACATTGGCCGTCGCCAAGACCTGGGCCACGAACGTGACGGATTGGAAAGCGCTGTCTCTGGCCAACGCCAACTGTGATCCGTCGGACAACGACATGAGCGTGTGCAAGAAGCTCGGCTACTGCGCTTGTGGTCCCGACTGCGGCAATTCCTGCGAGCCAGGCTGCGAAGCATGCTGCGCGGCAGTTCCCGGCCAGATATGCGACCAAACGGCCCAGCCCAAGGTGTGCATCGCGGTGGCACCGGCCGGCACGTGCACACCCAAGTCGTGTACCGATTTCCCAGGCAAGTGCGGTCTTCTGTTCAACGGTTGCAACGACGAGCTCAAATGCGGCTGTGGCGCGAGTGCCGCGTGCATCTCCGGCGCGTGCGTGGCGATCCCTGCGAACAAGAAGACATGTGCCGCCTACGTCGGATCGTGCGGTACCGCGCTCAGCGACGGTGTGGGCGGCACGCTGGACTGCTCCGCGAACTGCAACAAGAGCGAGAAGTGTGTTGCCGGCACGTGCGTCAACCCCATGTTCGAGCAGAGCTGCAAATCATGCGATGACAGCCCCGGAGAATGCGGAGTTGCCGGCGTTTGCGTGGCCGTTCCCGGCTTTGAGACGGAGGGCGGTGTCTGCGGCCTCAAGGCGGAATGTGATACCGACGGCGACTGCGCGTCTGGCTGGATTTGCTCGCCCGACACCGATCAGTGCACGCCGGTCACGCACACCGAGTGCGAAGGCAACACCGTCCAGACGATCGACAGCTGCGACAACATCTTGAAAACCGTCGAGTGTCCAGTGGATACCGCCTGCGTCCAAGGCGCATGTGTACCTGGCGGCGTTTGCCAAAAGCTGGCGACGTGCGCGGACTACCCCGGCTTGTGCGGTGACAAGTTGCCCAACAAATGCGGCGCTCTCCTCGACTGCACGCGGAACTGCCCAGCGGACCAGATCTGCAACAAGGGGGTGTGTCGGGCGAAGAATGGTCAGGCGGCGAACTGCGGCAACTGCGCGACGAACGCCGAGTGCCAGTCCGGGCGATGCGTGCTCAACGACCCTTCGAATCCGACCGGCCAGGGCTATTGCGGGCCGGCGCAGGCGTGCGATCCCAACAACGACCTCTGCCCGACGAACTGGGAATGCGACGAGAGCAGCAAGCTCTGCATGCCAACGGAAACCCAAAGTTGTGGTGCAAACCCGTCCATGCAGAACAGTGAATCCGGCGCGGTCTGGACCAGCGTGGTCAATGGCTGCGGCGTCATGGAGTCGGCGAACCTGTGCGCCTCCGGCAAGTGCAAGTTCGTGAAAGGCGAGAACACCGGTGAGTGCGCTGCGTGTGTTCCCAAGAAGTGCTCGGCCATGCCGGGAACAACCGGATCATCCGTTTCAGACGGCTGTGGAAAGTTCATCAACTGCAGCACCAATGGCGTGATCAACCCAAAGACCGGCGTGGCCGCGTGCAAGGGACCCGGCTGCAAGACGTGCACGCCCAAGACCTGCGCCAACTTCCCCGGAAAGTGCGGTACGACGTTGCCAAACGGCTGCGGCGGCTACCTGAACTGCTCTGGCTCGTGTGCGCCTGGGACCAGCTGCAAGGCGAGCAAATGCCAGACCTGCAAGCCGAAGACCTGCGCGCAACTCAAAGGTGCGTGTGGCGCTGTCGACAACGGTTGTGGCGCGAAGATTCAGTGCGGCTGCGCGACCGGGCAAGCCTGCATGTCCGGCAAATGCGTGCCAGAATCGAATGCGTGCAATGGCATGCCGACAGCTGGCTGCTGCAGCGGCACCACACTTCACCAATGTGTCGGCGGCAAATGGATTCAAAAGAGCTGCGGCACCGGGGGCAACACGTGTGGCTGGACCGGCAAGTCATACGGCTGCACGGCAACCGCATCGGCCGATCCGAGCGGCACCGCTCCGCTCGCGTGCGCGGGCACGATTTGCCAGCCGAAATGCGGCGCGGCGAGTTGCGGACAACCGGATACGTGCGGCGGCATTTGCCCGTGCACGAAAGTGCCTGGTGACGTCGCGCCGGCCCAGAAGCCAAATGGCTGTCTGAACATGGACGACGTCCTGACGGCACTGCAATTGGCGGTCGGTAACGCGACCGCCACGGCGTTGCAGTCGCTGAACGGCGACGTCGTACCTGCGGCAGCTCTTGACGGCCTCATCGATGTCGCGGACGTCGTGGCCATTTTGGAAACCGTCCTCGGATTTGGCCTGCTGCCAGGGCCGCTCTGTCCCTAAGCTTGTGAGGTGAAACCATGCGAAGTAGCTGGCTTCTCGTTGTGATGTCGTTGGTCATGGGTTGTGGCGCGGGTGCCAAGTCACCTCCAGCTACGGCGGTTGACGTGGACCAAACGGTCGACGACTCGGTAACCGCCACCGATGCTGCGGCCCAGGAGGGGGACGGGTTGAGCCCGGATGGCGCGCTGCCCGGCGACGCGCTCGGCGACGCGCTCGGCGATGCCTCGGACGACGTTCCCGACGCGACGGTCGACACGCCTGGCGGCCAGGACACGCAAGCCGGAACTGACGCCGCTGCAGCGGACACCTGCCAGGCCGCGACCTGCGCGACGGTCACCGGCTGTGGCACGTTTTCCGACGGATGCGGCGGTTTTATCGTCTGCGGGTGTGACTCTGGAACGTGCAAGAACGGCACGTGCACGCCGATTGACTGTCCGAGCCTTCCCGCCGCCGGGTGTTGCGACGGTGACGTCCTGTTCCATTGTGCTCCGCCCAACGGCCAGACGGATTGCGCGGCGCTTGGCTTGAAGTGCGGCTGGGACGGTGCGAAATATGGCTGTGTGCCGCAAGCCGACGCTGACCCAACGGGCGCCGCACCCTATTGGTGCCCGTTTTCAGGAGGTTGCGCCGCTGTCGGTTTCGTCGGCGAATGTGCCGCGGGGGCGGACTCCATTTGCGTGAACGACGCCGTGGCCAAATGCGTACCGATTGGCGGCAAACTGTGCGCACAACCACCCGTCACGTGCGGCGGCGCCACGCCATTTTGCAAAGGCGGCGTTTGCGTCGCTTGCCAAAAGAACACGGACTGTTCGGGCGGAAACACGTGCGTGGGTGGGGCGTGCGTGGCCGACTGCCCGGGCGGCATTTGCCCAGGTTTTGACTGCGCAACTGCGGGCTACGCTGGCGACTGTCCCGGCAACGCCGCTTCTGGCCTCGCCTGCCTCGGCAAGGATGTCGTCACGTGCAGCACCGTCTCCGGCAAAAGCTGCGCCACACTTAGCCAGAAATGCACCGGGTCGACGCCGCTCTGCAGCAACGGCGCGTGCGTGCAATGCCTGAGCGCCAGCGACTGTCCGACGGGCATCGCCTGCAATGGCGGCAAGTGCACCAACCAATGCCAACCGAGCTGCACCGGCAAAGTCTGCGGATCAGATGGCTGCAACGGCACGTGCGGTCCGGGTTGCGGTCCTGGCTGGGGCTGCGCCGTGGAAGGGCAATGCCACACCACCCACGCGCTGAGCGCCGTGGTCCACGTTCGCGTCAAAGCGCTGAGTCCAGTCGCTGGGTTGCAGTTCAAGCTGTCGTTCCCAGCGAGTTCGTACGCGCAAAGTGGCGAACCGTTCGTGACGGATACGCTGAAAGGCGGCTTTTTGGCGGCGCACGTTCAGGCCGGGCAGGACAAAATCGCTGCAATCACGGGCACGGCACAGGCGGGGACGGCCGGTGTGGACGCGGCCTTCAACGTCGCGTCCAACGCCGACGTGGCGACGACGGATTTCAGCGTCACCGAGGTCCGCGTCATTGGCGTGAGTGCAATGGCCATCCCCGCGGACGTCACCTGGACCGTCACATTCAAGCTGGATCCAGCATGGCTCGTGGTGTGTCAGCAAGCGGCCGACTGCGACGACGGAAACGTCTGCAGCACCGATGCGTGTGACGCCAACCACAGTTGCAGCCATGCGCCCGCACCAGGTACCTGTGACGACGGCAACCTGTGCACGCTCGGCGAGGCCTGCAAAGGTCTGGCCTGCGGTGGCGGCAAGTTCAACACCTGCGATGACAACAATCCCTGCACCACCGACTCGTGCTCCATGGCGACAGGCGGCTGTGTCCACGTCAACACCACCTCGCCTTGCGACGACGGCTCGGTGTGCACAACCGGCGACCAGTGCAGCGGCGGCAAGTGCGTGTCCGGCGCGATGCAGAACTGCGACGACTCCAATTCCTGCACCACCGACCAGTGCGACGCGGTCAAAGGCTGCGTCAACACCAAGCTCTCCAGCGGGTCCTGCGACACCAGCGATGTGTGCGCCGCCCACAGTTGCCAAGCCGGCGTCTGCACCGTGATCCCCGGTAGCGTCGTGGTTTGCGCCGACGGCAACCAGTGCACCACGGACTCGTGCACGTCCACGGGCGGATGCGCCTTCTCGTACAACACCGGAGCGTGCAACGACGGCGACGCGTGCACGGTCGGAGACGCCTGCAATTCCGGCATGTGCGTCGGTGGCGCCGCGCTGAAATGCGACGACAGCAACGTCTGCACGACCGACATTTGCGATCATTCCACTGGCTGTCTCAACGTCGCCAAGCAGTGCGACGACGGCAACACCTGCACGACCGACAGCTGCGACGCGTCCGGCAACTGCCAAAACGTGGCCACCACCGGGCCATGCGACGACAGCAATGCCTGCACGTTCAATGACACGTGTACGTATCAGGTGTGCACCGGCGGCTCGGTCGTGAACTGCGACGACAGCAACGCCTGCACCAGCGATAGCTGCAATCCGACGACTGGCTGCTTGCATCAGCCGATTACGCCGTGCCCGTAACCGTTCCGTCCTGACTCTGCCAGGTGCGCAGGCGTCGGCGGCCCATGCCGTTATGGCACCGGCGCGGCGACGGGGCAGGTGCCCCACACCAGCGTGCTGAGGTTGAACCCCGCCGTGCTGGAAGTCGTGGCGTTCGCGTAGAGCGTCGCCGGCGGCGGCTTGGTGGTTTTTGGCGGGTGGCGAGCGGGATGAGCGCGGCGGAAAGCGCGGGGCCACGGATGGTGCGTGAATGCGCGTTCGACGCGCTGATCCCGAGCGGGGAGATTGCGACGAAGATCCTGAGCCATTTGAAGCTGCCGCTGACCGCCGAGGGCTTTCTGCCGATCCGCGCGCCGCCCTGAGACGAGGATTTTGGCTGGCTGGCGGCGAATGATGAAGTCGACCGGCCGTTCTTTGACCGCCCGCTGACCTGCGGCCCCGGCGGCCCCGGCAGGACTTCCGCGAGCGGCACGAGATCCCGCGCGTCAGCGCCATGATCGTGCAACATCATGATGGTTGGCCCTTCGGCGGTACCTGGAATGACGACGGTGTCAAGACCGCCCAACAGGCAGCGATGGGTCGAACTGGGCTGCGGGGAACTTTGCACTGCGCTGACGAGACACCCCGGCCGCCGTCAAAATCGGAGCGGCTGTGCAGTCGGGCGGCGGGCGGCCTGTCATTGGACTGATACACTCCGACCGAAGTTCGAGATCAAACCTTCTTCATCCGCGGCGTGCCACCTTCGGAACACGCTCGCGGATCCAGTCCGAAATGCAAGAGGTCTGAGCGACGAAATTTGGTGTTGGAATCAGGTCGTCATGTTTAGAACGCCGCTTTCGCTTCCGCGCAGCAAGCGTCCACTTCGCAGCTCAACTTGTCGTTGTCGGTCTTGCCCGCGCAGCTCGCCTGATCCGCCTTGTTGCTGCAGGTGAAGAACGCATTGCCGACCGTCTTGCAGCTGTCCGTCACGTTGCACTTGCCGAAGCAGCCGTCGAAGCAGGTGGAGGCGTCGGTAGCGCACTTCATCGGGCAATTCATGTCGGCGGGGTTGCTGGCGCAGGCGATGGTGCAGTTGTTGGCGGTGTTGGCGCAGTCGAGCTGGCACTGGGTGAGGCACGGCAGGTATGGGCAGCAGTTCTTGCTGTTGTCGGCGCAGACCTGGTAGCCGCAGGTGCCGCCCGCGGTGCTGCCCACGTCGGTGGAGCTGGCGTCGGCGGTGGCGACAACCGGCGCGGTGCACTTGAGGTTGCCGTAGCCGCCGAAGTAGACGAGGTTGAACGTGCCGTCGAGCGTGAGGCTGGCCTGGCCGGTGGCGGCGACGCCGGAGACGACGACGCCGTCCAGCTTGCCGACGGTGACGGTGTTGTTGGCGTCAGACGGGCAGTTGGAGACGTCGATCGTGCCCGCGCTGCCGTCCGAGGTGAAGCTGCCGGCGGTGCCGACGTAGGTGACGAACGCGCCCGAGCTCGCGTCGCCGGCCTTGATGCCAGTGGCGGGCAGCGGGTTCTTGTCGGTATCGATGGTGATGGTGATGAGGCTGCTGGCGTCGGAGATGTACAGCGTCAGGATCTTGTCCGTGGCCATCGCGCCGAGCTTCTGCGTGCCGGACGTGGAGCCGGAGCTCGCCGCCGCGCTGGCGTTCACGCTGGTGCTCTTGCCATCGGAGCCCTTGGCGGTGACTGCGCCGCTGTTGGTGGACTTGTCTCCGGTGGTGGAGCCGGTCGGGCCAGCATCGACGGTGCCGGTGCTGCCGCCGCCAGTGCTGCTGCCGCAAGCGGTGGCGGTGAGGAGGGCGGCGGCGAGGGTGAGGAGGCGGAAAGTGACGAGGCGCATGGAGAACTCCAGGAAGACGAAGGGGCCGACGCCAGTGTCGGCAGTGCTTGAAACGCTGAATAGTGCGGATGATTCAGCGGGAAGGCAAGGGGGGCGTGTTCAGCCAGGGCGGTCGCAAACTCCCACAGCGCCTGCAGGTTGAAACCAACCACGTACGGGTTCGATTTCTTTCCGCCGGGCCCGGGCCGCACGAGCGGATGGGGGTTGGGGTGAGGCCATATCGGGGGCGGGCGTGTGGTCTGGCAAGCGCCGGCCGCGGGCGGCGGGATCTGCCTGAAATGGCCAAAACGGCGAGGTTTTGCGGCTTGACGAGGCCTGTGGATGCGGCAAGACTGCGGTGAAGCGGCGATGGGGACGGTCCGGGGCTGCGGAGGTGCCGGGTTGTGAGCGGGAAGTTCAAGTGGCGGACACCACCGGAGGCCTTATGCGCTGCGTTGCCATAGTGGTGTTGATGCTATCGCTTTTGAGCTGCCACACGCCAACCTCGGAAAATCTAGCGGGTTCAGACGCCCAGACAGTCGATCTGATGGACGTGCCGGATTCGGATGCTGACCAGGACGCAGAAACTGCTGAGATTTGGATAGACAGCGGGAGCGATGGGCTAGCTCCACCTGATGAAGATGTCGGCGATGCTTTCGAGATAGCAGAAGACGCGACCACCGTCGCACCGGCTGGAGCCTGTTTGGACAATGTGTCGCTGCCCGTGATCGGTCAGGCTTGCGCCAAAGAAGGGGCCGTTCACTGCAGCCGAGTCGACGAGAAAAGCCTACAAGTGGATACTTATGGTCTTTGTGTTCGTCCCAATGCCGCGATCTGTAGCCAAGTTGCCGACGGGACATTGCGCTGGCAACTTGCCGCCTGTCCCGGAGTTTCCGATGCATGCAAGGTGCCCGGCGCAGCGTTCGCTACCTGCCAGGAAAATAGTCGAGGTGCGCACTGTTGTCCGCTCGCTATCGCCAATTCCTTGACACCAAATGGATATCTCGCAGGTAGCGCATCACTCTGTTCCACGTCGATTGAAGGCAAATCTGCCTGCAACGTCGGCGATCCAAGTTCCGACGGAGGCTTGGTTCAGCGCTGCACATTCTATGACCAGACAGCAGGTACGCCCGCGGCCCAATCGGCAAAGGAATCCGCATTCGGCCCTTGTGCTGCTACTTGCAAGGATTGCCTCTATGGCTTTGTCGACCAGATCTGCCCGCCAATTGACTGGATAACCTGCAATGGCTGCGGAGGATTCGATGCCAACGGCTCTTGTATGAACAAGGGTCAGGGAAGATATTGCCTGCACGATGGGGCCATCGGTGGGGCTGCTTGCGTTACTGACTGTAATGGCTTCAAGAAGACAGGCGATTACAAGCCGAAGTAGCGCACTCATCTTTCGACTTGCAGCGGTGCGAAACTCCCACTCAGCCCAAGGCGGTTACGGAGTACGTGGCGCGCAGGGAGGACGTGATCGAACTGTCCGCACTACCGCTGATCCCAAACGGTCCGTCGCGTGTGCTGACGAGACGCCGCGGCGGTGGATTGGCGAAATGCGGGTGCCGGTCGAAGCGAGGCCGGGTCGCAAGAAGCGTTGTGCGGGAGTGCGTCTGTGGTGGCCGGCGCGCAGTGTTCGCGCTGATTCCGAGCGGCGAGATCGCGACGAAGACTCTGGCGCACTTGCGGCTGCCGTTGCCGGCCGAGAACTTTCTGCCGATTCGCTCGCGCCTCCGGGAAACATCGCGCGAGTTGGACCGGTTGCGGTTGACGTGCAGCATCCCGCATCCCGTCTGCGTGGGTCGGAGGCCTTTGTGGCATTTTCGACCGAGCAGCACGCTGAGTACCCGCTGATCGTGCAAGGCGAGGGCGCGGGCGGGCCTGTGACGCCAGCCGGCGTGCTGGCCGATGTGTTGAAGGTCGCGCGGAGCGTCCGTCGCGGGTAGCAGGTCACCGCGCCGAAGACCGACCGGGACGCGCCGGGCGACGCCGTGCGCAGAGGCGCTGGTACGGCCCGACCGAGAAAGGGGGCAAATGCCAGGCGAATTTCCATCCCCGTTCCTGTTCGCAACGTTGTGCCTGCGCGCTATCTCTGGACTATCCTTTGGGACTGGTGCAAGGTGAGTCGCCTCCCTCGGCGACGGTTTGGCGTGACGACTGTCCCGGCGCTGGTCCGGCCGCAGCTGACGGAGTGAAGATGCCCGACGACTCGAATCGCCTGCAACGCGCGCACATCGTGCTCATCCTGCTGCTGTCCACAGCGACGTTTTTTGAAGGCTACGACTTTATCCTGCTGAATTTGGTCTTGCCGTATTTGCGCAAGGATTTCGGCTTGAGCCTGCTGCAGACCGGTTATGCCGCTTCGGCCATCGCCGCGGGAACGATTGCCGCCTTCTTTGTCATGCGTCTGGGCGACACGCTGGGCCGGCGTGCCATGCTGCTTTGGACCGTCGTCGGCTACACCGTTGCGACAGGCTTGACGGCAGCCACAACGGACGTCTTCGGCTTTGTCCTGCTCCAGTTTCTGGCCCGCGTGTTTCTCGTCGCAGAATGGGGCATCTCAACCGTCATCCTTGCCGAAGAGCTGCCCGCAGCCAAGCGTGGCATCGGCATTTCCATCGTTCAAGGCGCGGCTGGCGTCGGCGGCGTCGTGGGGAGCGCGCTGTTTCCGCTTGTCGCCCGGGTGTCGCTGGGCTGGCGGGCGATGTACCTGATCGGTTTGGCACCGCTGGTGCTGGTCTTTTTCCTCCGGACGCGCATGGCCGAAACGCGGCGCTATGCCGCCCTGCGCGAGGCGACGCCGGAGCCGCCGGGCTGGACCGACGTCCTCGCACGACCTTACCGCAAGAAACTGGCCGTCGTGGCGATGCTTTGGTTCTTCATGTACCTCGGCTACACGCCGATCATGACGTTCTGGACCAGCTTCGCCATGAACGATCGCGGGCTGACGCCGCAGCAAATCAGCCTGGTCGTCGCCATCGCTTTCACGCTCGGTCTCTCGGGCTTTGTCGTCGCGGGCAAGCTGATGGACGCCTGGGGCCGTCGGCCTACCAGCGCGCTGTTCTTTGCCTTGGGCTCGTTTGCAACCGCGGCGGCGTTCATGGGCCCGCCGTCCGTGTGGGCCATGGGCCTTTCGCTGTTGGTGCTGATCTTCTTTGCGACCGCGTATCTCGCCCTCTGTGCGACGTTCACGGCTGAACTCTTTCCCACGCGCCTGCGGGCGTCCGCGGCGGCCTGGACCAACAACACGCTGGGTCGCATGGGCATGGTGTTGGCCCCAACGCTGGTGGGCCTCTTGGCCGAGCGCCTTGCCGGCGTCAGCCGTGCGAGCCCCAGCGGTCTCGGCCCCGCGGTTGCCGTGCTGGGTTTGGCGCCGCTCGTCTGCGCGGCGCTGGTGCTGGCCTTCCTGCCCGAGACACGCAACCGCGAGTTGGAGGAGATCAGCTCCGCAAGCCAGACCCCGCTCGGGTGAGTCGCGTGCTTCACGCAGCGAACCGTTGTGAATGGGTTTGGCATCGGAGACACTGCGGGCGCCGGGCAATGTCTTGAAGACCGAAGCTGGCCGCCGAAGTCTTGTCGGACGGTCCAAAGCCAAGCCTTGGGAACGGTTGCAAGCCGCGCGCGGTGAAGGGAGACCCAATCCGGCCGACTTTGCTCTTGACCGGCCGTTTGGCGATATGGCAGATTGACGACACGACGACCATTTTGGTCGACACCTTTTGCAGGCATTTTTTTTCGCTGGCAACTGAACTTTTGACGCTTGGCTCCAACGGAAAAGCGCGCTCGTGGAGGCTCGACATGCGGACACATCAAACCTGGATCCGGACCATCGTGGTTGCAACGACCGCGCTTTGCGTCGCGGCCTGCGGGTCTGCCGCGTCGAACAGCGGCGTCGTGGATGAGGACCAAGCGGTCGGCACGGATGCGACCGCCGACGACGCCGTGGACGTGGGTCAGGACACGGCATCGGCCGGGACGGACGCGACCCTCAATGAAACTGTGGGTTCAGACGCAAAGGATAGCATCGATGCGCCAGACGTGGTTGGCAGCGACGCGGAAGACGTGACGCAGCCCGACGTTCAACAGCCACAGCCGCCGACCGTGACCATCCTTTCGCCGCAGTCCGGGACGCTGGTGCCAGCCGGTCTGCCGCTCACGGTGACGCTGACGACCGCGGACCCGGACTCGCCGCTGAGCGCTTTGAAAGTGACGGTGACTGATGCGCCTGCGCCATCGGCAGTTTGGACGCTCGCAGGACCGGATACGAGCGGTGGTTGGACTGCAACCGCGACGCTGCCGCCGGGTGAGCATACCGTGACCGTGGAGGTGAAGGATGAGACGGGTGGGTCGGCGACGGCAAACGTGACGCTGATCGCGACCGAGGTTGCGCTGCCGGTGTTGACGCTGACGCCCAGCGCGCCGAAGAGCGATCAGGACTTGGTCGCTACGGTCGATTTGGGCGCGACCGGTGTGCTGCCGCTGGGCGAAGTGTCCATTGATTTCGCTTGGTCCATCAACGGTTCGCCCGTGCAGACGACGGGAAGCACGCTACCGGCGGCGCTCTACGTTGGCGGAGACAAGGTCAAAGTCGTGGCGACGATCACCGCGTCTGCCGTGCCGGGTTGGCAAGTGGTGCTGGATGCGACTGTGACGATTGCGCCCTCGGCACCGACGGCACCGGTGGTCGCGATCACGCCGGATCAGCCTGACGTCGCTGCGCAGCTTCAGTGCGCCGCCACTGCGACGGATGGCGACAACCAGGAACTCAGCTACACATTTGTCTGGACGGTCAACGGCGTCCCGCTCGCCGGCGCACCCACGGGCAGCACGCTGGATTTGGCAAACCACACTTCTGGGGCATGGGCGGCCAACTGGCCGGTCAAGGCGGGCGACCTTATTGGCTGCACCGCGACGGCGTTTGACGGAACTTTCACCGGACCTGCCGGCTTCGCGACCACGACGCTCAACAGCTTTGACCCGTGCACGACGGAGTTCTCCGGCTGCGACAGCAACGCGACCTGCACGCCGGGCGCGAGCGTTCAGGCGCAATGCGCGTGCAACGACGGCTTTGCGGGCGACGGCACCACGTGCAAAAAGGTGATTGAATGCGGTGTCGAAACGGTGGTGTTCCTGGAGGACGTGACCGCGACCACTGCCATCACCAAGGGCAGCCTCACGGCCACGGGCGGCTCGCTCGCCGCAGCTGCAGTCATCAGCACGTTCGCACATGGTCTGGGCGTGGTGGGCGGCACCAGCGACGACGCGATCGACTCCGGCGAGGTACTCAAGTTGACGTTCAGCAAGCCGGTCAGCCAAGTGGAAGTCACCGTGCACGCCAGCAAGGGCACCGTGATGCAGACCTACTTCATGCCCGCTGCCACGGACGTCACTGGGGCACCGGTCGGCGCGGTTTCAGGCCAGCAGGCCACCGGTCCTGGCAACGGCGCTTGGGTGACTTTCCACTGGATCTACCCGAAGCCCGTCGCCTCGCTCGCGTTGCAGGTCTCTTCGATGGGTGTCCCGACGGGGCTGAGCGTGACGCAGGTGACGCTCTGGCATGAAGCGCTCGAGGTGGCAGACCTGCAATCCATTGGCACCTGCACCACGGGGACCCCGGCGTGCGCGATGACCGAGATTTCGCATATTTTTGGCGCGTTGACGCTGTCGGGCAGCGGCCAACTCTATTTCCTGCCCAGCAACGGCGTTGGCATCGTCGGCGGCACGGCGGATGCACTGATTGACGGTCAGGAGCTGTTGAATCTGGCGTTTGCGTCCCCGGTGACCAAGGTGATGTTCGCCGTCAGCGCGTCGATGTACACGCCCGATCCGTGGGCGGAGCTATTCGACGTGACTGGCGCCTCGATCCTGAAGGCGCAAGGCACCACGCTGGGGCTTCCCAACGCGATCGGCAAGTTCATCCAGAGTCCCGCGCCGTTCACCAGCGCAGTGCTGCACGCCAACACGTCCGTGGACAACACTGGCGGCATCCGCGTCGGCACCATTCTCACCGGCGAATGTCCGGCCACGAGCTGTCCGACTGGCTTCAGCAGCGACGGCAACGCCTGCAAGGACATCAACGAGTGCGCCGCGGGCTCGGCGGGCTGCGCGCTGGCCGCGGACTGCACGAACACCGTCGGCAGCTTCACCTGCACGTGCAAGGGTGGCTACACGGGCGACGGCACGACCTGCGCGCCAGTTCAGGAATGCGGCATCCTCACAGCGAGCTTCCTCACCGACATCGTGTCCGTTCCATCCGTCTACGAGGTTGGCATCACGGTCAGCGGCAGCGCCAACGTGACGGTCACCGGCGGCTTCGGCGTCGGCGTCGTCGGCGGGACCGACAACACGCTCATCGAAGGCAACGAGAAGCTTTTCATCGCCTACGACAAGCCGGTCAGCCAAGTGGAGATGACGTTCCGCGCGCCGTCCGGCCAGAACGCCGCACAAGCCTACACCATGCTGCAGCACACCGGCGTCAGCGGCCAGCCAGCCAACCCGATTTGGACGTCGACGCCGTCGCTCGGCAACCCGGAGTTGGTCACGCACCGCTGGATTTTCCCGGAACCGATCACCAGCACGTCGATTTCCGTCATGGCGATGGGACCCAGCTCCGGCCTCGCGCTGAGCCATGTGACGGCTTGGACCGAACAGCTGCAGGTTGCTGATCTGACGAAATTTGGCACGTGTTCGCAGGGTCTGGCCCAGTGCGCGGTTACGGAACCGACCCAGGCTTTTGGCAACATGACGCTGAGCGGCAGTGCGGATCTGTACTTCCTGCCGTTGAACGGCGTGGGCATCGTGGGCGGTTCGGCGGACGACGAGCTGGACGGTACAGAAACCTTGACGCTGGCCTTTGCAACGCCCGTGACCAAGCTCCTCTTCCTGCCGGGGATTACCTCGGCGACTCCTGATCCCTGGGTTGAGCTGTTCGATGGTCAAGGAAAGTCGCTGCAATCTGTGCCGAATGTGATGCAACAAATCGGCAATTTCATCACGCTGTCTGGCGGCTTTTCATCGGCGACCCTCTACGCGAACTACACGACTTCGAGCACGGCTGGTTTCAACATCAGCACGTTGGTGTGGGGCACCTGTCCCGTCGCCGCGCCGGTGCCGTAGCGACTTGGGTGCCTGACGCTGAACCTGGGAGCTTGGCCCCGCGTCTGCGTGGCAGAAATCGGTATTGTCCGACACGCAGGTCGTGAAGCGCTCGACGTGCCTATGCCATTGCAGACGTGGGCACATGGCACCCGGGCGAACCGCGCGGCACGATCGTTGACGCCCGAGGAAATCACCAAGTCCCAACCATCCAACCGCATTCCGGCGCCGTCATCCAGGGCGTCGAGGTCAGGTACTGGCGCAATCATCCACAGCGCTCGGCGCGCACACGGTGCCGGGCTTGAACCCGGTCGACTGAGGGCGAACCGATATCCGGATGCGAGGTCGTATGGCGAGAGTGCAGTGAACGTGGCAGCGGCTGGGCGGACTTGTGGCAAGCTGCGTGGGTCAACGATAGGCGCGGAAATCAGGAAAATCGGTTGCTTGACGGCGCGAACCGGCAGGGTCACAGGGCGGTCAAGATGAAAGCCGCCGTTGCGCTGTGAGGCGGCAGTAGCACCGCCCTGCACCGTGTCCCCGGGGCGTTGAGGATGCAGGACAGACCGCTTGCAGCGCAGCCCGGACGGGTTGGGATGGCGGGACGGGCACCTTGGACGGGTAGCTTGAGATGTTGGGGAAGCACTACAAGGTCGTTGGATGGGCAACTGGAGCGGTTCGGGAGGCCGTGCGAGGGGCTTGTGCTGGGGCGCCGGGATTCGGAACTGACCGAGCCGGGCGCAGGTGTACGGCGCCGCCTTCAACGCCTACGCAAAAGCCTGTGGCGTCACGCCGTGAATAACGTCATCCTTGCCGCGTTCCATGAACCGGACACAACGTCCACTTGCTGGAGAAAGACATGAAGATGCACAAGAAGATTCTGATGTCCTTGGCGACCGTGCTGCTGGGCAGCGCGATGGCGACCGCGGCATTCGCAGGTCCGCCCGAAGCACGTGCGGATCGCCGCGCGGGTCGTGCGGAAGCGCGCGCGGACCGGCGCGAAGGGCGGGCAGAGGGGCGGGCAGACCGGGCGGAAGGCCGCGCCAAGGCGCGTGAGGATCGCGCGGCTGGCCATCCGGGTGAGGCGCGCGCGGATCGTGCGGAGGGACGTGCGCGGGCGCGCGAGGATCGTCAGGAAGGACGTGCCCGTGCGCGCGACGATCGTGCCGAAGGTCGCGCCAAGGCGCGGGTCGATCGCGCGCGTTGAATGTCGAGCGAGCGTGGCCTCGGGCTGTCAGGTGGTCCAGAAGGTGCCAGCCCGAGTGCCACGCCAGCGTTGCCAGAGCATCAGCACGAAGCCGATGGCCATCATCCCCGTCGCCATCAGCAGCGGCCACGGATTCGGCTGCGCGGATTCCGCGGACGGCCAGACCATCAGATAGACCATGACCCACAGCAGTGCAACGCCTCCGGCAAACGGCGCGGCAACTTGCAGGAGAAAGCCGCGGACGCCGCGGAATTGCCGGTGGAAGTGCCAAGCGCACGCCAGGCCGCTCAGGCCGTAATAGAACGCCACGAGCAGGTTCAGCGCTTGCAGCGATTCGGCGACGATGGCTGTCGTGGTCTGTGACAGCAACAGGTACCACAGCGCGGACGCCACGCCCATCCACAACGTCGCGCGGGTCGGAATCCGGTGGACCGGGTGAATCGACTGGAAATGCTGCGGCAACGCGCCTTTCTCCGCCATGGACAGCACCGTCCGGGCCGTCGGCAAAATGGTGGTCTGCGTCGCCGCGATGGCCGACGTCAGCACGACGACATGCAGCAGCTTGTTCCACGGCGCACCGAACGCTTCCAGGCCCAGAGCTGCGAGGACATCGTCCTGATGGGTCACGAGAAAGTGCGGGCCGGCCCAGCACAGTGCTGCGGTGCCGAGCAGCACAAAAACCGCCACGAGCGCGAGGGTCGAGAGGATCGCCGCGCGTCCCGGCGTCCGGCGTGGCTGACTGCTCTCCGCATTGACGTTGACGGCGGTGTCCCAGCCCCAATAGATGAAAATAGCGACGCCCATCGCGTCCATCCAGGCGTGCAGCGGCAGGCCACCGGGCCAGAACATCGTGCGGCTGGCCGGCAACCCTTGCGGCCGTGCCTCCGCGTAGACCGCGTGCAGCATCACCCCGGCAAGGGCCAGCAGCACGCCGATCTCAAACAGCAGCAGAAAGGTCTGCAAGCGCGCCGAGAACGTGATGCCGCGGTAGCAGACCCAGGTCATCGCGGCGATCCACACGACGCCGAGCGCGAGCGCGATGTGCGGATGCGCGATCGGTGTTGTGCCGACCAGACCCAGGGAATACTGCGCGGAAATTTGTGCCAGGCTGGTCATGACCACGATGTCGGCGGCGATCACGGCCCAGCCGGTCATCCAGCCCCAACTGGGTCCACAGGTGCGCGTGACCCAACTGAAGCAGGTGCCGCAGTCGGGGTCGATGCGGTTGAACTGGTCGAAGGCGATGGCGATGCAGGCCATGGGCACGAATGCGAGGAGCAGCATCGCGGGCATCTTGACGCCGCTGGCGGCGGTGATGAGGCCCAACGCGGCGGCAAGGCTGTAGCCGGGTGCCGCGGATGCCACGCCGATCACCGCGACGAGGCCGAGGTCGAGCGCTCCGGCGCGCAAGCCGCTGCGGGGTGGTGGTGTGTCAGTCATCCTGTAGGTGGCAGTCCAATCGCCGCCCGGAGTGCCGCGACGGCCGCATCATGACGCGTCAAGCCCAGGACAGCAAAGCACGCCGCCGCGCGTTCGACATGGCCAAGCGCCACCCAGGGCTGCTGATTCTCCAACAACAGTTCCGCTTGCCGCAGATGCCACACGCCGGTCAGCTCGGTCGGCCCCAGCGCTTGCAGCAGCTTGGCGGCGCGCGCCAGCCACTGGCCTTGCCGTTCCCGCTGGGCCATCGCTCGCGCCACGTCAGCCAGCAGCAGGAGGCAGCGCGCTGCCAACAGCGTATCGCCAAGTTCCTCCGCACTGGCGAGCGCCTGTCCCGCCAGCAGCGCCGCGTGGTCGGTGTGGTTCAGGCGCAACCGCGCGTCGGCAGCGGCCAGGCGCAACTCTGCGAGCGCAGCCGTCGCCTCGTCGGGCGTCGGCGCGTACGCGTGACCCACGTGCGGGGCGAGGAGCGTCCACGCTGGCTCCGCTTGTCCCGCCGCGGTCAGCGCCGCCCCGTAGGCCGTCAGCAGCTCCAGGCGAACGGCCAGCCGCGTCTTCTCTGACAGATGACCCATGATCCGCGCCAAGCCGTGCGCCGCACCTTGGGGATCCCCCGTCGCCGCCCGCAACCGCGCCGCCGCCACGTTCAACCGCAGCCGAAGCGGATCGGTACTCGCCAGGCCTGAATCCGCCATGACGCCTTGCGCCTCCGCCAAAGGTCCGCGCGCCGCCGCCAGCCAGCCACACGCCAGCAGCCAGTCGATCCGCACGTTCAGCGCCGCAAGCCACGGCGCGGGCTCGGTTTGCGAGGTCAGAAGCGCCACCGCACGTGCCAGGTGGTGGTCCCGCGTCAGCGCTGTTTTCGCCGTCGCGGCACTTTCCTGAGCGAGCCGCGCCGCATCGCGGAGCCGCCGCGCCGCCAGGTACAGCCGCGTCGCATCCTCGCGCGTCGATTCGCGTTTCTGTCCGCACGTTTCCACGGCGAGGGCAACCCGCGCACAAACTTGCCGACGTTGCCGCGGTGTCAGCCGGCGCAGTGCCGATTCGCGTGGCTGCGGCGACGCCCAGCGCCACTCATCGGCGACACCGTCAATCTGGCCGGCGCGCTTCAGTTCGGCCAGCACTTCGGGCGGCGCCACTGTGCCGAGTGCTTCGCGCAGCGCGCCCGGATAGCCCGATGGCATCACGGCCAGCACCGCAAGCACCTGATCGGCAACGCCCAGCGGGTGCAGCGCGATGCTGAGCATCGGCACCGGCAGCTCTGAACTCGTCTTGGACGTATCGCCGGGGTCGACATCCGGCATCCCGACCAACGGGCCGCGCAGGTTGGCCAGTCCCAGCGCGCGCAGCAGCACGTCGACAAAGACGGCGGTCGACGAGAATCGCTGCGTTGGCTGGGCGGAAAGCGCCCGCATCAACGCTTCCCGGGCTTTTTCCGGAACATTCAGTTCCTTGGGCAATTCCGGCATGTCTTCCGGCCTCGCACGCGTCGGTCGCTTGCCAGCCAGCAATTCCACCGCCATCACCGCCAGCGCGAACTGATCCGATGCCGCCGTTGGCGGTCCTTCCAGCAATTCCGGAGCCAAATAGGCCATCGTGCCGTGACTCAGCGGCTCGTGCGCGCGCCCGTCGGTCTGCGATCGTGCGAGGCCAAAATCCGCCAGCTTCGCCACATGCCCGCGGTTCTTCAGCATCACGTTTTCCGGCTTGACGTCGCAGTGCACGACGCCAGCCTCGTGCGCGGTCGTCAGCGCCGATGCCAGTTGCGCCAGCCACGTGCCCACCAGCCCGCGACCCGGCGGATCACCGCGCAGTTGCTGGCGCAGCGAACCGCCTTCGACGTACTCCATTTCGATGAAAGGTACCCCGGAAATGTCACCGATTCCGTGCACCGCCACCACATGCGGATGCACCACGCGCGCCGCCGCGCGACCTTCCAGCAGTGTCTTCAGCGCCGCCGTCTCCGCGTCCGCCACGTGGTCGAGCACCTTCACCGCGACGCGTCGATCCAGCAACTCATCGTGGGCCAAATAGACCGTGCCCATACCGCCTTGGCCGAGCACGCGTTCGATCTTCAAGGCGTGGTTGAGCTGGTGACCGGGTCGCAACGTCGGCTGGGGCATCGGGCTTCCTCCGCGCGGCAAGTTTGACACGGGAGCCGGGCGTTGGGAAAGAGTGGCTGCGGGCTCCAGCTATGTTGGAAAATCCATCACTGTGTGAATTTGCTACACATCCGATACCGTATGCTGGAACAATCGGCGGCGCGTGGGGCGGTGAATCCGCCGCGGCTTCAGGTTCTTCCACCACAGATCGGCGCTGGCACTCGACTTCGGGACATGGCACACTTCGTGCACACCACGTATTGTGCTGGGTCCTGAACTCAGCCGGGTGCGCAGGAGGGTGTGATGGCAATGTGGAGCAGCAAAATGGCACGGAAATTTGCGCAGTGTAGCGTGACTTATGTCGCACTGGTTGCCCTTGCAGCAGCTCTGAACGGCTGCGGCTCGGACGTCGGCGTTTCTGGCCCGGAGGCCCTGGACGTCGGCAGTAGCGGCAATGATGCAACGCTCGCCGATGCGACGGCTGACGACGCGATCACCGATGGCGACACGTGGTCTCCCGGCGACACGTGGTCTCCCGGCGACATCTGGTTTCCCGGCGATGGCATGATCTTCCCGGATACCGGACCCATCGGCTGTGCCTCGGACAACAATTGCCCTTCGTCGCCCTGCAGCAAGGGCGTCTGCGACCTGTCCAGCCACCAATGCGTGGCCTACACCGCGCCCGACTATTCGTATTGCGGATCGGGCGCGGGCCTGTGCGCGGGCGACGGCTACTGTTCCGGGGGCCAGTGCGTGAGCAAGGTCATCAACTGCGACGACGGCAATCCTTGTACCGTCGACAACTGCGATCCCAGCACCGGCGGCTGTGTTTCCACGGCGATTCCCGGCTGCGGCAACCCCTGCAAGGGCGACTTCATGTGCGACGACAACAACCCGTGCACCTCGGACATCTGCAGCCCGGAAACCGGGACGTGCATGCACGCCACGATTCCGAATTGCGGCACGGGCTGCCAGACCGACTCGCAGTGCAACGACAACGACCCGTGCACGGCGGATTACTGTGACCCGAAGTCGGGCAATTGCATGCACGCCGGCGTGACCGGCTGCGGTCAGACCGGCTGCACCAGCGACGCGCAGTGCGACGACTACAACAAGTGCTCGATCGACAAGTGCCAGATCGGTCCGAACGGCGCCGGCACCTGCAGCCACTATGGCGATTTGAGCCAGGCCGGCTTCTGCTGCGATCCGAACTCGCAAATGATGAGCTGCAACGATGGCAACTCGTGCACGTCGGACTACTGCGGCATGAACTTCCAATGCGTCTATCAGGTGATTCCCGGCTGCGGCACGACCGGCTGCACATCGGATGCCGCGTGCAACGACGGCTTGAAATGCACCATCGACAAGTGCCAGCTCACCGCGAGCGGCATGGGCCAGTGCACGCACACGGGCGACTTGAGCCAAAAGGGCATCTGCTGTGATCCGGCCATGAATGCGATCACGTGCTACGACGGGAATTCGTGCACGTACGATTCTTGCGGCATGGATTACCAATGCAGCTATCCCGTGATTCCGGGCTGCGGCACGCCGGGCTGCAAATCCAGCGCCGACTGCAACGACGGCAACGCCTGCACGCAGGACATGTGCTACGGCGGCCAGTGTTCGTACAGCGGTATGGCGTGCGCCAGCCCGGATCCGTGCACGTTGGCGTCGTGCGATCCGACGTCGGGCCAATGCGTGTACACGCCCATTTTCGGCTGTGGCAATCCGGGCTGCAAAATGGACGCGCAGTGCGACGACGGCAACTACTGCAGCATCGACAAGTGCGCGATCAGCTCCAGCGGCAGCGGCCAGTGCTACCACAGCGCCGACCTGAGCCAGCCCTACTGCTGCAACCCGACATCCAGCATGCCGAGCACGTGCAACGATGGCGATGCGTGCACGCAGGACTATTGCGGTCCAGATTTCATGTGCCAGTTCATGCCAGTCCCCGGTTGCGTCAACAAGTGCAAGGCAGATTCGGATTGCGCCGGCGGCGACGTGTGCACGATTGCCAAATGCGACCTGGCCAGCGGCGTGTGCCTCTACGGCAGCATCCCGAACTGCTGCAACCCGGCGTACTGCGACGACGGCAACCCCTGCACCAAGGACGGCTGCGACGCAGCGACTGGCGGCTGCACCTCGACGCCGATCCCCGGCTGCGTCAAGCCATGCGACCCGACGACGTGCAACGACTACAACCCGTGCACGACCGACCTCTGCGACCCATCCGGCAACTGCCAGAACATCCCAATGCCCAATTGCACGGCGCAGTTCTGCAAGTCCGACCCCGAGTGCACGGACACGGACCCGTGCACGCAGGACATGTGCGACCTCTCGACCTACACGTGCCAGCATTACCTGATGCCGGGCTGCGGTACGACGCTCTGCAAGACCACCGCGGATTGCAACGACTTCAACGCGTGCACCGGCGATCTGTGCCTCAACAACCAGTGCGCCCACAAGACGGTGACCTGCGATGACGGCAACCCGTGCACGTCTGACCAGTGCCTCGCGATGACCGGCGGCTGTTCCAACGCGCCAATTCCCGGCTGCGTCGCGACGCCGTGCAAGAGCGACGCGATGTGCGATGACAAGAACCCGTGCTCGGTGGACAGCTGCGTGACCGGCTTCTGCAACCACTTGTACGTGCCCGGCTGCTTCCCGCCGCCGTAAGGATGCTGCCCTGTGTCGACCCCAAATCGTTGCGGTCAGACCTGGCGCATCTCGGACTGGGACCGCGAGCGTGCACCTCCGGTGGCACGCCGCGGATCGACAACGTTTGATCGCGAACTTCGGTCGGCGCGTATCGTCGGGTCTACTCTTCTTCGACCCGCGGCTTATACGCGGCCGCCACGAGTTGCTGGACCTGCGTTGGCGTCGGCTCGTAATGGCTCATTTCCATGGCGAAGCTGCCCAGTCCGCCGGTCACGCTCTTCAACATCGACTGATACTGCGTCACTTCCGCCAGCGGCGCCGCGGCCTTGATGGTCACCATCTCGCCGCCGCCCAGGTCCGTGCCCAGCACTTTGCCGCGGCGGCTGGACATGTCGCCGGTAATCGCGCCCATTTTGTCTTCAGGCACAACGACTTCCAGCGTCACGATCGGCTCCAGCAGCACGGGACGCGCCTTGCTCAGCGCATCGCGGAACGCGAACTTGCCGGCGGTCTTGAACGCCACTTCCTTGGAATCGACCGGGTGGTGCTTGCCGTCGGTAATGGTCACGCGCACATCCTGCAGCGGATAGCCACCGACGAAGCCCTCCTCCAGCAGCTCGCGCACGCCTTTTTCCACCGCCGGCAGGTATTGGCCGGGAATCGCGCCGCCGACCACCGCATCCACGAATTCAAAGCCCTGTCCGCGTTCCAGCGGCTCCACTCTGAGCATCACCTCGCCGAACTGGCCCGCGCCGCCGGTCTGCCGCCGATGCCGGTAATGGCCGTCAGCTTGGGTAGTAATCGTCTCGCGGTACGCGATCTTCGGCTGTTTGGTCTCCACTTCCAGACCGCGATTCTTCAGCTTCTCCAGAATCAGGCGCAAGTGCAGTTCGCCCAAGCCGCGAATCACCATTTCATGCGTCTGGCTGTCGTGACTCACGGTAAACGTGGGATCCTCCTCGACAATTTTGTGAAACGCGCCCGCGATCTTCGCCTCATCGCCGCGCGTCTTCGGCGCCACTGCCAGGCCGTGCATCGGCGTCGGATATTGCAGCGGCTTCAGGTGCACAAAATCCAGCGCGTGGTCGTCGTGCAGCACGTCACCCGCTTGAATTTCCTCCACTTTCGCCACTGCGCCAATGTCGCCCGCCACCAATTCCTCGCATTCCGGGTGGTCCTTGCCCTGCAAATGGAACACGTGGTTGAGCTTGATCGGCTTCTTGCTCGCGCCGATGAAGACCGCGGCATTGCTCAGCGCCTTGCCTTCATGCACGCGGAAATACGCCAACTTGCCGACGAACGGATCCGTCGTGACCTTGAACACATGCGCCAGCAGCGGTCGGTTCACATCGTTGTGGTACACAAAGGGCCGCTCGTCCGCACCTTCGCCGGTCAGAAACGGCCGCTCGTTGCCTTCCAGCGGATTGGGACACCAGCGCAGGATGATGTCCAGCAATTCCGCAACGCCAGCGCCGCTCTTGGCGTCGGTGAAGCAAATCGGAATCACGTGACCTTCATCCAGGCATTTCTCAAACGGCGCGTGGAGCGCCTCGTAGTTCGGCTCCTCGCCGCCCAGGTACGTTTCCATCAGCGCTTCGTCGACTTCCACGATCTGATCCAGGATCGCTGCGTGAAAATTGCCAACCGGCCCCATGTCGCTGTCGCCCGCATTGTTCAACAGGCAGTCGATCACGCCCGTGCCGTGGCGGGTCGGCAGGTTGATCGCCAGGCACTCCTTGCCAAACGTGTCCTGGATTTGCTTCAGCAGCGCGTTGAAATCGACATCCGGCGCGTCCATCTTGTTGACGATGATGAGCCGCGGCCAATTGGCACTCCGCGCGGCTTCCATCATCCGCCGCGTCACGAGTTCCACACCCGCCGTCGCGTTGATGACGACGGCCACGGTTTCCACGGCCGGCAGACACGCGATGGCCTGCCCGAGCAAATCCGCGGCGCCAGGCGTGTCGATGAGGTTCACCCGCCGGCCGGCATAGTCGAAATGCAGAACAGACGCGTAGATCGAGTGCTTGTGCTCGCGCTCCTCCTTCTCAAAATCGCTGATGCTCGTGCCGTCCTGCACCGTTCCTTTGCGAGAACTGCCGCCCGCGGCAAAGAGCAGCGCGTCGGCGAGCGTTGTCTTGCCGGCGCCCATGTGCCCGGTCAGGATCAGGTTGCGAATGTCCGATGTGGTGATTTTTGACATACGACGCCCCACGAGTGAAGGGGACCGTACGGTCGCGACGTCGTTGGCGCATGGCCGCTCGGTTCCCGTTCGAACCTTGCCGACAGTCCCAGACGGAGGCTGCCACGGACGAGTATAGGCTCCCGGCATGCGCGGGCAATGCGCGCATGCGTGCCTGTGACGGAAGCGTGACGTTGCGCGAAGGTGCGCGATCGATCGATGCGGAAGTCTTTGATTTGCATAGGTTGCATGGCATTTTGATTGCAACGGCACGCCGCAACGGTAGCGTCACGGTGGTCAAATTTGGCCAAAACGGGAGGACGTGATGCACAGACATTTGGGGATTGGGTTGCTCGCACTCGCTGCGCTGCTGGGGCACGTCGCCTGCGGCAGTACGACGGCGGCAGGCGGCGGAAACACGGCGATCGCGAAAGACGCAATCACAGCCAATGACGTCGCCGAGACGTTGGATGCGGCTGCGGATGCGGCGTTGGACACTGCGCCGCCCGACGCGGCAGCGGACATCGCGCAAACGGACGCGGTGGCGGAGGATGCGGCTCCGGACGCGGCACTGGATGTGGCGCAGGACGTCAAAACGGCGGTCAAGACGGTGGGCGGTCTGGTCCTACCGCCGCTGGCTCCGCCAACGTTCACCAAAGTGGTGGACTCGACGGGCGTGACGGTGACACCTGACGCGTTGCAAGGCCACTGGACGGTGCTGTGGTTCTATCCGGCAGCCGCGACCATCGGTTGAACGATCGAGGGTTGCGGGTTCCGCGACCTCCAAAGCGGTTTTGACGCAATTGGCGTGAAGATCGTCGGTGTCTCATTTGATTCTGCCAGCAAAAATGCCGCGTTCAAGGCGTCGGACAACTTCGCATTCCCGTTGTGGAGCGATCTGGGTCGCGAACTGGCGCTGTACTACGATGCCGCATCGACCAAGAGCCAAAGTGCCGCGGATCGCGTGACCGTGGTGCTGGACGACAAGGGCATGCAGGTGCTTACCTACTCGTCTTTCATGACGAATTCCGGACTGACGCATCATCCCAACGATGTCCTCGCGGACTGCAAGGCGCTGCTGGGCTTGTAGCTCCGGCCACTTTCGGTCACAGCGCCAGAACCGCCTGCGTCAGCGTCGGCAGCTGGTTGGGCGGCGGATACCAGGCAAAGCCGCGTTCGCCAATGTTCGGCGTCTGTTCTTGCCACAGCGGTTGCCCGATCGCCGCTCGCCACAGCGTTTGGCAGCTTGGATGAGGCAGTAACGTTTCCGGAATCCGCGGATCGTTGTTGGGCAGGACTTCGACACCCGCGTGACACCGCACGTCGATCACGCCCAGCGCCCTCTCGTCCGGCCGCAGCGCGCCGGCTCGCCAATCGCGCACCGACAGCCAACGATCCCCGGGCTCCAGCAGGTACTGCGGCCAAAAGAGATGCACTCCCGGCGTGTCGTCATCATCATAACTACGCACAACTAAGGCTGTTTTGCGACCGTCGCGGGCGATGCTTGCAGCCGCTGCCAGAACGTTCTCGGATCGATCGGACAGTTGCGGCGCCATGGTCTGCGGCGCGGTCAGCGCAAAGCTGCCGAGCGTGACCAACAGCAGGATCGGCAGCCACCGGCGCTGCCGCTGCTGCAGCGCCCCCAGCGCCACCGCCGCGGCCATCAACACCAGCAGTCCCGAGGGCAGGTGCAACCGCAGCTTGGACGTCTCGTTGAAATCCAGCAGCATTGGCGTCGCCCACAACACGCTCGCCAACCAAAGCGCTGCGACGGGCCGCCGCGTCTCGCGAAACAAGAAGCCCGCAAGCGCCAAGGCCGTCAGCGGCAACGGCCAATAGCGGTAGTCCAGAATCAGCCAGTCGTGCGCGAGCTGCCTTGGCACCTGACCGACAAACTGCAGGTTGAGGCGCGGCAGGTTGCCGGCCAGCACATCCTCGTGGGCGCGATCGCGCAGGAACGCAATATCGGGCAGCCACAGGAGAACCAGCGCGCAGATGACAGCCGGCGCCCAGAACCACGCCGCGCGGGGCGAGGGCCTGGCCAGGACGACGCACAGTGCCGTCGGCATGGTCATCATCAAGCAGTCCGGCCGCGCGAGCCCCGCCAAGGCAAGCAGCACCACAGCCCCGGACAGCATCATCACCCGCCGGGTCTCGCAGCCGAACGACAAGAGCAATGTGCCCGTGCTCCACCACAGCATCGCCGGGACCAGCATCGACTCCGAGCCGCTGTCCAGCCATGCGACCGGCAGCAGCGCCAGGCCGACGCCGAATGCCCGGGCCGCCCACGGCGTGGCAAGCCGCTGCACGAGCGCCGCCAGCGGCAGAATCGTCAGCGCCGCCAACACCGTGTGCATATGCTGGACCGTCGCGTGGTGCGCTGGGAGCACGGCAAAGAGTGCGTGGTCCAGCAGCGTCGTCGCTGGACCATACCGCGGCAGTTGGTGCAAATCGACGGCTTGGTCCACGTGCAAAAAGCCAAAATAGACCATCACCAGCCGGTGCGGAAGAACCGCCCGCAGCAGCCACGCCCCGAAGACAAGCGGCATCCACACGGTCAAGTCACCCAACTCGCGCATCGCCAGACCCAGCGCGAACAGCAAGGCGAGCACCGAGGTGGCCAACAACGCCCAGGTCAGCGGTACCAGGAGCGGCGGCGGCGGCACGGGCGCCAGCTTGGGCACCTCGCGGAATTGGCCGTGGTCCAGTGAGAGGACGTAGGCCCGCAAATTGCGTAATGGTTCAATCCATATCGGCGACGGTTCGTGCGGATCGCAGAGCCACATCAGGGAATTCAACGGATCGCCGCGTTGGTCGCGCTTGTCGGGCGGAAATTCAGTCAGCAGGATCTTCACGCGGTCAAAAGCGCCCAGTTGCAAGGTCATCGCGAGTTCGCCCTCGGAAACGGCGACCTCGAGAACGCGCACATCGGGCGTCGGCGGCTGCCAGGCGCGCATCGCCGCACCCAACTCCGTCCATTGTTGTTCACGATGGGCCGCCGCCGCTGTCGTGGGCAGTAGCAAAAATGCCAGGGAAAATAGGAGGAAACGCGTGCGTGACGCCGTTCCGTGAGCAGGCAAGCTGGCACTCACTGGGCGGCCTTGCGCTTCCTCCGCCACAGCCAGAAAGCAGCGAGCCCGAGCAAGGTGGCGAGGCCCGCGCCAAGCGCCAGCGGCACCGACGGAGAACTGGACGCGTTCTCATGGCGCTCGGGCAGGGGGTCAAACAAGTCGCTGGGCGTCTCTGTGCCCGCCTGAAAAGCCTGCAAGTGTGAGAGCATGTCCCTCACGCGCTTTTGCTTCGACTGGCTGACATAGCCCGGCATCTCCCGCGCGACCGCTTCCGTGACTGCGAGGTACTTCTTGACGTCCTCGATCGCCCGCGGCAGGTTCACCCGCTGGAACACTTCAGCGCGGCAATAGTAGGCGTCGGCGTCGTGTTCGCCCAACTGCACTGCGCGCTCGATCGCCACTTCGGCGTCCTTCTGTTCGCCGAGCCTGAAATGGCTGACGGCGAGATAGATATAGACCCGCGGCTCGTTGGGAAATGCCAGACGGGCGCGTTCCAAGTAGGGAATGGCCGTCCGGTAGTACTGCAGCTTCTCCCGGCGTGTCGGCGCCCCGCGGTGGCCGTAGTAGTGCAGCGCCACGCCGGCCAGAAACTGCTTCAACGGGTCGTTTGGCGCGCTGTCAGCCTCCTGACGAAGCCGTTGCACCAACGGTAAGCTTGATGCGGACGGCGCGAGCGTCGCAACCACCATGCCCAACACGCCGGTGACGGTGGTTTCCCGCGCCAACTCCACGAAAACTTCATACGCCTCAGCGGTCTTGCCCGCGCCGTACAGTGCGTCGCCTTTTTGCATCGCCGCCCACTGGCTCGCCGTCATGTCGTCGCGCTGCTCGGTGCGCAGGCGCGGCCGTTTGGGCGGCTCAGCGATGACCTGCCAGTGAAACTCGGCCTCGTGCGTCTTGACGTTCTCCATCAGGGCTTGCACCAAGGACGCTGGCGGATCGCCCGTCGTCGTCACGGCAAACTGCGCGGTCTTCTGCGTTGCGTCCGGAACGTCGCTCGGGTGCCGCAGGGTGATCGTCGGGCTCTGCGCGCCACACTGAAACTTCGCCTGGATCGCGGCTGCCGAGATTTGCACATTGTCCAACGTGCATCCGCCAGACGCGGGCGCAGGCAACTCCAGCATGTGCTTGACCGCCGTCTCCTGGCCCGCAGGAATGACGTGATTTTCCGCGGCGAGCGCGGGCAGCCCGGCCAGAAGCAGGGCGGCGGTCAGGGTCCAGATCCTCGCTCGCATCGCTGTCTCCTGCCGCGGCGCGACCGGGGTCGGCGTGGGTCAAAGTACGTTACTGCGTGCGGTTTGACCGGTCAAGGTCACAGCTTTCCGGCCGCAGGCACCGTGTTCCACGACGCGATCGACCTTCGCGGTGTTCGCAGGCAGACCGATGTTCAAGAAGAAATTGAATCAGACCCGCTACTGGCAAATGCGTGATGATTGCAGCGCTTTCTCCAGCTGCTCAATGCGCCGCGCCTGCTCGGTCAGCTGCCGCTGCTGGACCTGCAGCGCAGCGACGGACATCGAGAGGTAGCCGTACAGATCGACCATGTCGCGCCGCGCGTCGACCGCCGGACTGCCAGGCTGGTCGTCGATGATAAATCCCAACTGTTGCGGTGCCTGTGCGCCCGCATCGCGGTATTTGTAGGTCGCGAGCTTGGTCGCCAGCAGTTCTGTCTGCAGTCGCGCGGCATCTTGGGCGTCCAGGTAGTGGATGTCCGTCTTCATGGCACGGCGCGAAATCGGGCAACCGCCGGGACTGACCTTGGGATCCTTGTCGGCGCAAACCAACTCCTGCTGGCAAGTGTTCAGCAAGTCACAAGGAGGCGCGCCGGTCGTGCAGCTGTCGCCGGCCTTTTGCGTCGTGCAAGCGGCGACGCCCGCGATCGGCTTGACGCTGCTGCAGACTGGCGCCCCGCAGGTCGTGTACCACTTGGTTGCGGTGGCGGTGCACGATCCGCCCTTGCTCATGACGACGCCAGCGGAGTTTGCCTCGCAGCCGTTGCCATAGTCCTTGCCGTCGCAGCCGCAGATGGGCCCGTACTCCAGCGTGCATTGCTGCGGCCGGGTTGCGCAGGTGCCCGCGCCGGTGCACTGGCCGACGGGCGCCGAGCAGTATTGGCCCACGCCGCAAGCATCCGTGCCGACTGTGCAGCCCACGGCGACATCGGTGCTGGCGGCGTCCGAGCCGCTGCTCGCGTCCGAGCCGGAGAGTTGGCTGTCCTCGCCGTTGCCGGTATCCGCGTTGGCGTCCGTGCTGCCGCTGTCCAGCCAACAGCCATTCAAGGCAAGCAGGGATGCGCTGGTCAGGAACAAAAGTGCGACCTGCCTTACCGGTTGACCTCTACAACCGTCCAGACCTAGAATCTGCCCCGCGGCGTGATGCTGCTGGGGGTGTGTATGAACAAGTTTGCGGGAGTGCTGGAATCTATGCTGAGTCTCGTTGTGAACATTAGTCAAGTT
>CAIYBN010000088.1 GCA_903924465.1 uncultured Myxococcales bacterium | reverse complement strand
TGATTTCACGCTGCCGCTCAGCGACGGCAGCGATTGGCACTTCGCCGACAAGTTCACCGGCTGCGAGACCTACGTGTTCGTGCCGGACCTGCTGTCGGTCTCCGAGCTCGACAAGACCTCGATCTGGGAGAAGGATCTCGATCTGCTCATCCAGCGTTCCCCGCGCAATGCCCACTACTTCTTCGTGTCGCAGCAGTCCGCCGACAAGGCGCAGGCGTCCATCGATGCCATGACGGCGCGCGTGATGGACCTCCTCTCGAATTTGTCGCCTGAAGACGGGCAGTTCTGGCATGACCACCTGCACGTCGTCGCCAAGCGCGCGCAGGACATCACGGACTGGCCGGGCGCCGTGCTCTTGGGTCACGGGCAGATCGGCTTTGGAATCGACAGGTACCAGCGCATTCGCGGCTTTGGCATGCTGGCCGACGTGACCCGGCAGGACGCGGCGCTGCAGGCGGCGGGCAAGTGGCCGTGGAAGTCCAATCTCGCCTACGCGGCCAACGAACCGCTGCAGTACAACGGCGACGCACTGCGCGAGGATGCCCGCGCCAGCGACGGCGCGCTGGTGGTGCCGCTGTGGAAAGGTGAGACGCTGGAGGAGTTTGCCGAGACCGATGTGACGCTGACGACGGCGCTGGACACCTATGACACCCTGGAAATCGAAGTCGAGATGCGCTGCCCGAACGCCGATGCGCCGGAGCCCGGCAACTGCGGCGCGTGGGACTACATCGCCAGCCTCGCGGTGCGCGGCGATGACGGAAACAACATTGAAATCGCGAGGTTCATCACGAGCTACCACCGCGAGACCCACTGGTTCGTCGATGCGTCGCCGATGCTCGTCTACTTGAAGAATGGCGGAACCAAGCACTTCCGTTGGGATTCTGCGCCGAGCTGGAACAAGCAGCCGACGTCGACCTTCCTGTCGCTGCGTTTCCTGAACAAGAAGAAGGGGGTGATGCCCAAGCAAGTCGTCAAGCTCTGGGACGGCGGCGCCTTCACCAGCGCGTACGACACGCTGCACCCGGACCGCACCGTCGACATCCCCGCTGGCGCAAAAACCGTGGAGATTTGGGCGCTTATCACCGGCCACGGTGGCGACGCCACGACACATTGCTCCGAGTTCTGCAACCACGTCCACCGCTTCACCGTCGGCGGCCAGGACTTCGAGAAAAAGCACCCAGAAGCAGGCACTTCCAACCTGTGCATGCCCAACCTGGACAAGGGCATGGTGCCCAACCAGGGCGGCACGTGGTGGTACGGCCGCGGCGGCTGGTGTCCCGGCATGCAGGTCGATCCTTGGCGCGTCGACATCACCGCGAAGGTGCAACCGGGCAAGACTGCAACGCTTTCCTACCACGGCCTCTTGGCCGGCAAGACGCCGCCGGACGGCGACGGTACCGCCAACATCGACGGCGCCGTGTGGCTCGTCGTCTACGAGTGACGCATGCCCCTCTTTCGGAGCCTCCCCATGCGTCTGAACCGCCTTCTCTGCCTGGGCATTTCCTGCGTCGTTGCAACGGCTTGCGCCGGGACGACAAGCGAGACCAGCGACACGGCCGACAGCGGCCCGGTGCGCGATCCGATCTTCGAGACGGCGCAGGATCCCAACGTCAATCCGCTGCTGCAAGTGCCCGCCGATCAAGTCGATCTCTCCAAGGACGTCACGGTGCCGGACGCGGCGCACGAGAAGCTCTTCGATGCGTTCGACGGCCTCGGCGTGCAGCCAGGCGAGCTGATGCCGGACTTCACGCTGTGGAACGTCTCGGGACAACAGGTGAAGTTGAGCCAGTTCCGCGGCAAGGCCGCCGTGCTGCTGCTGACCGGCAGCTCCTCGTGCTTCGCGTACCGCGACCACGCCCAGCCGTGGCTGCCGAAAGTGAAGGATTTGGCGGACTCTCTCGCAGCCAAGACGGGCCGCAAGCTGGAAGTGCTCGTGGTCTACACGCTCGAGGCCCACCCGGCCATCGACGAGTGTCCCTATGCCACCGGCGCGCAGTGGACCGGCGAACTCAACGTGAAAGATCAGGTACTTGTGAGGCAGACGCACACGTTTGCCCAGCGCGTGACCCTGGCCCGAGCCCTCGTGGCACGCTACAAGCTCGACGCGACGCGCCTGCTGCTCGACGGCATGGACAACGCGGTCTGGGCACAGCTTGGGCAAGTGCCTAATAGCGCACACCTTCTCGACGACACGGGACGCCTCGTGTGGAAGGAAGTGTGGGCATTCGGCAACATGGGGGACGTCAATCAGCCGGCGCCACCGCTCATGATGGGCAAGCTCACGGCACTTTTGGGGCAATAGCGGCCCCAGCGTCGGGTGCACGCGGGACGTTGACCCTCGGCGGGGGTTGGCCTATCCTGCGCAGCCCGACCGCTACCTGCGAGGGTGCGGGCGACGCGCGACTAGCTCAGTTGGATAGAGCGTTGGCCTCCGAAGCCAAAGGTCCCCGGTTCGAGCCCGGGGTTGCGCGCTGAAGAATCAAGCGGTTACGAGGCACGACCCGAACCGGAAAGCCATAGGGCACTAGGTTGGGCACTAGGTTTCCCGATCTGCCACGGTCGGCAGTCCC
>CAIYBN010000087.1 GCA_903924465.1 uncultured Myxococcales bacterium | reverse complement strand
GCGCTGTCGTATTCTGTTCCACGGCCGGTCTCCAAGCAGGGCGCAAGTGCCCATTTGCGACGTATCACACGATCGCGCGCGCGGGGACCGGCCGACTCATCGTAACTTTTGCCTGCGCTTCGCTTCGGCAAATCGGGACCCGCACCTCCGCGAAGTTTTTGGGGTGGGCTAGCGCACGGGAGCAGAGGTCGAGCGTGGGGGCAGAGTGCCGGATGTTCCCGAGCCGCAGCTGCGCCACTTGGAGCGTTACATATCCGAGTCGCCGCGCTTGTTGCGCCAGACGATGGCGCCGACGCATGCGGCGGTGAAGAGCGCGGAGCCCAGGAGCGTGGCGAGAATCGGCGCGATGGCGCCGTTGGCTTTGTCGTACATTTTGCCGATGACGAGTTCCTGCACGACCGAACCGGCTGAGCCGATGCCCGAGATGATGCCGGAAGCGCGCACGGCGCCGCGACCGCCGCCGACGTCCATGGCGCCGGCGCCGGTGAGCAACGCGTCGGGGCCGTAGAGCGTGAAGCCGATGAGGCCGATGGAGAGGGCGAAGCCGTAGACGCTTTGCGCGCCGATGGTGAACAACAAGAGCGTCGCTGCGCACACGCCGCAGACCATCAGGAAGCTGACCATCGCGCGGCGGCCGTGGAAGAGTTTGTCGCTCAGGTAGCCGGTGACGACCACGCCGACGATGCCGCAGACGTCGAACACGGTGGAGACGTAGCCGGCGTCGTCGCCTTTCAAGTGCAGGTTCTTTTCCAGGAAGAACGGCGCCCAGCTCCACAGCGCGTAGCGGATGAATTTCATGCCAAAGTAGGCGAAACCAATCAGCAGCACCGTGGTCCACGTCGCGCGCGACCACTTGGGCGTGGGGCTGCTGAGATCGACCGCGGGCTCCTGTTCATCGACAATCGCCGGCAAGCCGACGTCTTCGGGCCGGTTGCGCTGCCACAGGAAGACGATGAGCGCCACGCCGCCCAGCACCGCCGCGCCGGACCAGAATGCGAAGCGAAAGCCGTAGCGCGGCAGCATCCACGCGGCGAGGCCCGCGGACGCCACGCCGCCGAACTGGAAGTTGGTCGCCCACAAGCCCATGACCGTGCCGCGTTCCTCGCGCTTGAACCAGTTGGCCATCGTGCCGACGGTGTTGGACCAGCCGGTCGCTTGGGCCAGGCCGTTGACGCTCATCAGCGCGATGAACCAGAGCAGGCTGTCGGTGAAGCCAAACGCGACGCTACACGCAATGCTGACCGCCATGCCGCCCAAGAGCATCCTGCGCGGTCCCAGGCGCGGACCGATAGCGCCGGACGCGAACTGGCCGAGGGTGTAGGCGAGCAAGTAGGCGGCGTAGACGGCGGCGAGGTCGGTGGCCTGCCAGTGCAAGTGGCTGCTGATATCGGCCTTGGCGATGGAGTACGGCCGGCGGCAGAAGTAGAAGCCGGCGTAGCAGAGCCAGGTGCTGGTGAAGATGCGCATGCGCCAGGTGCGCATCGGGGCGGGCGTGGGGCTGGTGGTGGCGGTTGGCATGAGGGGGGCGATTGTGGCGCAGGTGGCGGGAAAGGGCTAGTCGGCCTGGAACCACCGCTTCTGGCGCATTTCGGCGTCGCCGCGCGAAAATCAACCCTTGACGACCGCGAAGGTCGCCAGCGGGCCGATCTTCACTTGCTCCTTGAACTGCATCCAGAATCGGTGGCCCAGGCAGAATTGCTGGTGGATTTGGGCGGGCACGTTGACCGGTGCACCTTGTGGGTGCGTCCACACACCTACAAAACGGTCACGGTCACCGCCGCGGGCGGCGTCCAGGCGAGTTGGGTCACGTTCGGGTTCATCGTCAGCGCCGACGCCTGCACCGTGTACGAGCCGGGCAGGTCCGGGAGGAAAAGGACGTCCGGGGTGAGCTGGCTGGAGGCGCCGATCCACGCGTGACTGCCGGCCGGCCGGTCGATCAGCCACCACCGCCATACACCATTCGGGAAACTGCCGGGCGTCAGGTCGCCGGATACCCAAACCGCGGCACCCGCTTTCGGCTTGGACGTGTCCGCGTGCAGCGTGGCGCTTGGCAACGTGTAATCGACGGGCTTGTCGCTGGACAGGTCATATGTCTGGTAGCCCAACGCGCAATCGCCGCCAGCAACCGAACCGGTGACGCAGTAGACGACGTTCAGCAGGCCAATCGGCGCGATCTTGTTGTCATCGGGCGGATGGAACTCGACGTCCAGGCCGAACAGGCCATTGCCGCCGCCAACCGCCGACGGCTGCAACGTCGTCGCGGTCACCGGGGTCGCCAGACCGAAATGCGCGGAGACGTACTGCTTCAAGGTACAAGGATCGCTGCCACTCGGATTGTTGCCGTTGATGCACACCTTCACGATGTCCAGCGGCGCGCAGCCTTGGTTGGTGAACACGACGTGCCCTTGGGCTTGGTTGCCCGTCGTCGCGTACAGCCATAGCCCGTCCGGCGCGTACACCAGGTCTGGCGCGTCGCAAGTGGCGTTCCGGATGGGGATGGCCAGTGTCGTCGGCGGCGAAGGCGCTTGCATGAACGAGATCTGCAGCTCTGCCCATGGCTGCGGACCGCTGAATGGCGCCGTATACGAAATCGTGAAATCGAGCGACTGGCCCGCCGCGATTGATCCCGCGCTGAATGGCTTGGCGCGCTGCTGGCCGTTCGTCTGCAAGGTCAGGTCATAGAACGCGGCCATGGATTGCGTCAACGGCGCCATGGGCTGGATTTGTGGCGGATCGCTCCAGGCAAACGGCGCCGGGCCTTCGTTGTGGAGCGTGCAGACCCGCGTGTCGCCCGACTTCGCGCCGGCAAAGTCAAACGCGATGGCGGTCGGGCTGGTGCCCTGGCAGGTGATCGTGAAATTGCTTGGCGTCGCGACCTGCGCTGTGTCGACACACGACGCATCCGCCTGGCAGTCCGATGACGTCACGTCCGTCACCGCCGCATCGGTGCCTATGGCGGTATCCGTGCCGACGTCCGCGTCCTCGCTGGCACCTGAATCCGTGGCAGCCGGCTGCGGTCCGCCGCAGGCCAAAAGCGCGATGCCAATCGTGATGACGCTTTGGTTGATCGCCAGCCACCTCCGTTTTGCCAAGACATTCGACATCTTCACCCCACTTTTCCCAGTCTCTTCGCGACGGTGTCCACCGTCAAGCACGGTTTGCGCGGATTCGCTGCGCGGGCGGAGCCCCGACCAGATGCCCATACAGCGCACAAATCACGACAGACGTTCCACAGATCACGACCTACGCCTTACAGATCACGGCCGACGCCCCACGGATCACGACCTACGCCCCACGGATCACGACCTACGTCCCACCGATCACGTCCTGCGTCCCACGGATCACGACCGACAGCCGACAAATCAGCCTCTTCAACGGCCAAGCGCTGGCAGCGCGCGGAAGCGCGCAACGTGCGCCCTGAGCCGTTCGGTGCGCGGCGCCGTCTGTCTCCGCAGGCGCGCGCGCAGACGAGGCGTCCCGAAACCTGATCAATCCAACGCACGACCGAGTGCGGCCCCAAAGTCCTTGCCCATCGCCGCGAACCTGAAGCCGAACGCGACGCTGACCGCCATTTCGACCAACAACATCCAGCGCGGTCCAAGGCGCGGGACGATCGCGTCATGTCGCGTCCAAAGTGGCTGAATTCAAGAGAAATGGCGTGCTTGACGTGGGTGTCTGGCAAGGTCACACTGCCTCGGACGGTGTGGTTATGGCCGCAAGGCGCGGATCCGGACGGGGCGCGGAGGTGGCGTATGGAACGAATGGCTGTTGCGCGACTCACGCATGCCGTTGCCTGCCGTGTGGCGTCCTGCGCGGTGCTGGTTCTCTGGGTGGCCGCATGCGGCAACAGGATCACGCCTCCCGCGGGCGGCCTCGACGCCGATGTTCAGGCAACTGAAGTGAGCATGGAGGCAGCCGACGCGGACGCAGCGGACCTCCCCGACGTCGTGGCGCTGGAAGCTGACTCAGGACCGGACGAAGCGGGCGACGGCGCGGCCGACGCGGCGCTGGAAGTCGACTCAGGACCGGACGTGGCCGATGGCGCGGCCGATGCGGTCGATGCTCAGGACGTGCAGGACGCCGACGCGCCGGATGTCTCGGACGCCGGCACGGACGCAGCCGCGCCCGATGAAGTTGGACCTGGAACCGACTCGGCTGAGGCGCCCGACGTCGAAGCCGCTGTCGAAGTCACCGCAACGAACGACGCCGACGCTGGCAGCGACGCCGAAGGTACGGATGCCACGCTCGACGTCGAGGAGATTGCGGCAGGCACGGATGCCATCGCGGTTTGCGATCCAGCCGCGTGCCCCTCACCCAGCGAAGCCTGCCTCGTCGCCGTCTGCAACACCGACAACACCTGCGGCATCAGCCCCGCCGCCGATGGCACGCCCTGCGACGACGGCGACGCGTGCACCACCGACGCTTGCGCGAGTGGCGCATGCCTGGGCGCCAAGATCACCTGCAACGACGGCAACGCGTGCACCGACGACAGCTGCACCTCCGCGACCGGCTGCGTCTTTTCCACCAATATCAACCCTTGCGACGACGGTAACGCCTGCACGCTCGCCGACGCTTGCTCTGCGACCACGTGCTTGGCCGGGCCCGTGACCGCCTGCACCGACGACAACGGCTGCACCGACGACAGTTGCAAACCCGCCAGCGGCTGTGTCAACACGCCCAACGCCTCGACCTGCACCGATAGCGACGCTTGCACGGTCGGCGAGGTGTGCAGTCAAGGCTTCTGCCAAGGCGCCGCTTTCGCCAACTGCAACGACAGCAACGCCTGCACCGACGACAGCTGCGACCCAAGCGCCGGCTGCTTGCACGTCGCCCTGTCTGGGGGCTGCGACGACGGCAGCGTCTGCACCACCGGCGACGCGTGCGTGAACGGGGCGTGCGCCGGGGTGGTCATTCCTTGTGACGACGGCGGCGACTGCTCCATCGACACGTGTGATCCCGCCAGCGGCTGTGTGCACACCTCCGCGAATTCCGGCGCTTGCGAGGATGGCGACCCGTGCACACTGGCAAGCCAGTGCATGGCCGGCACGTGTACGGCCACGGCGCTTGACCCGTGCGACGACGGCAACGTGTGCACCACCGACAGCTGCACCGCGGGAATCGGCTGCAAACATGTGGCGACAGGTTTCACGCTCTGCAACGACGGGGACGGCTGCACGCAGGTCGATGTCTGCATCTCCGGCGTCTGCCGGGGTCTCGCTCCCCTTGACTGCGACGACGCCAACGCCTGCACGGCCGACAGCTGCACCGCCGGCGTCTGCCTCCATGCGCCCGTCGCCGGCAACTGCGCGGACGCGAACACCTGCACGGTGGAAAGCTGCAACGCGGGCGCCTGTGTGCATTTGCCCGTCGCCGCAACCTGTAGTGACGCAAACGGCTGCACGATCGGCGACGCCTGCGACGCCGGCGTGTGCAAGCCCGGAGCGGCGGTCGTTTGTCCCGCCACGACCCAGCCTTGCACGGGTGGCCTGTGCTACTCGATCGGCAGCCAAAGCCACCTCTGCTTCAACGTTGCGCTGCCCGACGGCGCCACCTGCGACGCGGACGGCAACGGCTGCACGGAGAACGACGCGTGCAAGAGCGGCGCGTGCCTCGCTGGCGCAATCAAGAACTGCACGGGCTTGGCCTCGGGCGGCGGCTGCACAGGCGGCGCCTGCCAGTCGACCGGACCGGCGAGCGCGACGTGCGTGGCGACTTTCGCGTCCGCCGGGGTCGCGTGCAACGACGCAAACGGCTGCACGCTCGGCGAAGTCTGCAACAACAGCGGAACCTGTGTCGGCGGCTTGCCGATCGACTGCAGCGCCGTCGCCGCGAATTGTTTCACCGGCCAGTGCCAAGCCACCGGTGACTTCGCCTGGACGTGCGCGACCGGGCCGGCCAAGACCGACGGCAGCGCCTGCGACGACGGCAGTGCGTGTACCCAAAACGATGCGTGCCTCAACGCGGCTTGCATGGGCAGCGCGCTCCTCTGCGACGATGGTGACGCGTGCACTGCGGACAGCTGTGCGCCACAAACTGGCTGCAAACACAGCGCAATCCTGTGCAATGACGGCACGCTGTGCACGGTCGACAGCTGCGCGCCAGCCACGGGCTGCCTGTTTACACCGGGCAACGACGGCGCTGTCTGTGGCGCGCAGGCGAACTGCGTCGCGCCCCTGTGCAGCGGCGGCGCGTGCATCGTGCCACCCGTCGCGCCTTGCGACGACGGCAATGGCTGCACATTCGACTATTGCCAGCCGGGCAACCAGTGCTCCAACGGTCATGCGCTCGCGGCGGCAGCTACTCTGGATTTTGCCGATGCCCCCATCGCCGCAGACGCAGGCACGCTCCTCATCGGTGGGAGCGTCTTCGTGTCGAGCGGCTGGAACTGGTTGACGCAACACACGCTTCAGGGCGCGAACGCGAACGATGGGTTCGGCGAGGCGAATGCGCTCAGCGGCGACACCGCCCTGATTGGCGCGCCCGGCGACGACAGCGGGTCCGCAGGCATCGACGGCAATCCGAACGATACGAGCGCGAAGGATTCCGGCGCGGCCTATGTGTTCGTCCGCTCTGGCACGACGTGGCAGCAGCAGGCGTACTTGAAGGCTTCCAATCCGATGGCTGGCGCACTTTTTGGCAGCACCGTCGCCATCCACGGCGACTACGCAATCGTCGGCGCGCCGGAAGAAATGGGCTGCGACGCCCTCATCAACGGCGACCAGACGTGGGTCGGCTGTCCCCACGGCGGCGCAGCCTACGTCTTCCGGCGCACGGGCGGGACGTGGGCGCAGATTGCCTACCTGAAGGGTAATTTGATCAACGAGTTCAAGGACGCCATCTATTTTGGCAATTACGTCGCCATCTCCGACGACGCGATTCTCGTCTCCTGGGGCGGCAGCCCGCAGACGGTGAACTTTTTTGACCTCGCGGGAAACGTTGTGACTTCGAATCCAGCGTACGTGCCCACCAACACCGGTGGCCCTCTCGCGCTCGACGGCCACACGGCCGCCATCGCTGACGTGACCAACCAATCCGTGGCGATCGTCGAGAAGCGCGACGGCCTCTGGGTGTCGACGGCGACGATCCTCAGCAGCGACGCGGCGAATTGGGACGGCTTTGGCGGCAGCATCGCACTGCGCGGGGACCGCTTGCTCGTCGGTGCTACGGGTGAGGGGAGGGCGGCGACGGGCATCGACGGCGACCCAGCGAGCCCGATCAGCGGCTTCGGAATTGGCGCCGCCTTCCTGTTCCAGCGCAGTGCCACCAAGTGGACCCAGTCCGCTTACCTCAAGCCCGAGTACAACTGGGACTCTCAAGAGTTTGGCTACTACGTGGCATTGGCCGACTCCTTCGCGTTCGTCACCACGATGTCCGATAGCACGGTCAGCATCTACGCGCTCGATCCGCAGCCCTGCAACGATGGCAACGCGTGCACGACGGACGGCTGTGGCGCGAACGGTTGCAGCCACGCCAACAACGCCATTCCATGCTCGGACGGCAACAAATGCACCATCGACGCATGCACGGCCGGCAGTTGCCAGAGCACGGCGACCAGTGGCGCTTGCAATGACGGCAACGCCTGCACGGTGAATGACACTTGCGCCAGCGGCGCATGCGGTGGCACCGGCGTCTGCGGCGGTGTCTGCGACCCGCTGGTCTGTGCCAACGGCACCTGCGCGTACATCCCCAAAGTCTGCGCCGACGGCAATCCGTGCACGGTCGATTTGTGCGCGGCCGGCGTCGGCTGTACGTTCTCGACTGTCGCCGCAGAACAGAATTCCCTCGGGCCCGACGTCATCGAAGCCGGCTCTGGATTTGGCACGGTGGCAGCGATCGCCGGGGACGTCGCCCTCGTCGGCATGCCCAACGTCAAGGGCGTGCCGAAAACGCAGGCAACTGGCGCCGTCTCGGCCTTCGCGTTTGTCGCCAACAGCTGGCAGTTCAAGCGATTCATCACGGTGGCGCAGGGCGAGGCGGGCGACCTGTTCGGTTGCGCGGTTGGCATCTCCGGCACAAGTCTGGTCGTCGGCGCCAAGGGTGAATCCAGCGGCGCCAAGGGCGTCAACGGCAATGAAGCCGACAACTCCGCGTCCAAAGCCGGCGCCGCCTACGCCCTCGTGCCGAACCCGGGCAACAGCACCTGGGTCGAGCAGGCGTACCTCAAAGCCAGCAACACCGACGCGGGCGACGGCTTCGGCAGCGCAGTCGCTATCTCGGGCGACACGATCGTCGTCGGCGCACCCGCCGAGGCCAGCGGCGGAGCGGGCCAAAGCGACAACGGGAGTCCCGGGGCGGGCGCGGCGTATGTGTTCGTGCGCAGCGGCGGCGTGTGGACGCAGCAGGCCTACTTGAAGGCGGCCAATCCGCAGGCCGGTGCGGCGTTTGGCTCAGCGGTCAGCATCGACGGGGACTTCATTGCCGTCGGCGCGCCCAACGCGTTTGGCAGCACACCCGGCTCCGGCGCCGTCGCCATCTTCACCCGCTTCGGCACAAGCTGGGTGCCAACGGCCGTCTTGACTGCCAGCAACGGCGACCCAGGCGACGGCTTTGGCGCGGCCCTTGCATTGGGCGGCGGCACGTTGGTCGTCGGCGCGAGCGGCGAGGACTCAGGCGGCATGGACACCGACAACTCGCAGCCGGACAGCGGCGCGGCGTACGTCTTCTTGAGGCAAAATGCCACTTGGACGCAGCAAGCGTACCTCAAGGCCGCGTTCCCGGATGCAGGTGACCATTTTGCCGTCGCCGTGGCCCTCGACGGCGACTTGCTCGGCATCGGCGCCAGCGGGGAGGACAGCGCGGCGACCGGCGTCAACGGCGACGGGTCGAACAACACCCTGAGCAACAGCGGCGCAGCCTACGTGTTCAGCCGCAGCAACGGCTCGTGGAGCCCATTCGCGTACTTGAAATCCAAGCTCGCCGCGGCAGATGGCCTTGGCGGCAGCGTTGCGCTCAGCGGCGGCTGGTTGTTGGCCGGCGTGCCCGGCACCGACGTCCCGGGATTCGGTAGCCCGCTGGTCGACGCCGGCTCGGCGCGCATCTTCCGCCTGAACCAGATCTGCGACGACGGCAACCCCTGCACCAACGACGTGTGCAACTCGACTGACGGCTGCACCCACACCAACAACACAGGCCCTTGCGTCGGCGGCACTTGCGGGAACGGGATCTGCCAGTAGTTCTGACGCGGGCCCCAATCAGAACAGCACCAAGCGGGCTGACATTCCGTCGCGGGTAGCGCTGTGCCTGGCCATGCGAAAATGACGCAATTTGGGGCAGGAGTGGCTCAGACTGTGGGAACTGTTCGGCGCTTTGTCCGATCACGACGTAACCGCCCGGCTATTGGCCTCCCTTCGCCCTCTTGCCTCCGCGCCCGCCTTGGTCGTACCCTCTGGCTTCCTGCTGTCCGGATCGCCCGATGTCAGAACCCATTCTCCTGCTGCCGCTGCACAAAGACGCCATTCTGCCCGGAGAGACCCGGACCTTTGCCCTGCCGAGTCTCGACGTGGCCACGCTCAGGTGGCTGCAAGGTCGGGCGGGCGAACTGGCCGGCTTTGTCACTGTGACGTCGCCCGTCGAGATGCCCGCGCTGGTGAGCGGACGTTGGGGCACGCTGGCGAAAATCCTCGCGGTGGAACCGGAGAACGCGACGCTGCTCGGCGTCCGGCGGATGCGCATCGCGACCGCGGTGGGTCAGGGTGCGCCGTTCCAGGGTACCTGGACCGGCGAACCGGTCGCCGCGACGGATATGCCCGGGCTGCTGGATGAGGGCGCCCGGATGCTCGAAGCGCTGCGAACGGGTGCGCTGCCTGGAGCAGAGCAGTGGCAGGACCGGCTGCCGGGCGCGTTGCTGGGCCTCGTCCGCGCGTTGGCCACGCCGGCGGAGCTCGTGCAGAGCCAGCAGGCAACGCCGGAACGCGCGCTGCGGCAGTTCACGCAGCGGCTGTTGCAGACCCGGCCCGAGCGCGATGCCCACCGGACGCTTGAGCGGCTGACCGTGGAACGCGCCGTGCAGCCGCAGGATCCGGAAGTGCGTCGGCGTTTGTGGTCGGAATGTGTGGAGGTGATGCGCGCGCTGGACCTGTACGATCCGGACCAGGGCGCCGACGAAAGCGATCTGGCGCGGCTGCAGAAGCGGCTGATGGTCGCCGGACTGCCCAAGGAGGCGCGCGAAATGGCCCGCCGCGAACTGCGGCTGCTGCGCGGAATGAAGGCGGATCACCACGATTACGCCACGTATCTGGGCCACCTCGACTTCATGGCGCGCCTGCCTTGGACGCCCGATGCCCCGCGGCCGGTCGATCTCGATGCCGTCTCGCATGCCCTGGATCGCGAGCACACGGGGCTGGTCAAACCCAAGCAGCGCATTCTTGAGTATCTGGCAGTGCGCAAGCTGGGAGGAGCGGCAGCGAGCACGGTGCTCTGTCTTGTCGGGCCGCCGGGTGTCGGCAAGACCACGATCGCCCAAGCGATTGCGGAGGCGATGGGTCGCAAGTTTGCCCGCGTGGCGCTCGGCGGCGTGCACGACGAGGCTGAACTGCGTGGCTTCCGGCTGAGCTACGTCGCGGCAAGCTCCGGGCGAATCCTGCAGGCCATGGCGTTGAGCGGCAGCGCGTCGGCTGTGGTGCTGCTGGACGAAATCGACAAGCTGGGCGTCGATCGCGGTCGCTCCCCGGGCGGCGCGCTGCTGGAGATCCTGGATCCAGCGCAGAATCAGCACTTCCGGGACAACTACCTGAGCGTCGGCTATGACCTGTCGCATGTCCTGTTCATTTGCACGGCGAACGACGCGGGGAAGATCGACCCCATCTTGCGCGACCGGCTGGAGCTGATCGAACTGGAGGGCTACACGCTGCCGGAGAAGGTCGCGATTGGCTTGGACCACCTGTGGCCGCGGATCGTCAAGGACAGCGGACTTGGCAAGCTTCCGGCGCTCAGCGCGGCCACGATGCGCGGGATCGTTGAGGGCTACACGCGCGAGCCGGGCGTGCGGCAGGCCCAGCGCGCGCTGGCGTCTCTCACACGGGCGCGGGCGTTGGCACGGGCGCGCGGCGAGTCCGACACGGTTCAAGTGAGCGACGAAGAGGTGCTGGCCGTGCTCGGGCCTCGGCGCTTCCAGCATGGCGTGGCGCAATCGACGCTGCCGCCTGGCGTGGCGACCGGCCTGTCGGTGTCGGGTGAAGGCGGCGCGCTCCTGTTCATCGAAATCGCGGTGATGGCGCCGAGTCGGCCCGGCGGCGGGCGGATCCGCATGACGGGTCAACTCGGGTCGGTCCTGAAGGAATCCGTCTATACGGCGCTGGCATTGCTCCGCGCCGACCCGCGCGCGTATGGCCTGCGACCGGCCGCGCTGCAGCGCGACCTGCACGTTCACCTGCCCGATGGCGCGACGCCCAAGGATGGGCCGTCTGCCGGATGCGCCGTGCTCGTCGCCCTGGTGTCGGCGCTGTCCGGGCAGCCCGCGCGCGCGGAGGTGGCCATGACCGGCGAAATTTCGCTGCAAGGCAAGGTGCTGCCGGTCGGCGGCGTGCGGGCCAAAGTGCTTGCGGCCGAACGCGCAGGAATCGCTGAGGTGGTGCTCCCGGCCATGAACCTCGGCGACGTGCCCGCGGGAACGCAGGTGCGCGTCCACGCGGTCGAGCACGTGCGCGAGGTGGTGGCGCTCGTGCTCCAAAGGGCGCCGGTCCGGGACGGCGCCCAAGCGTAGCCTGCCCAAACGGCGAGGAGGAAGCGATGGAAGCAGCCATGAAGGCCTTTGCCGACCTGGACGAACTGATGCTCATTCGTGAGGCGCTGGACACACTGGCCCCGAACTGGCACTCGTCGACGGTCGATGCGGAAGACGACGATGAGGCGGAGGGCGACGAGGCGGAGGACGACGACGCAGCGGGCGAAACGGACGATGACGACGACGAGGCGGAGGAGGAAGACGACGAGAGTCTTGAAGGGCAAAGCTCCATGGAGCGTCGACGCTTGCGGTGGATGCGCGAGTCAAAGGCTGAGCGCGCACAGTCGGAAGAGCGGGCCATTGCGCTCGCCGCCTTGAGTCTCGGTGTCGCCCTGTGCGCCAAACGGCAGCGCCCAGAGACCGCAGGAATGCTGCTTTGCGTGCTACGCGTCTGCGATGCCGACCTCATCGAGTGGGACGAGACGCCAGATGTCGCCGCGCGCGGCTTGGCGAGACTCGTCTCGGCGGGCGCCGCATTGGACGCGGCGCAGTTTCTTGAACTCGTCGAGTCGAACGATGGCGCGACTTATCGGATGGCCGCGACCTTGCTGCCCAACTCGCCACTTGCATTGACCGCGCTGCAGCGGATGGCCAATTCGACGGATCCCTTGGTCCGGCGACAGGCGCTGAAATCGCTGGGTCCGGCACACCGTCCGGCGTGGTGGGCGGGGGTGCTCGACGCGGATCCGGCGCAGGTGCTGACCCCTGAGGCGCTCGCTGCCGCGGACCCGCAACTGCGCGCGCTCGCGGACATGTTGGCAAACGTCGAGGGCTGGCAAACGATCCAGAGCCACGAACTCATCACCGTCCTCGTGACCTTGCCCGATGCGCTGGCGATCCCGGCGGCACGGCGCATGCTGACGACGAAAGGCTACCGCCAGGACGAGGAAATCGCCGCATTGGTCGGGGTTCTGTGCCGGGCAGACGACGTGCCGGGCCAGATCCAGCAGGTTCTGAACGCGCTGCCCGAGATGGGGCGATGGGACCGGCACCAGTTGGCGTCCCGGATCGTGAAAGCGGTCACTGCGGAGCACGCGCTGACGGTGGGCCTGATGCTCGCGGCCGAAGCGCTGCGCCATAGCGATGAGGGCGACATGTACGGCCAGGCCGCGCAGTATGCTGAAGCGATGGCGGCGGTTTGGCCCGCGGACGCGCCGCTCGATGCGCTGCTCGACCTCCTGGACGCGGCGAGCCCGGATGTTACGGACGCGCGGATGATCGATTACTCAGGTCCTTCCTGGAACTCGGTGCTGGGCGCATCGCGCCCTTCGACCCAAAGCCCGCTTCGCATCCTGACGGCGCTGCAAGCGAACTGGCCGGGGCACTGGGCGCGGTTCCAGACGCCGTTGCAAGGGCATTTGGCGACCGCGCCGACGGAGCTGCTGCGGTCGACGATGGCGGCATGCCTCGACGCGCCGGACCAAAGCACGCGGCGATGGGCGCTGCGTGAGTGGTGCGGCCGACTGCACGATCCCGATCGGGACCCGCCGCTCACCCAGCTGGCCTGGACCATCTGGCAGCATCCGCAGTGGCGCGACGACGCGATCGACGCGCATGACTTGCGCCAGTTTGTGCTCGGGCCGGCACGCGAGGCGCTGCGCGCAGGGCAGCTCAACCTCGAGATGGCGGTGAGAGTCCACGAATGGATCCAAAATCGCTTCGGCGGCGGGCTTTGGATGGACGGCGACCGACCGGTCATGACAACCGATCCGGATTCCCCAGAAGCGCAATCGCTGCCGGCGGAATTCGCCGGGCCGATGTCGGCGCTCGAGCGGAGCCACCTGAGGCGCGTGATCGACGCGTCCTTGGCCACCGGGTCGGACGAGCATTTGCATGAAGCGATCCAGACGCTGGACACGACACCGTGGACGGACGCGGACCGCCACATCCGCGATCGCGCTGTCGCCGCCGTCCTCGCCGGGCAGAAGCACTATGTGTGGCTGTTCTCATGGGCGCTGGCCATGAAATCCGGTCCCGAGGACCTGCCGCTGTTCGAGCAGTTGAAGAGCGTGCTGCGCGGCGAGGTCCGCAGCGAAGTGGCTGAACAGGCGCTGCGCTTCCGTCTGCGCCACGGCCTCAAGGCGCCGCGGCGGGGCACAAAGCCGGCGCCCGCCGCGACGTCAGAGCGCGTCGTCGGCACGGGGCAGTGGATGGATGAGGACGATTGAGGGAAGCGGTTGAAGGCGGTGACTTGCAAGCCGCGCCGCCCAAACGCATCCTGTCGCGATCCAAAGAATCTTCGAGCGAATCGCCAAGAAGTTCCCGAATACTTCGCCAGCAAACGCACGAACCCGCCTCGCCCACTCACGAACTGGCGAATCAGACCCAACCTCACGCGCGTGTGGCGCAGCACCGCGCGCAACCTACGTTGCATGCGCGGGGCCAGAGGCCTGTTTACGATGGCCATGGCCCGCTGTGCAAACCGCATTGCCCCCTTGGAGAACTGCACCATGTCTCTCATCCAACCTGCATTCCGCTGGCTCACCTGCACGTCCATCCTCGTTGCCTGCCTGGCACCCGCGCTCGCTTCGGCGCAGGTGCGCGTTCAAGTCGGCTTGCCGTTGCCCGAGCTGTCCATTCAAGTCGGCGGTCCTTTGGTCTACGTCGGCCCACAGGTGTGGGTCTTGCCGGACAGCGACGACGAGGTCTTCTACAGCGGCGGCTGGTACTGGGCGCGCAACAACGGCCATTGGTACCGCTCGCATGGCCGCCAACGGGGATGGGCCGTCGTGAACGAGTCCTATGTGCCGGCGCCTGTCCGCCGCCTGCCGCCGGGGCAATATCGCCGCTTCCACGCGCCGGAGCACGCACAGACGATGGCGCCGCGCGGGTGGCAGGAGCAGCGCGGGCCGCGCCGGGAGCGGGAACAGCCGGCGTTCCAACCGGTGAGGCGTCAGGAATCGGTCATGCCGCCGCAGGGCGGGCGGCGTCCGCCGATGTTCGCGCCGCAAGGGGGCGCGCCGATCCGTCGCGGGCCGGAGCCCGGGCGCGGGCAGGGCGGCGGAGGGGAGTCGCATGGGCGCGAGCACGGCGGCGGGCAGCACGGGCACTGAGGGCGCCGCGCTCGACCGCGTGTGAGACTCCGCATGGTGATCCGCGTGATCCTGAGCACCCGTTGGCTCGGCTGCATCTTGGACAGTCGGGGGCGCCGGTGCGCGGGACGCCCCTGCATGGGCATCCGCCATGGTTGGAAGCGCACGCCCGCATGACTCTCGCTCGACGGTCCCCACTCAACCCCTCAACCACCGCCGTCCGCATCGACACCGGTCGATTCATCCCTTGGACGGACCCGTTCGGACACGACGTCGCTGAGTTGAGGACCTCAACCGGGCGGTGTCGAGTCGACGGGGGCGGGTTGAGCGCCAGAACTTTGCCACATCGACTCGACAGAGGGCGAAACGCATGGCACGGCAGTCGCGTCCCGGCTTGACCTTGGGCGTTGTCGATCCGGGACGCCACTGTGGCGTCCTGGACGTTCCTCGCTCACGGCGCTGGTGTCACCAGAAACTGCCCCATCAGGCCACCGTCCTCGTGGTTGGTCATGTGGCAGTGGTACATGAACGCGTCGGTGAAGCTGGCGAAGTCGGCGAATTGCGCAACGAACGTCACCGACTCGCCGGCTGGGACAAAGACCGTGTCCTTCCAGCCCGGCTCCCAGCTGAAGAGGGCTCCCGAACTGCGCGCGACAACGTTGAACTGCACGTCGTGGATGTGAAACGCATGACCGGACGTCGGACCCGCCTGAATCGTCCACGCTTCGATGGCGTTGAGCGCCACGGTCTGGTTGATGACGTCCATCGCATAGCCGGCGCCGTCAAAAGTAAACAGCATCCCATCGGCCGATTCCACGATCGTGAGCTTCCTTTGGTGCGTCGCATCCGCTTGCGTCCAATACGTGTTCTTGACCAGCGCGGCCGGCACCGTCGTCAGCGCGCCGGGCGTCGCCGCCACCACATGGACCTGCAGCAGATCGAAAGTGCGATCGTTGAGCAAGCTGCCCGCTTCGCCCAGGGTCTCGCTTTCGCCACCGGGAAAGGACGCGCCCAGACCGCCGTTGAACGCCTGCAGCGTCAGCTCGCGACCGACCGGTTCTTTGGACAGGTCCACGAGAATTTCAATGCGCTCGCCCACCGACAGCGTCACGTTGGTCTCGGGCACCGGCGCGCTCAGGAGCCCCCCATCATTGCCGATGACCTGAAACGTCCGCCCGTCGGCGAAACCAATCCGGTAGCTGCGCTCCGTCTCCGCGTTCAGGATGCGCAGGCGAACCACCTGCGCCGGCAGCGCCACGGTCGCATCGATCACGCCGTTGGCGAGCAGGTAATCGCCAAAGCTGGCGGTCAGATCGAATTGGTTCGTGCCGGTAAACCGCCGACTCGTCAGCACCAGCGGAATATCATCCACACCGTAGGTACGCGGCAACGCGAGCGCCGCTTCCTCCGCATCCTGCACGATGATCAAGCCACCCGCGCCATAGGCCAGCTGCTCCATCGTTTTCATGTGCAAATGCGGATGGTACCAGAACGTGCCCGCGCGGTTCTTCACCTGAAAATGCGGCGACCAGGTTTGCCCCGGTGCGATGATTTGATGCGGGCCGCCGTCCATGTTGGCGGGTATATGAAAGCCGTGCCAGTGGGTCGTCGTCGGTTCCGGCAGGTTGTTCGTGACGTTGATGTGGACATCGTCGCCCTTTTGCACCATCAGCGTGGGCCCCCAGAAGTCGCCGCCGTTGAAGCCATAGGTATTCGTCAGCGCGCCGGGGCGCAGCGACTTGGTCGCCTTGGCCAGCGCGAGGTCAAACGTCGTGCCGGAAAGGGCGGGAGGAATCCACAATGTGCCGGTGAAGCTGGCCGCCGCTGCCGCCGAATCGCCGGTACTATCGGCTGCAGTCGCTTCGCTGGGTGTCGATCCCGCGCAGGAAGTGCCAGATACCCACGCGCTCAGAAGCGCCAAAGTCCAAGAGAACCTTCGTGTTGTCATGCTGTATCCTTGATTTGCAGAAATCAAGATAGCAGCAAATGACCTGGACGGTGTGAACGGACCCATCACGCCGTTCGCACCTACCCGACCAGCGCAAACAGCGCGCCTTGCGGGTCCTGCATCTGGACAATCCGCGCGCCACCGGGCACGTCCATGGGACCGTTGAGGAGCTTGGCGCCGCCAGCCGTCGCCCGCTGCAGCGCCGCGTCCAGATCAGTGACCATGACGTAGTACAGCCAAGCCGACACCGGCAGATCCGGCGGCCGACGGAACATGCCGCCCATCTGCACGGCGCCTTGGCCAAAAATCAGGTAAGTGCCCATCGGCCCCATGTCCATTTCGCTGAGCTTCTCCCAGCCGAACAGCTCGGAATAGAAGGCAAAGGCCGCTTGCGGGTCGCTGGTTGCCAGTTCGTGCCAGTTGAACTCGCCGGGCTGACGCGGATCGCGCGGCGCCTCCTCCTTGGCGGCGTGGTACAGGGCAAAAGCCGCCCCCTGCGGGTCGGCGACAACCGCAAAGCGCCCGGTGCCAGGCAGATCCATCGGGCCAAAATAGACTTGGCCGCCCATGAGCTTGGCCTTGGCCAAGGTGGCATCCACATCGGCGACCGCGACGTAGCCCATCCAGTGCGGCGGCGCCCCCATCGCTTTCGCCGCGTCCTGCAGCCGGGTGACGCCGCCGAGATGTCCTTGACTGCCGCGGATGTGCGGATAGGCGTGTGGTCCCTCCGTGCTGCCGTCGAACGTCCAGCCAGTCACCGCGCCGTAGAAGCGAGTGGCGGCTTCGAGGTCAGTCGTATTCAATTCGTACCAGACAAACGTGCCGAAGCTGTGGCTCATGTTGACTCCCAATCGCGAAGCTCAGCCTTCGCGGCCGACGAGAATGCCGCGGCCCTTGACCGCTCGCAAGCCAAGCGTCCAAGAATCGAGATCCTGTAGGACTTTTGCGGCGCAAGCCCTATCGTCCCAAGGACATCAGCGCGATAATCGACCGGATTTTACCGCTGCAATCCCCGACGCGTCGTGCGTTGGCCGCGTCGCAAGAAATTCCGAACGCCCCGGCTCGCATCCGCAACAATTTCTGGCACTATGTCGGCAGAACCTGCCGCATTGGCAGGGCGTGCGTGGCCATGACTCACCGTTTCTTCGCGTTCATCGCCTTCGGCTGCCTCGTGGCCGCATGCAGCTCACCCGCGACCAGCAACTCGGGCGGCGCCGCGGACGTGACGGCCACGGACTTCGACGCCTACACCTTCCATTCCGATGTCGGCAAGTCGGACGCGGCGAAATCCGATGCGACCCAGCCGGACGCGAACAAAGCGGACGCGGATGCGTCGCCGGCCGACGCCAACGAACCGGCTGACGCCACGCCCGGCGACGTATCCGGGCACGATGCCGGGGAACCGGACGACACGGCCGTGCTGGATGCCTTGGACGATGCGGCCGACGACACAGGGGCGACCGATACCGCTCTGGACGTCGAGGACGCGACCAGTCTGGATGATGCAGATGCTGTGGGCGACGGTGGCGGCCCGATCAAACCGTTTGCCCACCTGTGCGACCCCTGCACCACCGACGACGCGTGCAACGCCGCGGGCCAGAACGGCAACAAGTGCATCAGCGCAGGCGAAAACGGCTCGTTCTGCGGCGTCGCCTGTAGCCCCACCGACACGACGAGTTGCCCCGACTACTCGACCTGCCAGACCGTTCCCGGCGGCGGCGACCAATGCCAGCCCACGAGCGGTGTCTGCACCTGCACGTTGGACGCCGCGATCGCCCAACTGTCGACGACCTGCTCGGTGACCAACGCGCTCGGCACCTGCCTCGGCACCCGCAGCTGCGGCGTTTCAGGCTTGGGCAAGTGCACCGCTTTCCCGGCGATGGACGAGGTCTGCGACGGCGCGGACAACAACTGCAACGGCCAAACCGACGAGGGCTTGTGCACAGGCAACTCGTGTCTCGCCGGTACCTGCAACGCCAACACCGGCGTGTGCGAGCCCGCGCCCAACGGCACCGCATGCGACGACAGCAACAACTGCACCTCCGGCGATGCATGCTCATTTGGCACCTGTGTCGGCACCGGCCCGGATGACGGCAACAACACTGAGCCCGGCACGTCGATCCAGAACAAATCGGACTGCGACAACACGTCGGGCATGCAGTCCGCGATCCTGCCCGGCAGCGACATCGACTGGTTCACCTTCAAGGCCAGCGATGACGTGTTCTGCTCGATCTACCCCTCCGTCCGCGTCGACCAAATGGCCGGCGACTATGACCTGTGCGTCTACTGGGCGTGCAAGAATGGCACGAGCGACTCCGGCGTCGTGAACTGCAACCAGGGATCGCAGGTCTCCAACGGCCCCAACGGCTGGTGGGGCTGCTGCTCAAGCAACACAGGCCTGACCGCAGAAAAGATCAAGATCGACTCGCAGTGCACCCCACTCGGCGTGGGCGATGACGGCGGCACGGCGCTCATCGAGATCAAGGCCCACGCCCCGAAAGCGGCCAACATTTGCGGCGGCTACCGCCTCACCTGGTCGGCAGCGAGCTTTTGACGGGCAGTTCGTCTCTCGATCCGGCCAGAAAGCGCGATGGTCCAGCCGACCTTTGGCTTCCACGTCGGCGCTGGGCAAAGCCGCAACCGGGTGGACGGCGGACAGGAGCGGCAGCGCACCCGACGGCGAATGCGTTTCACTCGGTTTCCGCCACGCACGCAAAGGGTGCAGAGCCATCCATCGGCGTTCAGGAGAAGCACGGCATCGTGGCGCCCTGCATCGGTCGGCTACCCGGCGCATTGACAATCGGCAGTCCTGACCTACATTCTCTATCCATGCAGAATCTCTTACAAAGTATGGAAATCGAGAGTCTTCTGCATCTGCAGCGCCGTCTCGCGGGGCCGGTGCGTTCCGAAGCAGGCAACTCGAACGTCGGAACGCGCATTTTGGGGGTGAGACCGGCATTTCTGTTGTGAATTCAGGGCCCATGGTGGCCTGGGAGAACTGTCCCGCAGTCGCACGACCGACTGGCGCATACGACAGTGTTGTTTCATTCGATGTACTGGGGGGCGGCGCGGCTGCATTCGCGCCCGCCATCGGCACCTTTTTGTCCGGAGCCATATGAACGACCCCATATCCATCAAGAAATCGACCATCCTCGTCGTTGACGACACGCCGCACAATCTGACGTTGATGAGCAGCCTGCTCAAAGACGACTATCAGGTGAAAGTGGCCAACAACGGCGAGAAAGCTTTGACCATCGCAGGGTCGCAGCCGACGCCTGATTTGATTCTGCTCGATATCATGATGCCCGGCATGGATGGTTATGAAGTTTGCGAGCGCTTGAAACAGAATCCTGGGACCGCAGACATCCCGGTCATCTTCATCACCGCGAACGCAGAAGTCGATGACGAAACAAGAGGTTTGGAACTTGGTGCGGTCGACTATATCACCAAACCGATTAGTCCGCCGATCGTGCTTGCGCGCATCAAGAACCACCTGGCGCTTCAACAAGCGAGCACGAAGCTCAGAAGCTACAGCCACGCGTTGGAGCAGAAAGTGCTGGAAGTGGAGGCCAGCCACGAGGTGATTCGGCGCAAGAACGACGAAGTGACGCGGCTCTATGATGCGGTCATTACAGAGCAAAAACGCTCGATCGAGCTCAGTCTGCAGCCCGGCACGATGGTCGGCGTCGAGAGAGAAGAAAGGCCCACGACGCCGTGGCTTCGGAGCCTGCGGCTGCGCCACCCGTGGCTGCAGATCAACTTGTTGACGGCGTTTGTTGCCGCTGCGGTCGTCGGCCTGTTTCAAGGTACGATTGATCGCCTGTTGATCCTGACGATGTTCCTGCCCGTGCTCGCGGGCCAGTCGGGCAATACCGGCAGCCAGGCGCTGGCGATCACCTTGCGCGGTATTACGTTGGGCGAACTCAAGTCCGGCAAAGAAATCGCGCTGGTGCGCAAGGAAGCGCTGCTCGGGCTGCTGAACGGCGCGCTGGTGGGCCTGGTCGCGGCGATTTGCATGTTCGTGGTGGCGTCGCTGCAGCACTTGCCGAGCGCGATCATGCTGAGTTTCGTCGTCTTTCTCGCGATGATCGGGAGTTGCATCATCAGCGGCATCGCCGGCGCGGTGGTGCCGCTTGTCCTGAAACGCATGGGCGCGGATCCGGTGACGGCGTCCAGCATCTTCCTGACGACAGCGACGGATGTGGCGAGCATGGGCATGTTGCTCACGTTGGCAGCCATTTTGGTCAAGTAAGCATGGCGCGAAATGCGATGGCGTGAAACGGAGAGTCCTCCTTTGAAGACAAACAAATCGATTCTGGCTTCAATCGCGGTCGTTGCTCTGCTGGTGACCCTCGGTATTGGCTTCGCGTTCTGGGCTTTCGCCAAGATTGAAGAATCGACGGACGAGCGTCGGCACGTGCGGGAGGTGATCAACGCAGCGGAAACCCTGTTGTCCGAGTTGAAGGACGCGGAAACGGGCGAACGCGGCTACACCTTGACCGGCGATGAGACTTTCCTGGAGCCGTATCTGGCCGTGCGCGATGGTGTGGGCGTTCGGCTGCAGCAACTTCGCGAAAGAGTCATCGCACCGGAAGCGCACCAGCATCTGGACAACCTGGCTCCCTTGGTGGTCGGCAAGATGGCAGAATTGGCGGAGGTGGTCGCGCTGCGACGCGGTCATGAGTTGGATCGCGCGATTGCCGTTGTCGTGTCCGGAGACGGCAAGCAATTGATGGACGGGATTCGCCGCGAGATCGCCGCCTTCATTCACCTGGAGGAAGCGGTCTTTGTCCGGACCGAAGTCGAGTTCCAGGCGACGATGCGGCGTTTGCTTATCGTCATCGCAGTCGCAAGTGTGTTCGCGGTGTTGTTCGCGATCTTCTTCGCGTTCCTGTCGTATCGGAACGCGCAGCAGCGGGCCAAGGACCTCGTGACCGCGGAAACGCAACGGCTGCTGGAGATTCAGACGGAGACGAGCGATCGGCTTCAGCTCGCCGTTGGGACGCTGCAAGTGAGCGAGGAGCGGCTGGCCGTGACGCTGGACTCGATTGGCGATGCCGTGATTGCCACCGACGGCGCCGGGCAGGTGACCCTGCTGAATCCGCGTGCGGAACGTCTGACGGGTTGGAAACAGGCCGAAGCGGCGGGTCGACCGGTGGAGGAGGTCTTTCACATCCTCCATCAAGAAACCCGCCAGCCGTCGACGATTCCCGTCATGGCGACGCTGAGGAATGGCACGGTGCACGGCCTGGCGAGCCACACGATGTTGGTCGCGCGCGACGGCAGTGAGTGCGCCATCGCGGACACGTGCGCGCCCATTCGCGACCGGTTGGGGCAAATCGTCGGATCTGTGCTGGTGTTTCGCGACGTGACCGAGGAATACGCTGCGCAAAAAGCCTTGCGAGATCAGCAGTTCTACACCAGGTCACTGATCGAGTCCAACATCGACGCGTTGATCACAACGGATCCGAATGGCGTGATCTCCGACGTCAATCGCCAGATGGAGGCGCTCACCGGCTGCACGCGCGACGAGTTGATCGGCTCGCAGTTCAAGCATTACTTCACCGACCCAGACCGTGCGGCGGCAGGTGTTGCGGAAGTTCTCGCGGAAAAGGCCGTGCGCGATTACGAGCTGACGGCGCGCGCCAGCAACGGCCGGGAGACGACGGTGTCGTTCAACGCGACCACGTTCTTCGGTCGCGATGGCAAACTGCGCGGCGTCTTCGCAGCGGCGCGGGATGTGACCGAGCGCAAACGGCTGGATGAAGTGCTGCGGGAACGCGGTGTCGAGCTTGAGGCTGCCAAGTCCATGGCCGAGAAGGCCAACATCGCGAAGTCGGACTTCCTCTCGAACATGAGCCACGAAATCCGCACGCCGATGAACGCCATCATCGGCATGTCCTACCTGGCACTCAAGACGGAATTGACCCTGCGACAGCGCGATTATGTGAGCAAGATTCAAGGTTCAGCGCGACATCTGCTCGCGATCATCAACGACATTCTCGATTTTTCGCGCATCGAAGCGGGCAAGCTTTCCGTTGAGCACACCGAGTTCGAGCTGGAGAAAGTGCTCGACAACGTTGCCAACCTGATCGCCGAGAAAGCGTCGTCGAAGGGGCTCGAATTGGTCTTCGCGGTCGACCACAACGTGCCGTCGCGGTTCGTCGGCGATCCGCTGCGGCTGAGCCAAATTCTCATCAATTACTGCAACAACGCCGTGAAGTTCACGGAGCGTGGGGAAATCGACATCGTCATCCGGGTGAAGGAGGAGGACGAAAAGGGGGTCTTGCTCCACTGCGCCGTCCGCGATACCGGCATCGGCTTGTCGGAAGATCAGGTCGGTCGGCTGTTTCAGCGGTTTTCGCAAGCCGACACGTCGACGACGCGGGAATTTGGCGGGACCGGCTTGGGCCTGGCGATCTCCAAGAAACTCGCAGAGTTGATGGGCGGCGAGGTGGGCTTGGAGAGCGAGCCGGGCAAGGGCAGCACCTTCTGGTTCACGGCGCGTCTGGAAAAGAGTCTCGGCGCGCCGCGCAAAATGGGCCTCTCGGGCGATTTGCAGGGCAAACGGGTGCTCGTCGTCGATGACAATGAAAACGCGCGCGTTGTTTTGGCGGATCTACTGGGCAACATGACTTTCCGCGTGGACCAGGTGGATTCCGGACCGGCGGCGATCGCGGCGGTGCGGAGTGCAGAAGCTGCCGGTGCGCCGTACGAAATCGTCTTTCTCGACTGGCTCATGCCGGAAATGGACGGGATTGAAGCGGCCAAACGCCTCCGCGGGCTTGGCCTCAACTCCATGCCGCACTTGATGATGGTGACCGCCTACGGCCGCGAGGAAGTCATCAAGGGCGCGGAGGGGAGTGGCTTCGAGGATGTCCTGGTCAAGCCGGTGAGCGCGTCCATGCTGTTTGACGGCGTGGTGCGCCTGCTCGGCGGTCGGGTGAACAACGTCCGCAGTGCTGGAATCGCCCAGTCCGGCGTCTTTGATGATCTCGCGGCGATTCAAGGCGCCCGCATCCTGTTGGTCGAGGACAATCCGCTGAATCAGGAAGTGGCGACGGAACTGCTGCGCGACGCCGGATTCGTCGTGGAGCTGGCCGAAAATGGCCAAATCGCGCTCGAACGGCTGGCGGATGCCACGTTCGACCTCGTGTTGATGGACATGCAGATGCCGGTGATGGACGGCGTGACGGCGACTCTGGAGATTCGCAAGGACGAGCGGTGGCGTGAGCTGCCGATCATCGCGATGACCGCCAACGCCATGCAGATCGACCGCGAACGGTGCATGGCCGCCGGTATGAACGATCACGTCGCCAAGCCGATCGAGCCGGATGAGTTGTGGAAGGCGCTTCTGAAGTCGATCAAGCCGCGGCCGGCGATGGCGATGTCGCGGAACACCCAACTCGCGGTGGTGCCGGACGTGGTGTTGCCCGACGCGATCGAAGGCCTGGATATGACCAACGGCCTGCGTCGCGTCCTGGGCAGGCGAGCGCTGTATTTGTCGATGTTGCGGCGCTTCCTGTCGGGACAAAAGACCGCGCCAGTGGACATCGCGACCGCGCTGAACGCCGAGGACTTCGAAACGGCGGAACGCCTCGCGCACACGCTCAAGGGCGTGTCGGGCAACATCGGCGCGACGCGACTGCAGGGCGCCGCGCATGAACTGGAGGCGGCCATCGGCAGCCATCAACCGCGAGCGGTGGCGGACGGGCACCTTGAAGTCGTCCGGGAACAGTTGGCGGCGATCGTCGCGCAATTGGAAGAAAAGCTGCCCGAGGAGCACCGGAAGCCGCGGATCGCGGTCGATCCGCTGCGGGTCAGGGAGGTCTGCCATCGGCTGCAAACGCTGCTGGCCGACAACGACCCGGATGCGGGAGATGTCTGGGAAGCGAATTCAGACCTGATGGAATCGGCATTTCCCGAGCACTTCCGCAAGATCGGCGATGCGATTCGCTGGTTCGACTACGAAACCGCGCTCAGCTCACTCACTGCGCTCACCGCGCCCGTCGTCCAGCAGGAATCGCCATGAACGCTACGCAAGATCTGGCCAAGCCGGTCATTTTGGTCGTCGATGACACGCCGGACAATTTGGCCTTGATGCGCGACCTGCTCAAGGAGAATTACCGCGTGCGCGTGGCGACAGGTGGTGAAAAGGCTTTGCAAATCGCGGCATCGGCGTCGCCGCCTGACTTGATTCTGCTCGACATCATGATGCCCGGGCTGGACGGGTATGAGGTCTGCCGGCAGCTGAAACGCAATCCGGCGACGAGCGACATTCCGGTCATTTTCCTGACGGCCAAGGTCGCGCAGGAAGATGAGCGCATGGGCCTTGAGCTCGGCGCGGCCGACTACATCACCAAGCCGATCAGTCCCGCCGTCGTGCTCGCGCGGGTCAAGAACTACCTGGCGCTCAAGTCCGTGTCGGATTACCTGCGCGACCAGAACGAATTCCTGGAGCTTGAGGTCGCCAGGCGGACGCGCGAGGTGACGGCGATCCAGGACGTGACGATCCTCGCGATGACGTCCCTGGCCGAAACGCGCGACTCTGAGACCGGCAACCACATCCGCCGTACGCAGCACTTTGTCAAAGCGCTTGCGGAGCACTTGCGCCACCGTCCGCGTTTTCAGGCATTCCTGACGGACGCCACCATTGCGACGTTGTTCAAGTCCGCGCCCATGCACGACCTCGGCAAGATCGGCATTCCTGACCGAATCTTGCTGAAGGCCGGTCGTCTCGAGCCGCACGAGTTTGCCATCATGAAGACGCACACCACGCTGGGGCGCGACGCGATCCAGCACGCCGAGGAGGCGCTGGGGACAAACCTGAGCTTTTTGGCGCTTGCCAAGGCCATCGCCCTGTCACACCAGGAGAAATGGGACGGGAGCGGCTACCCGCAAGGGCTTGTCGGCGACGAGATTCCGATTGCCGCACGGCTCATGGCGGTCGCGGATGTGTACGACGCCCTGACGAGCCGCCGCGTCTACAAGGCCGCGATGCCGCATGAAGCAGCGATGGCCATCATGCTGGATGGCCGTGGTACGCATTTCGACGCTGAGATGATCGAGGCGCTGGTGGTCATCCAGGATGAGTTTCAGGCCATTGCGTCACGGTTTGCGGACACGGAAATGGACATCGTTCGCAAGCAGGACGCGGTGACGCGGGCGATCCTGCCGTGACGATGCGTTCGACCCGAAGAAGTGCCGGTTGCGCAGGTCGGTTGCGTGGCGTCACCTGTCAGATCTGCAACCAGACCCGAAAACGCGCACCGCTCGGTTCGTTGCCCTCGCAGGTCACCGAGCCGCCCATCGCCTCCACCAGGTGGCGCACGATGGCGAGCCCGAGCCCCGTTCCACCCAATTCGCGCGATCGGCCCGCATCCACCCGGTAGAATCGCTCAAAGATCCGTTCGCGGTGCTGCGCCGCAATGCCTGGACCGTCGTCCGCAACCCAGAGCTCCGCGCGCGCGCCATCACGCCTGCAGCCGATCTCCAGATGCGAGCCCTCTACCGTGTATTTACTGGCATTTTCCAGCAAGTTGACCAGCACCTGATCCAGCGCCTGCGCGTTGCCGCGGACCGTCAGTCCGTCCTCCACGTGCGCCGTCACCGTCTGCTGGCGCGAGGTCGTCGTCGGCTCAATCAGGCGAATCGCGTGGCGAATGCGCTCGGTGACCTGGATCCCGCTGGTGCTCAGGTCGTATGCGCCCGCTTCGATGCGCGACAGGTCCAACAAGTCGGAGATGATCCGCGACATCCGCTCGGCGTGGCGGAGAATGGTTTGGGAAAAATCGCGGGCCACCGCGGGTTCGTCCAGACCACCGTTGCAGAGCGCTTCCGCGGACGCGTAGACCGTTGCAACCGGCGTGCGCAGCTCATGCGAGACGTTGGAAATGAAGTCGCGGCGCACGGTTTCCAGCCGTCGCAGCGCCGTCACGTCGCGCACGGCCAGCAGCACGCCAATGCCCGCGCGGTCCAGCGGCCACGCCGACCACAACAGCTTGCTGCCGGATGGCATTGTCAGCTCGACTTGCGGCACATCGCCGTCGCGCACTTCATCGGCCAGCAGCCGCGGCGCCGCCCGAGCGCGCTCCAACAGGTCCTTCAACGCGGGTTGACGCACGAGATCCAGCAGGCGCTTCTCCTGTGGCGGCTTGGTCTCGCCCAGCATCGCGGTCGCTGAACGGTTGCACAACGCGACGCGGCCATCCGACGTCAGCCCGATGACGCCTTCAACCATCCCTTCCAGCACGACGCCGAAACGGTCGCGTTCGCCGCGCAGCTCCGCGGTCGTCCGCGCCAGCTTGTCCGCGATGTGATTCAGCGCATCGCCCAGTTCCTGGAATTCGCCAGACGACGCGACACTGGCGCGCCGCTCAGGTTGGTCAGACGCCATGGCTTGCGCCACTTCCGTCAACCGATGGGCCTGCAGCGTGACCAGGCGCGCACCGACGATGCCCAGGAAGAGCGCCACGGCAGCACCCAGCAACGCGGCCAACGCGGGGTCGAGTCCGAACGAGACGGCGCCAGCCAGACTGGAACCGATGGCCATCGCCAGCGACGTGAGCAGGAACATCCGCCCGCGGGATTCCAGGGTCACGGAATGCCTTCCACGTCGCCGTTCTCGACCGGCTCATCGCTGAAACGATAGCCGACGCCGCGCACCGTTTCCAGATGCGCCTGACCGACACCGAGCTTCTCGCGCAGGCGCTTCACGTGAGCATCCACCGTCCGCTCGTTCACCTCGGATTCGCGGCCCCAGACGTTGTCCAGCAGCATCGCGCGGGTCTGCACCCGACCGCGCCGCGCCATGAGCCGCGCCAGGAGCTTCACTTCCGTTGCGGTCAAGGTCACCGGCTCCTCGCCGACCCAGCAGCGATGGCCGTCCACGTCCAGCCGCACCGGACCACCCACCAGCACGCCGCCTTCCAGCGGCGCCCCTTGCGTCCGCCGCAACAGCGCACGAATCCGCAACGCCAACTCGCGCGTGGAAAACGGCTTGACGACGTAGTCATCCGCGCCGACTTCAAAGCCCACCACGCGGTCGATTTCCTCGCCGCGCGCCGTCAGCATCAGCACCAGCGTATCCCGCGTCCGCGGGTTCATCCGGATCTGGCGACAAACCTCCGTGCCCGACAAATCCGGCAGCATCAGGTCCAGCAGCACCAGATCATACGGCGGTTCATCCTCCAGCCGTTCCAGCCCCTGCTTGCCGGTCAGCGCTTGGCCCACGGTGAAGCCTTCGCGGCCCAGCGCCCAAGCCACCGTGCGGGCCAGATCGACTTCATCTTCAATGATCAGAATTCGCGCGGACATGGAGCTTCTCCTTTGCCGGCGCAACGCCGGTTACACGCCAAAAGCCAGCGGATCGTCGCCCAGCGCCGGCAGGTCCAACCCCGGTTCATCCGCAAGCGCGCGGCGGACATAGGTCGGAAGCGCAAACGCGGCCTGAATGAATTCGCCATTCGCATAGCGAAGTTGCGGCTCAAGCCGGGCGATCCGATCGTTGCGCTGGAGGCTCAGCGGCACGTCAATCGTCTGACTCGCCGCGGTGTACGCCCACACGCCGCCCGGATACGCCGTGACTTGGCCCAAGTACAAGGACGTATGGCGGAAAATGTTGGCCAGTTTCTTGTAGACGTCGGTCACGCGGTCCAGGTAGAAAGTCGGCGAATCGCTCTGCGGCACCAAAATGCCGTTTTCGCCCAGCAGCTTGGCACAGTGGCGATAGAACGTTTCGGTAAACAGCTCCACCGCGGCATCCACCGGATCGGTCGAATCGACCAGGATCACGTCGAAATGCGCGCCTTGTGCCGCCGCCACTTCCACGTAGGCCAAGCCGTCACCGACGATGATTTCCGCGCGCGGATCGTCCAGCGCCACCGCGCATTGCGGAAAATACTGACGCGCCACGCGAATCACTTCGCCGTCAATGTCCACCAGCACGGCGCGCTCCACTTCCGGATGCCGCAGCACCTCACGCAGCGTACCACCGTCGCCACCGCCAATAATCAGCACGCGCTTGGGATTGGGATGCGCCAGCAGCGGCACGTGGGTCAGCATTTCGTGGTAGCCGGACTCGTCGCGATCCGTCACATTCGTCACACCGCCCAGCGCGAGCACGGTGCCAAAATCCTCCGCTTCAAACACCTCGATCGTCTGGTACGGCGTCTCGAACGACTCGTAGAACTGCTTGACGGTAAAGGTCAGGTGCGTGTGCTTGGTCCACGGGTCGAAGTAGCGTTTGGTTTCCGTCATCTGGGGGCTCCGTGGCGTCGTCCATGCTGGATTGAAGACGTGGCGGCGGTGTAGCGCGGGCGGGAGCGGATGACAAGCTGGCGACTCCAGCGCGACGCAGGATCGCCGGGCCATGTGCGCAATGTACGGCAGGATTGTGACGTTTTGACGAAGCGCCAAGCACTGCACGTGGCGCTCGGCACGGGATGACTTTGCCTCCAACGCCGTGTACCCTTGCGCCGCCGCCGTTTGGGCGCGCCTGTGGACGCAGCATGGCAAGCATGAACATCATCCAAGCCGTCAACGACGCGCTGACGCTGGCGATGCGCCGGGATTCCAAAATCGTGGTGCTGGGCGAAGACGTCGGCAAATTCGGCGGCGTCTTTCGCGCCACAGTCGGCCTGCAAGCTGAGTTCGGCGACGACCGGGTCATCGACACGCCGCTAGCTGAAGGCGGCATCATCGGCACGGCCATCGGCATGGCGATCTACGGTTTGAAGCCGGTGGCGGAAATTCAGTTCAGCGATTTCATCTTTCCGGCGTATGATCAAATCGTCAATGAACTCGCAAAGTACCGTTATCGCTCCGGCGGCGAGTTCCCGTGCCCGATGGTGATCCGCACGCCGTTCGGCGGCGGCATTCGCGGCGGCCATTACCACAGCCAGTCGCCAGAATCGGTCTTCGCGCACCATGCAGGGCTCGTCTGCGTTGCGCCGTCGAATCCCTACGATGCCAAGGGCTTGCTGCTCTCGGCGATCGACAGCGAGGACCCGGTTATCGTGTTTGAGCCGAAGCGCGTGTACCGCGGTCCGGATCACGGCACGAATTGGAGCGGGCATCCGATGGGTGAAGTGCCGACGGGCGAATACCGCGTGCCCATCGGCAAGGGCGCGATTGTCAAGGCTCTTTCCGGTCACGGCACGCCCGTCTCGCTGATCACCTACGGCGCGATGGTGCACACCTGCCAGAAGGCGGTCGAGTTGGCGGCAGCGGAAGGCATCGACGTTGAATTGATCGACCTGCGGACGATTGTGCCCTACGACCTTGAACTGCTTGCGGAATCCGGAAAGCGGACCGGCCGGGTCGTGATTGCCAACGAGGCGCCACGCACTTGTGGCTTTGCCGCCGAATTGGTCACCGCGGTGCAGGAAGAATGTTTTGACTGGCTGGAAGCGCCGGTCGCGCGCGTCACGGGCTGGGACACGCCGTTTCCGTATGCCCTGGATCATCTGTATATGCCGGATCCGCAGCGGGTTTTGACCGCATTGCGCAAGACCGCAACGTATCGCTAGGAGCTGAACATGGCGTTCGAATTCAAGCTGCCAGACATTGGCGAAGGCGTCGTCGAAGGGGAACTGACCAAGTGGCTGATCGACGTCGGCCAGCCGGTCGTCGAGGACACGCCGCTTTTTGAAGTGCTGACCGACAAGGTCTCCGCGGTGATTCCTTCGCCGCGCAAAGGCATCGTGACCAAACGGCATTTCGCGGAAGGCGATATGGTGCCGGTCGGCGCGATCGTCGTGACGATTGAGGAAAGCGGCGCCGTTGCGGCGAAACCAGTTGCTGTTGCACCGGTGGCTCCGGCTGCGGTTGCGGCGACGATTGCTGTGGCCGCCGCTGTCGCTGCGGTGCCGGCACGCGAAGCCGGCGAGCGCGTGCGAGCAGCCCCCGCAACGCGCAAGCTCGCGCGCGATCTCGGCGTTGACCTCCAGGCGGTTCCGGGCACGGGCGAACATGGCCGAGTCACGAAGTCGGACGTGGAATCGCTCGCCCAGAAGATCGCAGGCGCACCTGCAGCGGCCCCAGTCAAACCTGCTGCACCCAAGGCGCCGACCGCGCTCGTTCGCGGCGCCGACGAAGAACGCATCAAATTGAAAGGCTTGCGGCGCAAGATCTTCGCCAAGATGCGCGAATCCAAGGACCACGCGGCGCATTTCACCTACGTCGACGAGATCGACTTCACCGCGATCATCCAGCTGCAGGACGCGCTGGCGCAGAACGGCGTGAAATCGACGTTCCTGCCGTTCGTCGTGAAAGCCGTTGTGCTGTCGCTGATGAAGCCGGAATTCGCCTATCTGAACGCTCAGGTCGATGAGGCCGCGGGTGAGATTGTTCTCAAGAAGCGCTACCACATCGGCGTGGCTGCAGCGACGGAAGCCGGTCTTGTCGTGCCGGTCGTGCACGACTGTGATCAGAAATCGATTCGCCAATTGATTGAAGAAATCCGACGGGTTGGCGAAGGCGCGCGGACGAGTTCGCTGCCCGCTGAGGAAATGTCCGGCTCGACCTTCACGATCACCAGCCTGGGCAAGCTCGGCGGCATGTTCGCGACGCCGATCGTCAATTACCCGGAATCGGCGATTCTCGGCCTGCACAAAGTGGAAAAGCGCCCGGTCGTTGTCGATGGACAGATCGTGATCCGCGACCGCATGTACATGTCCTGCAGCTTTGATCACCGGCTCATCGATGGCCACGTGGGCGCCGGCTTTGTCCAGTCGGTCAAGACGTACCTGGAACAGCCCGCGCTGATGCTCGCTGAGTTGGTGTGAATTTTCTTATGAATCAACCCGCCGTTCATGCGTTGAACTCTTGAGGACCGGTGCGAACGTGACAGAACCACGCGAGCAACAAGGGATCTCAGAGCAGCTGGTGAAAGCGGCGATGGCGGGTGACCGCGCCGCGTTCAGGCAATTGGTTGAGCAACTGACGCGACCGATTTTCAACGTGTGCATGACGCACTTGCGGGATGAGGCGGAAGCCATGGACATCGTTCAGGATACCTTCCTGAAGGCGTGGACGCGGCGCGAGCTTTTTCAGCCCGACACGAACTTTCGCGCGTGGCTGTTTCGCATCGCCGCCAACGGCTGCATCGACCGAATCCGCCGCCGCAAGGTGCGCCGCGCCGAAGAACTCGATGAGCGTGTGACGACCGATCAGCTGGAAGAAGGCGATCTACCAAGCGTCAGCACGTTTGGCCGCGCCTCGCCGCTCCAGGAGCATGCCCGTCACGAGCTGGCGGATCGGCTCAACCAGGCGCTGGAGACGTTGCCGGAAAACATGCGGCAGGCTGTGCTCTTGTGCGATGTGCATGGCTATTCGTATCAGGAAATCGCCGACGAACTGGGGATTCCGAAAGGGACGGTGATGAGCCGGCTGTTCTACGCCCGCAAGAAATTGCAGGCGGAGCTCGCGGATTACCGCGACTGAGTGAGGTGCGCGATGAGCGAAACGATGACGAAGATGACCCTGTCCGATGCGGATTTTGAGTTGCTGATGCTACACGCTGACGGCGAATTGCCGGCGGACCGTGCGGCTGATGCGCAGAAGTTGCTGGCCGAATCGGCGGCGGCGGCGAGCGTTTGGCGGGATCTGCACTTGGGCCGCGATTTGTTGCGCGGCATCGCCATGGAAGCGATCGCGCCCGCGCAGGCCAAGCTCGCGCGCACGGACCTGAGCCTGCTGCCTGGGCAAGTGATGCGCAAACTGCCCGACGACGAGGCGCTGCATCCGGTCGCCGCCGTGCCGCCGGGGCGCGGGCTGGTGGCCTGGATTCAGGGCTTGGGACTCGGCAAAGTCGGTTTCGCGATGGGCGTGGCGCTGGCAGCCGTGGTGTTCATGGTGGTCAAGGCCGGGCCGGTGGCGGATCAGCCTGCGGTGCAGCGCGAGGCGGAAATTGCCGCGGTGCCGGGGACCAATGTGGCGGCGCCTGTCGACGATCCGTCTGTCATCATTGAAGAAATGGACATCGAGTCTGGCGGCGTGATGGTTCACCCGCCGCGTGAAGAGGGTGGTTCGACCATCATCTGGCATTTTCCGGACAACGCGGCCCAGGGTGCGGGAGGCGAAGGATGATCGGCGTGACGTGGACAACGCGGGCGATGCGCGCGCTCCTACCGCTGCTGGCGCTCGCGGCGTCGGTGAACGCAAGCGCGCAAACGCCGCAACTGCCCAAACCGGCTGTGGAGCATGCGAGTTTTCAGGTGCGGGTGATCGAGGCGTCGAAGGGCACGCCGCAAATGGATCCGAAGCTTGCCGATTTGGAACGCGAACTGCACTCCTTGCACCGGGATTTTGGGCGTTTTGCCTTGCTTCAGGCGGATACGCAGAACTTGGCCACGTCGGGTCGCGGCGTTGTCCGCTTGCCAAATGGCGATTTGATCATCCAGTTTCTGGGTCTGACGCCGGACAAAGTGCAGCGCGTGCGTCATCGGGTGGAGATGCCGGGCATGAACGCGACGGTGCGCTCGGTCGCGCCTGGCGGTCGGACGCTGGACGTCCTGCAGGTCGGCGACAAGCTGGTGATCATCGCGACGACGGTTGGTCGGTAGCGCGAAGAAGCCGCGCCAGAACGCCGAGCGTCGCGTAGCACAGCAAGGCCGCACCGACGACTGCATCGATGCCGGATAGCGCGTACAAGAGCACAGCGATGCCGCCGCCTGCGACCGCGCCGAGGCCGTCGACTGCGTAGAGCGCCGCACGATCCCTGCCGCCATCGCCGCCCGCCAGGACCAGAAACGCCGGAAAACACGCGCCCAGTGCCATGCCAAGCGGAAGCAGCAGGAACGCCAGGGTCGCGGAGGGCGTTGACAATGCCAGAGCCCGACACACCCCGGCGGTCGGTCCAAGAAGCAGCAAAGTCAGCAGCAGCAGAACGACGGCCAGCGCACCGAACTGCAGTTGCCGACGCGGTGGCGAGCGAAGCGATTGCGCAGCCGAAGCGCCGAGCGCCGACGACGCGAGGAGTCCGCCAACCGTCCAGGCCACCGCAACCGGCGGATTGCCGACGAGGAATTGCATTTCGCACAGCAGCGCGGCTTGTGCCAGCGTCAGCCCCGCGCCGAGCAAGACACCCTGTGCGCAGGCCATCGCCGGCAGCGGCTGGCCCAGCACGCGGTGACGCCGCAAGAGCAGCCAGGCGACCGCCAGGGCGCTCAGCGACAGGCCGGCATAGAGCGCGAGTTGCAGCGGGTGCGCCGGGTAGAAGACCGGATGCGCGTCGGTCGGCAGGTTGAAGCGGTCGGGCGAATTGGGCGGGTTTCGTGGCTGCGCGCCGATCCCCCGCGCCTCTGCAACCAGCGCCGCGCGCTCGGCCTCAGTGAACGGCACTGGCCGGACGAGCAGCAGCTGCGAAAAGGGATTGTGCTCGGTCTCCGGCAGCGCGAGTGCCACGAGATGCTGCGGCAGGTCCGCAGCCGACACGCCGCGTTGGGCCAGCGCCGCATTCACCGTCCAGACCGTGCGATTGGCGATTTCTGCGGTGTTCTGGACGATTGCCAGCGTGCCACTCGGCGTCAAGTGGTCGAGATAGGCGCGGGTCGCCTCGCGCGTCATGACCCAATTCTGGACGCCGGCCATGCTGCGCAGCGCCGCCGAATCGGTTTGCATCAGCGACAGTTCCACAACGTCCCAAGGACCACGAGCGTCTCGCAGGAACCGCCGCGCTTCCTCCGGATGCACGCGCACGTCCGGGCGGTCCAGGACGTGACCGCAGAATTCGCCCAACTGGCGGACGAAGCCAATCATCGCGGCGTTCACTTCGACCGCGTCCACCTGCTGCGCCTGTTCCTGCAACGCCAGCGCCACGTCCAGACCGCCACCGGCACCGAGCACCAGCACTTTCGCGGGCTGCAACGCGTGGAAAACCAGCCGCTTCAGCCGCGTCAATTGGTTGGGCTCGGCATCCGGGAAGCGCGGCGTGCGGCCATCCCAGCGGACGACGCGGGCGGCGTACATCCGGTCGGTGTAGAGATAGCGCAGCCACGGCGCGTCGGTTTGCACCAGATCCGTGCGTGCGTAGCTGTCCACACGCGTCTGCAACACGCGACCGTGGTGCGCGCGCGTTTGCTCCACCAAATGCGGCAGAATGAGCGGAGTCGCGAAAGGATCCAGCTCCAGCGGATCCTGGGGCAGCAGCACATGCGCGCTCAGCAGCAGCGGCAAGGGCAGCAGCAGCCAGTGCGCGCGGCGCGGCGATACCGGGAGCACGAACGCCGCCGGCACAAGCAGGAACAGCGCAAGAAGAACGGCGGTCACATCGCCCCACCAGCCGAGCAGGCACGGCGCAAGGAACGCACCGGTCGCGCCGCCCAGCGCTTCCCAAGCAAATGTGGACGCCGGATTGTCCGACAAACGGTAAGCGACTGCCGCGAATGCACCAGCGCAAAAAAACGGCCAAGCGAAGGCGCCAGCGACAAACAGCAGCGGCGCGTGCGTCACGCAAAGCAACATCAGGACGCCGGACAGTGCGCCTGCGGACGCCAGCCACAGTAGGTCAGTGGGCGACGGTGCGCGACGCGCAAAGAAGCGGTGGGCAAACGCCGCGCCGAGGCCCAACGCCGCCAGACATCCCGCCAGCAGGAGCGCCGTGACCTGGGTGAAGAACAGCGCAGATGCGACGCGGGTGAGCGCCACTTCGAGCGCGAGCGTGGACGCGGCAACCAAGAAGACGGCAATGCCGAGCGAACGTTGTGGAACCAAGTGGGGAGGTGTTTGACCAGAGTCCATCAGTCCTTGGTGCATCTTGGCCGCGTCGGTCTGGTGCCTTTGGCGGCAGAACAGGCCGAGTTCCGGCTACATCGGCGCGAGAATTCGGGCGTCGAGCCGGCCCAGCAGAATCTGCGCGTTCGTCAGGACGTCGTGCGCCTCCGCGCCTTTTCCCAGCGCCAGCAGCCGGGCAGCCACGCGCCAAGCCGGCGAGACTAACAGAGCGGCAATCGGCTCGCCACCGTGGTAGAGTCCAATGCGCAACGGTGAATAGGCCGACTGTGTCGGTCAGCGGCACAGCGGGCTGTCGGCATCGGGGCAAACGAGGTGACAGGATGCGAACGCTTGTTCTGATGTTCGCCGTGCTCTGCGCCACGTGGGCGTGGGTCCCGCGCGCGCACGCCTGAGGCTGTAGTGTTCCTGCCGGTCCGGCAGGCATTGAACCTGAAGACGACGAGCCACAGGACGCTGTCCATCAGGCTGCGGGCGTGGCGGCCAGCGTGATGCGCGCCCAATTGAACATGGGCAGCTTGGGCCGCGCGACGCTGGATCGCGAGCAGGTGGCCGCGTGGTACGGTCGGACCTTCGGCCCATGGGTCGGTCGCATCGTCCTGGGCGGCGTCATCGGCGGCGTTTGGCGGTCCCGGGATGGCGATGTTCGCCTCGGTCCCGGCTGGTTGGCCGGTTTCGGCGCCTCGCGGCAATGGCTTGCCCAGGACGGCTGGAAACCCTTCTTGCGCAACAGCTTCACCCTCGCCGGATCGGGCGGCGGCGACGCGGGCGGCGGGTCCATGTTGGCATTCGACGTGCGCGCGGGCGTTGACAGCGGCTGGCACGTGGGCGCTGGATTCGAGATCTTCGCAGTCGCCAGGGTATTCGGCGGCCCGGTCTGGTGGTGGCGCGCGGGACAGTCAGCGCTTCTGGGCACCGATGCGTGGCATGGGCAACTCGGCGCGGCAGCGGCCTGGAGTCCGGCTTCGGCGCGCGGCTGGCGTCCCGGGTTCGTTGCCGAGGTGATCGGACTCGGTGAAATCGGTGCTACTCTTGGATTGTCGCTGGCATTTTGACGACAAGCGGCTGCGCGAAGTCGGGCACAGGCCTCGCAACGGTCTGTGCCGACGACAGGCGCCAGACCGTTGACAACGACGCGGTGAGTCCGCAGGATTTGCCCATCGAAAAGTCGTGCGGTGTGGGACCGCGCACTGGTCGCCGGTACGGATCCATGCTCACAAAGGATGCCAGATGAACACGATGCTGCGGCATAAGAACGCTCGGGCGCTCCAAAATCTTGTTTCAGGCGTCGGCCTGGCGCTGCTGATTTGCGTCGGCTGTGGTTCGCAAACTGGCGTCTCCGGCGACGACGCAGTCGACACGGCAGCGACTCCGGACACGGACACGGCCGACACGGGACCTGCGGATACTGGACCCGCGGACACGGGACCTGCGGATACTGGACCCGCGGACACGGGACCTGCGGATACTGGACCTGCGGATACTGGACCTGCGGACACAGCACCCGCCGATATTCAGCAGCCGGATGTGCAGACGACGGACACGGGGCCGGACGTCGCCGTGGACGCGCCCGACGTGGCGACGACCTGTACCTGCGGTGACCAGAACTGCAACGCGGCCTGCGGCGAGACGCTGGCGACTTGCCCTCTTGACTGCGCAAAGTGTCCGGACGGCATTTGCTCGCCAGGTGAGAGTCCGAAAACCTGCAGTCAGGACTGCTGCGGCAGTTGCGGCGACGGCAAGTGCGTCGGCTATGAGTGCGGTGAGAATCCGACGACCTGTGCGCAAGATTGCCTCTGGCCCTGCGGCAATGGCATCTGCGAGAAGGGCGAAAACCCTGGCAACTGCGCCGCTGACTGCAAGAAACAGGTCTGCGGCAACGGCGTGTGCGAGCCCGAAGATGGCGGTCCCAAGACATGCCCGCAGGACTGTGGCACGACGTGCGGCAACTGCATCTGCGAAAAGGGTGAGGATTTCACCGGTTGCCCCGTCGACTGCGGCTTCTGCGGTGACGGCGTGTGCAGCCAATGCGCCGGTTTGGCGGAAAGTGCGACCACCTGCACGGCGGACTGCAAGGCCAATTGCTTCGCCAAGGGCTGCGACGACGGCGTTGCCTGCACGACGGACCTGTGTGGCTCCGACGGCAACTGCGCTCACGTGCCCAACATGGCGGCGTGCAACGACAACAACGCCTGCACGGACGACGCATGCGTACTCGGAACCGGCTGCGTCCAGACGCCCAACTTCTCCAGCTGCAACGACGGCGACGCTTGCACGACCAACGACGGATGCGCCGACAGCAAGTGCGCCGGCATCGCCAAGAACTGCGATGACAACAATCCGTGCAGCACCGACAGCTGCACGCCGGGAACGGGCGCGTGCGCGCACGTCTCGGTCGCTGGCCCGTGTGAGGACGGCGACGCGTGCACCGTGGGCGATGCCTGTTCAGCCGGCAAGTGCCTGCCGGGCGACGTGACGGACTGCAACGATCAGGACGATTGCACCGCGGACACCTGCGACACTTTTGCTGGCTGTCAGCACACGCCGGTTGCCTGCAAGGCTTGCACCCCCGATGAGGCGTGCGCGCCGACGAACTTGTGCCACCTCGGCACGACGACGTGCGTGAACAAGAAGCCGGTGTGCAACGACACGGGCGATCCGGCGCCTGACGACACGCCGTGCGGCACCGGCAAGGGCTGCGTGGCGGGATCGTGCAAGAGTTTCTCCAACTTCACGTCCGTGGTCACGGGCGGCGGCCAGACCGGAGTGGTCGACGGCGTGGTTCTGCCGGTCGTCATCAAAGTGGTCGATTTGGGCAACGCGCCCGTGGCCGACGCGACGGTGACGATTACCGCACCGACGGGAGCCGCAGCGGTGCCTGGCACGGGAAAGACCAATGGTCAGGGCAAGTTCACGTTCTCTCCGCGGTTGGGACGCGCGACGGGCGACTACGTCTACACGATCAAAGTGCAATTGGCGGCACCGATTCCGTTGACCGCAACAGCGAAAGCGGCGGATCCAGGCATCGTCTATACGCTGGTCAACGCGGATCACAGCAACGGCAACGATGGCAAACCTGGCCCGGCGACGACCGCGCATACCAGCTTCCTGGGTGACATGACGCGGGCCTCCGACGGCACGTTGTACGTGGCCGACAGCGTCAACCACCAGATCCTGAAAGTCACGCCCGCGGGCGAGGTCTCGGTCATCGCGGGGACGACGCAAGGGAGTTCCGGCGACAACGGCCCGGCAATTCAGGCGAAATTTTCCTACCCAGGCGGTGTGGCGCTCGATGAGCCGAACGGGCAGCTTTACATCGCCGATACCCAGAACAACCTCATCCGGGTGATCGACTTGGCTTCGGGCATCATCTCGTCGTTTGGCGGCGAAGGGTCGGCACCGTCACCCGGTTATGGCGACAGCGGGCCGGCCAATGCAGCAGTCTTTTCGCAACCCAACCACATCTACAAAGGTCCTGACGCCGGCCTTTACGTTGCCGACGCTGGCCACAACCGCATCCGGCGTATTGACCTGAACACGTCGATCGTCACGCCGTGGCTCGGTACTGCCAGCGGCGGAAACTGCAACGATGACGTCGACTTCTACAGTTGCGGCGGCGCGCAGTTCCTGCCCAATTACTTGGGCTACGCCGGAAGCTGCGTGATCACGTGGGACGCGGCCGGGAACGCGTACGTCGGGGCATCCATCTGCGGCAACGCGACAGGCGGCTCGCCGAACGGCGTCCTCAAGCGCGCGCCGGACGGAACGTTGTCCTACGTCGCCGGCAAGTACTATGGCCTGACGGGTGACAACGGTCCCGCAAATCAAACCGCATTTGGCGGCATCGGCGGCATCGCCATCGACACGGTCGGCAACGTCTACGTCTCCGAGCCGGGCAGCCACAGGGTGCGCAAAATCGAGCAGGCGAGCGGCCGGGTCACCACGTTGCTTGGCGATGGCACGGCCGGGTATGCGGGCGACTATGTCCCGACGAATCAGACCCAGATCAACGTGCCGTGGACGTTGCTGTTCGATGAGGCGCAGAACCTGTTCTTTGTCGATAGCTCCAACTGCGCGGTGCGTGAAGTCTCCGTGATTGGCCAGACAACGCCGACGCCTGCCACCCTGTCGCTGGTTTCCGGCAATAACCAGTCGAACACGGTGGATCAGGTCCTGCCGGCGCCCTTTGTCGCGAAGCTCGTGGATGACAAGGGCGTGCCGCTGGTGGGCTATTACGTCGACTTCAGCGTCGTCGATCTCGGCGCGGGATTGTATGCCACCCATGTGAAGTCCGACGCAAATGGCAACGTAAAGAGTGTCGGTCGCCCAGGTCTCGCTCCTCAATCATACAAAATCCATGCGAACTTCAAGGACTTGGACGGCAAGGATGTCTCCGGCAGCCCGGTCGAGTTCACGATGACCGCGACAGCACCGGACCCCGGGACGGTCTTTACCGCGCTCAACATCGACCACAGCGCTGCCAATGACGGCAAGCCCGGGGCCGCGACGCTTGCGCACGCAGACGCGCTGGGCGACATGGTCGCCGCCTCCGATGGCACGCTGTACATTGCCGATGCCCACAACGCGTTGATCTATCGTCTGACGCCAACCGGGTACTTGACCGTTGTCGCGGGATCGACCTCAGGCTATTCCGGCGACAATGGCCCGGGTCCTGACGCGAAGTTGTCGTGGCCGTCGGGCGTCGCACTCGACGAAGCCAATCAGCAGCTCTACATCGCCGACACGAGCAACTCAGTCATTCGCGTGGTCGATCTGACCACAGGCATCATCACGACATTCGCCGGCGGCGGCGGTGCCCCTTCGCCGGGTTACGGTGACAGTGGCCCAGCGAGTGAAGCTGTGTTCGCGAACCCCGTCCACCTCTACAAGGGACCTGACGCGGGGCTCTATGTCGCGGATTCCGGTCACAACCGCATCCGGCGCATCGACCTGAACACGTCGATCATCACGCCTTGGTTGGGCTCGCAATCGGGCACGAATTGCAGCCAAACATTGGACTTTTCCAGTTGTGGCGGCGTCTCGTTCCTGCCCAACTATCTGGGCTACAACGCGGGCTGCGCCATTTCCTGGGACGCGGCGGGCAACGCCTACATCGGTGCGACCTTCTGTGGCACGTTCTCCTCGGGGGCGCCCATTAGCGCGATCGTCAAGCGCGCTCCGAACGGCACCTTGTCGCTCGTGGCCGGCGCATTGTCGGGTGACAACGGCGAAGGTGTTCCCGCTACCACGGCGGCGCTCAAGGGCACGAACAGCGTGGCGGTCGATGCCAGCGGCAAGATCTGGCTGACTGAAGCCAATGACAACCGAATTCGCCAGATCGATAGCGCCGGCAACATCTCCACGGTCGCGGGCACGGGCACGGCGGGCTATTTCGGCGACTACGTGCCGCTCGCCCAAGCGCAGGTCAGCCAACCGAGCGGCATCACGCTGCTGCCGGGCGGGCATGTGGCGTTCGCCGACGCGATGAACTATTGCTTGCGCTACGTGTGGTAGTGTCCAAAGCCCCGGGGCGCGTGCCAGCTGCACCCCGACAGGGAGCTTGACCGACGACGTCGGCGTTTGGCGTCCCGGCTACACCGTCGCCGAGAACCGCGCCAGTCCGTCGTTCGCCTTGGGCAAGTGCGCGTCAAAAGCCATCGCCAGCGTGCGAATCAGGATCCGGCCGACAAACGTCGCCTCGATCCGATCCGTCGTCAGCGTGCACAGCCCGTCCTTGGCCAGCGGTGCGATTGCCGCCAGCGCTTCGGCGAAGTAGCTGTCGAAAACGATGCCGAACTTCTTCTCCAGTTCGCGCTTGTTGACGCCGCCGCGGCACATCAGGTCCTGGATGAGGCTGGAACGGATTTCGTCGTCGCGCGTGAGCCGCCAGCCACGGGTGACGGGCAGTTTGCCGGCCTGGACGTCGCGGTAGTACGGATTGAGCTTGTGCTCGTTCTGCGCGTACGTGCCATCGACGTAGCTGATGGCCGTCATGCCCATCGACACCAGATCCGTCCCGGCGCGCGTCGTGTAGCCCATGAAGTTGCGATGCAGCGTGCCGTTCTGCGCGGCGATCGCCAACTCATCGTCCGGCTTGGCAAAGTGGTCCATGCCGACGTAACTGTACCCTTCGCTCAGGAACACTTCCAGGGCGTCCCGGAACAGGTCAAAACGCAAATCCGGTCCCGGCAGCGTCGTCTCGTCGATCTTCTTCTGCGACGGCTTCACCCACGGCACGTGCGCATAGCCGTACACCGCCAGCCGCTCTGGCGACATTTCGCAGACCTGATCCAGCGTGCGGGCGAAATTCTCGCGGTCCTGCTTGGGCAGGCCGTACACCAGATCGACGTTCAGGCTGTTGAAGCCGTGCGCGCGACAGCGCTTGACGAACGCCGCGGTCTGCGTCGCGGTCTGCAGGCGGTGGATCGCCAATTGCACGTGTGGGTCAAAGTCCTGCACGCCCATGCTCAGGCGATTGAAACCGAGTTGGGCGAGCATCGCCAGGTGCGCGTCGGTCGTGATCCGCGGATCGACTTCAATCGACTGTTCCGCATCCGGCGCGAACGTGAAAGCCGACGCGATGAGATCGTGCAGCCGCTTCATCTGGACTGGCGTCAGGTAACTCGGCGAACCGCCGCCCCAGTGCAGCTGCGCCACGGGGGCGTGCGACAGCGACTTCCGCAGCAGGTTCAACTCCATCTCGACGTGATCGAGGTAGACGTCGGCCAGGTCCGTGCGATCGGTGATGAGCACGTTGCAGGCGCAGAACCAGCAATGGCTGGGGCAGAACGGAATGTGGACGTAGACGGATTGCGGCCGGTTCGGCGCAAAATCGCGGGCGTGCTCCAGCGCGGCGCGGTATTCGTCCGGTCCGACTGCCGTGCTCCACGCCGTCGCGGGCGGGTAGCTCGTGTAGCGCGGTCCGCGACCGGCGTAGCGCTTGAGCACATCGACGGGCAGGTCCGGCAGTTCGAACCGGGGCTTGATGGGTTCCATGTCCAAGGTGGGTTCTCTGCCCAACCGCGTGGCCTGACTATCCGTGACTTTGCGCATGGTTTGCTTCTCTCGTTTGTTCCCGCCAACTGACCGCGTCCCGCCCGACGCGAGAGCCGCAAAGTCGGCTCCGTCGGCAACGATAACGCCATAGCGTGCACGCCGCCTTGATCTGGATCAAGTGGCGCGCTGACCGTTGCCAAGCATATCCGTTCTGCGCGCAAACCGCTAAGCTCGCCCGCGGAGGTGTCCCGTGCGTGTTGTTCTGGCCTGTTTTGTGCTGTTCCTGACCGCTTGCGAACTGAAACCCATCGCGGATCCAGCGCTTGACGCCGACGATCTGAACGCCCAGGTCGACGTCCAAACGGTACCGGACGGCGTGGCCGAAGTGCTTGGCTGTGCGTACGCGTGTCCCGCTTCGCAGGTCTGCGCCGGGACGGAATGCGTCGCCAAAGCGTGTACCGCCGATGTCGAGTGCAATGACAATAGTGTGACAGATGAGGCGCAGCATTACTGTTTTCACGGCGCCTGCGCGGGCTACCAATGCGCCGCGGATGCGGATTGCGCGTCGCCGCAAAAGTGCAACACGCTGACGTTCCTGTGCTACACGCCCGCGACGGGGTGCACCTACGACGCCATGTGCGCGGACAACGACGCGTGCACCAACGACACCTGCGACAAGACGACTGGTGCGTGCAAGTACGCGCTCGCCGCGGGCTGCTGCAAGGTCGACGGCGATTGCGGCGGCGGCTCTGCGTGCGTTGTCGCGTCGTGCAAGGCCGGCCAGTGCGACTGGCAATCCAAGGCCAACTGCTGCCAGGCCAACAGCGACTGCGCCGACGGCAACGCGTGCACCAGCGACACGTGCGCGGGTGGCAAATGCACCAACGCGACTGTTCCCGGGTGCTGCCAGAACGCCGGGCAGTGCGACGACAACGACGACAGCAGCGTCGATTCCTGCACCAAGAATCAATGCATTCACCAATGGATCGGCCTGGCGACCACGTGCGCCAGCGCCGGCGACTGCCCGGGCAACAGCTGTCTGGCCGGCAGTTGTCTGGGCGGACAGTGCAGCTATGTGCCCAAAGCCGGAACCGGCTGTTGCAGCAGCAACGACGCCTGCATGGTCAACAAGGCGTGCCAAATCGACGCGTGCGTCGCCCATGTCTGCCAGCACACGCTGGCCACTGGCGCGGGAACGCACGTGTGGTGGCACTTTGACACGAGCATGGATGGCTGGATCGCGGACATGGCGCATCCGACGGCCTATTTCCACAAGACCGGGCTCATCTACGTCAGCGGCGGCGGCGCGTTGCGCTTTGGCATTCCGGACCAGGTGAGCTTTGAGACGGGCAACGCCAACAAAGGGGCGGCGACGTCACCCGTGTTCAGCGTGCCGGCTTCGCCGAGCCAATTGAAGGGCTGGATCTACCTGGACGTTGAACCTGGAACCGCGGTGCATTTGGCGGGAATTGACCTGATTGTCGGTGGGATCACGACGCCCTTGTGGAGCAAGTTGAAGGACTTGGGAGGCAGCACGACGGGCCAAACGTGGAAGCCGTTTGCTGTGGACCTCTCGCCGTGGGCCGGACAGAGCGCGCAGGTCAAGGTGTGGTTCGATCAGGTCAAGTATGACACTTCCAACAAGGCGAAGATGGGCTTTGTGCTCGATGAGTTGGAAGTTGTTGGACCTTGTCCGTAGCGCGCGACGTTGGCTTGGCGCACCGCGATTCCGGTGCCCAACGCGCACGCGGCTTGGCCCGGGCGGGCGCTGGTAGCAGAGGAACTTGCAAGCGTTCACTCTTGACGCGTGGCCGCGGGCCAAGCGGGTCCGGTCAACTTGCCGTGAACACAATTCTGCACACTCGTAGATAATCTCCTGATACGTGGTGCGTTTCTGTGTCTTGTGGAGATGCGAACGAATTGCCCATGCGGCATTTTACCGCCACTTCCCTCCCCTCAGCTTCTTGTCATGCCGTTCTGAGCGTGCTGCACTGCATTTCTGGGAAGGCCGAGTGCGTTCGCCGCACCCGCAGGCCTACACCAGATTGGCAGCTCGCCGCAGTGCCGTGTCGGCCCGCCGGAAGACCGCGCCACAGGGAGAGGAAATCGTCATGGGTTGTTGTGGAACGCGCAAGTTTGAAGTTCGCGTCGTGCAGTTCTTGCTGTTGTGTGCCGCCCTCATGCCGGCACGCGGGGCGTGGGCAACTGGGTTCACCAATGGTGATTTTGAGGCGGATGCCATCGGTGCGTCGCCGGGTAGCTGGACGATTTCGACCTACTTGAACGGTGGCGTTGCGGGCACTGCGAGTTCGCCTCCTGCCGCGCTTTCGGCGTTGAACCTCGGTACGCCCGGTGCCGGCAAGGTGGAGACGTACGTTGTGGGCGGCGCGGTTGGATCGCAGCCGGACCCGGATTTGGGCACGGGCCAGTCGTTTCGCTACCCGCTCTTTGGCGTGCGGTCGGCACGTGTGAACTACCTGAACACGACCGAGAACGGCAAGAACAAGAACGCGAACTCGATGGCGCAGTCCATGACCATCGGTTCATCCGACATCGATTCCTCAGACGGCCTCATCCACGTGCGTTTCGCGATTGCGCCGGTGCTGGAAAATCCAGCGCACAGCTACAATCAGCAGCCGTATTACTACGTCGAGTTGCTCAACGTGTCGAAGGGCACGACGCTCTACACCACCTTCAACACGGCCGGTGAAGCCGGCGTGCCGTGGAAAACGACGACGAGCGTGCTCACCAAGAACACGACGCTGTGGACGGATTGGCGGCTGGTGGACATTGCCCCAGGCGGGTCCAAGCTCGCGGTGGGCGACGTTGTCAAACTGACGGTGGTCGCAAGTGGTTGTTCGCTGGGCGGACACTTTGGCCGTGTCTATGTCGATGGCTTTGGTACCGATTTGCCAAGTCTCTACACCTGGGCAACCGTGGACAAAACTTCCGTCGCCGCGGGGTCGACGTTGACCTACACGGTCAACTACAGCAACGGCGGTTCAGGCACAGCCATTGGCGCCCAAGTCGTCTTCCCGACGCCGCCACAGACGACCTGGAACAGCGCCATCGCGTTGCCGTCCAACTGCACCGGTCCCGCCAACGGCAGCGCGGGCACCATCACCTGCGCGTTGGGCAGTCTGCCTGCCGGCACCGGCGGCTCGTTCCAGGTGCAGGTCAACGTCGCGTCCGCCGCGACGGGCAATATCACCGCAGGATCGTACTACGCCAGTGCCGTGAACATGTCGCAGCTCTACGGCACCACCGTCAGCGTTCCCGTCATCGGCGCGCCGAGCGCGAGCAGCAGCACGGACATGTCGATCACCATCAGCGACGGCAATCAGGCGTTGCTGTGGAACCAAAAGAGCGTGGTTTGGACCGTGGCCGTGACGAATACGTCCAGCAACACAGTCAGTTCCGTGACGCGTTGGACCGCGCCTGCGCAGCTCACCAACATCTCCTGGTGTCGCCTCAAGACCGGCGGCGGTTGCTCCTCCAGCGCCGGCAACAAGGGCACCGGCAGCTTTGCCCACACCCAGAGTTTCACCGCGAACCAGACACGCTCCTACCAGATCACGGCGGACGTCGTCACCGGCAGCGGCGCCGGCAGTGTGACCAACACCGTGACCACGACGCCGAGCGGCTTAGTCGAGCTGAATCCGAGCAACAACACGGCATCGGAATTCGAGACGATTGGCACCACGCTCACGACGCTTTCGCTCACCAAGTCCGGTGGCGCGACGAGCACCGTCACCTCGGCTCCGGCGGGCATCAACTGCACCTCCGGATGCACCTCGGCCAGCTACAAATACGGCACGGGCACGGTCGTCAAGCTGACCGCAGCGCCGGCGATTGGCTACGTTTTCAGTGGTTGGAGCGGAGCCGGTGCGTCCTGCGGTGCATCGACCAGCTGCGACGTCACGACGAGTGGCACATCGACCGCGGTCACCGCGACATTTGTCACAACACCGGTGGCGGCCGCGGCGGCCATCTATGCGTATTCGGGCAGCAATCAAGCGGCGCGGACGAGTACGGCATTCGGCACCGCGCTTTCCGCGCTGGTCACGGATGCAAGCGGCAATCCGTTGTCCGGCAAATCGGTCACCTTTGCGGTGCCGGCATCCGGCGCATCAGCGACCCTGAGCGCGACGTCTGCGACCACCAACTCCTATGGTGTGGCGACCGTGACGGCGACGGCCAACGGCACCGCCGGGAGCTACAACGTCACGGCGAGCGTCGGCGGCGTGGTGACGGGCGCGACATTTGCCCTGACCAACGTCGGTCCGGCCGCGAATATTGTCTACGTCCAAGGCGGCAAGGCACCTGACATCAACCAGGCGCCCATCAACGGCGCGTTCCTGTCGCCCCTGATGGTCCTCGTGACGGATGCCGCCGGCAATCCGGTTCCCGGCGTGAGCGTCTCCTTCACGGTGCCTGCGAGCGGCGCGGCGGGCACCTTGTCCAGCGCCACCGCGACGACGGACGGCAACGGCCTGGCAAGCGTGACGGTGACCGCAAACAGTACGGCAGGCACTTGGTCGGCTTCTGCCAAGACCGGGGCGCTGACGGCGGTTTCGTTCGCGCTGGAGAACCTGAACTCGGGTGCTGCAGCGATTTATGCCCTCAGCGGGACGCCACAATCCGCCGCCGCCAGTCCGACGACACCGTTTGCCGTGCCTTTGGCGGTCATCGTCGCCGATGCAGGCGGCAATGCCGTTCCAGGGGTCACCGTGACGTTCACGCCACCGGCCAGCGGCGCAACTTGCACACTTTCGAGTCCGACAGCCACGACGGACGCGCTCGGCAAGGCCAGCGTCACTGCGACATCTGGGGCGACTGTCGGCATGTACACCGTCAACGCAACCGTCGTCGGCAGCGCCACGCCTGCGGTATTTCAGCTCACGAATTTGGGCGCCAATACGCTGACGTTGATGTCCGGTGATGGCCAAAGCGCGCCGGCGGGCAGCGCTTTCGGTGCGCCCCTGGTCGTGCAGCTGCTCGACAGTTCAAGTGCGCCGGTCGCCGGCACAGTCACGTTCACTCCGCCGGCCAGCGGCGCCACGGCCGTCTTCAGCGCGACGACGGCGGCCACCGACGTGGATGGGTATGCGACGAGCGTCATTCCGACAGCCGGCAGTCTGGCGGGCACGTACACGGTCACGGCATCCGCCACCGGAGCGGCGCCCGTGACGTTCACCCTCACGAACGTGCCCGGAGCAGCCAAAAATGTGACACGTGTCTCCGGCGGTGGTCAGAGCGCGGCAAGCGGCGCACAATTCACCGATGCACTCGTCGTCCAGGTCACGGATGCCGGCGGCAATCTGGTCCCCGACGCGGTGGTGACATTCGGCGCTCCGGTCAGCGGCGCGACGGCCACCTTGGCGGCAACCACCGGCACGACGGACGCCTCCGGCACCACGGCGATCACGGCCATCGCAGGCGTCACAGCCGGCAGCTACAACGTCACCGCCACCGTCCCTTCCGGCGCGACATCCGCGACGTTTACGCTGACCAACGTCAACCCGTGCTTGACCAACAACGGCGGTTGCAGCGCGCTGGTGACGTGCACCAACTCCGCGTCCGGCGCGGTTTGTGGCGCGTGTCCAAGCGGCTACAGCGGTGACGGCGTGACGTGCACGGACATCAACGAATGCACCGCTGGCACGGCGAATTGCAGCGCCCAGGCGACGTGCGCGAATACCGTCGGCAGTTTCACGTGCTCCTGCAACTCCGGCTACAGCGGCAACGGCGTGACGTGCACCGATATCAACGAATGCACCGCCGGCACGGCGAATTGCAGCGCCCAGGCGACGTGCGCGAATACCGTCGGCAGCTTCACTTGCTCCTGCAACTCCGGCTACAGCGGCAACGGCGTGACGTGCACCGATATCAACGAGTGCACCGCCGGCACGGCGAATTGCAGCGCCCAGGCGACGTGCGCGAATACCGTCGGCAGCTTCACGTGCTCCTGCAACTCCGGCTACAGCGGCAACGGCGTGACGTGCACCGATATCAACGAATGC
>CAIYBN010000086.1 GCA_903924465.1 uncultured Myxococcales bacterium | reverse complement strand
GCGCTCTTCGCGCTCGGACAACTCAACCGGGGGATTCCATGCGCCTGCCATCTGCCACCGCCTTTCTGGCGGTGAAGTAGATCGCACCCGGGATCACTTGTCGATCCCTTTGGTTGGCGTGAATTGATCGCGTCTCTAGGGCCGGATGAACGCAAGCAACTGTGCCGGTTCGTCGATCACGGCAGCGGCGCCGTAGGCTTCCAGCTCGGCGCGCCCGCGAAAGCCCCAGCTGACGCCCACGCCGCGCATGCCGGCCGCTGCGGCCGTTTGCATGTCGATGTTGCTGTCGCCGACGAAGGCGCAATAGCTTGGATCCACGCCGAGAACCGCCGCCATCGCCAGCGCCGCGGTCGGGTCGGGCTTGCGCGGCACGTCCGCCTTGTGGCCGGCCACCTGCACGAACGGCGTGTCGCCAAAGAAGCGCGCCACCAGCGTGCGCGTCGCGTCGTCCGGCTTGTTCGACAGCACGCACAGCGGCACGCCACGCGCCACCAGCGTCGCGAGCAACTCGCCCACGCCTGGATACGGCACCGTATGGACAGCGATATGCTCGCGGTAGTACGCGCGGTAGGCCGGCAGCACCCGCGCGCGGTGCGCGGCCGCGTGGACGCCCAACGCGCGATCGACCAGCTGCTCCACGCCTTCGCCGACGAACTCGCGGTAGGCGTCCACTTCATGCTGCGGCAGCCCGAACGCGCCCAGCGTGTGGTTCAGCGCCCCGGCGATGTCGCCCAGGCTGTCGAGCAGCGTGCCGTCGAGGTCGAAGAGAATGGCTTGCGATTGCATGGGTTACGGTGCCTTGGAAAGGTCGGAGGGAATCTGCAGCTGCAGCGTCCGCGTGAGAAAAGCCCAGCGATCCGCGGCCTCGTCGATCATCTTGGCGGTCGGCTTGCCGGCGCCATGCCCGGCGCGCGTTTCGATGCGGATGAGCACCGGCGCCGGTCCAGCCTGCGCCGCCTGCAGCGTCGCCGCGAACTTGAAGCTGTGGCCTGGCACCACGCGGTCGTCGTGATCGCCCGTCGTCACCAGCGTTGCCGGGTACTGCGTGCCTGGATGAATGTTGTGCAGTGGCGAATACTTGAACAGCGATTCGAAATCTTTTGCATCATCCGAGGACCCGTACTCCGAGACCCAAGACCAGCCGATCGTGAACTTGTGGAAGCGCAGCATGTCCATCACGCCCACCGCCGGCAGCGCTGCCGCGAACAGGTCCGGGCGCTGCGTCAGGCACGCGCCGACCAGCAAGCCGCCGTTGCTGCCGCCGCCAATGGCGAGGCGCTCCTTGCGGGTGTAGCCATTCTTGACGAGCCACTCCGCCGAGTCGATGAAGTCGTTGAACACATGCTGTTTCAGCTCCTTCATGCCGGCCTTGTGCCACGCCTCGCCGTACTCGCCGCCGCCGCGCAGCACGGGCATGGCGAACACGCCGCCGAGTTCGAGCCAGACGAGGTTGGCGGGGGAGAACCACGGCGTCATCGAGATGTTGAACCCGCCGTAACCATAGAGGTAGACCGGATTGGAGCCGTCGAGCTTGAGGTCCTTGCGCGCCGTCACGAACAGCGGAATGCGCGTACCGTCGCGGCCGGGAACGAAGATCTGCTTGGTTTCAAAGTCTTGCAAGCGGCTCGGCAGGTCGGGCTTGGCAAAGACGCTGGTCTGGCCGGTCGCGAAGTCGAAGCGATAGATCGCGTTCGGCGTCAGAAAGCTGGAGAATTGATAGAACATCTCCTTGTCGCGTGCATGGCCGGTGAAGCCTTCCGCGCTGCCGATGCCGGGCAGTTCCAGCGCGCGATCCGCCTTGCCGTCGAGGTGGTAGAGGTGCACGTCACTGTGCGCGTCTCGCATCGTGTGCACCACGAAGCGCTCGCCGACCACGGTCGCCGCGTCGAGCGTGTCGGCGCCTTGCGGCAGAACCTCTTTCCATGCATTCGGTTCCGGGTGGCGCGTGTCGAGCGCGATCAGCCGGCCGCGCGGCGCGTCCTTGTCGGTGCGCAGCCAGAACACCGGCCCGTTGTTGCCCACGTAGCTGAATTCACTTTCGAAGGTCGTGATGACGGGCAGGACGGGCCCATTCTTGCGGATCTCCTTGATGAACAAGGCGTTCTTGTTGTCGGCGCCCTTCCACACCGGGATGAGCAGGTACTGCCCGTCCTCGCTGACGATGCCGCCAAAGCCCCACTCTTTTTCCGCTTTGTTTTCCATGACGATCGGGTCGTGCGCCTGCGATGTCCCGAGGGCGTGGAAGCACAGCTTCTGGAACTGATTGACTTCACT
>CAIYBN010000085.1 GCA_903924465.1 uncultured Myxococcales bacterium | reverse complement strand
GCAAGGCCGTCGCAAGCTCCGCCGACGTGAGTCTCCCGCCGTGACCCGCTGAAACAATCTCTGACCGCGGTCGCTCGGCGCGGACAGGACTCGACTCGGACGCGTAAGTAGCTGACTCGCCTCGGGTCCGAGGTGCTTGAGTCTGCCAGCGTCCTGTATTTTCACGTCACTTGCGTTTCCTCGTGACGGCCGCCTCTTTGGCCTTGCGGTACTTGACCGGTGCGACTTTCAAACGTTCGAGCGCGATGACCTCGCCGGCGAGTACGCGCAAGATGGTGTCCGGGTCCCAGGCGCAGTCTTCGCGCACGCCTTTGCCGCTCATGCCCCAGCCGACGGATTGTTTGACCATTCCGGCGCAAAACCGCCGCAATCTTGCCATGTTCTCTGCGGCGTTCCGGTCGCGAATGCCGTGCGCGTCCGAGCCCCACACGACGTCGAGCGACCAGTGCAGGCCGTTCTCAATCGCCCAGTGATTGCGGGCCAGGCTCGCGACGTCCGCCGCGGTCGCCTTGGCGTTGCTCAGGATGTAGTAGCTGATTTCTCGTGAGGTTTTGCCCGAGATGACGTCCTCTCGTTCGCGCAGCACCGACGCGATCCCCGCCAGGTCCTTCCACTCGGCGCGCTTCTCGATACCGCCGAGATCATGGGATAAGGCGCAAACGCGCGTCTCGATTCTGCCGTGCCCCTTGTCGACGTGCCGGTGCCGTTCGAGCTTGGCCGGCGCCTCGTTCGGTCGCCGTCGCCGCGCCGCTTCCGCCATGGAAGTCTTGATGTTTTGCAGCAAAGTCGGCTGGTTTTCCTTGACCTGAAGCAGGTAGTGCGCGCCGGCCTCCCGCGCCACGGCCGCAATCTCCCGCTGGCAGCCCATCGCATCGATGGAAATCGTGGCGCCTTTGAGGTTCAGCGAACGCATCAGGTCGGGAATCGCTGTAATTTCGTTGGATTTGTCATCGACCCGCAGCGTCCCGAGCGTGAAGCCGGCCTCGACCAGGAACGCCGAAACCATGTGCACCGGGCCTTGGCCAGCGGCACGGTCGGCACTTCCGCGCAGCGATTGGCCATCGAACGCCACGTGCTGGCCGTCGACCGTCAGCGCGCCCGGTGCACGCAGCGCGGATGACCATGCGCGCACGAGCGACTCAAAATGCTCCGCCGGGACCGCCGCCAGCACGCGCAGGTACATGTCGTGCCGCGGCGCGCCGTGCTTCAGCATCAGAAACTGCCGCAGCCACCCGATGTTCTTGCGCCCGAACCGGGCAATCGCCTCGCAGTCCTGCGCCCCGGCAATCAGCGCCACGACCATGATGAACAGCACTTCGTTGAGCCTGTGCAGCTTGCCGAGATCGCTGCGCCAGTCGGGGATGCGGATAGAAAGCCTGAAAAGTTCGCGATATCCGTCGGACTGGCTCATGGTTGCCCCCGCGGATCACAGCTCCGCGGTGATGCAGCAGATCAGGCAGACGGGGTTTCGTCAATTTTGCGAGGAGTTCGGGAGCTTGCGATCGCCCTG
>CAIYBN010000084.1 GCA_903924465.1 uncultured Myxococcales bacterium | reverse complement strand
GGTTCGGATTTGCGAGACCGAGCAGTGGAGCGTGGTCCTGGGCGCCGCTTTCAAAAACTCCATCTTCACCTCCGGCTACGCTGCGTTGGTCAGCGTTTGAATGAACTCGCTGGCCTGTCGCACCGTCAGAAACGCCGCGGTGGTCCCGAACTGGGCCTTTGCCCGCTCGTCCATTTCACCTTTGCTGAGCCCGTTGGTGCGGCCCAGCTTGCCGATGAACTCGGCCTGCCGGCGCGTCAGCCGGTTGCCCGGCGGCACGTCGGGCTCGTCGCCGTCCTGCACCGGTGGCACCAGCCGCGGCACACTGGGTGTCACCGGCGGTTCTTCCACGCTGTACAGCTGCAGCGCCACGCCCAGGAGCGTCGACGCCTTCTTGAGCGCGTCCGTCGCCGCACTTTTCAGGTCGTCGGCGAGGCTCACCACCTTGCCGTCACGGGTCCGTGTCACTTCCGATCCACCAAACGCCTGCTTGACCAGGTCGCCGGCGCGCAGTTCGCCCAGCACGATGACCTCGCCCTCGCGGACGTCGTGCTCCAGCACCTTGAAGGACCAATCACCGCCCAGCGCCTCGTTCAGCCGCTGAACAATCGCGTGGCCTTCGACGTACTGGATCGCCTGACCGTTGCGGCCGGGCCTGCTCTTGATGTCGCTGAACGGCCGCGTCAGCAGTCGCAATTTCTCCGTGTCCATGCTTGCCTCCTGTGACAATTATTACGGCGTGATCGCCCACCTGATGCCGGCGATGCCGCCTTGTTGCTGCTCGATGTTGCGCAGCCACATGGCCGCGAACCCCGCCATTTCCCGGTATTGCCGCGGTCTCCAGCCCGTCGGCTTGTCGTTTCCGTCCAGCTCCAACGCCACGGTGAAGTGGCCCGTGCTGAGCTGCAGCGTGACCGGCAACCAGCCCGCGTCGGTCTTGAGGAACACGCCGTCGGGATCGCAGACCAGGTCGCCGTTCTGGGTGAAGTAGTGCGCGACGCTGAAAGTCGCCTCGCTCAGCCTGTCCACATACACGGCCATGTACGTGCCGCCGTTGTCGATCTTGCGGGCTCCGCCAATGGCCAGACCCGCGGTCAACGCGTCCAGCACGCGCGCCGCCGCTTGGGAAAGCGTCTTCATCGTCACCTCGCCAAAAAGCGCAAAGGTCAGGGCCACCGTCCATCGGCAGCCCTGACCCTCGCAAGTTGTTGTCGCTACGCCGCGAGGTGCGCGAGGATCTTTTCCACGGTGACCGCCAAGGCGATCATCGAGTCCAAGAACCCGGCGACCGAGTAGAGCAGCCGCATCCAAAACTTCATGTCATTCTCCTTCTTTACAGAATCAGGCCGTTGCGGAAATCAATGGTCATTTCCTCCCGGGTGGGCCTGTCGCTGGCGTAGTTCGCCACTTGGGCCGCGATGAAGGCGGCGAGACCGCTGGCGCAGTACATGGTCGCCCGTGCCGTGCAGGGCGCACGGAACGCCTCGCTGCTCGGGTGCAGCGTTTCCTCGTACCAAGTGCCGAACGCGCCGACGCACAGGACCTTGCCGGCCTCCGCGCCCATCCTGGCGTCGATGTACATGCTGGGTCGCGGATGAAGCTGCCTCCACAACGCGATGCGCACGTCCATGCTGTCGACCGCGCAGATCGTCACCTCCGTGGCCTTTTCGCCCTGGAAGCGCTCCTGCACGGTCTCGATTTCCACACCCGTCATCTCCAGCACCAGCGCCTTCAGCGCCTGCACCTTGGGCCGTCCCAGATCCGCCAAGCGGTACCACTGGTTGGGCAAGTTGTGCGATTCGACGCTGTCGTCATCCCAGACGGTGATGCGCTCGGCGCCGCTCTTTGCCAACGCGAGGACGGTGAAACTGCCCACCGCGCCCGCGCCAATCACCGTGATGGGCGTCCGCGCGAGCCGCGGCACGTCCAGCACATCCAACTGCCTGTGAAAGTTCATCGCTACCTCCAGTCCGCCAAGTCGTCATCAAAATCCGGCCAACCGCCCCGATACGGCTGGCCCTGTTGCGGCGGCTGGTGCTGGCGCACACCGCCGCGCCAATCCGGCATGAGCACCGGCGCCACCTCGACCACGTGGGCGTTGAACAGGCGCTCGCACTCGCCCCGCAGGTTCTGGTCCGGCAGGCGGATTTCCAGCGGCAAATCGTCGAAGGTCAGCCGGAAGGGCTGCCAGACGTCGATGCGGACCTTGAACTCGCGCTTCTTGTTGACCACGATGCTGACCAGATACGTGTCGTTGGCCAGACCCTCGATGCACGCTTCGTCCTGCTGGGACCAGAAGACGCCAAGCCGGCCGTGGCTGTGGATCCACGCGCGGACAAGCTCCGGTTGCGGGTGGGTGACCAGGAACGTTGCGAGGGCTTCCTGACTCAGCTCCGTCGATGCGGCGCTGCATACCTGGTCCATCAAACGCACGTCGCCGACCAGGATTTCGTCGCTAACCGAGCCGAGACACGACCATTCCCCAGCCGCGATGTCTGTCCAATGGTTGATGCGCTCCATCGAGTCCGCGTCGATGCGCACGCGAAGGTTCTGCTTCACTTTCATGCTGCCTCCAAAAACGCGACGGCCCCGAGCCCTTTCCACCGTGGAAAGGGCCCGAAGTCACTTCTTGTCGCGGGCGCTGACGTTAATCGTCGTCGCTGTTGTAGTCCGGGTCCCAGGTCTCAATGTGCCGGTACGCGTCGCGCTCGTTGTACGAGTGCAAGAACTCCAGGATGACGCTGACCAAAGCCGCGTATTGGCCCTCCCCAAGGAGCTTGCCGATGCCGGGGCCGAGATTGCCCCAGCATGGCACGCCGTCCGAACTGACGTGGGGATGCGGGTAGCTGAATCCGCCGTCGCTCCAGATGTGGACTTTGTCGGCGGTGATCGTCAGCGTGTACGAGCCCATCTGGTAGTCCGTGCTGTCGTGCTCCAAAGTGAGCGGCTCCAGCACGATCGACAGCTTGCCGTAGTCCACCTCCACGCTGACCACCGGCGACGGCATCATCTTCACCAGCGCCGCGAACTCTTCCGCGGCCTTGGTCTCCTGCGCCGGGCGGGTCGT
>CAIYBN010000083.1 GCA_903924465.1 uncultured Myxococcales bacterium | reverse complement strand
TGACTGACGCAACCGGACGTCTGCCGGGACCAGCAACCGTCCACGATGCCGAAATCGTCCAGGACCGCGCGACGCCCGGGCGCGACTCGCAGCTGCCAATCGCGGTCCGGTTGAAGCCGACTACGTGGGCGTAATCATTTCGAACTTAACGACTTTGGAGGCACAAGATGTACCAGTGGCACGCGCAAGATCGCTATCGTCGTCGGCTGGAAGCAGAAACGGCGTTGATGTTGGCACATTTCCCGTCTGCCAACCTTGTCATCGCCAACGACGGCACCTTGGTTTGGCAGTTTGTCGTCAGGACGCTACGCGGCACGCCGTTCACGGTGGCGTTGGCATATCCCGCTGACTTCCCGGCCGGTGAAATCCAAGCCTTCGTTCTGGCACCCGAGTTGCCGCGTGGCTGTCCGCACCAGTTCAAGACAGGAGCGCTCTGTCTGGGCCACAGCGCAACGTCGCAGTCCACCGCGATCACGGTGGCCACTTGGTGTGCAGCGTGGCTGAGCGCGATGCAGATCTGGAATATTACGGGTGAATGGCCCGAGTTTGACCGTTGACGTGCGCAGGTGAACAACGGCGGCGCAGTTGGCGATCGGACCGTGCCGATGGAGTTAGAAGGAGGTTCAATGAGTTGTGCTCGGAATGGCATTGTCAGGCTGGAGAACAAGGCCTGGATCGAAATCCAGAGGCTCTGCGACGTGGCTCGGCGCGAAGACCGCGAAACGTCCTGGCGCCTGCTTGGCCGTCACGAAGGCAACGATTACGTCATCGACGAGGTGATCGGGCCGGGTGTCGAAATCGACGCCGGACCCTGTCACATCCGTGCGGACGCCCAGTGGCAACAGGCGGAATTGGAAAGGAAGCTGCTGGTCTGTTCGACTTTGCGGTTCGTCGGCGAGGGGCACCTGCATCCGCCGGGGCTGGCCCGGCTTTCGCGGACCGACATCCGCCAAGGTGCCTCAATGGCGTCGGACCCAGATTACGGATTGCGGGGCAGCGTGCTTCTCATGCTTGTCGTCCCGAATTCGTCGGGGACTCTGGTGCCTTACGCATGGAGGCTGATCGCCACCGCCGGTCAGTCAACTTTGCTGGAACTCGACATCGTCGTTAGCGGCGCTGGCATCAGCTGTGGCGAGGAAGGGCGACCTCAGGCCGTGAGTCCGAAGCTCATTCAGACGGACATTGGAAGCGCAGTCAACGCGCTCGCCCGGGCCTTAGCGATGACGATTCGTTCGGCATCTGTGACGGTGGACGAAACCGTCGTCCTGCGGTTCGCGTTTGACGATGCGGCCGCGGGTCAGCAGTTCGACTTGTGCTTTCCTGCGGAGTTTCCGCGCCTTCCGCCGTCGATCGTCAACTGGCGCGGCTCAGCGTGCCGTTCGCTGGTCGACTGGACAGAAGAACAGAGTCTTGCCGCTTATGTCTTTTCGGCGTTGCCGTTGACCATTTTCAAGCGGGCCAAACGATGCCGCACCCTGGCGGGCGCCGAGAGCAGACCCACAACGAACCGGCTCAAAGTCCGGCGGTTCATGGACTTTAAGGTGATGAAATGATTGAAACAATCTACATTTTCGAAAACGTGATCGAGGCCGCCGCTGGAGCGACGATGCCGTTGCCGGTTTTCGGGCGAACCCACGGAGTCTGCGCTGTCGTCCTCGACACGCAACCCAACCTCTATCTCGACCAGATTGGCGTTGCGTCGCGTTGTGACACCACCGCTGGCGGGAGCACAGGTCTGCCGTCGGGTCGCAAGGACAATTGCCGGATTAGCTTGTCGCTGAGCGTCGACGGCGGCGAGCCCGTTGCGCACGACTGGAGCAGCGGCCGTCCGATTCGCATCCAGACGGTGCACGTCATTTCTGCGGTTCGCGATATTCTCGCCCGAACGCGCGGCGTCATCGAATCCGCGGTTCTGACGGACAGTCACATTGCCTTCTTCGGGTGCGGGTCCGTCGCAGGCGACATCGCAAGGCCATTGGTCCAATCCGGCGTCGGTCGTGTAACCCTGATTGATGATGGCGTAGTGAGCCCGGAGAATGTCAGCCGCTACGTCACTGGCTTGGACGCCGTCGGAGTTCCAAAGGTCAAGGCGCTCGGCGACGTGTTGCGCCTGGTCAATCCAGCGGTCACGGTCAACGGCGTCGATGCCCGACTGACGCCGGAAACTTACGAAGCCGTCGCGACAGCAATGGACGGCGTTCGCCTCGCCATCGTCGCGACGGATAGCGTTCGCGCCAACCTGTTCGCGCAGGAGTTGACGTGGAACTTGGGGATTCCCACTGTTTTCATCGGCATGTACGAGCGTGCTATGGGCGGCGAAATCTTCTGGTCGGTCCCGGGCATGACCGCCTGCTACCACTGCATGCGCGCCGGCTTGCTCCAGCCCGAACCTCGGTCGCACACGCACATGGACTACGCGACCGCGGATGGGCCGCCGGACCTCAAGGCCGAGCCTGGCCTGTCCGTCGATGTCGGGATTGTCGCTCTTGCCGCTGCAAAACAGGTCTTGGCATACATGACTGGGCGGGTCGGTCGCAATGAAGCGTTGGACTTCGAGCGTCCGCTCATGCTCGTTGGCAATCAGGCTGAGTGGATCTTTTCAGAATCGTTTCAGTTCTCCCGGGTTGGCGTGGTGCGAACCCGGGATTGTTGGGTCTGCAAACCGTGACCGGTCCTGCAGGCATCGTTCGGACGGCGGTGACGAGCCGCCAGTCCACAGGAGGGGCAATGAATGACGACAGCTTTCACGAACGCGTGCGACGTCTGCTTGGGTGGACGATTCAGATGTGCGCGGCCTATCGGCAGCAGGAACACGACCCACGGCATCGGCGCCGGTACGAGGTAATGATGGCCACCGCATTCGCGCTGGGTTTCCTGGGTCTGATCGTCTGGCACCCGATCCGTTTCGTCCTCCGATTCTTGTATTCAAAGATCGCTCAGTCGTCGACGTCAAATGCTCCGCGGCGCGGTGCTTCGGCGCCGTCCGCTCGTCCACGGGCCAACACCGGCGTGGACGGGCGGCGACCGGTTCGAGTGAACCAGTATGGGGAGATTCAGGGGGCAGATTGAGTTGAGGGCGTGTAGCCCTCACGACCGAACACATTCGCGAGGAGAAACAATATGTTCGACTTGACTTTTGGCAACACCATGGGAGCCACATTGGTAGTGGCCTGGCTTTGGTTCGCGCTGCGGCTTCATCCCTTGAAGGGGGCTGCGCGACAGGCGTTCCTTGAACGGCTGCGCGACGCTGTCATCTCCGCGTGCGCCGCAACGATGTTCGTCATTTGGGGGCAGAAAGCGGCCGCTCTCCACCTGTCCGCCGACGACTACGAGAACTGGACCGAGGCGTGGGATGCCTTTGCGTCGGTGCTGGCAGCCTCCGTTGTGCTGCACAGGTTGTGGCTGCAAATCGTCGGCACCGACCGAACCAGGCCGACGACCACTTCTCTGCCGGGCACGGCCGGCGATGCGTTGCCGCGGCAGCCGGCGGCACAGTCCATCCGGATCAACGGCTACGGAGAAATCCACGACGATGGACGGGGCGGTGGCTAACTGGCGCTTTGAATTTGCGTCGGCTTTTCGCCCAACACGGAACATCAATGACGGAGGGAATCATGGAACTTATTTATGTTTTGATTTGCGTGGGCGCTGTCGCCGCGGCGTGGCGGTCGGGAGTGCATGATTGGGTTCACCTCGCGTGTGTCGCTCTGGTTGCGCCGGCCTTGGTCATCGGGTTTGCGACATGCCTCTGGCGGAACCTGGGCGCGTCGGGGACCGCCGACCGCGTCATGCCGTTCATCGGCGTGACCGTGGTGTTTGCCGTGTTTGCGGTCGCCTCTGGCGTCACGGGCTGGGTCAAGTTCACGCACCAGCGCGACAAGTGGCTGCACCACAAGACCGACACATCGCACAAACGACGACTGGACGGGGAGTAGCGACGATGGCCATCGACTTCGATTTTTCGCGCCGTCACCACCATCACCCTCCGGCCCCACCGCCGCCGGTGGCGCTCCCGGCGGATTCAACGGTGGTCAGCGCGCGAGGCCTGGAGCCGCCGGTGAGCCTACGACGTCCAAGTACCCAGTCTTCCGAGTCGTTGATCTGTCTCGGCAGGTCTGGTAGTCGGAAGTCGACACTGATGCTCCAGTCCTATGTGCGTGCGATCGCCTATGAATATCGGCATGTCGCGCCAGGGAGGAGGCGTTCATTCGCTATTATTGATTTCAAAGACGATTTGGCTGAGGGACTTCTGGCCGGGCTGGCCGCGGAGGTTCCCCAGGCCCTTGAGAACACCTACTTTCTGAATCCGTTTTCACGGAACGCGGGGATCTTTCCATACAACCTCGTCCATGCCGACGCGTGTGGAACGCCGAACGACATGCGGGCTCGGCAGATCGCTCATCTGGTGGGCCGAGCTTCTGGTACTGGCGTCCTTGCCGTCGCGCTTGGCGGGCGTCAATTGGAGCTCATTGCCGCTCTATTCCACGCGATCTTTGAATGCGACCACCCGAGCCGCAGTTTGGCCTGGGCTGCCGACGCATTGGCGTCTTCCGACGGGATCGGGCGCCTGGCTTCGTTGTGTCGCAGCGAAAGGGCGCGCCGCACCCTGCTGTCGCTGCGATTGCCGCCGGATGTGCTGGCCAGTACCGGGACGCGGATCAGGTCTGTCCTGTCGGCGTATCAGGACCTGGAGAACATGATGAGCGCACCGACTTGTGTCAACTGGCGCAACCTCACCTCTCCCGGCACCGTCACTATTTGCGCTTTGGGGAAACCGATCGGTGGAGCGCTTGAACTCGCTGAATTCCACGGCAATGTTTTGGTCCGACAGTGCATCGAGTTCCTGCTGGCTTCGCGAACAAGTCCGACCAATCAGCCGCCCGTCACCGTCGCAATCGACGAATGCCAGATGGCTGCATCCGCAATACATGATTGTTTACGACGCGTTATCGAAACAGGCCGATCACGCAACGTGCAAGTCCACTTGATCTGCCAAGGTACTCGGGCACTTCGCGACGCCTCGGGTGCGCTGTTCGAGTCGCTGCTCACGAACTGCGCCTACACGTTCTGCGGAAGGTTAAGTTCCAGTGATGCAACACTATTTTGCCGCGAGGCGCTGGGTCCATCCATTCCTGCCGCCGCCGCAAACCGAATCGCCGGCGAGCTGATCTCGCTGCCGCCTGGCGAATTCTTTTTTTCCGAGGGCGACGGCAAGCCCCGTCGGTTTCGCGGGGCCCCGCCGGACCTGAACGCGTGGCGACAAGCCAGCGTCAGCAGGGCGGGCGACATTGCGGCCGTGCGCAGGCGCCTTTGCCCGCAGCCGCTTCCGCCCGCGACTCACCTCTGGGACGTCGCCTCTGGCCCGTCGGCAATGCCGCCGACCAGCTGGGTCGACCCACGAACACCGCGTCAACCGCGCTCGCGTTTGGGGTGAAACATGCCTTTTTTCATGCACTTCATCGGCTGGATCTTCAGAGCCTTGACCTTGATGGCGAACGCAGCGTGGTGGCTGCTTTTCGCCATTGGCCGAGGCATCAGGTTCGCCCAGGCGTGGCAGCGGTCGCAGACCGCGGCGCGCGACGGTGTTCACTGCGCAGCCGGACATTTGCTCAACCCTTACAGCACGTTCCAGTGCGGGTCGTGCGGGACGGTATGGCGAGGTAGCGGCTGGTTTTGTCCTGCGAGGGAGTGCAGGGCACCCGCAACGGCTCATCTGCAGTGCCAGGAGCCCGGCTGCCCTTACACCGTCGAGAATCCGCACCGCGGCTAGGAGGTCCTTGATGTCACGGCGAAAACGTTGCATTCCAGCGGAGCGAGGTCCGGTTCATTTGACCGAACGGGACTACTTGCTGCTCGACGCCGTTGCACGCTGCGGCTACCTGACATCCGCGCAGATCACCAGAGAGTTCTTCAAAAGCCAGGACCGAGCCCTCCATCGGCTTCGCCAGTTGGTCGACGCCCGCTACCTGAACGCGACGTTGTTGGCCTCCCGGGCGCCGAACTTGCTCTCGTGTACGTCGGCCGCGCTTGACGCACTACGTGATCGGGATGGTTCGCTGGACGGAATCCGCTTGCCGTCCCCGATCCGCGCATCCGCCGTGCCGCATTTTGTACTGACGAACGACTTTCGCCTGTACTGCGCCGCGTTGCGCGAAGCCGGCCATGGCGAGCTGCTGCGCTGGGACGCCGGCGCCGGAGTCGAGTCGCAGAACACGCGTGCGCACCGGCTGCGCCCCGACGCGACGATCTCCGTCCGGCTCGGGAGCGCGGTCGGCACCGCATTTGTCGAGATCGACTGCGGCCATGAGGGTGCCGACTTGGAGGATAAGCTCAGTCGTTACGCGCGATTGCTCCCAGTGCCGGCGACGCAGGTTTGGATTGTGGCGGCTGGGCCCGTGGCTCGGGTCCTCGCCGTGGCGCGGATGTGTCGGCGTCACCAAATCGACCGGTTCTGTCGACTTTTCACGCCGGAGGACATCTGCGTCCGTCCTGCCAAACCAGCTGCCCCTAGGCTGTTCCGGTTGTTTGAACCTTGAGTACGCGGGGGACGTGCTCGATGACCGGTGTATCAACACCGAACAAATTGATTTGATTTAGCAAAACGCATTTTCTATACTCGGGCACCTGCTGACGCCCGAGCGAGGACTCGGGCGGCGATGGACCAGGTACGGCGAAATCCAGATCAAGTGCTGGCCACCGAGATGGTTGCGGCAATTGAGGCTTCGCCCGACGCGGACATCGTCAGCGCGCTTCGCGACCATGCGCGCGCGCTTCGGGAAGTGGCAACGGCGATCCGGGAGGCACCATGGCTGGAGAACTTTTCAAGGAATCTGATGGACGCTTCCACGTCCGTGCGTGGACTGAAATCCGCAACGAGCGTGGTCGTACATCCACAGAACGACACAGAATTCGATATTGGTACGATGGCGGTGAGAAAGGCCAGGATACGGGTCAAACGCCCGAAGAAGCCGTCGTCAAAGCCCAAGCAATCTGGCGGGCGCACATAGACGGCATCCTCGACGCGCCTGACCCAGACCCGTTGCTGCTCAGCGAATTGGTCAAGAAGTTCCTCGCCCGCGACCGCCTTGCGCCCGCGAGTCACAACAGCTATGAGCGCACGTTCAGCCTGCTGACGCGACACATCGGCGCGGACCGCCCGCTAAAGCACATCGGCAAGGCGGCGATTCAGGGCTGGCTTGACGCGATGACGTGCAAGCCGGTGTCGAAGAAGTCGTACCTGCGGCAGGCGAGCGCGCTGTTCAAGTATGGAAAAGCAGAACACTTCATCGAAGCCGACCCGACCGCCGAGATCAAGCTGACGGTGCCGCCGCATCAGATTCGCCCCTGGCTACCACACGAGGAATGGGCGAAGTTTGTCGAGGCGTGCAGCACGCACCATCGCGTGCGCGCGGAGTTTGTGCTGCACACCGGCCTGCGCGCCGGCGAACTGTGCGCGGCCGAATGGACCTGGCTGCACCAGACGACGGGACGCCAGGCGCTGACGATCCCGAAGATGAAATCGAAGCACCCGCGGGCGGTGCCGCTCGACAAGCGCGCGCAAGAACTGCTGGAGGCTGCCAAAGGAATCTGGGGCGAGGGCGGAAGGATCTTTGGCCCCGAAGGCTTCAAGGGCGACAACTTGCGCGACAACACCGTGACCGCGTGCGGCAAGGCCAAGGTGACGGTCGTGGACTTCCACGGCCTGCGCCGCTCGTGCGGCGCGCATTGGATTGCGTGCGGGGTTCCGCTGTTGCACGTGTCGCGACTGCTCGGACACGCCGACGTCACGACGACCGCGCGGCACTACGCTGGGATCGCGGATGGCACACTGGCCGCCGAGATCGAGCGCGTAGAGTTGGTCGGACTGGCCGGCGACGGACCGAAGCCGCAACCCCAACCGGCGGTCGACGAGCAGGCGATTGAATAGGCGGGCACCCGGCGCATTGGCAGATCGATCGCGGTCAACCGGTGTCCCAGCTGAGACGTGCGCTCCTCCTTGGAGCCGCAGGTTTGTCCCGCGCCGTGCGTGAAGCCCAGCAAGCCTGGACCAACGGGCCCGTCCGTCCGACGTCGCCGTCGCAGGTCGAACTGGGCACCGAGTGGCGTCGCTTCCAGGCGTCCGCGCGCGCGAAGCCCCGCGCGGGAACCTGTGGCCGGAAGCGACGGCGATCCGACGAACCGGTTGACGCTTGGCGATCCACGTTGCGCAGTCTTGCCGCAGCAGCTGTCGATGTTGACACGACTATGGCCGCTCCTTCGGGCCGCTGCGCCAAACGACGGCGGGGCAGGCGCGGGCACACCCGCCAAACGAAGGTGATCGACAACTCGCCAATCGGACCGCCAAGCGACCGGCCAATCGACGGCGGCTCACACATAGAAAAACGGTCGCCGGAAGCCGAGTTGCGGCCAAATTGCCGGCGTGTTTACACCGGTGATTGGTGTCGTACGTGAAGTGGGCGTCCGTGCGGGGTCTGGGTGAACGGGCAGCGTTGGCGACCGCAGCACGGTCGACGCCACCGCAGGGACACGGACTCGCCTGGCATCCGTTGGGCGGGCGTCGGCGGGCGCCGCGACCCGCGCGGCGAAACTGAAAAAGCGGCCGGGCGAGCGCCGGCCGCCGAAGTGCAGC
>CAIYBN010000082.1 GCA_903924465.1 uncultured Myxococcales bacterium | reverse complement strand
CGGCAACAGCGCGGTCGGCTGGTCGGGCGCGATGCCTTCTTCGCGCTCAATCAATTGCCGCACCGTCTCCGCGCTGGAATCCGCTGCGAGAAAGAACACTTCCATGCCCGTCGCTTCACCCGTCTCATGTGCGTTCGTGTGGATGCTGATGAACACATCGCCCTTCAGCTCGTTGGCCTTGCGCGGCCGCTGCCGCAGGTCCAGCGCCACATCGGTCTCGCGCGTCAGCAGCACTTCAGCGTCGCTGTGCTGGCGGATGAACTGCGCGACGTGCCGGGCGATCTCCAGCGTCAGCGCTTTCTCCCGCACGCCCGCCGCGCCCAGCGCGCCCAGGTTGTCGCCGCCGTGGCCTGGATCGAGCACCAGCCGGCGAACATGCTGCAAATGCAATGGCTTGGGAAACAGCGCGGCGCTTGGATCGGGCTTGACGGGCGGCGCGGTCAGGAGGAGCGCGGCGAGAATGGCGAACAGCGTCGGCATGGGCGGTTGAAGCTACTGCGAGCGGACTTGGTGTCAAGCACAACGACGCATGACGAGACGCGAAAGTTGCGTTAGGCTGATGAGCAGGGGGGAATCGGCGATGCGCGTGAGTTGGTTGATGGTGGCGGTCTGCGCGGCGACGCTCCCGGCGTGCGCGGTTGATGGTTTGTTCGTCGGCGCGTTGACGGGGCAAACCCACGTGCGGATGCCGGCGCCCGCGCCCCAGACGATTACGGGCACGACGACGGCCAGCGCGGAAGTCGTGATCCTCGGCAGTGACGGGCACGCGCTCGACAAGCTGGCGGGGACAGCGGACGGCAAGGGCGCGTTCCACATTGACGTCGATGGCGGCCAAAGCCTGCAATCCGCGGCGCTGCAGGCGCGCGTCGGCCGCAAGCAGTTCCTCGCGCTCCTGCCGCAGTTGCCGGCGCAGCCGACCGTGCTCGCGCCTGCGCGGACGTTTGACGTGCGCGACCTGTCGCCCGGCGCGACGCAAATCGACGTGACCTCAACGACGCTGGCAGTCCTGATCGCCGGCAAGCTGCGGAGTCAGGGCATGACGCTCTCCGCTGCGTCCCCGGATGCGCTGGGCAAGACGCTGATCGCCCTGGACAAGGACCTGCTGGCCGGCAAACCACCGCTGGTGGCCGTGGCGCAGCAGGTGGCGTGCGTGCTGCTGGCGGCCGATGGCGCGGTGGCAATCAACGCGCCGGAGCTGCCTTTTGACATCACGGGCGCGGGGCCGACGCTGCGGCAGGCCTTCCTCGACCAAAATAGCCACGCGGCCGATTGCGAGGGAATCGGCACGATCAGCGCGGCGTCGTTCCAACAAGCGCTCGACGACGCCGCAGCGACTTTCGCCTTCGACGCGTGCTTTGCCAGCGATCGCATCCAGGTCGTGCTGATGACGGCGCTGAAGGAGGGCGCCAAGGACGGCAACTGCCAGCCGATTGATCCGTACCTGTGGGCAGCGAAAGGCGACAAGATCGTGTTCGTGACCGGCGGCATCCACAAGGACTCCAAAGTCTGCTCCAAGGGCGCAGCGCCGCCGTGCTTGAGCGATGCCGACGTGGATGCGGCGACGCAGGCGCTCGGCAATTGGGTGCCCAACAAAGTGCCGATGTACGACGACGGCACACACGGCGATTCCGTGGCAGGCGACGGCATCTGGTCAATCGCGCTCGCGCTGCCATATTGGGCCGTGCAGGGCAACGCGCCGGGCGTGCGCATCGCCTACAAGTACACGTTTGGCGCGCCGGGCCAGGGCTGGACGGAGAGCGAGGAATTCCCGGGCAACCAGCGCCTGCTGGAGCTGGTCGACGTGAACGGCGATCACCGGGTCAGCCGCTTTGACTGGTTCGCCGACGAAACGGGCAACAAGGACAAGAAGAACGGCCTCACGCCCGATCGCGGCGGCTGCGGCTCGCTGACATGGCCGTCGGACGTGGTCCTCGGCGCCGATGGCAAGCCGACAACCTGCGCCCAGACCGATGTCCGCGAACGGCCTGTGGATTTGACCGGCGATTGTCAGGTGGACGGCTGGCCGCCCGTCGGTGGCGTCGCGCCGTTGACGATTCCGTGCCCAACGAAGTAGCGACTTTGAATCATCGCGCCGCGTTTGCGTTTGACCTTCTGGCGGTGGCCGTGTCCATTGCTGCGGGAGAATGCGCATGGACGCTGTGTGCTCACAAGCGGAAGACAACGTTGCGGCGGCCGGCGAATTCGTTCGCCTGCAACGGATCGCCATGACCTCGGCACCGGACGACAAGCGCAGCGAGACCAGCGAGCACGACCTGTTGGTGCGGTTGCGCGCGGGCGATCGCGTCGCGTTTGCCGGCTGGGTCAACCAGCATCAGCGGCCGCTTTTTGCGGTCGTCTGGCGCTACGTCAAGAACGATCAGGACGCGCAGGACGTCGTTCAGGCCGCCTTTGTGCGCGCCTGGCAAGGGCTGCCGACCTTTCGCGGCGACTCCAGCCTGCGCACGTGGCTCTACCGCATCGCCGTGAACCTCGCGCTGAACCACAAGCGGGACGCGCGCGGTCGTCCGAGCGGGGAGATTCCGGAGGACGCGGCGAGCCCGGATCAGCCGGTTCCTGGGCGCATGGAGGACGCGGAGCTGCAAGCGCGCCTCAGCGCCGCGGTCGAGGAGCTGCCCAAGAAGCAGCGGCTGGTCGTGGAATTGCGCGTGCAGCAGGACTTGTCGTTCCGGGAAGTGGCGGACGTCGTGGCATCGACCGAAGACAGCGCCAAGGCCAATTTTCACCACGCAATCAAACGGCTGCGTGCTTTGTTGACGGACAAATAGGCGCAAATGCCCGGGCGACCGGAGCGGCTGCGAATCGAGGGTGTGATGGCGACCGATACCAACCAAACCAACCAGGCGCTGGCGGGCGATCTCCCGGCGGCGTGCCTGCCGGTGGCGGAACTGCTGGCGGCTTGGGTCGACGGCGGCTTGCAGGGCGATGAAGCGCGCTTGGTGACCCGCCACGTCGCGCAATGCCTGCGGTGCGAGCAGGAGGCGGAGGATTTGCGCGAAGTGCTGGCGGACCTGCACGCCGCGCTGGCGGTGGAGCGCGTGAGCGATCGCGATCCGGCGTTCTGGTCGACGATGGCGGCGAACATCGATGCGGCGATCGCCCATACGCCGCAGATAACGGCGGCAATGGAGGCGTCCAACGTGATCGCGCTGCCGGTCAGGCGCTGGCGGACTGTCGCGTGGGCGGTGAGCGGCGCGCTGGCGGCGGCGGTGCTTGCGGTGTTTGCGGTGCACTTGTCGGCCAATCCGCCGGGGCAGCCGCCGGTGATCGCGGCGGTTCCGCACTGGACGGATGCGCTGCAGGCGCGGATGTCGATTGAAGATGACCCGGCGTCCGGCGACAGCGACCCGATCGACGATCTGGAAGACTTGAACGACGACGAAGTGCAGGAACTCGCGACGCAGCTCGGCGAGGAGGGTTAGCCGATGGCACGTCTGCTGCCAAGTCTGCTGCTGCTGGTGATCCCTTTGACTGCCGTCGCGCAAGCGCCCAGTGGCCAGCCCTTGCCCGCGCCCGCGCCGGTCGGGCCTGCGCTGCATGCGGCGCCGCGCGATCCGCCGCACCCGCCACATGTCGCGGCACCGGCTGCCAGAAGTCCAGCCGCTGCCGCGGAAGCGCGCGCCAAACTGCGGGAGAAGATCCGCGCGATCCGCAGCCGCAAGCTTGCTGAGGTGATCCAGCCGGAAGCGGCGGCGATGCTGAAGCTGGCTGAGATCGCCGAGAAGTTTGAGGAGCAGCTGGAGCAGGCGCGCCTGCAAGCGCACACAACGCGCAAGGACTTGCTGAAGGCAACGCAGGCGGCGAATCCGGACGTCGCGAACGTCGTGCGTCTGACCCAGCAGTTGATCAGCCAACGCGCCAAGTTGACGGACATCGAGAGCGCGCGAGAAAACGCCGTGCGCGCCGTGCTCAAGCCAGTGGAATTCGCCAAGCTGGTGCTCGCGTGGCCGAAGATCAACCGCGAGATCCGGGAGGAAATCTACCGCGTGCTGCTGAAAAAGTCGGCGCGGCAGGATGACATTTAGCGGCCGCAAAGCGAGCCTGCTACACTCTTGGCGGTCTCGCCCACGGGGCGCCAGAGAGGTCACGCCATGCCCATCGCCGATTACCTGAATCCGTATCAGTCTCCGCCGCTTCCGCCGCAACTCGCGGAGATGGCTGAAGTGACCCGAACGATGCATGAGGCCATCGATCAGGCCATTCGCCTCTCTGGCATGCCGTACCTGCATCCCGATGGCGGGCCGACGGTGCAACTCGATCTGCTGGGCTCCAAGCGCATGGCGGATTGGCAGGAAGGCAAAGTCGCGTTCCTGTTTGAAGGCGAGGGCTGCTGGTCAGATTTGCCGCAAGTCTACGCGCGCTACGGCACGGAGCCGACGCGCATACTGCTCGCCAAGGTGCGCGAACTGGAAGCGGCGGAGTGCGTCGTGCTGACGGATTGCGGCTCGCAAGCTGCGGCGCTGCTGATGGACGGCGTGCTCGATCGCGGCAAGCACGTGGTCGTGTCCCGGCAGATCTACAACAAGACCCGCAAGTACGCGGAGTGGTCGCAGGAACGCTTGGGCGGCACGATCACGATCGTGGAACAAGCAGAACCGGCGTTGATCGATGCGGCGATCCAGCCGAATACGGTGCTGGTCCTGGCCGAGACCTACACGAATCCGCTGATGCGCGCGTTGGATCCGGACGCGCTCTCGGAAGTCATCGTGCGGCGGCGCAAGAGCGACGCGCCGGACGTGCGGCTGGCGATTGACGCGACGATCGCCTCGCCGTGGGGCGTCAAAGAGCCGCTGCTGAAGCGCAAAGGCATCGACTTCATCTTCGCCAGTGGGACCAAGTCGCTGGGCGGCCAGGATCGCGACCTGTGGGGCTACATCGCGTCCAATCGCAGCGAGCAGATGAACCAGATCATGGACGTCCAGGCGTTCCGCGGCGGCATCCTGGACTGGCGGCGCGCTGCCGCGATCCTGGAGGGTCTGACCAACGCGGAGGCGGCATTTCGCACGCGCTGCATGAACGCGGAGAAGATCGCCCACTTTCTCGCAAAGCATCCGCTGGTCGACGGCGTGTTTCATCCGTCGCTGCCGGACCACCCGGATCGCGCGGCGATCGAGCGCGCCTACGCCCTGCCCGGTTCGCTGCTTTCGTTCCGCATCGCCGACGCCGACGAGGCCCGCACGCGGCATTTCTGCGACGTGCTGGCGATGACGATCGCGGTGCGTTACGCGCTGTCGTTTGACGGGCCGACGACCAAGGTCAATCACCACCAGAGCGTGTCCGAGTATTTTACGCCGCTTGCCGAACTGCAGCGTCAGGGCATCGATCGCCTGGTGCGTTTTGCCGCGGGCGAAGAGGACGCGGACGACATTTGCGCGTGCCTGAACTGGGCGCTGTGGCATCATGAGACCGTGACAGCCGACGAGGTGCATCAGTGGCAGGAAGCGCGGGCGAAATCTTTGGGCATCTTTGGCGCGTAAAATCGGCGCTTTTGGCTGCCGCGCTGACGAGCGCATGTGCGGCGCAGACAGCAACGAGCGCGCAGGCGGACGGTGGCGCTGACGCCAGCGCGGATACAACCGCGGACGTGGCGGCATGCAACGTCGCGCCGCACCTGAAGTCGATCCAGGCCAACTATTTCACCGACTCGTGCGCGCTCAGCCACTGCCACGATTCAGCGCAACTGACCCAAGGCAACCTCGACCTGTCGGACGGCAAGGCGTTTGCCGCGCTGCTCAATGCGCCGGCGTTTCAGGCCAAGGCGAAGAAGGCGGGCAAGCTGCTGGTGGTGCCTGGGCATCCCGAACAGAGCTACCTGTATGAGAAGCTGACGCTGACGACCGACGGCGTGCTGATGCCGAAGGGGGCGACAGCGCCATACGACGTCGATTGCAGCCTCGCGGCGGTCAAGAAATGGATTGAGGACGGGGCGAAGGACGACTAGCGAGACCCGGCGCCGTGGCCCCAAGCCCACCCTCGAGGGTGGGACAAGGGTGGTATTCGCGTTCCACTGACTTTTGCCGCGGCCTCGCCCCAAATGTCACACGGGGCGCTAATCCTCGTCGGTGCTCAGCACGGCCAGGAACGCCTCCTGCGGCACTTCGACGGAACCGACGTTCTTCATCCGCCGCTTGCCTTCCTTCTGCTTTTCCAAGAGCTTGCGCTTGCGCGAAATATCGCCGCCATAGCACTTGGCCGTCACATCCTTGCGCAGCGCCTTCACCGTCTCGCGGGCGATGATCCGCGAACCCACGGCCGCTTGAATGGCCACGTCAAACATCTGGCGCGGAATCACTTTCTGCAGCCGGGACACCAAGCCGCGACCTTTGTCGTAGGCCTTGTCGCGGTGCACGATAACGCTCAGGGCGTCGACGACTTCGTTGTGCAGCAGGATGTCCAGCTTGACCAGATCGTCTTTGCGAAACTCCTTGAATTCATAATCCAAGCTCGCATAACCGCGGGTGGCAGTCTTCAGCTTGTCAAAAAAGTCAAAGACGATTTCCGCCAGCGGCATCTCGTAATCCAGCACGACCCGATTGGCGGACAAATAGCGCATGTCCTTTTGCATACCGCGGCGGTCCGTGCACAGCTTGACGATGGCGCCGATGTATTCCGTCGGCGTGTGAATCGTCGCGCGAACAATCGGTTCGGTGATGCAGTCAATGTCACCCGTCGGCGGCAGATCACCCGGATTCGACAGCGCAATCACCGTTCCGTCCAGCCGGTGCACTTCGTAAACGACGGACGGCGCGGTCGTGATCAACTCGCAGTCGTACTCGCGCTCCAGTCGCTGCTGGAACACTTCCATGTGCAGCAAGCCCAGGAAACCGCAGCGGAAACCAAAGCCGAGCGCGCTGGAAGTCTCCGGCTCCCACGAGAATGCCGAGTCGTTCAGCGCCAGTTTCTCGATGGCGTCGCGCAACTTCTCGTATTCGTTGGATTCAATCGGGAAAATGCCCGAGTAGACCATCTGCTGGACTTTCTTGAAGCCCTTCAACTTCTCCGTCGCCCGCCTCTTGGCATGGGTAATCGTTTCACCCACTTGCACGTCACGCACCAGCTTGATGCCGCAGATCAGGATGCCCGTTTCGCCGAAATTCAGCTCGTCGACCGTGATTTCCTTGGGCGTGCGCACGCGGATTTCCAGGACGTCCTGCTCGCACTGCGATTCCATGAAATAGACGCGATCGCCTTTGCGGATTTTACCATCAATAACGCGGACTTGCACCAAGACACCGCGGTAGGCGTCGTATTGCGAGTCAAACACCATCGCCTTCAGCGGCGCATCCGGATCCCCTTCCGGCGGCGGAATGTGTTTCACGACCGCTTCCAGGATGTCCTGGATCCCGATGCCGTTCTTGGCCGAGCACAACACCACTTCGCGGGTGTCAATGCCGATGCCTTCCTCAATCTCTTCGCAAACTTCCTCAGGACGCGCGGCCGGCAGATCGATCTTGTTGATGACCGGCACCAGCGTCAGGTTGGCGTCCAGCGCCAGGTAGACATTCGCCAGCGTTTGCGCTTCCACGCCTTGAACCGCGTCGACGACCAGAATCGCGCCCTCGCACGCGGCCAGCGAGCGCGAAACTTCGTAGCCAAAATCCACGTGTCCGGGCGTGTCGATCAGGTGCAGGGTGTAGTCGATGCCGTCCTTGGCCGTGTAGTGGAGACGCACGGCCTGCGACTTGATGGTAATGCCCCGTTCACGCTCGATGTCCATGGAATCAAGGAATTGCGCCTGCATCTGCCGCGCTTCCACCGCACCGGTGATCTCCAGGATGCGATCCGCAATCGTCGACTTGCCGTGATCGATGTGCGCGATAATACTGAAATTTCGAATGTGTTTGGCTTGCATGTCGGTCTGAGCGCCACCGGGTCCAGGCGCCACGGAGCGCCGGCGGACTGTCATGGAAAGCCAAGCTGGTGTCAACGCCCAGTTCACACGGCGGCAGGAACTTTCGCGTTGCGACTGGCGCGGAGGCGCGAGCGGGAGGGGCCGCGGACCTTTGGGGGATCTGCGGCCCCTCGCTCAACTTGCACGCATCATCGCGCACGCCGCCCAAAAGCGCGGGGGCGCGGCAGGCAAACAGGGCGAGGGCGGACATGCGGGTCGGCCGAGAGTGGCCCAACCGACAGTGCTGCCCGATGCTCTGCGGCGCCTACAGATGCTCGACGCCCACTTTCTTCACAACGGCCTTCCACACCTTCTCGGGCAGCCACTTCGGACGCTTGGTCGGCGCCTTCACTTCCACGCGCGAACCGGTGAACACGTGCACGCGCTTCGTGCCGCGTTCGCGCAGCTTGATGTCCTTGTAGCCACGGTTCGCGGCCTTCAGCGCCGCGCCGCGAGGCTGGGCGTTGGAGAACACGATGTTGGTGTCGGCGCCGTTTTCCAGCAGCACAAAGTTCTTCTTGCTCTTCTCAGTCGTCATGGTCATCACTCCCCTGTTGCGCGCGCTGCACGACTCCCAAGCCCGTCCCGTTCACCGTTCAGCGCGCCTGACGTCTCCTATGTACCCAGTTTCAACGCCGCGCAAGTCTTTGTCGGCAAAAAAGTTTACGGAAGGCACGGTCGTTCTTCACAAAATCGGCGGGCGGTTGACGATAACGTTTTGCAAGTTATTGAAATAACTGAACTCATCAATGTTCGTCGCAACTTCAAGGAGTTGGCACGCCACTGCCGAGCACGCTGCGTTTTATGATCACCGTCAATGTCTGGCGTGATCACGTCTGTGATCGCGCGGGCGTTTGGGTCGGAAAGTTCCCCGGCCGCGCATCCGTGTTAGCTTCCGCTCGGACGAGGAGTGCGCGTGGGTCGATGGGGTCACAGCATCGCGGTTTGCCTGATGTGGAGCAGTTGCTTCCTCTTGGCTTTGCCGGCGCATGCCGATGGTTGGCGCAAGCTGCATGCAGCGGTGCAACGGTGGCGCGTCGCTGCACTTGACGGACTTCCCGCAGATTTGCTTGCCATTCAGAAGTCGTCGCAGGATCCAGAGGTCGCGTCGGTCGCTGCGTTTGTGCGCGCCCGTGCTTTGGCGCGCCTGGGCGACGGTGAAGCCGCGCAACGGGCCTTTGCCGATGCGACTGCGGTTCGCGCTGTCCTGCCGGAAGCCTGGCGCTGGGCAGAAGTGGAAGTTCTCCTGGCCAGTGGCAAGCCGGCTGCGGCCCTGGACGCGCTGGACAAACTCCGTCATGACTTTGGCGAATTCCGCTGGTCTGCAGCCGACTTGCTGTACAGCCGCCTCTGGGAACGTGTGGGCCCTGGCGATCAGACTGCCGCCATCGCGTTGACGCTCTACGCCAAGTCGCAACTCAATTTGCCACGCGACGAATTGTTGGCGCGAGCGGCGCGCAATTTGGCCATCAACCACCCGCAGGAAGCGCTGGTGCAATGGCGCAAGCTGATCCTGAAACATCCAGAAAGTGCGTTTGTCGACGAGGCCCTGCAGTCCGTGCCGGAGAGCGCCCTGGCCGACACGGAACAGTTCGAACGGATGGAGCGTCTGTTTGCGCGACGCGCCTACGAACGGTGCCGCGAAATTGGCCTAAAGTTGTGGGACAAGGGCGTTCGCAAGAGCGAGGTCGGCTATTATTTGGGCAAAATCGCCACGGAGCGTCTGCGCGACGACTATCCGGGCGCGGCGAAGTACCTGGAGGCCGCCATCGGCGACGGCGAACCGCTTGCCCAGCAGGCGCTCACGTCGTACGCACTGGTGCTGACCAAGCTCGGACGTCTGGACGACGGACTGGCTGAATTTGACAAGTGGTTTCAGCGCTATCCAGGCGTGAGCAACGAAAAGCGGGTGGACGTCGCCTACGACCGCGCGCGCGCCATGCATGTGGCCGGTCGCTCGTTGGAGGCCGCGGCCTACTTGCAGACGGCGTTGGATCAGGATCGCAAGGGCATCGATTTCGGCAAATACCTGTGGTTCGTCGGCTACTGGCAGCTGCGTGGCGGTGCCTGCGACTTGGCGATCCAGACTTTGAACCCGCTGATAGCCGACAAGAATCCGCTGGTGGGCGGCAAGGCGCGGTACTGGATGGGCAAATGTCTGGACAAGCTGGGCAAGCGGCCGGAAGCCGTCGACATGCTGGTGTCCGTGCTCGATCGCCATCCACTGTCCTGGTACAGCGCGCTTGCCGAAGACCTGCTGCAGGCATGGGGCGAAGGCAAGCGCGTGCCCAAGCTGCCGGATTTGTCCAGGATCGCAATGCGGCCGCATGACCCGTTTGCCGGCCTGCACCTGACGCCTGAACTGCGCCGCCTGCGGATGGCCGTGCACCTGGGCGAGCCGGACTCGGCGCGGCTGGTGTTGGAAGCGGTGCGCAAGAAGCTGACCAAAGCGCTGGGCAAAGGCCGGCTGGCCGAGCTGGAGCGAGACCTGGCTGATCCGCTGGAGCAGTACGCGGAAGAGCGCCAGGATGCCATGACGGAATGGCAGGACGTGCTGAAGACGCTGCCGACCGCCGCGACGGTGGATCATTGGCGGGCCATCTACCCACGCGCCTATGCCACGCACGTGGTGGCGGCAGCGAAACGTTCCGGCGCGCCGGAATGGATGATTTACGCGCACATGCTTCAGGAATCACGCTACAAGCCGTGGCTCATCTCAGGTGCCCCGGCTTACGGCCTGCTGGAACTGCTGGATCGCACGGCGGCGCGGCTGGCTACCGACGCGCACGACGACTACCAACTTTGGATGCTGATGCTGCCGCAGTACAACATCCGCTGGGGTGCGCAGTACCTGGGCGCGCTGTACCACAAGTTCGGCGAGCAGTTGCCTTTCGCTATCGCCAGCTACAACGGTGGGCCGATGTTGATGGAGCACCACTTGCGTCAGTCGGGCCAGCGCAATCTGGCACTGGATGAGATGATCGACGACATCGGACCGCATGAGTCACGCAACTATGTGCGCATGGTCGTTGGGCATTTTCTGCGGTATCTGGCGATCTACGAGACGCCTGAGCGGGCGCGCCACTTCCGCCGCCAGCTCCTCCCGCAGCAGTGGCAAGCCACCTGGCTTCGCGATCCGAGCTTCTGACCCGCGCGCAGCTGGAAAATTCGCCGCCGATCAAGCCACAGCGTGACGTTTTCCATGCGCGTACGCCACAACGTGCTTATCTGTCATCTCAAGGAGGTGGTTCATGCGCAATTTCGGATCCATAGGGAAAGGGGCGACAATTCTCCTGCTATCTTGCGGAGCTCCATCCGTGCAAGTCATGGAAACAACGGAAGAAGGCCACGAAGTGGAGGCAGCCAAGGAGCGTCAGGAAGCAAAAGCCGACAAAGCGCTGTATGACCCAGGCGCCGAGCAACTCACGCAAATTGGTCCGAGCGGCCCAGCCGGCGTGGAAGGTGCGGCGGGAATCCTGGTGACGGTCAATCCGACCTCAGCGCACCTGGCCGACGCCGAGGCGCACGCGCGGCACGCCAAACAGCACGAGCAGGCTGCGCTCCAGTTGGAAAAGTTCGAGGACGTGGCCTGCCAGGGCATTACGGCGGGTGAACGCTTCGCCTGCCCAACGCTGATGAGCGATGCCATGGCGACGTTGCCCAACGGCGTCCGCCTGCACACCGGCCCCAAACGTTTGCCCACGGTGCTGGCGCATATGCGTTGCAATCTGGCATTCGCCCACGCCCACGGCTATGGCGAAGACGCGCTGTGTCCATTCGCCATCAAAGGCGTGGTCGCCAATCCGGCCGCCGATCAGACGGGTGTCGAACTGACGAGCACCGATCCGCAAGCGGTCGAAGCGCTCCATCACTTGGTGCTGACGCCTTTTCACGGGTTGTAGCGGCTATTCCGACGGCGAACGCTGGCGAATCGTGTCGTGCAGCCAGTGTTCGTCGTCCGTCTCCGGATAATCTGCGCTCCAGTGCAGCCCACGGGATTCCTGACGTGACAGCGCGCTCTCGACGATCAGCAATGCCACCGTTGTGATGTTGCGCAGCTCGACAAGATCCGGCGTCAAGTGAAAACGCCAATAATCTTCGCGCACTTCCTGCTCGATGAGGCGCAGTCGGCGCTGGGCCCGCAGCAGCCGCCGGTTGGTCCGCACGATGCCGACGTAGTTCCACATCAGCCGGCGAATCTCGTCCCAACTCTGCTTGACGACGACGATTTCGTCCGCATCGCCGGCGCTGCCCGTATCCCATTCCGGCACGTCCAATTCCGTTGCGTCCAGCGGTTGGGCCAACAGCGCGCGCGTCTGCTCCGCCGCCGTCTCCGCATACACGACGCCTTCCAGCAGCGAATTGGACGCCAGCCGGTTCGCGCCGTGCAGACCGGTGCAGGACACCTCGCCAATGGCCAGCAGCCGGTCGATGTTCGTCCGGCCGTGCAGGTCCACCTCAACGCCGCCGCATTGGTAGTGCGCGGCTGGTACGACCGGAATGGGCTGCGTGCGAATGTCGATGCCGAGGCCCATGCAGGTCGCAAAAATCGTCGGAAAGCGCTCTTCCAGAAAATCGCCGGGCAGGTGCGTCATGTCCAGAAACACGCTGTCCGCCCCCGACTGCTTGAGCTCCGTGTCGATCGCCCGCGCCACGATGTCGCGCGGCGCCAAATCGCGCAGTGCGTGGTAGCGCGGCATGAACGCTTCACCGGACACATTGCGCAGGATACCACCCTCTCCGCGTAAAGCTTCTGAAATCAGAAAGTTTTTCACCTGAGGATGAAACAGACACGTCGGATGGAACTGGAAGAACTCCATGTTCGCCACGCGCGCGCCCGCCCGCCAGGCCATCGCCAGGCCATCGCCCGTTGCCACGTCCGGATTCGTCGTGTAGCGATAGACCTTGCCCGAGCCACCCGTGGCCAAGCACACCACTTGCGCCGCCAGCGGCACCACGCGCATCGCCCGCGTGTCGAGCACGTACGCGCCCAGCACGCGATCGCCGCGCCCGCCCGGATGACATTGCCGCTGTCCCTTGGCAATCCGCCCGCGCGTGATCAAATCGACCGCCAGGTGATGCTCCAGGATGCGAATGTTGGCATGCCGACGCAAGCGTTCGACCAGTGCGAGCTCGATGGCTTCACCCGTCGAATCGGCGTGATGCACGACGCGGCGGACGCTGTGACCGCCCTCGCGGGCAAGAAGCAGTTCGCCCGCAGCGCCGCGATCGAAGTCGACGCCCAGCTCGATCAGCCGGGCGATGGCTACCGGGCCATGTTCGACAATCATTTCAACGACATCGCGCCGACAGAGTCCTGCTCCCGCAGTCAGCGTGTCGGCCACGTGGGTCGCAAAGCTGTCCGACGCAGGATCCAGAACTGCGGCGATTCCACCTTGCGCCCAAGCCGTGTTGGCATCCGCCAGCGCGCGCTTCGTGACGAGGAGAACTGAAGCAAAATCAGCCAGATGCAACGCGTACGTGAGACCCGCGATACCCGAACCAATCACCAAGACGTCAGCTTTCTGCACAGTATCCATGGCCCCGCACTCTACCATGCGCGGCAAAAACCGCGAATGCGCGAACATCATCGTGCCGGGCGGATCCGGCTTGAGATGCGAACGATGCTTGCGGTTCCACCCCAGATGCGCTCCACTCGCGCCGCTATGACGCTGCCCGTGCTCCCCGATCTCGACGCCCTGCTGCACGACCGCTTCCACCTGGAGCGCTTTCGGCCACACCAGCGGGAAGTCTGCGAGGCGGTGACGCGCGGGGCGGATTCCCTGCTCGTGATGCCGACCGGCGGCGGAAAGTCGCTGTGTTATCAACTGCCCGGCTTGGCGCGGCAAATGCAGGTGCCGAGTCGCGGCGGCGTGCTGGTCATCAGCCCGCTGATTGCGCTGATGGAAGACCAGTGTTTGAAGCTGCTGGCGAACGGCATTGCCGCGGACCGCATCCATTCCGGCCGGCCGCGCGGCGATTCGCAGAACGCACTGCGGCGTTGGCTGGCGGGCGAACTGGAATTCCTGATTCTCGCGCCGGAGCGTCTGCGTGTGCCGGGTTTCGTGCCGCGCCTCATGCAGCGACCGCCGAACCTGATCGCGGTGGACGAAGCGCACTGCATTTCCATGTGGGGTCACGATTTTCGCCCGGATTATCGGCTTTTGGGCGAGCGTCTGCCGGAGCTGCGCGCGGCGGGCACACCGACCATCGCGCTGACGGCGACCGCGACGGTGCGCGTGCAGCAGGACATCGTCGAGCAGTTGGGCATTCCCGATGCGAGCCGCTTCATCCGCGGTTTTCGGCGCGACAATCTGGCGGTGGAAATGGTCGATATTGCGCCCGGCGCGCGCATGGCGAAAGTCGTCGAGATCCTGCGCGACAAGGCGCGGCTGCCGGCGATTGCGTACGTGCCGAGCCGGGCCAAAGTCGACGAACTGGTGGCGCTATTGGGCAAGGACGTGCGCGCCGATGGCTATCACGCCGGCATGACCGCGGACCGCCGCAGCGCCGTGCAAGATGCCTTCCAAAATGGCAAGTTGGAAGTCGTCGTCGCGACCGTGGCTTTCGGCATGGGCGTGGACAAGTCCGACATCCGGACGGTGCTGCATTTGGGGCTGCCGGGCTCGATCGAGAGCTACTACCAGGAAATCGGCCGCGCGGGCCGCGATGGCCTGCCGTCGTACGCCATCACGCTGTGGAGCGCCGCGGATCGCCACCTGCACACGCACTTCTTTGACCGCGCCTACCCGCCGCTCAGCGTGCTGGAAAAGCTCCATGGGCAAATTCCCGCGGAGGGTCAGGAGCGCGATGCGTTGTTGCGGCGCAGCGGCCTGGAACTGCAAGTCGCTGAAGCCGCTCTGGAAAAACTGTGGGGGCAGCTGGCCGTCACGCTGGATCTGGACGACATCGTCCGGCCACGGCCGGAGACGACGAACTGGTCGGTGGCCTACACGAAGCAGCGGCTGCACCGCGAAGCACAAATCGGCGAAGTGTTTACGTTTGCCCGTGCGACCGGTTGCCGCATGCAGGCGTTGATTCGCTATTTTGGCGATCACGGCGACGCGGCGATTTCCTGCGGACGGTGTGACCATTGTGCGCCAGCGGAGTCGATCGTGCGGCGTTCGCGCGGTCCCGATGGCATGGAACGCAAGCTGCTGGCGCGGATTTTGGCGGCAGTGCCGCGCCGCGCGATGGGCACAGCGAAATTGCATCGCGAGGAATTCGCCGAGACGTTGGACCGCAAGCTGTTTGACCGGCTGCTGGCTGCGCTGGATCGCGCCGGACTGGTTGAACTGAGCGAGGATGCATTTGAGAAGGAAGGCCAGACGATTCGCTATGCCACCGTGAAGCTGACGCCGGGGGCGCTGGCGGACGGCGACGATTGGCTGGCGGACGTGCAAATCGAGGCCGAACACAAGGATCCAGCGGCGTTGGCCCGCGGCAAGAGCAAACCGGCGCGGCGGGTGAAGAGCGCGGTTGCGCCACCGTCCGATGCGGACCCGGGCGTGCTGGATCGCCTGAAAGCGTGGCGCTTGGGGCGCGCGCGTGCCCAAGGCGTGCCCGCGTTTGTGATCCTGCGCGATGCGACGCTGTTGGAAATCGCGACGACATTGCCGCAGACGATGGCGCAATTGTTGACGGTGTCAGGGATCGGCGCGCACAAAGCCGAGACGTACGGCGCGGAATTGCTGGCAGAAGTGCGGGTGGCGGGTCATGCCTGAAGGGCTGCGGGAAAACGTGCCGCTGGGCGCCTTGACGACGCTGGGCGTCGGTGGGCCGGCGCGCTGGCTGCTGCCGTGGCAGAACGTCGACGAACTGCGCCAAGGTCTGGAATTCGCAACGCAGCAGGACGTGCCGTGGTGGCTGCTGGGTGGCGGCAGCAACGTGATTGTCGCCGACGCCGGACTGCCGGGGCTGGTGCTTCAACCCACCGGCACCGCACTGGAAGTCACGGAAGCAGCTGGTAATACCCAAATCGTCGGCGTGGATGCCGGCGTGGTTTGGGACGAACTGGTTCGCTGGAGCGTCGCCCGCGGACTTGCCGGCATCGAATGCCTGTCGGGAATTCCCGGTCGCGTGGGTTCCGCGCCGATCCAGAACATCGGCGCGTACGGTCAGGACGTTTCGGAAGTCATCCAGCGGGTCGACGTGTTCGACAGTACGGACGGCAGCCTGACCACGTGGCCCGCCGCCCAGTGCGCCTTTGCCTACCGCGACAGCGTGTGGAAGCGCACGCCCGGCCGGTGGATCGTGACGCGCGTGTACCTGCGCCTGCACACACACGCGATGCCGTGCACGCGTTACGCGCAGGTCTCGGAGGCCCTGCGACACCAGACCGTGACGGCCGACGCCGCTGGCCTACTGACCGTCCGGGCCACAGTGCTGCGTCTACGGCGCGAAAAAGGCATGGTCGTGGATGCCGCCGACCCGGACAGTCGGAGCGTAGGCTCCTTTTTCGTCAATCCGGTGGTGAGTCTGGAGACTGCCGATGCGGTGCGCACCCGGTTGGCAGCGACCGGCGCGATGCCGGCTTGGACCAGCGCCGACGGCGTGAAACTCTCCGCCGCGTGGCTCATCGAGCGCAGCGGCATGACGCGCGGCTTCGGCAGCGGCCGCGTCGGGTTGTCAACCAAACACACGCTCGCGCTGGTGAATCGGGGCGGCGCGACAGCCACAGAAGTTCTGACCTTTGCAAGTGAAGTCGCGGATCGCGTGGAAACCGCGACGGGCATTCGACTTCAACGGGAGCCTGTGCTGTTGGGGTTCTGAAGCGCCGGCAGTTGGCGCGAACGTTGTACCGTCGCATGACGAGAATGCGGTCGAGGTGCATACTCGTTCGGGAAAAGGGAGGTCGACGGTGCGTCTATTTGGTTGCGTGCTCTTCTTGACAGTGGCGACGCCAGTCTTCGCCGATCCACTGTTGGACGAACAAACGCTGATCGCCGCCGTCCTGCAACAGGCCCCGGAACTTCAGGCAATTACCCAACGTTCACAGGCGGTTGCATCGCTTGGCAAGCAGTACCTTGGCCTGCCGGACCCCAGCGTGCGGCTGACGCTGACCGGACTGGACCCGATGTTTCGCACACAGCCGACGACGATGCTGATGGCGGAACAGGCGCTGCCGGTCGGAAATGCCCGCGAGGCGGGTGGGCAGATGGCGCAGGCGCAGGCGCGAGCGGTCGCGGCGGAGCAGCCCTTGGCGGAAGCGGAACTGGCGTGGCAGGCGCGGACGCTCTTCGCGGCTTGGCGGTCGGTGCACGTGCGCAAGGCCATTCTGGCGCACCACGTCCAGATGGGTGATGCCCTGATCACGGCCATGACCCGGCAAATGGCGACCGGCGGTGTGTCCGCGGCGCGGCTCGCGCGGCTGCAGGCTGACGTCGAGCGACTGCGGGTCGAGCAGGAGAGCGTGACGCTGCTGATCGCGGGACTGGGCGACCAAATGCGCACGTGGCTGGGCGAGTCGCGCGTCACGGAGCCGGTCCTGACGTTGCCGGACGCGCCGACGCGCGTGGACCATGCGGGCGTGGAACATCCAGTCCTCGCGCGAATTTCAGCGCAACAAGCGGCGGCACAGGCCCGCGTGACGGCCGCCAAAGCCAGCTCGGCGCTGACGCTGATGCCCGGTGTCGGCCTGATGAACGGTCCCGACATGCCGATCGGCTTTCTGCTGACTGTGGGGCTGCGCTGGCCGGGTTTTGGCAGTGGTCGCGATCGCGTCGATGGTCAGGTCGTTGCGGCACAATCGGACGCTGCTGCGCTTTCAGCCGACAAGCAGGCGCGTTCGCGGCGCATTGCCGTGGCGCTGGCGCAGTCGTGGACGGCAATGCAAGAACTCCAAGCGAGGCGCGTTGGGCTGCGGGACCGCGTTTTGCCGCTGGCAGAGCGGGCTGTTCACGCGGCGATGCCGGCCGTGGCGTCCGGGACGGGTGCGGCGGTGGAGTTGGCGGAATCAGAACACCGGCTGGTCGATTTGGAATTGCAATTGGTGGCCCTGGACGACGCGTGGTTGGCGGCGCGCGCGCGTTGGCTCTGGCTGCGCGACGGGGATCCGGACGCAGCGGCGATGTCGTCGACCGCGATTTCGCTGCCCAATCCCGCGGTGCCTGAGCCGACACCCGGCGGGATGCCGGGGATGTGAACTGCCGCCGACTTCGCCTTACCGATGGACGCGCGAAATCTCGCGCTTCATCTCGCGGTCCTTGATCGCCTCGCGCCGGTCGTGATGCTTGCGGCCGGTGCCCACGGCCAACTCGATTTTGACCTTTGCTCCCTGAAAATACACGCGAATCGGCACGCACGCCGAGCCCTTCGCTTCCAGACAATCGCGCAGATGCTCAATTTCCCGCTTGTGCAGCAGCAACTTCCGCGACCGATCCGGCTCGTGGTTGAACTGGTTGGCCCACGGATATTCTGGAATCTGCATCCCGAAGATCAGCGCCTCGCCACCGATCACGCGGACATGCGCCCCGGAAATCACGCACTTGCCAGCGCGCAGGACTTTGACTTCGGAGCCATGCAGCTGGATGCCCGCTTCCAGACGCTCATCGATTTCGTAGTCGAGCTCGGCCTTCTTGAAGCTGGCGATCAGCCGAAAGCCTTCCTTGTCGAATTTTTTGCTCTTCTGCGGCGTCGCCATGGGCCGCGCAGTCTGGCGCAATTGGTCCAGAACCGAAAGCCCCAAACGCCGCCGTCAAAACCCTTCGTCCGGCCGCAAAAAGCGCCACTGCCCCGGATTCAGATCGCCCAGCCGCACCCGACCGACGCGCACGCGCACCAGGCTGTGGACGTGCAGTCCGACCAGTTCGCACATCCTACGAATTTGCCGCTTCTTGCCCTCGGTGAGGACAAACCGCAGGCGATCCGGCCCCAGCACGTCGATTTGCGCCGGCTTGAGCGGCTTGCCGTCCAGTTCCAGTCCGAGGCGCAAACGTGCCGCCGCGCGCTCGTCGATGCGTCCCGTGACCCGCACCAGGTACTCTTTCTCCATGCCGGAATTCTCGCCGATCAACTGCCGCGCCAGCCGCCCGTCCTGGGTGAACACGAGCAGGCCGCGGCTGTCGATGTCCAGGCGCCCCGCCACCGCGAGCCCCTGAAAATGCCGATGCCGCAGCCGCGGTCCGGGAAATTGCGGATCCTGATTCTCCGGCACAATCAGCTCGATCGCCGGCCGATAGCCATCTTCCGGCTGCGCAGACACCCAGCCAACCGGCTTGTTCAGCAGAATCGTCGCCAGTTGCTCCTGCTGCCGCTGCGCCCGCGCATCGAGCTCGATCCGCGCCGTGGGCAGCGCCTTGGTGCCGACCGCAACGACTTCGCCGTCCACGCGCACGAGCCCGTCAGCCAGGAAAGCATCCGCCTCCCGCCGCGAGCACATGCCGCGTTCGGCCATCAACTTTGACACGCGTACCGTTTCCGTCTCCACCAGCGCCTCCACGCGCAGCGTACCCGCGTGCTGCGGCACTGCGCAAGGCTCCCGCGCCAACGGTGCTTTTTGCGCTTGCAGGGAACGGATTCCGATCTTATCCTCGCCGCCGGGCGTATGCCCAATTCGTTGTACGTTTTTGATTTTTCGTTCCCAGCCCTGCTGCCGAGGCCTCATGTCGCGTTCCACCTTGTCCCGTTTCTCCTTCCTGACCGCGGGACTTGTTCTTGCCTTCTCCGTCGCAAGCTGCGGCGCAAAGGCGGGCGCAGCGGCCGGCGATGACATCAGCGTCTCCGGCGGCCCGACGGGCGTCAAACAGGATGCGGGCAACACCGACGTCGGCCCCGGTGCTGGCGAAGTCGGTGCGGCATGTGCGACCGATGCCGACTGCAAATCCGTCGCCTGTGACGGCGGACTGTGCGCGGCGTTGTGCGCCAGCAACGCGGATTGCACCAACGGCACGCAGTGCATCACCGACAACGCGGCGCGCGCTTTCTGCCACAAACCGACCTATTCGAACGGCATGGGCCTCGCCTGCTACATGGGCGCTGCCTGCCCAGCGAACCTCAGCTGCTTCGGCGACGACGGTTCCCCACGCGCGGTCTGCACGCACTCGTGCAACAGCGCTCTCGATTGCCCGTCCAGCATGGAATGCATGCTGAATCCGGACGACGCCACCGGCCAATCCAGCATTTGCCGTCCGCGCCGCTTCTGTTCGGCCTGCGTCAACGACGACCAATGCGGCGACGGCCAGGTCTGCTCGGACATGGGCATGGGCGTTCGTTTCTGCACCAAGCTCTGCGATCCCGGCTCGTTTGAGTGCCCGCGCTACGCCGATTGCACCGAAGTCGAAGGACGCAACGTCTGCACGCATCGTTTGGGCACCTGCATCGGCGACGGCACCTTGTGCCAGCCCTGCGCGGACGACCTGTGCTCGACGTCGGATTTCCAGTGCCTGACCTTCCGCCAGTCCGGTGAGTCGTTCTGCACCAACACGTGCACGGCTTCCGCGGACTGCGGCACCGGCTACAAATGCACGCTGGTGGACGCGACGACCAAGCGCTGCATCCCGACGACCAACCACTGCGTCGGCAAGCTCACGGAAATGTACAAGAAAGGCGACATCTTTGAGGACTACGCCATGCTCGGTCGCGTCGACACCAACGGCGACGGCAAGCTGAGCGACGAAGAGCCCAAGCTCATCCACCTTTCCGACTTCGCCGACAAGCAGGTCATCGGCATCACGATCTCCGCCGGCTGGTGCGTGCCCTGCCAGGACGAGACGATGACGTTTGCCACCACGATGAAGAAGTACGGCGACAAGGCGATCATCGTGCAAATCCTCATTGAGAACGCGACGGAAGGCAGCGGCAAGATCGACCTCGACTACAGCCTGACGTGGATCAAGCAGTTCTCGCCCGCGGGCGTCAGCGGCATCGATCCCAATGGCACGCCGGACCTGTGGAACGTCCCTGGCTCGATTCCGCTCAACATTCTCATCGACGGTTCGACGCGCAAGATCCTGGAAAAAGAGAACGGCGCCACTGCGGATGGCTGGAACACGCTCTTCGCCAAGTACGTCAAATAACAAGTGGACTTCATGACTTCGACGATTCACAGCTTGCTTGCTGGCCTCGTCGGAAGCGTGGTTTTGCTGACGGCCGCGGGCGCCCAAGCCCAATGTGCGACTTGAAGCAATCCGACGCTCCCGGTGGGAGACAGTGACGTAGCATCCAGTTTGTACAACGGCGCGGGCGACGTGTGGCGCGCGCGCGTGGGCATGATTTACGGCTTTTCCGGCGCCAATCAGCTCTTTCACGGCAGCGAAGAAGTCGACAAGAACGGCCACCAGTTCAACCAACGCGACATGCGGATGGCGATGCAGCTCGGCAGCCTGAGCGCCGGCGTGGATGCGCCTTGGGGCACGGGCTTGTCGCTGCTGGTGCCCTACGCGTCGCTGCGCTATGACGATTTCAACACGGATCTGGGTTACACGCAGCCGATTCGCTCAAACGCATTGGGCGATTCCGAGATCCGCCTGCGGCAAAATGTCCTGCAGCCGTTCGGCTTCAAGCAGCCCAGCGGCTGGCTGAAGATTCCGCGGATCTTTGCCGTCGTCGGTGTCGTCGTGCCCAACAACGCGGCGTATTCGACGGATGCCATCCATGACCTCTCGATCAGCCGCGGCTCGTGGTGGCTCATCGAGGAACTGGAGGCGCATTTCGACTTGCCAGCCAACTTTGGCGTGTCGCTGATGGGCGGCTTGCGCCAGGCCATCGACTACGCCAACAACGGCGCGCCCGATCCCAACGGCATCGGCTGGGGCAACGAATACCGCGGCGCAGTGGCCATTCGCTACCTGCTCGACCTGCCGGTGCTGGAAGGCGTGGCCAACTATTTTGTGCCCAAGCGCCTGATGTTCATGGCCAATGGCGAGTATCTTTACCGCGCGCAATCGACCGCCGTTGAGAATGCGGACTCGACCCGTGCCTTTTTCGAAGCTTCGGGCAGCCAGACGGTGAGCCTGACGCCAACGCTGATGATCGGCTACAACGACGCCTGGTCGGTCACCGCATCCGCGCGCGCGCCGCTCTACCGGTTTGTGAACGGCACGCAGCCGGTGCAATACACCAGCTACTTCTTCGGCCTGAACTGGTCATGGGGTTCGACGCCCAAAGCGCCAGCGCTCGCCAAGGCGACTGGAGCCGGCGAAGCGCCGACGACAGCCGAGATCGCCGCTCTGCTGGTGGCTGGCAAGTACACAATCGTCGACTACTGGGCGACTTGGTGCGAGCCATGCGGTCGCCTGGGTGTCAAGCTGGAACACGAGCTCCCGGCATCGCCCGGCGTAGCGCTGGCGCGCGTCGACGCAACGGCGTGGGAAGCGGAGGAGTGGGCCAAGTTCCTGCCGGGCGCACCAGGTATTCCCGTGCTGGATATCTTTGACCGTCAAGGCAAGCTCATTGTCCGGCTTCAGGGCGACGACTGCTTCGGCTATGCTCAGCATCTCCCGGTCGATGCAACCCGGTCGGTCCAGTAGCACCACGCGCCGTCGGATGTGGCTGGGGTTCTGCATGGTCCGTGCGATCCGGCGGTGGATCCAGACCGACCAGAATCCACCAGCAATTCTGCCTGGGCCACCGATTCTGGATGCAGTTCCAGGAGCCAGGAGAAATTGGCGCGAAGACGACCTTCACGGTCGTTGAGCGCCATTTTCGACGCAGCAACGCAGAAATGCGCCAGAAGCGGTGGCTCCAGGCCGATTTCTTGTGTTGACAGGAGCGAGGTCCACAGGTATCGTTTCTGCCCGTCTTCAGTGACGAGTGAAACTTCACGCAAGACTGAAATCGCCCACCCGTCTTCTGCGAACCGACTTCCCGTATCTCGAGCACCGATGGAATTCAACGCCTTGCCTTCGCGGCCATCGTCCCTTTCACCTTCGGCAGCGGGTGCGACCCACGGCGTCCTGCCCGTCCTGAGCCGGCAGGCGCAGGACGCCGGTTTGCCGGGCCTCGACCGCCATCTGCTGGATTTGCAACTGCTGCTGCACGAGCAGCTCGCCGAAGTGGAGGCAGCCATCCAAGGCACGCACGGAACGACGCTGGCGCAGCGGGCGGGGCATCACCTGCTTTCAGCGGGTGGCAAGCGACTGCGACCGCTGTGCACGCTTCTGGCGTCTCGCCTTGGCCCGGATGCCGACGAGCCGCAAGCGCGCACGCGGGTCCGCGATCTCGCGGTCGCCGTGGAGTTGGTGCACGCCGCGACGCTGCTCCACGACGACGTGGTCGACTTGGCCGACACCCGACGTACGCAGCCCACTGCACGCGTGCTGCACGGCAACGAAGTTTCGATTTTTGCTGGCGATTGGCTCCTGGTTGAAGCCCTGCGGCGGATCTGCGCGACCGGTGTGGATGGACTGGTGCCGCTCGCGCTGGCCACCATTGAACAGATGATCTTTGCCGAAGTGGAACAGTCCCAACGCGCGCGCAGCCTGGCGCACGATCGCGCGGGATATTTTCGCGTCATTGACGGCAAGACCGCGGCGCTGTTTCGCTGGGCCATGCGTGCAGGCGCGCGTGCGGGCCACACGGATACGGCAACAGAAGAGGCTCTCGTCGGTTTTGGCGGTGCGCTGGGACTGGCGTTTCAGCTGACCGACGACGCCCTGGATTTTGATGGCGACGCCCAGAAAACCGGCAAACCGCTGCTGGCCGATCTGGCCGAAGGCAAGGTGACGCTGCCGCTGATCTTGCTCTTGGATGCGAATCCGGAATACTTGTGCGACATTGAACTGTTGCACGCTGCCGGCTTGGACGCTGAAGTGCGCAGTTCAGACGCGTGGCAAGCCGCGCAACGACGCGTGCTCGCCGGGCTCCAGACGACGGGTGCGATTGCGGAAGCGCGGCGGGTAGCGGCCCGGTACGCCGAGGATGCGGCGGCGGCGCTGCGAGACTTGCCCGGACACGCCCCGGAGCGGGCAGCGCTGGTGGCAGTTGCGGAGACCCTGGCGGCGCGAACCAGTTGAGGAGACAAGATGGTCATCCTGTTGCGAGACGATGCCGATGAGAAAGCCGTAGCTGCGGCGCTGCAAGGTCTTGGCCTTTGGACCCGGACGCTGACGCCGGATGCAGGTGGACCGCGCATGCTGGAAGTCGAATCGCATTCGGCCCACGTGGAAAACGCGCAGATCCTGGCCGTTCCGGGCGTGGCCCATGTGGCAGAGCGCAAGTCGGCGCATCCATTGGTAGATGCCTTGGCTGAGCAGTACCTCGTCCGATGCCGCTCTGGCGCGGACGTCTGGCTGGGCGGCGACCGTCCGGTGCTTATCGCCGGGCCATGCGCGGTGGAGTCGGAGTCGCAGATTCAAACCATCGCCGGTCTGTGTGCGGCGGCGGGCGCCCAACTGTTGCGTGGAGGCGCGTTCAAGCCACGCACAACGCCGTATAGCTTTGCCGGAAAGGGCGAGCAGGCGTTGCAATGGCTGGCGGCCGCAGCTGCGGAACACGGTCTGGGTGTCGTCACGGAAGCGATGAGTGAAACGCATGTCGACGCTGTCGCTCAGGTTGCCGATATCATTCAGGTTGGCGCGCGGAATATGCAGAATTTCGCCCTGCTTGCGGCCGTCGGTCGCACGGGCCGACCGGCTCTGCTGAAGCGCGCGCGCGGCGTCGGCATCGAAGAATGGCTGTCGGCTGGCGAGCACCTGCTGCGCCACGGCTGCCCGTACGTGATCTTTTGCGAGCGCGGCATCGCCGGGTCGAGTCCCGAAATGCGCAATACCCTGGATCTGGGCGCCGTCGCGTACCTGCGTCACGTGTGCAAGCTGCCAGTTGCCGTGGACCCGTCGCACGGTGTCGGCCGCCGGGATCTGGTCTTGCCTTTGGCCAAGGCGAGCTTTGCGGCCGGCGCGGGGATCATCCTGGTGGAAATGCACGACCAGCCAGCGCAGGCCCGCAGCGACGGACCGCAGGCGCTTTTGCCGCAACAATTGGCCGAACTGGGCGCTGCGCTGGATCTGGATCCCGTGGAACCGCCGAGCGCGAGTCACACCGGTTATACCAGTCGTTTCACTGAGTTTTACAAGAAATCCGTCTTTGAACGCCGACGGACGCTGGCCCGGCAATTGGGATTGTCGCACGCGACGCAGCGCTACTTGCGCGAAGGCACGTTGGATCTCGGCGTCGCGGATCACATGACGGAGAACGTCATCTCGACCTTCGCGCTGCCGATGTCGCTCGGCCTGAATTTTCGCGTGAATGGCCGCGATCATCTGATTCCGATGGTCGTGGAGGAGCCGTCGGTTGTCGCGGCATGCTCGAATGCTGCGCGCATGGTGCGGGCCTCGGGTGGTTTTCGCGGCGATGCGACGCGCTCGGTGATGACGGCGCAGGTTCAGTTCGATCGGGTGCCCAAGCTCCACGACGCTGCGGAACTGCTGCGCGCGCGTCGAGACACCGTCATCGCGCTGGCCAACGAGGCGATTCCGCGGATGGTCGCACGTGGTGGCGGCTGCGTGGACGCGGATGTGCGCGAACTGGATGAGGAAGGCGGCCTGTTGGTGCTCCATCTGTACGTTGACGTCGGCGACGCCATGGGCGCCAACGTCGTCGATACGGTCGCGGAAAGAGTCGCGCCGGTCGTGCAGTCGTGGATCGGCGGTCACGTGGGCCTGCGGATTCTGTCGAATTTGCCGTTGCGTCGCATCGTGCACATCGAGTGTGACGTCACGGCGGAAATGCTCGGGGGCGAGGAATTGGCGGACGGCATCGCCCGCGCCAGCCGTTTTGCCGAGATGGACCCGTTCCGGGCCAGCACGCACAACAAAGGCATCATGAACGGCATTGACGCCGTCGCGCTCGCACTGGGACAGGACTGGCGAGCGATTGAGGCCGGTGCGCACGCCTACGCGGGCTTGGGCCGCGAATACCGACCGTTGGCCACGTGGGCGCGGACGGCGACGGGTCTGCACGGCGTGATGGAAATGCCGTTGGCGATCGGCACGGTGGGCGGTTCGGTGCAGGCACATCCCGGCGTGCGGGCAGCGATGGAGCTCGTCCGCGTCGATGGTGCGCGCCAATTGGGCGTGGTCATGGCCGCCGCAGGCTTGGCCTCCAATCTCGCGGCCTTGCGCGCGCTCGCCGGCGAAGGCATCCAGCAGGGTCACATGCGCCTTCACGCCCGCAAGTCAGAAATTCTCGCGGCTGCCAGTGGCATCCTGCCAACGCGTCCCACTCACTCCTGATGTCCCGGTTCACGATGACGAACAGCCCCCAGCCCCAAGATAGCCCTGTCGGCGCGCCCCTCGCTCAAGCGACCGCGGGGAACGTGCTCGGCGGCAGCGGCGCCATGTTTGACGGCATTGCCAAGCGCTACGATTTGCTCAATCGCGTCATGACCTTCGGCATCGATCAGCGCTGGCGACGGCGCGCGATTGGGCTGCTGCAACTGCCGCCAAACGCCCAGGTGCTCGATCTCGCGACGGGCACGGCGGATCTCGCGATCCGGACCGCGATGAACCATCCAGATGCGCACGTGACGGCGCTGGATCCGTCGCGCGGAATGCTCGCCGTGGCGCAGGCCAAGGTGACCGCGGCGGCGCTCGACGGGCGCGTCTCGCTGGTCATCGGCGATGCCCAGCACTTGCCTTTTGCCGATGCCACGTTTGATGGCGTGACGATGGGCTTCGGCATTCGCAACGTTCCGGATCGGTTGGCGGCGTTGCGCGAAATGCGCCGCGTGGTCCGGCCCGGTGGACGTATCGTCATTCTGGAAGCGACCGAACCACCGCCGAGCCTGCTGAGCTGGGGTGCGCTCGTTCACCTGCGCGTGGTGGTGCCGCGGCTGGGGGCGTTGCTGTCTGGCGCGCCGGCGGAATACCGCTACCTGCAGAAATCCATTGCCGGGTTTCCAACGCCCTTGGCCTTCGCCGACTTGATGCGCCAGGCGGGGCACGACGTCGTCGCCGTCATCCCCCTCCTGCTCGGCGTTTCCCATTTGTGGGTGGCGCGCGTGCCGCAACCTCTGGAAAGTGCGAGATGACCGGTCGAGGGCCGCGCGGCTGGCAGCCAGTAGCATTCGTCGAACACGTGCGGGACGTCTTGGGTGAACTCAACCGTCGCCACGACCGTCGCCTCGTGCTGCGGGCGTTTCTGGACTTGCCGCCAGATTGGACGAGTGCAGACACCGAAGTGACGCCGCGTGTGGCGTGGCGGCCGCCGCACGGCCTGCCTGCGGAGGCATTGGGCGTGGCCAAAGATTGCCCGCTGACCGAACTGCGCTGGCAGGATGACGCACCGCATCCGGACGACTTGACGCAACTGCGGACGTGGTTGGCGCAGCAGCCGCTGCTGATGGACGCGCTGCTGGTGTGCGGTGCGCCGGAACTGCGGAACGGTGGCGTCGTCGTTCCATTGCAGTTGTGGGTCCCGCGTTTGTGGCTGGTGACCCAACCCGATGGCCGCGCGGAGGCGAGCCTCGTGCTGCTCGGTGAAGATGACCCGGATGCGGTAATGGTCGAGCTTCGGCACCTGCTGGCGCTGCTCCAAACGACGCGCCACGCCACCGATTCGCTGCACGTGGCACCGGTGGACGACGCACGACACACCCACGTGATCGACGAGCTTGTGACCTTGATGCGCGCCGGACAGGCCCAGAAAGTCGTCTGGTCGCGGGTCCAAGCGCTGCCGGGTCGCTGGTTGCGCAGCACGTTGGCAGAACGCATGCGCGCATCGCGACCGGACGCGTGGGTGGTCGATGTGCAGTTGGCCAGCGGTCAAAATTTGTTGTGCGCAACACCGGAACTGCTGGTCGCGTGCCGCGCGGGGCAACTGATCGCCACCGCGCTGGCCGGCACGGGTTCGCTGGCGCAGCTGAACGCCGACGACCCGCGGCTGGATGACGAGCACGGTCGCGTCCGCGATTTCGTCTGCGAACGGCTGACCGCGCTCGGTGTCGATGGTCTGGAAGCGCACGCCGACATCGGTCAGGCCGGGCCGTTGGCACATCGCCGCACGCAGATTACGGGGCGCCGGACTGCGAGCTTGGACGCCCTGACAGTCGCGTTGACCCTGCACCCGACCCCCGCGCTTCTGGGTTTGCCACGCGCGCAGGCGTTGGCGTTGCTGGAGACAACCGAACCGCCGCGGGCTTTGTATGGCGGTTGTGTGGGGCGACTGGCCTGTGACGGCTCCGGCGACGGTGAAGTGGTGGTCCTGCTGCGCGGCGTAACCCAAACCGGTTCGCAGTGGCATGCGCGCGCTGGCGCTGGCCTCGTTCCCAGTAGTGTTGCAGGCGACGAAGCAGCGGAAGTGACACAGAAGATCGCGGCGATCGTCCAATCGTTGGCAGTGGGGACACCTTGAGCCAGCAATCCACGACGGTGCGCGCTCTGCTGGCGACGCTGGTCGCAGGCGGGCTGCGGCACCTCGTCATGTCGCCCGGCTCGCGATCGACCCCGCTGGTGCAGGCCGCGACGGAACGACCAGAGCTGACGCTGCATGTGGTGCTGGACGAGAGAACTGCTGGCTTTTTTGCCCTGGGCTTGGCGCGGGCCACGCAAACGCTGTGCGGCACGCTGTGCACCTCGGGCAGTGCCGCCGCGCATGTGCTACCGGCGGCGATCGAAGCGACCGAATCGGGCGACGCACTCGTGGCCATAACGGCCGATCGGCCGGTGTCGGCACGCGGTTGGGGTGCGCCACAGGCGATCCTGCAACCCGGTTTGCTCGCGCCATACGCCGCGCATTTCGCCGAAATTGATGCTTTGGATCAGGATGTTGCGGAACACCTCGTCGCGCTTCAGCACGCGTTGCGACGCGTGACGTCGTTCGGGGGCGTGGTGCACGTCAATGTGCCGTTGGCCCTGCCTCTCGCCCTGGAGCCCGGCAACCCCGCGCAACTCCCGGAGCCTACTCGTGTCGCGGTGCCGACGGGCTTGCCGATTGCGCCGCCGAAGCCCGGTGAACGGCTCCTGCTTGTGGCCGGTCCGCTGCCGTTTTCAGCTGATCTGCCAACATTTTTGCGAAAGCGCCTGCCGGTTCATCAGGTCGTGCTGGTGGCGGAAGCCACCTCAGGTCTGCGCGACGCTGCGGCGGCGATGCGCCACGCGGATGCCTACTTGCGCGATCCGGACGTGCGCGCAGCCTTGATGCCCGACCGTATCGTCCGCTTGGGCGCCTGGCCGGTGTCCAAAGGCATGCAACTGCTCCTGGAGGACGCGAAGCGCTTGGGCATTCCCGTCGATGCGGTGCAGCCACGGCGTGTCTCGGATCCTTTGCGGCAAAACCGCCTGACTCTGCAGGACGAGCCGGCGATCGCCCTGCGCGACTGGCCCATTGTGCCGGATGCTTTGCCGAATACGCCGTGGGTGGCGCAGTGGCGCGCGGTTGACGCGGCAATCCGGCTGCCAGCCCCGGGATGGCATGAAGCGGCTGATGTGGCTGCCTTGGCGGAAAGCTTGCTGCCTCGTAGCACGTTGGTGTTGGGCAACAGCATGCCGGTCCGTGATTGGGACGCATTTGCGCCGTTGGTGGCACCGGGCGTGCGAGTCGAAGTCAGCCGCGGCGCAGCCGGAATCGACGGCACTTTGGCGACTGCCGCCGGCATTGCAGTCGGGAGGCAGGAGCCCGTCACGGTCTACCTCGGCGACTGCACGTTCCTGCACGACGTTGGCACCCTGCAGATTCTCGCAGGACACCAACTGCGCCATGCGGGGCTGCGGATTTGCGTCGCTGACAACAACGGCGGCGCGATCTTTGACTATCTACCAGCGCGGACGGCGATGCCGGAACGCGTGCATGAAGCCTGTTTTGCCGCGCCGCATCGCCTCGACTTGGCGGCGATCGCCGCGGGTTTCGGTCTGAATACCCGCCTCTGTCGCACCATCGCGGACTGGCGCGAGGCGCTGCTGCAACCGGTGGCGGCGGATCAGGTTCAAGTGCTGATTGCACAATTGGATCGGGTGACGAGTGAGGCCATGCACCGGACCCATTGGCGCGAATCGGCGGCCCTGGCGCGCGCTGCGTTGGGCGGTCCGCAGTGAACAACCTCGCGGCGCCTGAATACCTGCCGATCCGGACTTTCGGGCCCGTTGACGGCCAGCCCGTCGTGCTGCTGCACGGTTTCTTGGCCGACAGTCGCCAATGGCTGCCGTTGATCCGTTTGGCGGATGCGCTGACGCAGCAGCCCGTGCGGTGGATTTTGCCCGATTTGCCAGGCCATGGCCGAGCCGCCGGTCAGTTTCCGCCGCAGCCCGGGTGGCTGCCGTTGACGGACTTGCTCCAGCGTTCGGTGCAGCCACATCTCCGAGAGCCCGCGCTTTGGGGCGGCTATTCGATGGGGGGACGCGTGGCGGCCGTGTTGGCAGCTGAACAACGCCTGGAACTGGCGGGGCTGTGGCTGGAATCGGCGCACCCCCCGCTCGCGGACGCTGCGGCTCGCTTGCGGCGCGAAGAGGATGAAATTCGCGCCCGGCGTCTGGAAAGCGAAGGCGTGCGCCCATTTGTCCACGCTTGGCAGGAATTGCCCCTGTTCGCGAGCCAGAAACTGCTGCCGCGTGCGATCCGCGACCGCCAACGGCGGCTGCGACTTGACCAGGACGCGGAGGGGCTTGCGCAGAGTCTGCGCTGGTATGGCACCGGCACCATGCCGACCACCCTGGCGATCGCCGTGAAGACTCGCATTCTGGCGGGTGCGTGGGACGCGAGTCTGCTGTCGCGGCTGCCGGAATGGTCACGCTGGGTTGGGCATCTGCACACCACGGTGATCGCGGACGCCGGTCACGCCGTGCATTTGGAGCGGCCAAGCGAGACCGCGGCGCATTTGGCCGCGACCATCGACGCCATTTCTTCCTAATCGTTTCAAGCTGTGCCACTGCACAGCGGGCAAACCAGACCGTTCCAGCGTCGCCATGGCGGCGTTCGCAGTTTTTGCTCATACTGCAAGGTGGGGCATGGTGCCCGGCGCAGCGGCAAGTCTTGGCAATCCGCATCTTTCCTCCCCGGCAGACACCCACCGGCACGCCGCCGTTCGCGTGTGCGTGGCCATGGCTGTTGCTGGTTGTCGTGGGCTGCGTGTCGCCGCCCGCGCCGCAGACTGCTTGCCGCCTGGACACCGAATGCGCGAGTGGCCGTTGCCTGAGCGGCGTTTGCGTGGACGAGGACGCGTTGGACGCGTTCGACATCGCCAATGACAGCAACGGGTCAGATATCGAAGCCGGCGACGGTCTGGAGACTTATCCAGACGCTTGGACAGATGTGGCGGAGGTCAACGACGCGATCGATGCCGTGGACTTGGGCGAAACGGCCACGGAGGTGGCTCAAGACGCCGCGACGCCGTGCCAGAGTGACAACCAATGCGCCAGTTGGCTGGGCAAGATCGACGTGTGCATGACCGCGAAATGCGCCGATGGCACGTGCGTCGCGTTGCCCGATTCCAATACGACAACCTGCGCCACGGCGACGGTCTGCCCCGAGCCCGGGATCTGCAAAGAAGGCGCCTGCCAGGCCATCGGCGCACCGTGCGACGACGGCGAACCGTGCACATTCGACACTTGCATCTTGCCGGGCGGCTGCCAGCACGTGGCCAAGCCGAACGGCGTGGGTGGCTGCGATGGCGACTCGCCGTGCACGGTTGGCGTGTGTACGGGCGGCGTGTGCAACCCAACGAAAGTGCTGGCCGGCGCGTGCCGCATCGCTGGCGTCTGCTATGACGGCGGGGCGAGCGAACCCGGCGAGCCATGCGCACGTTGCCTGCCAGAGAGCGCCCAGACCGCGTGGACCTTGCTGGAAGGCGGCCAGTGCGACGACGGCGACGCCTGCACCCACAACGACACGTGCGCATCCGGCGTCTGTCTGGGGATCGCCGTCACGTGCACCGACGACAATCCCTGTACGGATAGCAGCTGTGATGGCAAGACGGGCTGCGTCACCTTGCCCAATCAGGCCACGTGCGACGACGGCAACATCTGTTCACTCACGGAAGCGTGCAAGAGCGGCGCTTGCGTACCCGTGAGCTGGAATACCTGCGACGACGGCAACCCCTGCACGTCCGATTTGTGCGACGCCGGCGTCGGTTGCGTGCACGCGCCTGCCGTCGGCCCTTGCCAGTTTGACACCGATCCGTGCACGACCGATTCCTGCGTCGGAGGCGCGTGTACCGGCGTGCCGCTGACCTCGATCTGCACGATTGGCGGCACCTGTGTCCCGGCCGGAACGAGCGCTGACGGACAGCCGTGCCTGGTGTGCGATCCCGAGCACGCCGCCGATGCTTGGACGCCGCTGAACGCGACCGAGTGCGACGACGGCAACGCCTGTACGTCCGGCGACGCGTGCTACACCGGCGCGTGCATCGGCGCGGTGGGCCTTTGCGACGACAAGAATCCGTGCACGAAGAACAACTGCACGCCGACCACCGGCTGCGTATTCTTGCCGACAAATGCGCCCTGCGACGACGGCAACGAGTGCACGAGCGGCGACGACTGCTCGACTGGCAAGTGCGTCGGCTTGGCCATGCCCGCCAGCGCTTGCGACGACAACAATCCATGCACCGACGACAGTTGCTTGCCCGTCGCGGGCTGTGCGCACGCGCCGAATCTGGTGAACTGCAACGACGGCAATCCCTGTACTGCTGGAGACTTCTGCACGGCAGGCGTCTGCCATGCGGCGCACGTCATCTGCAATTGCACGAAGAACATGGACTGCAACGACGGCAATCCATGCACAGTCGACGGCTGTGGCCCACTCGGCGAGTGCATCAACGCGCCCATCGCCGCTGGCCTGTGCGACGATGGCAACGCGTGCACCGCGGATGATCACTGTGCCAAGGGCTACTGTCTGGGCGTCACCATCGCCTGCAACGACGGCGAAATGTGCTCGCTGGACGGCTGCGTGCCAGCGACAGGTTGCGTGTTTTTGGGCTTGCAAGGCAACCCCTGCAACGACGGAAATGCCTGTACTACTGGCGATTTGTGTGTAGCCGGCACCTGTGTGGGCACCCCCAAGAACTGCGACGACGGCAACGCGTGCACTTCCGACGCGTGCAAGACCGGCACGGGCAAGTGCAGCCACGTGCAGTTGGCCGAAGGCACCACCTGCACCGCGGACGGTTCCGCTTGTACGATCGACGCGTGCATCAGCGGCGAGTGCAACCACAGCGCGATTGTTCCGGGCATGTGCCAAATCGACGGCGTATGCATGAACGCGAACGCCGCGGAACTCGGCCAATCGTGCAGGGGCTGCGTGCCGGGGACAAACCAGGTCGCCTGGTCCGTCCTCGTCGGCTGGAACTGCAACGACGGCAACGCCTGCACCACCGGCGACCAATGCTTGAGCGACAGTTCTTGCGCCGGCACCGCGCTCGTGTGCGACGACGGCAATCCGTGCACTTTCGACGTGTGCAATCCACTCGCGAGTACCGGCGGCGGCAATAGTCCGTGTCTTTTTGCGCCTTCGGCCACGACTTGCGACGATGGCGAGCCGTGCACCACAAACGACACCTGCCAAGCGGGGCAATGCACCGGCACCGCGATCGTGTGCGACGACGGCAATGGCTGCACGACGGACGCCTGCGTCGCCCACGTCGGTTGCACGAGCGCGCCCGTCACGACAAGCGTACCCTGCGGCGGCGACGGGATCGCGTGCACGCTGGACGTCTGCTCGGGCGCGACATGCAGTCACCCGATCGCGCCCGGGACCTGCCTGATTGGTGGAAACTGCCGCGCCGCTGGCGAAACGAGTGTGGCGGACGTGTGCCAGAGCTGCCAACCGGCCGCCCAGCCGACCGCATGGGCTCCGGCCACCGGTGGGGCCTGCGACGATGGCAATCCGTGCACGACCGGCGACGCGTGCGCAACGGGCATGTGCATCGGTATCGGCGCGGCATCCTGCGAAGATGGCGACGTGTGCACGGCCGATAGTTGTGCCTCCGCCAGTGGCTGCCAGCACGCACCGCTGAGCGGCACACCGTGCCAGGACGGCAACTTCTGCACCGACAACGACACGTGCGCCGGCGGGACATGCCAGCCTGGCACGCCGACCGTCTGCACCCAACCCACAGCAAGCACCTGTGGCATCAGCACGTGTCTGCCCAGCTCGGGGTGCCATTTTGTCAGCAAATGCAACGCACTGGAAGGATGTTTCCAAAATGCCTGTGCGACGTTGGACAGTTCTGGATCGCCTTCGCCCTTGACCGTGCCGTTGGACAGCACGATGGCGCCACAACCGCTCGCGCCGTCGCTGGCGTGGCAACTCGGTCAAGGGACCGGGGAAGCGGCGCTGCCCTACCTGCGGCTGGCGGTGCAGACCCGCGGCTGTGCGCCGCCGTTGGGCCTCTATTCGGCGGTCGTTATCGGGAGCTTGCCGACGAATCAACAACCGCTCCAGTGGCAACTTGCACCGTCGTCGCCACCACCGGGCGCGTCTGGCTGGTGTGCCATCAACCCGCAATTCGCGGCAATTGGCACGACCACTTCGGACCTGCTGCTGGCCTGGACCGAAGGCGGCAATACCGCCACGGCCTGCGACGTGATCGCGACTGGCGGCGCCCTGCGGTTTGCCGCGATTCCTGGCAATGGCCAAGTGGCGACCGCTGGGCCGTTGGCTGCCTGTCCAAGCGCAGGCGGAACTTTGGCGCGCCCGGCGATCGGGCTGGACGCTTCGAGCACGGGGCTGACCGGCAATTTGTCGGGCATTCTGGTCCGGGCCACGCTCGACGGCGTGCGGAGCTGGCAGGGCGCCGTTACGGCCCAGTGGGGCGGCGATGGCGTGGGCCTATTGCCCGGTATCATGTCGAATACCACGGCGCAGGTCGTGTCTGGACGACCGGTTGTCCTGAATTCCGGCGCGAACGCGCCCTTGCTGGTTGCGCTGAGCCGGCACGACGGCGGGTCAGAACCGCTTTTTGCGGTCGACGTGACGGCTGTGACGGCGGATCCCGCCGCGCCGGTGCAGATGACTTCCAAGCTGGCCGGTATCGACAACACCTCGAGCGCGGTGGTGTACCGCGGCCTCGATGCCGCGTGGGATCCGGATACCCAGCAGGTCGGAGTGCTCGTGTCCGGCACCGTGGCGATCGGCGGCGAACCGATGGCTTTCCTGGCGATCGCCCGAACTTCCCTCGGCACGCCGCTGGCAACGCCGACGATTCTGCGGTTGATTGGCCAGGCCGCCGGCTCGACGGCGCCGCCGGTGTTGCATGCGTTTCGCATCGCGCAAATTCCGAACAGCCCGGATTTCCTGCTGGCGCTGGGCGCGACGAACGCGACGACGCTGGAACTGCTGCGGGTGCATCCACTTGGCGACACGCAGTTCAGCATCATCGCCAGCAAGATTGTCGCCAACGATTTTGTCACGCACGAGACTGGCGACACGGTGTTGGGTTCTGGCGGCCTGTCGGAACTCGCCGTGGCGCCAGGCGGTGGTTCGGTGTCGATTGTCTACGAGGCCGTCGGCGCGGTGCGCCTCGTCAGCCTGCCGATGCCGTGAGTGAGGTTGACTCCGCGGCCGCTGCGGTCGATCCTCTCGCCGCCAACGGAGGAACCCATGTACGACCACGTCCGCCAACGCTTGCAAGACACACTGGCTGAAATCGACGCCGCGGGCATGACCAAGCCCGAGCGGGTGATCGTGACCCCACAAGGCGCGGCGATCGCTGTCAAAAATGGCAAGGAAGTTCTCAATTTCTGTGCCAACAACTACCTCGGACTGGCCAACGACGCGCGCATCGTCGCCGCCGCCCACAAAGCGCTGGACGAGCGCGGCTACGGCCTGTCGTCGGTGCGGTTCATCTGCGGCACCCAGGACATCCACAAGCAGTTGGAAGCCGCGATCTCACGGTTCTTTGGCACCGAAGACACCATCCTCTACGGTTCGTGCTTCGACGCCAACGGCGGGCTGTTCGAGACGCTGCTGGATGAACAGGACGCCATCATTTCCGACTCGCTCAACCACGCCTCGATCATCGACGGCATTCGCCTGTGCAAGGCCGAGCGCTTCCGCTACACGCACGGCAATCTGGATGAATTGGAGCAGCACCTCCAAGCCACGCAGCACCTGCGCACGCGCCTGATCGCGACCGATGGCGTGTTCTCCATGGACGGCGATCTCGCTGAACTGCCGCGGATTTGCGAATTGGCGGAAAAATACGACGCGATGGTGATGGTCGACGAATCGCACGCGACCGGTTTCATGGGGCCGAACGGTCGCGGTGTGCCGGAACATCATGGCGTGATGAACCGGGTTGACGTCATCACCTCGACGTTGGGCAAAGCGCTGGGCGGTGCTTCGGGCGGTTTCACGACCGGCAAGAAGGAAATCATCGCGCTGCTGCGGCAACGGTCACGGCCGTATCTGTTTTCGAACACGCTCGCGCCGGTGATCGCGCAGGCCAGCATCCGCGCGCTGGAACTGATTGATACCGCCCATGATCTGCGCCTGCAGTTGACCGATAATACCCGGCACTTTCGCGAGGCGATGACGGCAGCGGGCTTTGCGATTCGCCCGGGAATCCACCCGATCGTGCCGGTGATGCTGGGCGACGCGCGGCTGGCCCAGGATTTTGCCCGCGAGTTGCTGGATGAGGGCGTGTACGTCATCGGCTTCTTCTTTCCGGTCGTGCCCAAAGGCGCCGCGCGCATCCGCGTGCAGCTGTCCGCCGCGCATACCCACGCGCAAGTGGACGTGGCGATTGCGGCCTTCACCCGCGTCGGCAAACGGCTGGGCGTCATCCAAGGTTAGCCCATCATGCCCGAGGACGACCTGATTCTCGACGAGATTGCGCTGGCGACACTGCGCAGCAACCCTGCTCTTTGGCAGGCCTTTCTGACGGTGCAGGCGCCGTGGATCGACGCGGGTGTGGTCCGCTGGCTGGATCTCGTGCACGCGGATGGGCCGTGGCCGGTGTTCGTCGTCGCAGCCTGGCAGCCCGAACGACCGATGGAACTGCTCGGGACCGTCGTTGGCGTCTGGGCCGCTGCACCGATCACGCGTTTTGACGACTTGCTGGAGCAGCGCTGCCCGCAAGGGCACGGGGGTGCGGATCGACCAACCGGCGGTGTGTGGCATTTCATTGCGGCGACAGTCGCACCGGCCGGGCAGCACCTGAATCTCGGACGTCGGCTGGTGGGTGCGGCGCTCGCGTGGCTGACGGCGCACGTCTCGGGTGCTGAGGCGCGAACCCTGTCGCCCGCGGTCGGACTACCGCGGTTGCTCGCGCTGTTGGAGGACCCGCAGGGCACACGCGAGGCCGTGCTGCACGTCGCAAACAGCAAAGGTCAGCCCGCGCTCGACATCCTTCGCCTGCACTTGGGCGCCGGGGCAACGTTGGAGGCAATCCTGCTGAACAGTCGGCGGGACGAGGCGCGTAGCCAGCAGGTGACGTTGCGTTTTGCCTATGCAACCGATGTTGCGGCACGTGAAGCCCAAAAGGCGCGGTACCACGCCTGGCTGGCGCGGCGGGCCGAGCAAGTCGCGGGCGGAGCGGCACGACCCTTGGCCGATCCAGCGCTGTGGCAGGTCGCGGAAGCGGGCGACGTGGATGTGGCCGCGTTCTGAGCGCCCTTCAGGTCACCAGCTCGACCATGGCCAAGGTCGCTGCCCGCAGGTCCCGCCCCAGTTCCTCATTGAGCGCAGCTTGCAGCTTGATGGAGACCGGCCCGGTGCCGCGCAGCAGCCGGTTCAAATCGAGCACGGGCACGCGGACGAACGACGTCACCATCACGGCGGTCACTTGCGTTGCCGACGGCATCCCGGAAACGGTGCTGTCGAGTCCAACGCTTTGTCCGGTCGTCGCTTCGCGGACCACCTGCCAGGTGCCATCCGGCGCGCGCACGCTCTCCTCGACGCGCCCGGTCAGAACCAGATACCACCAGCGCACGTCCTGCCCCACACCGAACAGCTCCACGTCGCGAGCGCAGCGCACGACCTCTGCGACTTCTGCCAGCACGGCCCGCTCACGGATCGCCATGTCGGCCAGAAGCGGCACCGTTTCCAGCAAGCGCAGGATTTCCCGGGGCTGCAGGGCGATGCGCTCCATGGGGTCGTGTGTAGGTTGAATCGCCATGGGTTAGCCGCTTTTTCCAACTAGCTGTGGAGGTTCTCGACCCGGCCAGGGAACGAGACGAACAGGATGCAGCCGTCGCGGGTTACCGGCGCCGTGCGTGCGCCAGCGGGCACATGGGCATAGCTGCCACGGTTCAAGGCCGCGGAACCGATTGACAATTCCCCATCCAATACAAGGACATCCATGCCCTTGTGCACGAGATTTTCGGGGTAGACCGAATCGGGGCACATGTGAATCAAGACAGCGCCACTGTGCGTCTCGCCTTCATAACGCAGCGACTTGTAGGAAACACCCTTCGCTTGGGCGCACGTCCAGGGAAGCGCGTCGGTGTCAAAAAGCACATCGGGCAAGGCTGCTTGCGAGGTCATGGAACGCTCCGTGGCGAAGCCTGGTTCGCGTTTGCAGTGTCCGTGGCCGGTCCCGGCATGTCAACCGGGTCACCCGCCAGCAGCACCAATTCGACGCCTTGCGGGCGCTGGTGAGCCAGCAACAACGGCGTCGTGGTCGCCACTTGAGCCGGATTCTCCCGCGCGGGCGGCGCCTGACCGACAATGCGCAGGAGCGGGCCGTTCTGCACCGCATGCGGATAGCGCGAAGTGAGAAACTCGACCAGCCGCGGCCAATCCTGCCCTTGCAGCCAACACGTCACGACGCGTTGCCCAAGGCGGCTCACTGCACACAGCTCCGGCACGCGCCAACCTTCCAGGGGCGCCGGCGCCTCACAGAGCAGCCCGCCGGGACACGCTTGCCGGACCACAGGCAGCGCAGGCGGCGCAACAACGGGCTGGGGCGGTGGCGGCGACGCGCACGCCAGACAGGCGAGCACCAGCGGCGGCAGAACGGCAACGGGTCGGACCATGCGGCCTTGTGCTTGACGTCTGTGATGGAACATCTCAGCTATCTTGGCTCTTGGGCTGGGTCGCCAAGTGCGCCCGCCTGGGGCGATACGCACGGCGACACAAATTTGCGGTCGAACGACGCATTTTGTCACAATCCCTTAGTCGAACAGCAGATCCCAGCCGGTGATCACGGCCGCCGTCCGCGGTTGGGGTGGCGTCACAGCAATCGTACCCACCGAAGCGGACCCGTTGCCATTCGAACTGGGCGTCTGGTACGCCGATTGGACATTGCCAGCGACAGCGACGCTCAACTCGTACTTCGGCGTCGTGCCGCCCAGCGGCGCGCCTTTGGCGATCAGGCACTGCGGACTGTTTGGCGGACAGCCGAAGAGGCACGATGGCTCGGGTTGCAGATCCACCGGAGAGGGCCGATACGCGCCAACCTGCTGATAATCCAGATTGGCCGAGACCGTACTCGGCGCTTGCGGGTTCGGAAACGCGCCCATCGTGTCCTGCGGGTCTGAAGCCGACTGCGCACGATCATAGCGCACGCCCCACAACCGCGCGGTGCCAATGTCGCACAAGCCATTCTGCGCCACCGCAAAGGACGCCCAGTAGGCGTAATACGCGAAAATCAGCGGTGGCCCGATGAAGCGCTCCCCTGCGTCAAGAATTTTCAGCCAGTTCAGCGACCCCAAGGGCGGCGCCGCGGTGCCATCCGCGCCAATCGTGTACGCTTCCTTCAAAGAAACCACGACCGAGCGCGCGGTGGCGTTGGTCACCACATCGCCGTTGCCGCTGCCCAGCACAACCGCCAAGGAGCCATTTTGCATCGCGCTCAGGCTTGGCGGCGAGGTGATGGGCAAACGGTTGGAACTGCTCAAGTCGAATTGCAGGTTGGTCGGCAGCGTGGTGCCGTTGTACAGGTCAAAGAAGAACCGCATCGACCAAGCCGTGGGATCGGTCGAGGACAGGTCGATGCGCCACGTCATGCCTTTGGAGTCGCCCAGGAAACAGCGGGTGGTCACTTGGCCTGCGGCGTTGTTGAAGCAAGCGGGTTCCGTCCAGAATCTGCCAAGTTGGGTCTTGTCGCCGATCGTGAACGGTGCGCCTGTGGTGATCAGGTCGGTCGTGAGGAATTTGCGCAGGATGTCGCCTGTCTGCATGTCGAGGACATACACGCCGCGTTCGCCCGAACCTTCCAACTGAGCCGTCGTGGCGGCTGAGGATTCCGACGACGCTTTGCCAAAGGGCAAGACAACCACCGCGCGTTCAGCCGTCACGCCTGCCGCATTGGTGTAGTACAGGCTGGTGATCACGGCGCGCGCTGTCGAACGGCCCATTTCTGCGAACTTGCTGGTCGCCAGGCACATCGGTCCAAACTGCGAGCCGACGGTCACAGCGCCAAAACAGTGACGATCGGGGGTAATTTCCCACATCACCTGTGGATCCTCGGGCGACGTCACGTCCAGCGCGGTGTAGCCAAAGCCCGCTTCGCCCGCGCCGGCAATCACTACAGCACGCCAATTCTGCGCCGTCGTCGGCGCAGTCGTGCCCGAAAGGACGTCGCGTTGCAGCAGCACGTGCTGGGCCGTAATCGGCGCATTCATGTAGGACGCATCCTGCGAAGTCACGAGCTTGATTTGGGAAATGCGCGGCAGGCTGTAGCGCGGCAGGAACGCCCACATCTCACCACCGGCGAGCAACGAGTCCTTGGTGACGATGGTCGGGTCCTCATCCGTGCGAAAGGCGTGAAGCAGACCGTCGTGTGTCGCCACGAACAGCATCGTCGGACGCTGGGCCGAACCTGGCGGATTGTTGGTCGTCAGGATGCCGACCGGCGGGACGACCGTGGAAACGTAAGTGCGAAACGACGGGTCGCGAATCGGCAGGCGCGACGCGGGTTCCAGCAACGCCGGCTGCGCTCGCGACGGTGCCCCCAGCGGATGGTTCTGACGGCAGGTGCCCAGATCGCCGCGCAGCGTCGCCAGGACATCGTCGCGGTACGCCAGCTGTTGCGGTGGCTTGGTCAGGTCAAAGATGCCAGCCGTCGCACACGACGTGTCGGGTTGCAATTGCAAGTGCGCCACCTGCCCCGCGTTGCCAATCCCCAAGTCAAACGGCGCAATATGCTGACTGTCCAAATTGATGCGCGCGCCGACCAAGTGGGTGTACAGGCGACGCGCTTTGGTGCGCGCGACCAGTTGATCCTGATAGTTGATGATGCCGCACACCTGCGCGCGGTTGGGCTGCGCGTCGGATTTGCACGCCGCGTCGCACTTGAAGATGCGCTGCTCAACGATGCCACGGGTGCGCAGCGGCTGGCTCAGGTCAAAGATGCTGATGGTCTGGAAACTGTGCTGCACATCGTTCACGGACCCGGTTGCCGTTGTGTACAGCGGCCGCGTCAGAACCAAACCGTTCAATGCAACGCCGTTGATGACCGGGGCAAGCGTCGAGACCGCGTCCTGCGGCGTGTTGACGACGCGGGCGAATTGCGTGCCACCCGCCGCAGCCAGATCATTCAAGAACTGCCAGTCTGCTCCGGTCGGCGTGACATTCGCCGGAAAGCCAACGGCCATCACGTACACCGGGATATTCTTGGCAAACAACGTCGCTGCGGCCTGGACCGCCGACGCGCGCCCGTCGCTCGAACCGTTGTACAAATTGCCGCCGCCGTCGCTCATGACGACGACAACCTTGGTGCGACAGGCCAGATAGGGGTCGCCGTTGACCGGATCTTCAATCACGGTGTGGAAATGCGAATCCATGTACGCGCTGGGGCCGAGATAGGCGATCACGTCCGCCATCGCCGACGCGATCGGCGTTGGACCGTTCGGCCGGATCAAGTTGAGGGCGTTTTGAATCGCGTTGTACGTGTCCGCCCGCGCCGGCAGTGTGTCAGGCCCCGTGATGGGCACGCTGACCGTCCCATTCAAGTACGGATCCGCGACGCCCATGTTGATGGCGCCCCAAATCGACTGCAGGTCGTCCGCGTAGCTGAACCCCGCAGTCGCGGTCGTGCCCTTGTTCATGACGTTGTCGCCCGCCAGCAGAGCGAACTTGGCGTTCTGGCCGAAGACGTCCATGAGGCCGTCCAGCCCCGCCGGCACGGAGCCCAGCGAACCGTCTGCTTGCAAGCCGATCGCAATCGAGTGCTGATTCGGCCCCTCGGCAGGACACGGCGTCCCCGTCGCGACGGTCAAAGTCGGCGAGTACTGCGACGACGGGCTGGTGGAACTCGGCACGAACTGAACGTTGGTCTTGGGCCCGCCAGACACGGTGGCGCAGGTGTTATCAAAGAGGATGCCGGCGGGCACGAGGGCGACGGAGATCGTGGAAGCGCCGCCTTGACGCATGCCTTGCAGGATCGTCGCGCCTTGGGCCGTGATCGGCAACGACAAGGTCGCCGCCTGGAACGACGCGCCGGTCGACGGTAGCGCGACCGGCCCCGCCAACACCGTTTGCGTAGACTGCGCGATGCCGCACAGGTCCACGCCCGCCTCCGGCGGATTATACGGCGAGAGCACGAGCTGCACTTGCGTCGGCTGCACGTCCATGTTCAGCAGACTGCCGGGAATGTCGACACTCGCACCAGTCCATTGATTGGCTTGAGGAATTGAGCTGACATCAAACTGCATCCACATCGTCCGCAGCGTGTAGGTGCCGCCGCTCCACGTGGTCTGGAACGTCGCTCCGGGATCGTCCGGGCCCAGACCGCCACCGGGAAACGTGCGCGACGCCATTCCGGCGGACGCCATCGGTCGGGTGACGTAGGGCTGCGTCAAGGTCATGCCGAGGCCCGGAATGCACGCGGGCGCTCCCGAAAGCTGGGTCGGTGGGCTCACCGCTTCGGGCACCGGCGGCAAGGACTGATATTGGCATTGGAAGTTGGCAAAGGAACCGCCGATCACCTCGCGGATCACGTTCCAGCGCGACTTTTCATCCGGCACCGTCGGAACCGCCGACCCGCAAAGCGGTACGGTGTCACTGCCGACTTTGTACTGCATCGATTGCGACGTATCGACGACGAACAGCACCTCGGGCAGCGCCGTCGTCTGGGCAAATGCGCCGGGCATCGCAATCAGCGTGAACAGGAAAACAAGCAGCAGCCGCATGAGACACCTCGCTCAGGGACCGCAAAGGACGGGGCCAACCGTCAGGTAGGACTGAATCGCCTGCTGGCCCGATTGCTCGATTTGCAGCAGGTTCGTCGGCGTGGCTTGGCCGATTTGCGACGTCGTGACCATCTTGTAGGTCTTGAAACAGTAGCGCGCCGCGTCGTAACCCGGCACCGCCGACGACATGTCCGACTCCGTGACCAAAGTCGAGAAGCTGATCGGCGAAATCGTCGCGAATTCACGGCCAAATGAGCCATCCGGCGCGGTCGTGTCCACGGTCGCAACGCCGACGTCGGCCATGGTCAGGACGTAGCCGCGCGCGGCCACGTAGTCGCCAAAGCCCACTTGCATTTGCGCCGCGAGCGCGACTGTTCCCATCGCGCCCGCCTCACTCAAACGCAATGCCGCCTGGCTGATGCGCTGCGCTCCGCCCTCGCGAATGTCGTTGGACGTCCGCACGATCGCCGCGCTGCACAGCACGGTCATCAGCGACAAAAACACCAGTGTAGTCACGAGGATCATGCCGCGTTCGCGCAGGCGCCGCTGCGGTTCAGGTCCTTTGTGCGTCACACTCTCGATCGATCGCATGAGCAGCCTCACAGGTTGCGGGACATCATCGTCGGCATGGCGATGCGCCCAGCGAGGGTAATCGTGGGGTAAATGCCGCGCTGGTCATTGGCGACTTTCCACGTTTCCAGCGGCGCAAACAGCTGAAGGCGCGGCGAGTGCACCAGGTTTTTGTCCGGCCATGTCGAGCGGACTGTCACTTTGACCGTCATCGACCGCAGCGCTTCCGGCACGGCACTGCTTTGATAGCCCAGCAGCCCACCGCCGCCGGTCTGGACCACGTCGGACGCGGTCGGCATGTACTTGATCTTCAGCGTCTGCGGCGCCGGGTCGAGATCGAGGAGCATGTCAAACACCCCAAGATCGACGACGTTTTCAGCCAGAATGGTCTGCGCAATGATGGTCACGCCGTTCAGGCCCAGCCGCTCCCGCACCAGCAGGGTATTCTCAAATTGATCGTCGGGACGCCGCGGCGCGCCCGGCCGGTTGTCGGCAATGATGCGGTACCGCACGAAGTTCTGGACATCGACCGAATAGTTCGCGCCCAGCCCCAGGTAGCCGCAGGCCTGCCCAGCGCCTTGTCGCGGAATCGGAGCGGCGACCGTCACCGTTTTGCTGGCAAAATTCGTCGTTGAAATCGCAAAGTACATCATCGTACCGTCCGCGCCGCCGAGGCGCAGGTAGCGATCTGCCGAGAAGATGACGTTCCACGCGGGTTCCGTCGTCGGCAACGTGCCGTCGTCCAGCAGGCGCACGACCGTGCCGTCAATCGCTGTGGTGTGCCAGCGCGTCTTGACGTCCAGGCTGCCGAACAGCTTGATCGACACCGGCTGGACGAAGGGATCCAGCGCCGTGTCCATCGCATAGCTGTCGTCGAGGCTCAGCTGCAGCACCCGCAAATCCACGCCTGGCTTGGGACAAACCAGCGGATCGATGCCCGAATTCGGCGTGGCATTCGAGCCCAGCGACGTCAGATCCTGGCGCAAATGCTCCAGCGCAAAGCGCGCCTCGCGGTTCATGTCGATGAGGTCGTTCTGCTGCGACATCACCTCGGACTGCTTGACGAACATCTGCACGGACGCCATGAACACGATGGTCGCCAGCGCGAGCGCCATCAGCAATTCAATCAGGTTGAAGCCGCGCGAGAAGCCGAAACGCTTGTGATTTTGAGGATTATTGCACATAGACATTCTTCATGACCATGGCCGGCAGGGTGATCGTGCCGACGTTGCCTACGTCATCCGTCATCGTCACAGGACACGCCTTGTACTTGTCCACGTTCAGCTGCGGCCGCTGCCATGCGACCTTCACATCGGCGCGCACGAGCGAGTCTGCTACCCACGTCAGGCGCCAGAAGCCACAGTAATTGGTGCCGCGTTCTGCCGGAATCTCGAAGCGGATGCCGCCATCATAGACCCAATCCGCGCCCATCCGGCCGACGCGCTTGTCGTCCGCCTGATCCGTGCCCGGCACCAACTGCCAGCCAGTCGTCGCGCTCGGAACGAAAGCCGGGAGGCGGTACAAGTACCAGCCCACTTGCGGCGGCAGCACGTCCGTCCAGAACACCGCCTCGGCCTGAATCGTCGAGAGCACGTGCTCGGCGTATTGCTCGGCCGCAATGGCATCGCGCCGTTCCTGGTTGGCGTGCAGCGCGTACATCGCCATGCTCAAGCTGGCATACAGGCCGATGAGCGCAACGGTCGCCGCCACGAGCAGTTCCACCATCGAAAAGCCACGCTGGTTGCGGAGGTCCGTCATGGATTGCCCCCTGAGCCGCTGCCCTGCAATTCGTCGATCGGCCGCCCCACCACGATCCGCGCCGTGCCGTTGTAGCCAATCTGCACCTGGACCGGCGTGCCAAGGACCAAGGTGCCTTCGACGCGCGCGAGCTCAATCACCACGTCACCTGCCCCCAGCTTGCTACCGGTCGGCGGCGAAAAGGGCAGCGACACGTCCGCGCGCAGCACACGCCCGTCCGGCTTGATGCAGATATGCGCGGCCGCCGTCGTCAGATCGGACGGCGCAAACCGGCTGACCTGGACAGGGCTCAAATGCTTGATATTCCCTGGAGTATAGTCGATCGTGCGGACCTTCTGCCCACCCACCCAGGAGGTACAGGTCGTGCCCGTCCCTTGCCACACGTCAAATTTCAGCGCCGCGCCATTGGCCAAACCACCGAGTGCGACCACATAGGCACGCCGGTTGGATTGGGCTTGCGTGCGGGCGAAATCCACAGCCTGAATCAGGTCATCGGCAGCCGCGCGCACGTTGTAGCTCCGCCACAGCGACATCACACCCGGCACGGCGAGACCGGCCAGCACGGAGAGAATCGCCAACCCGACCATCAGCTCGATCAGCGTCGATCCCCGTTCTGGATGTGTGGATTCTGACTTCATCCGCCCCACCGGCCAGCGCCTTTGCCCTGCCTACGCGGTGATACGCAGCAAGTGCCGTGCCAGAATGGCAGCAGTCCTGTTCCAGCGCAAATTCATGGACTTGATTTCAACTGACATCAGAGAATGCCGCAATAGTTGCGCACTTCTTCATTCATTTGCGGACTTCTGCGCTGTTCAATCGCCCAAGTCCGCGACCACTTCGCCTTGCCACAGCGCTTCCAGGGTCTCCCGCGGCCGCACGACGGCCCATTGCGCGCCGCTCACCAGGACTTCCGCTGGCCGGGGCCGCGAGTTGTAGTTGGACGCCATCGCCATGCCGTATGCGCCAGTCCCAAACACGCCCAGCAACTCGCCTTCCTGCACTTCCGGCAAGGGCCGATCGACCGCAAGAAAATCGCCCGACTCACACACAGGGCCCACGACATCGACGGTGTGCACGGCGCGACCGGCGTGCGCGACGACAGGTTCAATGGCGTGAAAGGCGTCGTACAGCGCCGGCCGAATCAGGTCGTTCATCGCCGCGTCGACAATCACGAATTCCTTGTCGACATGCTGCTTTTTGCCAATCACGCGTGTCAGCAGCAGCCCGGCGTTGCCGACAATCACACGACCCGGCTCGACGATGATGTGCAGCCCGGAACCCGCAACGAGTGACTTCACCGTCTCGCCCCAGACACTTGGACTGACCGGCGTCTCTGCGTCGTAGGTGATGCCCAGACCGCCGCCGACGTCGATGTGTTCGAGCGCGATGCCGTCCGTTCGCAAATCCGCAACCAGTTCAAGGATCTTGGCGATCGCTTCAGCGAATGGCGCCAGCTCCAGGATCTGCGAACCGATGTGACAATCCACGCCCACGACGCGCATGTGGTCGCTGGCCGCGGCCTGAAAATACAGGGCGCGGGCGTCCGGCATCGCGATGCCAAACTTGGATTCACGCAGCCCGGTCGCGATGTACTTGTGCGTCTTGGGATCCACATCCGGATTGACGCGCAGGCTCACCGGCGCGCGCACGCCCAAGGCACGCGCCACGCGCTCGATGCGCGCGAGTTCACCGGCTGACTCCACGTTCAAGCAATGGACGCCAGCGGCCAACGCCGCAGCCAATTCGTCATCGCGCTTGCCGACGCCGGAAAACACGATCTTGCCGGCATCGCCGCCCGCCGCCTGCACGCGGCGCAGTTCGCCGAGCGACACAATGTCAAAGCCAGAGCCCAGTCGCCCGAGCAAGGACAATACGGCGAGATTGGAACACGCCTTGACGGCGTAGCATACCGTATGCGGAATTCCCGCAAGCGCCTGATCCACCGCGTGAAAATGTCGCGTGATGGTCGCCTGCGAATAGACGTACGTCGGCGTGCCCACCGCTTCGGCGAGCTGCGTCAGGGACACGTCTTCGGCGAACAACTCGCCGTTCTTTCTCTGGAAATGGTTCACGCTATCCTCGACTCAACGGATTGCAAAGCGCTCCGTCAGGACCACAGCGCACGGCGCGTGGAGCCGCGAGGACGTGAGCCGTGGAGCAGCCAACCAGCGACGCGCAAGTCAGAACATCAGCGCCAAGTGGCCCAGGATGCGCCACGCGTTCTCGGGCACGATGACCTTGACCCCGTTGACCGTGTTGGTGCTGTCGACCTGCGCGCCGTACCAGCCATTTTTCAGGTTGAACGCGTCGCCTGTGACGGCATACGCGAACGTAACTTGCGCCAAGAAGAGGCCTTTCTGGCCGAGAAAGCCGCGCGCGTCGAATTCCCAGCCGATGTCCGAACCGCCGCCGGGCGTGCCCGCCGCGTTCATCGCGATGGCTTTGAGCACCGAGACGTCGAGGCCCAATTGCTGCGGCGAATAGAACGGATAGGCGTTGATGGAGAACGTCGGCTTGAAATAGACCGCGTTGGTGACCGCGCCGATGATGTCGCGGAACAGCAGGTTGTCCACGCGGAAGTTCTTGTGGAACTTGAATGCGGTGATGCTGTCGTTGACCTTGCCGTCGGCGGTGGAGAGCGTGCAGCCAGCGTCGCCAGCGACCGGATAGACGCCAAAGCAGCCGGTGTCGTCGCCGCTGGCCAGGCCCGTTTCAAAATAGACGCCGATGCCTTCGTTCTGGAAGGCGGACTTGATCGCACCGCCATACATCATGATTTCGCGGGCTTTTGGCGGACTGCCGAGCAGCGTGTTGGCGTCGTCAACGTGGCCCGCCAGCATCGCCGCTTCCATTTCAATGACCAGTCGACGGGTGAACGCAATGCGCTTTTCATACCGAAGCCACAAGTCGCCGGCGTACGCCTTCGCGCCACGCGGCATCAGCTGCTGATTCGACTTGCTCTTCAGTGCATCGTTCAGCGTCAGGTCCGCCGTCGAGGTATTGCTCGCCAGATCGTTGGTCTGCGAGCGGTACATGCCGTAGACGCCCCAGTCGAAGACCGACTTGTGATCGTCCAGCAGCGCGGTCTTGCGTGCTGCCACTTCGGTGGGCGTCATCGGCTTGGAGAAGATGGCGATCGACGCCTGACGCACGTCGTCCGATTCCTCCATGTCGCGCGCTTGGCCGTCGGGCCGGGTCGTGTCGATCGCCGTCAGCCCCTGGGAGGCGAAATCGTAGGACAGCGCCACGTAAGCGGGGCCCAGCTTGGTCACAAACGCGATGCGATCCGCGTAGCTGGCGAAATCCGCGTCGTAGCCGCTGCCTTCCCAAGTCTGGCGCGGGCCGCCGTAGTACTCGGTTGGACGGCCGCCATCCCAGCCGTCGCCGCCGCCGCCATTGGCAAAGATGCCCAAGCCCCAGTTGGACGATTGCCGACCGATGCGCAGCACGCCGAGCATGGTCTTCCACTCGGCGTAGGCTTCTTTCACCGCGATGACACCCGGACGCATCGACGTGCTGAACGCAACCAACGGCACATCGGGACGCTGCAAGGCGCCGGCGTAGTCCGGGCTGCTGCCCATCACGTAGTTGTCCATGATGTCGAAGGTCGTGTAGATGCGGATGCTGTCGCTCAGATGGATGGTCGGCGCAAAGCGGATGCGCATGTTGGCACCGGCCAGCGTCGACTCACCGGCCGCGCTGCCGACCTGCGCCGCGTATTGCGAGCCCGCGTTGTTGGACGGCCAGAGCGACAGCGGCGGCAGGATCGCGCTCGTCGTCACCACCTTGTTCGCCTGCGACGCATTGACCGCAGCTTGGCCCAAGTGACCATTGCTGATCAGGTCCGGTCGAAAGCGAAAGTAGCCGTGGTGTTCAATGTACGGGTACGTCGGTCCGGGCGGCGCAACGGGCACGTCCCACGTGGTGCCGCTGGACGTCGTCGTCGCCGCTGGCGTGCCGGAATCCATTTGCTCGAGCAACGAGCCACCCGTTGTCGGCGACACCGCGGCGGGCGCCTCCGTCGCTTCGACGGCAAGTGCTGCGTGTCCCGACAGCAGCCCGGCAGCCACCAGCAACGCGTTCGCCCAGCGTCCTGCGACGCGACAAGTTCCAGATCGTTCGTTTGCGTGCAATGCTACCACGGTTGCCCTCCCCGTTTCGGACGGGGCTGCATTTCACGACGACTGGGCGTTTCCGTCAACCAACTGAGGCCATGTTTCCGATGATTTACCTCGACGCCAATGCGACGACACCGCTCAGCCAGCACGTCAAGGAAGCGATGACCGCAGCGATGGCGCAGGTTTTCGCCAATCCGTCGTCGCTGCATGCGCCTGGCCAGATGGCGCGCGCCCATCTGGAGCAGGCGCGCGCGCGGGTGCTGAATGCGGTGGGCGGCGCGGGCGGCAAGATCGTGTTCACGAGCGGCGCGACCGAAGCCAACGCATTGGCCTGGCATGGTGTCATCACTGAACGTCGTGTGAAGCACGCCGTGCGCGTCGTGACCAGCGCGGTGGAACACCCGTCGATCGGCGAGCTGGTCAAGAAGCTCCGCGTGGGCGGTGTCGAGGTCGTGGTGGTGCCCGTGGATCGCCAGGGACGGCTCAACCTGACGGCGTATGCGGAAGCGTTGCGGGAACCAACGACGCTGGTCAGCATTCTGGCGGTCCAGAACGAACTCGGCGGGCACTATCCCATCGGCGAACTGGCCCGGATGGCGCACGCCGCTGGTGCGGTTTTTCATTGCGACGCGACGCAGGCGCCAGGGCGGATCGCGGTCGACCTGAACGCGTGGGACGTGGATCTGGCCAGCTTGTCCGCCCACAAAGTCGGCGGTCCGCCCGGCATCGGGGCCCTGTGGTTGCGCCGCGGCCAGCAGATCCAGCCGCTCGTTGCCGGGCATCAGGAAGATGGCCTGCGCGGCGGGACAGAGAATCTGCTGGGGGCAATCGGCATGGCGGCCGCCTTCGATGAGTTGGCGGAACGGCTGGCGGCGATGCCGCGGTTGCGGGCACTGCGCGACCGGCTGTGGCAGGGCATGCAAGCCACGGAACCTCTTGGTCGCCATGGCGACGTGCTTGCGGAGGAGGAAACAGGCCACGTGCTGAACGTCGCGTGGTCTGGTATCGACGGCGCGCGCGTGGTGCGGGCCCTGGACCTGGAGAACATCTGCGTTTCAGCCGGTGCCGCCTGTGCGTCGGGCACGCACGAACCGTCGCACGTGCTCGTCGCGTGTGGTCAATCAGTCGCCCAGGCGCGCGCGGGCGTTCGGTTTTCGCTCCATTCAGGCACGACTGAGGCAGAAATTGCCGCGGTCCTGCGCGTGCTGCCTGGGCTGATCGCCCGCTGTCGGGCTTCGTGACCGTCGCGACGGAATTGCCGCGGCCGAGTCGCTGTTTGCCGGCAAATCCGTTGCAGGAAGTCTTCAGTGTGGTAGCCTAGGGTTATCTGGCCGTACAGCCCTGCGGTCCTGTTGAGCGCCATCTGGCGCCGTTTGCGTCGATGACTTCCTGCGTGTCGCCCCGATCACCGCGTCCATGGACCGACCTGCTGGCCGACACGGCAGACATACGCCAATCATCTGATGTGATTGCGGAAATGCGCAAGATCATGCGACTGCCCGTCGGCGCGCGCGTCGCAGTCGCCATGTCGGGCGGCGTGGACTCCAGCGCGGTGGCCGCGCTGCTGGTGGAAGCGGGCTACGAAGTCTTTGGCCTGACCGCAAGGCTGTATGACGTCGATCCAACGCTGATCGGCCGCGCAGGCACGTGTTGCGCACCCGAGGACGCCCGCGACGCGCGGTCGGTTGCCTGGCAGTTGGGCATTCGCCATTACACGCTGGACGAGCGCGAAGTCTTTGCCCGCGTGGTGATCGACCGTTTTGTTGCCGACTACGACCGCGGTGACACGCCGAATCCATGCGTGGAATGCAATCGCACGCTCAAGTTTGAAGTGCTGGTCCAGGAAGCTCGGGCGTTGGGCGCGCAGGCGTTGGCGACCGGCCACTACGCCCGTCTTGACCTGGACGAACACGGGCAGCCAGTGCTGCGGCGTGGCGTTGATCCGCAGAAGGATCAGTCGTATTTTCTGCATCCTTTGAGTCCCGAAGTCGGCAAGTTCGTGCGTTTTCCGCTGGGAACGTGGCAGAAAGCGCAAGTGCGTGGTCACGCGGCGCGGCTGGGCGTTCCGGTGGCCAACAAGCGAGAATCGATGGACGTCTGCTTCGTGGCTGCGAGTACCCCTGCCGATTTTGTCGCTGGCCACCGCGGCGCACGTCCCGGGGCGATCGTCGATTTGGCCGGCACGCAACTGGGCCGGCACGCAGGCATCGCCGGTTTCGCTGTCGGTCAACGCCACGGTTTGGGCCTGCCGCCGCAGCATCCGGAAGCGCCGCCGTGGTACGTCGTCGACAAACGCCCGGATGGCACCATCGTGGTTGGCCCGCATGAAGCCCTGCGCGCGACGACCGTGCAGTTGCGCGACCTGTCGTGGGTTGGCGCGGAACCACCTGTTGATACTGAACTTTTGTTACAAGTTCGCCACCGCGGCAAGCCCGTGCCAGCCCGGATCCAGCAGTCCGCGGACGGCGTCGTCACGCTGGCTGTGCTGGACGACCTGTTCGCGGCGGGGCGCGGTCAGAGCGGCGTGCTCTTTGACGGCGACCGCGTACTCGGTGGCGGCATCATCAGCGACGCATCACGGGCGGTGGCATGAGCGACGATCGGCACATGACGCACCGGGAGCGCAGGCTTTCCCGCCCGGCGATCGCGGTTCACGACTATCTCGCAGGCATTGGCGCGCTGGCGCCGCGGCTCGGCCATGGCTTTTCTGATCCCGAATTGCTGGTCACCGCGGCGACGCACCCCTCCTGGCGCAATGAAAACGCGCCGGGTGGCGAGGACAACCAACGGCTGGAGTTTCTCGGCGATGCCGTGCTGGGCCTGACGATCACGCAGGAATTGGTGCAGCGACTCCCCGACCGCAAGGAAGGCGAGCTGACGGTGATGAAGTCGCAGCTGGTGCGCGAGTCGAGCCTCGCGGTCATCGCTGAACGCCTGGGCGTCGGGTTGGCGCTGAAATTGGGCCGCGGCGAAGACCAGACGGGGGGGCGCCATCGTCCGTCGGTCCTCGCCGACGCGCTGGAAGCGTTGATCGGCGCAGTGTTCTTGGACGGTGGCTACGATGCAGCGCGGGAAGTCGTGATGCGCCTGTTCAGCGAGCCGATCGAGCTGATGATTGAGCAGCTGCAGCTGTCCGACGGTCTGGATCCCGGCGCGCTGTCCGCCAACACCGCGAATTGGAAGACGGCAGTGCAAGAGCTGCTTCAGCGCGCCGGACTGCAACCACCGAATTACACGCTGGAAGGTGAAGAAGGTCCGGTCCACGCGCGCAGGTTTCGCGTGGCAGCAGTCGCGCGGTCGGGCGACACCCTGCTGACGGCACACGGCGAAGGTGGCAGCAAAAAGATCGCCGAGAACGACGCTGCGGCCGAGCTCTACCGGCAATTGCACGAGCGGATTGCATAGCGCCGACGTGCGGTTGTGCTATGCTTCAAGCCGAAAGTTGCGGGCCAGCGAGTGGCTGGAGCGCCCGTAACTTCCTCAGAGGATTCATGTTCGGAATGGTTTCTGTAGGAATCACGCTAACGGAGCGCGAGACGCTCGGCTTGGAGCGCGCCATGTTGGGCACAACGGAACTGCTGGTCATCTTTGGCATCATCGTCGTGATGTTCGGCGCCACCAAGCTGCCGCAGCTGGGCAAGGGCTTGGGCGAGGCGATCGGCAACTTCAAGAAGGCCCAGCGCGATGCCGAACGGGAGATTTCCCAGAGCGGCGAGATCGACGCCACGCCGAAGCTGGACCGCGACCAGGAACACAAGTCCTGAGACAATCCGCGCGCGCTCCGGTCGTGAGCCCTTGACCGAATCGCGCGACGTCCTTACACTCCGCCGGCCCTTCGCCGAGCGCGGGCGGCGCGAGTCCGAGCAGGTGCGCGACAGGCCACCCGTGTTGGTCGCAGCGAGCCGGTAGCTCAGCCGGTAGAGCAGCAGACTTTTAATCTGTTGGTCGAGGGTTCGAACCCCTCCCGGCTCACCGTCCGTTCAGTTGTTTCCGTTTGCTTTCACCGACGACCCCATCGTCTAACCAGGTTAGGACACCGGCCTTTCACGCCGTTAACGCGGGTTCAAATCCCGCTGGGGTCACCAGCAACCTTGCATCGCTTCTGGCATCCGGAAGCGCGTACGAACGCCAACGTCCAGACGGCTGCGTCCGGATCGTCGCGTTCACAAGGGCTGCCTGTGCTTGGGGGCGTTTCCGCCGCGCTCAGTGGTGGTGATGGCCGCCCGGGCCGTGCACATGCCCGTGGTGCAGCTCTTCTTTCGTCGCCGCGCGAATCGCGCCCACCGTGATGTGGAAGCGCAGCGTCTCGCTGGCCAGCGGGTGATTGCGGTCCAGCACGACTTCATCGCCGCGCACGCCCGCGATGAACGCCATCGACGTTTCGCCAGCCTCGTCTTCCAGCTCCAGCGGCAGGCCGATCTCAATCTCGAAATCTTCCGGCAGCGCCTCGCGCGGCACAATCACGATCTTCTCTTCGTCGCGAATGCCGTAGCCTTCTTCCGGCGTCACGATCACGTCGCGGACATCGCCGGTCGTCAGGCCAATGAGCTGCGTTTCCAGACCCGGCACCACGTTTTCGTAGCCGACCAGAAAGCAGAAGTCGCCGTCGGACGAACTGTCGATCACGTCATCATCCGCCAGACGCAATTCGTAATCCAGCGTGACAACAGTGTTTTTGGCAATTTTCAGTTTCTCTTGAGTCATGTCTGTTCCCCGGTGAATGGCTTGAGCCGCGCATCGGTTTGACACGCGGCGGCGAAGACTACACGCGGTTTGCGGGCCTGACTACTTCTGAAAGTCGCTGGCCGCGCGCGGAATGAGCTTGTCGTTGCCAAACGAGTAGAACACAAGACCGCGAATCCACTGGAATACATCGCCGACGTTGGGTCGCGCCAGATCCGTCGCCCAAGTGATCAGTTCGTCGTCAATGCGGAAGTTGCCGGTCACCAGCACCTCGCCAAAATCCTGCGTCGGCTTGGCCGGATCGGCATCGGCATTCTGCTGCGTCACGGTCACGGGCCCCACTTGCACCAGCAGGGCGCGGTAAGCCGGCGATTGCGCGTCATCCGTCAGCACGCTCACGTCCACCGTCAGCGGCACGGCGGGCGCTATCCCGCCGGTGTTTTGCAACGTGACACCCTGCAGAATCCGCCGCCCGGTCAGGTCCGCGACAACGCCGGACGCCGTCAACTGCTGGCCCAGTTTCGGTACACTTTGCGCCGCTGCCAGTTGCATCTCGATGCCGCCATACAGCACCGTCGGCACCTGCTGCGCCCACACGCGCGCGGGCGTGCCCGACTTCGCCGCCTTGGTCGCGGTCACGACCAACGGCGGCGTCTTCACTTGTTGCCCCGCCACGCCATTGCCCAGATTCTGATTGATTTCCGTCACATCCGCCGGCAACATCGGACATGGCTGGGAGCCTGGATTCGCCAGTTTCGGGCAGGGATCGCAGACATCGCCCTTGCCATCCGCATCGGTGTCCAACTGGTCAGCATTTGCGATGTTCGGGCAGTTGTCCGTCGCGTTGGCCACGCCATCGCCGTCCAAATCGTCCGGCCCCGGCTTTGGGCAAACCGTCGCATTGGCCACGATCGGGCAGACATCGCAGGCGTCTCCCTGCTTGTCGCTGTCCAAATCGCCCTGGTCCGGATTCCACACGGTCGGACAATTATCCGTGGCGTTCGCCAGCCCATCACCATCGCTGTCATCCGCGCTCGGCTGCGCGCCCACGACGTCGCAATTGATCAGGGCCTCGGCCTGGGCGCCACACTTGAAAAGTGGCCACAATTCATAGCCATACGCGTAGGCAGCGGCCGGATTGTCGGCAGTTTTCGCCGCCGCGAGCGTCGTCTGCAGCACGGTCTGCACGTCGGTCCAGCTCTGCACGCCCTTGTCCAGCGTCGGATCCTTTACGCAAATCGACTTGGGCTGGCCGCAGGCGTCAAACGCGTCGCAGCCAGTCGGTTGCAGCGCCGTGACCAGCGCCACGTCGCCGTAAACCGGCTTGCCGCCGATCAGCACGAGCTTGACCGTCTCCGGGCGCGCGGCGATCACCGACTTGGCAGGTGTGCTGCGATCGCCGGAAAACACAGAAATATCCGCCAGATACCCCGTCGCCAGGCGCCCAATGTCGGCTTCCGCGCCCATCGCCTTCGCGGCTTCGGTCGTGACCATGCGCAGCACCATGTCGTCGGTGAGCAGGCCGCCCCAGCGCTTGTCGCTCAGTTGTTTCGCGCACTTCATCTCGTCCAGCTGGTTCATCGATCCCGATGGCGTCCAGTCCGGACCCAGCGCGACCGTGAGACCCAGGTTCAGCGCGGTCGGCACCCGCGTCGTGTCGCCATAGAGATCCAGGTTCGACTGGGGCGACCAAATGATCTTCAGCCCCACCTGCCGCGCGTCGGCCAATTCGGTACCGCCCAAGCCCGTCGCGTGGATCAGCGAAACGCCGGGCAGCGCCAAGCCTTTGTCCACCAGCGTGTACCACTCGGCCTTGGCACCCGCGTCAACGCCTTCACCCAGATGCAGAATCAGCGCCGACGACGTGCCGTTCTTGAGCCCTGCCGCCCAAGCCGCCGCCGCTGCTGCCGTCGTCCCGCTGATCTTCGGCACCTGCGTGTCGATGGTGTAGCCAGACAAGCCGCTCGCGCCGTGCGTGTCGTCCAGATCACGCACCAGCCCGGTCGCGCATGCGGGCACCGCCGTGACGCTGCCCTGAATCGACGTCGTTCCCGCCACCAGCTCGCGCATTTCCGTCCACTTGATCACCTCGCACTTGGCCTTCGTGTACGTCGTCTGCTGCGACACCTTGAACGCGAGATAGCTGGCATCGCCCTGCCACTGGTAGCGATCGCCATATTTCTTGGTGTGTTGCCAGCGCGGCAGGTGGTTGTAGGAACCGTGATCGTGCGGATTGATCAGGCCCGGCGTGATGATGCCTTCCGTGCACAGGACCGTCGCCTTGTCCGCATCCGGCGTGGCGCTGCAATCCTGACCGACGCACAGGATCTTCCCGGTCTTGGCCGAGACGAAGACTTCGCCGTCGTTCAGCGTCACGTCGCCGGTCCACACGGTGCCGCGCAAGCGGATGAGCTGCGGATCGCCGGAGACGGGGACGCAAGTGCTCGTCGTGGTGTCAGCGCTGACGGTATCGGCGGTGACGCCAGCGTCGGTGGAACCCGCGCTGGTGCCGGCGCACGCCACGAGTCCGCAGAAGCCAACGAGCCACCAGCTTTTGGCAAACCAGGACTCCGTGAAACCAACGATATTGCGCATTCGACCCTCCGGGCGCGCGATCCTAGCACATTTGCCCAAGCTACCGTCGAATCCGTGACAACTTCTGCGGACAACGTTACACTTTGGGAAGATTCGGCGCATCCGGCTCAGGGGAAGTCGGCTGTTGGCCGTCGCTGCGCTGCCGATCCCAGAGGCTTGCCCCCCAACGCGCTGTCAAAACTGACCGAACTTGTATGCGAGGCCACATCATGAACGCACGACTTTTGCTGAACTTTCGGGCATCGACGCCCGGCCAACTGAGCGGTTGGTGTCGACTTCTGGCGATGGCCTGCCTCGTCGCGGCTTTCAGCGCGGCCGGCTGTGGCACCAAGGCCGTAGCGACCAATTCGGACGACGCGATCGATCAGGACAGCACGGACGGCGACACGTCGATCACGGACCAGGACGGGCTGACAGATGACGTGACCGATCAGGACACAACGGAAAAGACAGACGGCAAGACCGATCTGGACGTGCCTGGTGATGCCAGCGACACGACCAATCCGGACGGCGGCGACATCGGCACGGATGCCACGACGGTGGACATCGATGCCAGCAAGCCGGATATCCCGATGCCGCCGATTTGCCCGGAAGCCAAAGGCAGCTGCGCGTTGTGCACCCTGTGCCCGGCGTTCCCGATCTGCACGCTGAAGGAAATTGGCAAGCCGGATTTGAAGACCTACCCGAATGATTGCGCGGCGATGTGCGCGCTGAAGGCGTACAACTGGCCGCAGGAAGTCGGCACGAGCGTGTGGCCGACGGAATGCCCCGCCTGCTCGCTGTGCACGCCGGCTGACATGAAGACGACGAACGACCAATACTGCGTGTCGCTGAAGTCGGGCGCCAAGTTGACGGTCGACCACGCGTGCGAAGTGGGCTGCGTCGCCGATGCGGCGCTGAAAGCGGGCGGCACGCCCAATGCCACCAAAGGCGCTTGCAAGGCGAAGTGCACGGATCCGACCGTGAGCGGCGGCGGCGGTTGCTCGACGGCCAAGGGCCAGCCGATTTGCGCCCAGGAAGACAACTCGACCTACTGGAGCCAGTGCAAGATGGAGAACTGCGACATCTGTCTGGCCGACGGCGCGACCGCGAAGACCGCACAGTGCGTCAAGAACACGATGACCAAGGAGTGCGACGGCGCTTGCTTCGACCAGACCAAGACGCCGAACTGCACCAGCCAGTGCGACCCGGTTTGCGGCGTCAAGAAGGTCAAGCTGACCAATGGCACGACGCAACCGGTCGGGACCAGCTACCGCACGTCGTGCATCGCCGCGGCGGACGGCGCGAGCGTGGGCGACTGCACTGGCATCAGCAACACCGCGTCGGACGTGTGCGCGGCCGCTGGGTTGTACAAGTCCAAAGGCTGCTGCCCGGACGTCGAGTACAGCATCATCCACCCGGTCTGCGGTTCGCAAACTGTCAGCGGCAAGCCGGACGCGTTTGTCACGTTCCAGAACCAGGGCGAATACGATTGCCTGACCAAGGGCGATGCCAGTTGGACGTGGCAGTACGCGGATGCCTGCAAAGGCAGCTGCACGGACAACTACCAGCCGGTCTGCGGCGCGGACGGCTTCACGTACCAGAACGCGTGCCAGGCGGATTACTACAATCCGCCCAAGGGCACGTTCACGTACACGACCGGCCCCTGCAGCCCGTAAGGGACGAAAATACTAGCGTGGACGTTGCGGCGGCTCGGACTTGAACGCCGCCGCAACGGCCTCGCGCAGTTCCTGCTCCGGCTGGCGGAAGAACGGCCACGGCTGTCGAGCCAACCAACGCAAAGCGGAAGTCCGATGCGGCAACGCCGCGGCGCCCGGGTGCTGGGCCTGAATCCAACGGCGCAGATCGCCATAGCGCGTCGCGAGAGCCACGACATCGTCGGGCCAAGCCGCTCGCGCCTCGCGCGCCAGACGCCCAACAAGACCCGGAGCGTGACCTTGGGAACCGACTGCCAAGGTCAACATGCCGACATCTTCTTGCGCCAGCAGGTACGCTGTGCATGCCTCCGGCACGTCTGCTGCATTGCACAGCACACGCCTTTCCTCGCACGCGGCAAAGACTTCGGCGTCGCTGCGATCGCGCCCCGTCGCCGTCAAGCAGAACCACGCGCCATCCAAGTCTGCAGCCACAAAAGGCCGTTTGCAGAGCGTGATGCGGTCTTCAGCCGCCAACTGCTCAATTTCTGGAAGGATTTCTGGCGCAACGAGGTGAATCGACGCTTCCGCCGCCAAGAGCCGCGCGATCTTGCCCAGGGCGACAGGTCCACCGCCGACAACGAGCACGCGGCGGCCGCGGAGCAGCAGTGCAACCGCCAGCGGCTTCATGCCAGATCCTGCGGCAGGCGATTGCGCAAGGTGACGACGTGGCCGATGACAGCCACCGCCGGCGAAGTCAGTAAATGTGTGGCCAAATCCGCCTCACAGCGCTCCAGAGTCGACTGCCACGCGCGCGCTTGCGGCCAGGACGCATGCATGACAAACGCGATCGCCAGATCGCCCGGATAGCCTTGCTCGCGCAACTCGGGCAGCCAGCGTGGCAGCGTGTGGACGCCCATCAAGATCACCAGCGTTCGGCGCGGATCAAACGGCGGGAGCGCCGGCAGTTGCTCAGCCGGATGCGCGGAGACAACACAGAACGAGTCCGCAAGGCCACGATGGGTCAGCGGAATTCCGGCAAACAGCGGCGCCGCCAGGGCCGAGGACACGCCAGGGACCACTTCGCACGGCACACCCGCCGCGGCGAGCGCGAGCGCTTCTTCACTGCCACGGCCCAGAACGTAGGGATCGCCACCCTTCAGCCGCACCACCGCATTTTGCTGCTGCGCCAGATCGATCAACAGCCGATTGATGCCCGCTTGCCCCAAGCCATGATTGCCACTGCGTTTTCCGGCGTCGATGCAGCGTGCGGGCAAATCGGCGTAGACGTCCGGCGAAACCAAGCTGTCGTGCACCACAACGTCGGCGGTCTGCAGGAGTCGAAGGGCGCGAATGGTCAGGAGATCTGCCGCACCTGGGCCCGCGCCGACCAGATAGACGGTGCCGCGTTGGGCGGTGCGTTGAGGCGTTGTGGCAATCGGCGGCATGGGGCGCGCAGGCTAGCACGGCGCGCGACCGGTCGTCAGCCTGTGACGCAAAACTGGCGAACCTGCAAGGGCAAGCTAACCTGCAGGCGGGGAATCCTGATGACCATCGCGCAAATTGCCTCTCCGCCCTTTCCGCTGACGCGCTTGCTGCGGCCGTTCGAGACGATCGGCGCGGTGACGTTGTTCACGATTTCAGCGCTGAGCAAGATCTGGCGACGTCCGTATCGCATCGCGTTGATGACGCAGATCCTGGAATTTGTGGGTGTCGGCTCGCTGGGCATTGTGCTGCTGACCGGCGTGTTCACCGGCGCGGTTTTTGCCATTCAAACCGCCGTCGCTTTTGAGATTTTCAACGCCAAAAGCCTGATTGGCGGCACGGTGGCGATTTCGCTGGTGCGCGAGCTGGCGCCGTCCTTGACCGCGCTGATGGTCGCGGGGCGCGTCGGCTCGGCGATGACGACGGAGCTCGGCACGATGCGGGCGACGGAGCAAATCGACGCGCTGGAAACGATGGCGGTCGATCCGATTCACTACCTGGTGACGCCGCGGATCGTGGCCTGCACGCTGATGGTGCCGCTGCTGGCGATGTGCTTCAACGCCGTCGGCCTGTTCGGGGCCTACATCGCGGCGACGCAAGTGCTCAACATCGATCGCGGCGAATTTTTCAGCCGCATCTGGTCGTGGATCTCACCACACGACATCGCCTGCACGCTGGTCAAGGGCACGTTTTTCGGCCTGCTCATCGGCGCGGTCAGCTGCTACCGCGGCTTTCACGCCTCAGGCGGCAGCCGCGGCGTCGGGCTCGCCACAACGGGCACGGTCGTCACGGCATCGGCGGCGGTGCTCATCATGGACTACGTCATCACGTCCGTCTGGCTCGTGATCTTCCCGAGCCAAGGCGGATTGCAGTAGCCGCAACGCCCAAGAACAGCAGCATCCAAGGCGAGTTGGCGCGCGGGCTGGCTTGGCACGAAGAGGCGGGCGTCGTCGAACCGGTGTCCGTCGTCGCGTCCCCGGTCGCATCGGCGGCATTGAGCTTGGCATTCGCCGCGCACGTCGCTTCCGGCAGCCAGGGCTTCGTCGTCGCGCCGGAGCAAGTCGACCGATACTCCGTGCAGACGCCCAGCGTGTCGTCATCCGACAACGCGCACTTGTACACGTCAGACGGCACTGCGGAGGCCGCCATCGTCGCTTTCACGTCCGCCGAGTGGTTCAGTCCGAGCACGTGACCCAGCTCATGTGTCAGCGGAATGCACAGTGGATACGCTGAAAGCTTGGCGGCGCAATCGCCTTCGCAAAACTGGAACGTCGAGCCGTCGGCGCGCGGCGCGAGGTTGAAGAGGATGTCCGCGTCGATGATTTCTCCCGTCGCCTGGTTGGCGGTCACGACCGTTTGCGCGGCGGCGAATTGGCTCCACAGCCAGTCCGACTTCTTGGACACGGCCACGACGTAATTGCCGTTGGGCTGAACGGACTTGCAGGAACCATCCGGATTCGTTGCGCCGCACGGCAAGCCCCACGGCGTGTGGGCGCCGATGCCACCGTCCAACAGCGTCACGCCGAGCGAATGGCTGGCGCAGGATTCCGGCACACAGCCAGCGCCGCCCGGGTTGGCGCACAGATCGCATTGCACGTTATTCCAGGTCTTCAGCGCGGACTGGAGCGCGGCGTGAACGTCGTTCGCGGCAATGCCACTGATGCCGGCCGAGTCGGTCATCATCGTGACCTGCGCCGCGTCCACCGACGGCGTGTACCACCGGTCCATGCAACCCGTCCCCACCGTCGCTGCCACCCACGCGTGCGCGGGCAGCGCCGTCCCGAACACCAACCACACCAGCAACACGCGCATCACGGCCTCCGGCGACCAGCGTAGCAAAGCCCGAACGCATCGTCACGGTCGTTTCTGCGCGACAATTTGCCGGAAAACCGACGATGTGGCACCTTGCGGCCATGAAGAACCGCGCTCTGCTGCTGTTTTGTTGTTTCGGATGCTTTGCCTGCAAAGCGACGCCGGCTGCGATGGACATGCCGATCATCGAAGACGACATCGCGACCGACGGCGATGCCAGCGACGACGGCGCGGGCGACAGCTCCGGCTGCATGTCGGTGGGCTGCCCGTGCGCCAGCAACAGCGATTGCGCGTCGAAGTTGTGCGCCACCAAAGGCGGTCAGCAGGTCTGCGTCTCGTGCATTGTCTCCAACGGCGGCGTCGAGAAATGCGACGGATTGGACAACAACTGCAACAGCTTGACGGACGAAAACACCTGCCCTGGCGACGGCCAGTGCTTGCTCGGCGTGTGCGACGGCGCGACCAGCAAATGCCACATGGGCCCGGCACCGGATTCCAGCTCGTGCGACGACGGCAACGCGTGCACTCAGGCGGACAAGTGCACGCAGGGCGCCTGCGCGGGCTGGCCGGTCTCCTGCGCGGACGGCAACCCGTGCACGAGCGACGATTGCGACGTCACCATCGGCTGCGTTCAGCTATCCGTTGCCGCCACCTGCGACGATGGTAATTTATGCACGTTTTCAGACGCTTGCGTCGGCAAGGCGTGCGCGGGCACGACCAAGGACTGCAACGACGGCAATCCCTGCACAACGGACAGCTGCGGCGGCGGCGTCTGCCTGTCGACCGCCAACACCGCCAGCTGCGACGACAACAATCCATGTACGATCAATGATTTATGCGCCAACACGGTCTGCGCTGGCACCGTGAATTGTCAGGACGGCGATCCCTGCACGGTGGACAGCTGCGCCACGACCGCCACGGGCCAAAGCTGTGCCCACACGTTCAAGACCGGCTGGCAGGCACCCGCATGCACGGCTTGCGACCCGAAATTTGCCGGCAACGACTGCGGCACCTGTGTCAACGTGTTGAAGACCTGGCCCGACTGTTAGCACCGCCGCCAATTCGACACACACGCTGACTCAAAATGAATACCGAGTTTCGTTTGACGGACCTCTTGCATTTCGGACTGGGACTGCGAGCGCGCACCTCCGGTGGCACGCCGCGGTGACGGCGGCTGTGATGTTCGAATTCGGTCAGCGTGTATAGACTGCGGCCGCGGACCTTTCGCCGCACGAGTTTCGCCATGACCGCTTACAGCGTCTTCATCCACTCCAGTGGCACCAGCCCCGCGCTTTGGGCCAATGTTCCGGTGTCGATTCTGGCCGGCACCCAACCGTGGATGCCAGCCAATTTGGGCTATGCGCCGCTGCCGCCCGTTGCGCGAGGCGTGCCGCTGACGGCAGACGACGACGCGCGCCATTTGGCGCAATCCCTGCCCGCCGATGCGACGTCCGTGCGAATTTTCGGCCATTCGTACGGCGGCTTGGTCGCGCTGAAGCTCGCGCGTCTGGTCCACGTGCCGGTGGAATCGCTGTTCCTGCTGGAGCCGGTGCTGTTCGGAGCACTACGCCGCGCGCTGGATCGTCATCCCGAGGCGGCGAGCGAAGTGAATACCTTGGAAACCAGTCCGATTTTTCTGAACGACGCCGTGGGCGGCACGGCGCCTTGGATGGAAATGTTCGTGGATTATTGGAATCGGCCCGGCAGTTGGGCGCGCATGCCGACGGCGATGCAGGACGGCCAGTTGGCCGTGGGCTGGAAGATGTATCAGGAAGTCCGCAGCGTTTCGCAGGATCCGGCGGATTTCGCCGACTGGCGCATGGCCATGCCGATGATCGTGGCGTGGGGCGATCTGACGACCGCATCGGCCAAGGCGATGGCGCATGAGCTGCTGGCGGTGAACCCCCAGGCGCGCGGGCTGACGATTCCCGGCGCCAATCACATGGCGATTTTGGTCAAACCGCAGCTGGTGTTTGCCGCGATGGAAGCGGCGTTGGCCGCGTAGCCGTCAAACCACACCGAATCGCCGTCCCGCTTCTTCCTCGAGCGCCGCGCGGTGGTTCGGATGGGCGATGTCGATGAGCGCGCGCGCCCGCTGCCGCAGGTTGCGACCGTACAGGTTCGCGACGCCGTATTCGGTCACGACCCAGTGCACGTGGGCGCGGGTCGTCACGACGCCTGCACCGGGTTTGAGCATGCCGACAATGCGCGACTCGCCTTTGCTGGTCGTCGACGGCAAGGCGATGATCGGCTTGCCACCTTCAGACAGGCTCGCGCCGCGGATGAAATCCATTTGTCCGCCGACGCCGGAGAACAGCCGCGTGCCGATGCTGTCGGCGCAGACTTGTCCGGTCAAATCGACTTCGATGGCGCTGTTGATGGCCGCCACGCGCGGGTTGCGGCGAATGACCTCGACGTCGTTGACGTAGGCGATGTCGAGCATCGCGACGAGCGGATTGTCATCGACGAAATCGTACAGGCGCTGGGTACCCATGGCGAAGCCGGCGACGATTTTTCCCGGGTGAACGCGTTTGCACTCGCCGGTGACCGCGCCGCGTTCGACCAAATCCACCAGACCGTCGGAAAACATCTCCGTATGCACACCCAGCCGGCGGTGATCGCCCAGCGACGCCAGCACGGCATCCGGGATCGCGCCGATGCCCATCTGCAGGGTCGCGCCATCTTCAATCAAATCGGCCACATGCCTGCCAATCGCCTTCTCGGTCGGCCCCAGTTTGCCGGACGGCACTTGCGGCAGCGGCTCGTCGACCCACACCGCGGAGTGAATCCGCGACACGTGCAGCAGCCCGTCGCCGTGGGTCCGCGGCATGCGCGGATTGATTTGCGCAATCACATGCGTCGCGTGTTGCACCGCCGCCAGCGCGACGTCGATCGACACACCCAGCGAGCACCAGCCGTGGCGATCGGGCGGCGACACGTGGATCAGCGCAACGTCCAGCGGCAACACTTCCTTGCGAAACAGGTTCGGCACTTCGGACAGGAACACCGGCAGGTAGTCCGCGCGCCCTTCGTTGACCGCCTCGCGCATCAGGCCGCCGACAAACAACGCGTTGACGCGGAAGCTCTGCTCCATGCCTCTGGCCGCATACGGCGCGCGACCTTCGTTGTGCAGCTGGACGATTTCCACGCCGCGCAGCTCGGGCGCGCGCGCGGTCAACGCATCGACGAGCGCGAGTGGCGTGGCGCACGCGCCTTGGATGAACACGCGCTGGTGCGATTGGAGAACTTGCAGGGCCTGATCGGCGGAGACTGTGTGCATGAATTCGTGGTCACTCCCGCCGACTGAATGCAACGACTGGACAGAATGCGCAAGCCCCTTAGACTCCAGCATGGCGGACTTTGGAGGCCCCGGATGGCGAAGAGCAGTGCGATTTCTGGCAACAGCAACACGATAACGCGGCAAATCGGTTTGTCGCTGGGCGCGGACATTTGCTGGGCGGCGGCGTATGAGGACATCATCAAGCGGCTCGATCTCGCGATTCCTCAAGGCAAGGATGAGATTCGCTTTGAAGTTTCGCGCGTTACCATTGAGCCTTTCGACCTGAAGCAGCCCGTGCGCTACGACGTGGTCATCGATCGCCTGACCCACTGGATGCACACGAGCCGCGAGTGGATCAAGAAGGCCGTGGTCATGGACGGCCTGTATGTGCTGAATAATCCTTGGTCTTTGCAGTCCATGGAAAAGCACACGACCTACGCGGCGATGATGAAGCTTGGCCTGCCGGTGCCGGATACCTGGCTGATCCCGCCGAAGCAGTACGCGCCTGATCTGACCGACGCGCCGGTGACGCTGGGCCGCTACGCGCGGCTGTTTGATCTGGGCAAGGTCGGGGCGCAACTCGGCTATCCCATGTTCATGAAGCCGTACGACGGCGGCGCGTGGGTCGGCGTCTCGCGCATCGACAATGAAGCGGCGCTGCGGGCGGCGTACGACAAGTCCGGGCAGCGCGTCATGCACCTGCAAAAGGCCGTTTCGCCATTCGATTTGTTCGTGCGGGCGATCGGCATCGGTCCGCAAGTGCATCTGGCCAAGTACAACCCGGATGCGCCGATCCACGCCCGCTACGAAGTGGCGTTCGATTTCGTCGACGACGAAGAATCTCAGCTGCTGGCCGACATGTGCCTGACCATCAACGCGTTCTTTGGCTGGGAATTCAATTCCTGCGAGTCGCTGCGGCAAAATGGCGTTTTCCACCCGATCGATTTTGCCAATGCCTGTCCGGACTTTCAGGTCACGTCCTTGCACTACCACTTTCCGATCATGGTCAAGAACATGGTGCGCTGGTCGCTGTTTTGCGCGGCCACCAAGCGGCCCATGCGTCAGAATCTGGATTGGCAGCCGTTTTTTGACATCGCGAAACAGGACTTGCCGTACCGCGAGCGGATGCGCGCCTACGCGGCCGTCGCCAATGAACGCATGGAAACCGCGCGGTTCGAGGATTTCTGCCGCAAGCACTTGGGGCATTTGGACGATGTGGTGCTCGACTACTTTGGCACGCCGCGCGCCAAGGAAGTGGTCGAGCAGAAGGTCCGGGCGCTGTACCCGGCGCATGAAGTCGAACGATTTACCGAGCATTTTTACGGTCTTGTGCAATTCTGGCGCAAGACCGAGGCCGATCGTCTGGCCGCCAGGCGCACGCCGCCGGACGCGCGGCATCAGGAAACGACCAAAATCAAGATCGTCCGCAACGCTTGACGCGCCCATTGGAATCGCCAAGGAATGTCCATGAAAATCAATGCCCGTTGGTACTCGCAACGCCTGCGCCAGGAAATGCAGGTCGTCCGTTGGGGCGTCACGGGTCAGCCCGTGCTGCTGTTTCCGACCGCGGGCGGCGATGCCGAGGAATGTGAGCGCTTTTTGATGCTCAAGGTCCTGGATCCGCTGCTCGCGGCGGGCCGGATCAAAGTCTATTCGTGCGACAGCGTCGGCGGCCGGGCGCTGATCGACAGCAAGCGCTCGCCGGTCCAAAAGGCCGCGATCCAACGTCAGTTTCTCCAGTTCATTCGCCAGGAAGTGGTGCCTGCGATTCACGCCGATTGCCACGGCACGCACCTGCCGATTTGGGCCGCGGGCGCGTCGATCGGCGCCTACAACTCGGTCGCTGTGGTCACGTCCTTTCCGGACATCTTCACTCGCGCCATCGCCATGAGCGGCACGTACGACCTGAAACGCTTTCTGGACGGCCTGCACAACGACGATGTCCACGCGATCTCACCGCTCCTGTACCTGCAGTACCTGGACCCCCACGGCGACCATCTGGCGAAGTTGCGGCAGGCTTTCGTGCTGCTGCCAACCGGCGAAGGCAAATGGGAGGATCCGGCGGAATCCTGGAAGGTCGCCAATCTGCTGGGCAAGCTCGGCGTGCCGAATCGCGTCGACCTGTGGGGCAAGTCGTATGATCATGACTGGATGACTTGGCGGGAGATGCTGCCCAAATATTTGGACGACTGGACCAAGGAGTAGGCGATGCACGTCGTTTTCGTCGCGCCGTTTTTCATGGATACCGCGTTGCGTTTTGTCCGCGCGGTGGCGGAGCTGCCGGGCGTGCGTTTGGGGCTGGTGACGCAGGAGCCGAAGGACAAAGTGCCCGCGGATCTGCGGAAATCGCTGGCCGGCTACGTGCAAGTCGATGACGCGCTGTCGTCCAGCCACATTCGCCAGGGTGTGGAACTGCTGACCCAGAAGCTCGGCAAGCCGCACCGCTTGCTGGGCACGCTGGAACATATCCAGGTGCAGCTGGCTGAAGTGCGTGACATGCTGGGCATTCGCGGGCTGGCGGCGGAACAGGCGCACAATTTTCGCGACAAGGCGCGGATGAAAGATGCGCTGCGGGCGGCGGGCCTGCCGTGTGCGCGTCACCGCGAGATTCTGAAACCGGAAGACGCCCGTGATTTTGTTGCGCAAATCGGCTTCCCCATCGTGCTGAAGCCGCGCGAAGGCGTGGGCGCGGCGGTGACGTTTCGCGTAGATACCGCAGAAGAGCTGGAAGACGCGCTGCGGATGATCCAGCCCACGGCGACGCGCGCCGCGGTGGCGGAAGAGTTCATCACGGGTGACGAGCATTCGTTTGAAGTCGTGTCCGTGGGCGGCAAGCCGCTGTGGCACTCGCTGACGCGCTACGATCCGCCGCCGTTGGACGTGCTGCGCAATCCGTGGATTCAGTGGACGGTGCTGTTGCCGCGCGAGATCGATTCGCCGGAGTGGGACGCGGTGCGGGCGGTTGGGTTCAAGGCGCTGAAGGCGTTGGGCATGACCACCGGCATCAGTCACATGGAGTGGTTTCGCCGCAAGGATGGCACGGTGGCGATCAGCGAAATCGCCGCGCGGCCGCCCGGAGCGCAGATCATGACGCTGAACTCGTTTGCCCACGACGCGGATCTCTACCAGGCCTGGGCGCGGCTGGTGGTGCTGGACAAGTTTACGCCGCTGGAACGCAAGTACGCGGCCGGCGCAGCGTTTTTTCGCGGCCAAGGCGAAGGACGGGTCAAGCGGATTCACGGCTTGGAGCGCGCGCAACGCGAACTCGGGCATCTGGTCGTGGAAGCGCGGATGCCGCAGATCGGCCAACCGCAGGCGAGCAGCTATGAAGGCGAAGGCTACGCTGTGCTGCGCCACCCGGAGACGCGCGTGGTGGAAAATGCCCTGCGGCATCTGGTTTCCACCGTGCGCGTGGAGCTCGGGTAGCGGCAGCTTGACGCTTGCAGGTCAGAGTTTCAGACTGAAGTGGTGCAACGGATGACTGGCGGACGTCCACGATCCGCCAAGCCACGGAGGTAACGCATGATTGCAGTAGCCGTCGCGAACATCAAAGGTGGCAGCGGCAAGACCACGCTGGCGACGCATCTGGCTGCATGGCTGGCGAACAACGGCCTGTCGGTAGTGCTGGCCGACCTCGATCGCCAGCGCAGTGCGTTGGCCTGGACCGAGCGCCGACCGGCGGAATTGCCGGCCGTGCGCGGCATCGACCTGTCGCGCGACTGGGCTCCGGTCGAAGGCGTGGCGGCCGTGGTGTACGACATTCCGGCGGCGATGAAACGCAAGGACTTGGAGGAAGTGGCCAGTCAAGTGGACGCGCTGATTCTGCCCGTGCTGCCTTCTGCGTTCGACGAGGACGGTACGCTGCGCTTTCTGGATCTTGTCTCGGAGTTCAAGCCGATCCGCAAGCACCGCCTGCCGGTGTTCGCGGTGGCCAATCGCGTTCGGGGCCGTACGGTTGCGGGTCGGCGCCTGGACACGTTTCTGGAAGAGATTCACCTGCCGGCGATCGCGACGTTGCGGGATGCGGCCGCCTACGCTGCGCTGGCCGGCGCGGGGCGGACGCTGTTCGACGAAACGGATACGCGATCGCGCGACCTGCTCCAGGACTGGCAGCCGCTGTTGCAGGCCTTGCAGCCGCTGTTGTCGAAGCGCTGAATCCCGCAAAATTGCCGAGCCCTGCGGCGCACGCGTCGGGAGGTCGTGTGGCGCAATTGAGCCACGGCTACCAAGTCGTCCTGATACCGACGGAGCTGACCACCGGCCAGTTGGCGCTGACGATGGTCGTGCGCCGGACGTATCGCGTGGGTCTAGCGAGTCCGGTGCTCGAAGCGTTGGCGGACGCGAATCAGCCGGAGCCGCTGGCCGCGGATCGCTACGACGACGGCGATGCAACGACGGTGCCAGCGGTTCTGGAAACCGATCTGGTGCCGGAGAAAGCCCGCGTGGATGTCATCGTGTTGGGCAAGGCTCATGCGCCGGGCGGCAAACCGACGGCGCAGTTTGACTGCGCGGTGCAGATCGGCCGCAAACGCGAGACGCTGCGAATTCTCGGGCCGCGGCGGGCGATTTGGCAGCCGCCGCGCAAGCTGAACGGCAAGATGCGGCCACAGCCGCCGCGGTTTACCGCGCCGGAGCCGATCCGGGAGGTGCCGCTGTCGCTGACGCTGGCGTATGGCGGTTGGAGTTGGCTGGTGCCGGATGAGGAAACGCTGCGGATCCAGAAGGCCGGGGTGCAGGGGATGGCGGAGGATGCCGCGCTGGCGGAATTTCCGCGCCTGCCCTGCCCGACCAATCCATTTGGCGTGGGCTTTTGCGTGTCCAATCACCCGCAAGTGCTCGCGCGCCTGGTGCTGCCGCAGATTGAAGATCCGCGCATGCCGCTGACGCCACAGGACCTCATCCGCGATGGGCAAGGGCTCGACACGGTGCCTCTGCCCGCGGGCTTTGCGGTGCTGCCGCGCCACGCCCGACCGCGTATCAATTTGGCCGGGCCGCTGCCGTCGGATCTGGCCGATTGGCAGGAAAAGCTCGACGCGCAGATGCAGAAGGCGGACCTCGGCACGCCGGAAGGCGTCCAGATGCTGCGGGCGATGGAGGCGCGCGAAAAGCCACAGGCCATGCGGCCGGGCTTCTACAACTGTGCGCTGCCGGCGATGCAGATGAGTGACCTGCGCGGCGACGAGGAGGTGCTGCTGGAGAACCTGACGCCATCGGGGCGGCTGGGTTTCAAGCTGCCAGCGCGCGTGCTGACGGCGGAGGTGGATCGCGGCCGCGGCGTCGAGCAGCGAGATCTGCGGCTGGACACGCTGGTGATTGACACGGAAAAGGCGGAAGTGTCGCTGGTCTGGCGGGCGCAGTTCGCGCTGGCGTCCTGGGAGGAACTGGCGACGTATCCGCATCTGGTCGGGACCGTGGTCGACGGGGACCTGGAGGACCAGCGCAAACGCGAGGAAGCGAACGCGGCACAGCGCGCGCGCGGGGAAGGCACGCACATTCTGCAACAGAAGAGCCGACCGCCGGAGATGGAAACGCGTGCGGAACACGACGCGGCGGACTTGCCGAAACTGGCCGCGCACGCGCAAGCTGCGGACGGAGGCCGGGCAGCGCACACAATGGAAGCCGCGCTGGAGTCGGTGACACGACGCGAGCAGGCGCAGGCGGAAAGCGCGCGGCGGGCCGAGATCAGCGCGGTGGTGGCGGCTGGCAAGCTTGTGCCGGCGAAAGGGGCAAAGACGTGAAGACGACGCGCAAGACTGGGACAGGAAGGAGCGTCGCTGCACGGATCGCCGCCTTCAACGCCGGTCGCGACCCAGAACGTTTGGCGCTGAAGTACCGCGCACTGGCCGACAATCCCTTTTCGTTTCTGCGCGGTACCTGTCATCTTTTCTATGACGATCTGCCCGCGGATGGTCCGCTGAACGCGGCGCCGGCTGCGTGGATCTGTGGCGACCTGCATCTGGAAAACTTCGGTTGCTACAAGGGCGAGAACCGGCTGGCGTATTTCGACTTGAATGATTTCGACGAGGCCATTCTCGCGCCGGCGCACTGGGAGTTGTCGCGTTTTCTGGTCAGTGTGCTGGTCGCGGCCGAAGCCTTGCAGGTGCAGCCATCCGACGCGACGGCGCTGTGTGAGGTATTTCTGGAGGCGTACGCCGCTGCGCTCGTCGATGGCAAGGCGCGTTGGGTGGAGCGGGCGACGGCCACGGGGATGGTTCACGACTTGCTGCGTGGCGTGAAGGAACGGTCGCGCGCGGCGTTTCTCGATAGCCGCACCGACATCAAAGGCGGCAAGCGACGCCTGCGCTTGGATGGCAAGAAAGCCTTGGTCGCGGATGAGGCCGACAGGGACAAAGTCACAGCGTTCATGGCGAGCTTTGCGCAAACCCAACGCGCGCCCGAGTTCTTCAAAGTGCTCGATGTGGCGCGGCGCATTGCCGGTACGGGCAGTCTGGGCGTCGAGCGCTACGTGATCCTGGTCCGCGGCCGCGGCGGCGCCGATGGCCAGTTTCTGCTCGACCTGAAGCACGCGCCCGGTTCCGCGCTCGCGCCGCATGTCCGGATTCCCCAGCCAATCTGGCCCAGTGAAGCGGAGCGCGTCGTCAGCGTGCAGCGGCGTGTGCAGGCGATTTCGCCGGCGTTTCTCTCGGCAGTCCACATCGGGGATCGGTCCTACGTGCTGAAGGAGCTGCTGCCGAGCCAGGACCGACTGGTGCTGGAGCGTTGGAACGGCAAGCTGCGGCGCCTGGAGGGCGTCATGCGGACGATGGGCGAGGTCGTTGCGTGGGGGCAGCTGCGCGCGAGTGGGCGACAAGGCGCGGCGACTGCCGACGCGTGGATCGCGTTCGGCCGGGAGGCGCGGACGTGGCGTGCGCCCTTGCTCGCTGATGCGCAGGCGTATGCGCGACAGGTCGTCGCCGACTGGCAGTTGTTTGCGGCGGAGTACCGGAAGCAAACCGCAAGTTGACGACATCGCTGTCATCGGCGTGTGCTAGGCTTCTGCTCGGCCACCCGATGCGGTCGAGCCAGGAGCCCCATGTCGATACTGCGTGCCCGCCTCTTTGCGATCGTTGGATTGCTGTTTGCGATCGGCGCGCTTGGCGCGTGCGACACCACCAAACCACAGGCAAGCTGTAGCGCGGACGACCTCGACTGTTTCATGAGCCATCTGGTCATCCGCGACGCCAACGGCGTGGACGTGCCCGTCGACTGGGTCGACCCGTCCGACGTGACGCGCATCTCCGCCGTCACCCACGGATCCGCCAGTTCGCCACTTTTGACCGGCGGCCCCGGATCGCTGGTCTTTGCGTACGGCACGGAAATCACCGGCGTCGACGTCCTCTTCACCGCGCGCATGGACTTGAGCTTCTCCGACCCGAACGGCTGCCAGCCCGTCGTCGCGCTGACGCTCGCCAAGAACGGCAAGAGCAGCACGCATACCGGCTGCTTTCCCGGCCTGCGCGACCACCGCACGTCCGGCTCTTTCACGCGCAACCTCGGCTTTTCGGCCACCGCGCCCGACGGCGCGAGTTTCGACCTGCAGATGGCTGTGCTCTCCAGCACCAACTGCCTGTACATCGACCAGCCCGTGCTGTTGTTGACCGACAACGGCGCCCATGCACTCGGCGTAGCAGGCACAACCGATGGCGTGTTTGCCAACAATCCCATCAGCATTCCAGTCACGATCGCGCCGCCGCCATCGGGTGGCACCACGTCGGGCGGCACCTGCACCGCGTCGTGGGACTGCGGCGCGAGTTCCCAGTGCATCACCGCGATGGGCACCAAGACCGGCACCGCTGGCCCATTCGCGTCGCTCGCAGCGTGCAACCAGTGGCGGCAGAGCTATTTCGCGGGAGCGGTGTGCTCGGCGGGGTGTCAGTAGGCCGGCTCCAGACGGGCATTCCAAGGAATGACGGTCACTTGCAGGCGCCACCCGAGCATAGATAGTAGCAGGTGCTGAGTCCGCAGGTGTAAGAGCCGCAGTTCACGCCGTCGGGCTTATTGGCGAGCTTGCAGCCACTGTTCGGATCGCACGACGGGTACTGGCAACTGTTGCCGCCGGTGCACGTCGTCGGGCCGCCGCTTACGCATTGACGATTCTGGCAATAGTCGCCAACCGTGCACGCGTTTTTGTCGCTACAGGCGGTGCCCGTGGGCGCGGTGGTGTGGTAGCAGCCGAGTTTGGGGTCGCAGACGTCGGTGGTGCACGGGTCGTTGTCATCGCAAACCGTGGTGGTGCCCGCGTTGCAGACCAAGCCCTTGCACGTGTCGCCCTGGGTGCAGGCGTTGCCGTCCGAACAGGCGGTGGAACCGGCCACGTGCGTGCAGCCGCTGACCGCGTCGCAGGCATCGGCGGTGCAGGAGGTGGAATCGTCACAATCGGCCAGCGTCAAGGTGAGACACACGCCAGCCGTCGTGCAATCCGCGTGTCCCCAGGCGTCCACCAGCACGCGCCATACGTCTGCGCCGCCTGCGCCGGAGGATGCCGTGGTCCCAACCCAAGCGAATCGGCCATCGGGCAACGCCTGGAGCGCAGTCGCACTGTCATCCGCGCCGCCGCCATAGGTTTCCGAGCAAATCAGGTTGCCGTCGCCGTCGATGCGCACCAGCCAGCCATCGGTCTTGCCGTTGGCGGGATTGGTCGTTGCGCCGACGAAGGCGAAACCGCCGTGCACTTCGCTGATCGCCGCGGCGGTGTCGACGGCCGAATTGCCGTAGCTGTGGAGCCAAAGCCGCTCGCCGGTCGGCATGAGTCGGGCAACCCAGGCATCGGTATTGCCAGGGGCGGTCACCACATCACCGGCCAGCACGATGCTGCCGTCCGCTGCCTCCAGAATCGTGCGTGGCGTTTCGGGAACGGTGAGGTCGGCGACGGCGGCGCTCCAAATCACGGCGCCGGTGCTGGACAGGCGGGTGGCCCATGCGTCGAAACCCTTGCCTGATGCGGACTTGTCAAATGCCCAGGCGACGAGGATGTCGCCGTTCGCCGCAACGGTCACGGCGGTCGCCGCGTCGTTGCCGCTGCCGCCAAGGAGGCCGACCGGCACGGTCCAAGCGATCATCCCAGTGCCAGAGACGCGGGTCACCCAAGCGTCCGTGCCGCCCAAACCGCTGGCGCCCGCGCCGCGCGTGCCCGCGACGACTGCCCCGCCGTCGGCCAGCGAGGCGACCGCTGCAAAGACGTCATTCGCCGCGGTGCCCGCTTTGACGTCCGCGACGGTCGCTCCCTGTGCGTCCACGGCGAGAAGCCAAGCGTCGTCGCTGCCGAAACTGCCGGTTGTGGTCTTGCCGGCCAGCCAATACCCGCCGCCGACGCGGGCGGCCATGGCCAAGCCGGTGTCGTCACCTGTGCCGCCTTTGGTTGCCGTCCACAGGGTATCGCCTTTGGCATTCACATATTGCAGCCAGAAGTCGCTGCCGCCGGCGCCACTCGAGCGCGTGGTCCCCAGAACTGCCGTGCCGCCGCTGGAGTCCACGACCAAGCCTGCGCCCGCATCGTCCAGGACGCCGCCGCTCGTCCACAAGCCGAGCGAGCTGGATTTGTGGCTACAGGTGTTTGCGCTGCACAAGTCGATGGTGCAGGCGCTGCCATCGTCGCAAGGGTTGATCGCCGGAGTGTGCACGCAGCCCGTTGTCGGCACGCAGGCATCCGCGGTGCACTTGTCGCTGTCATCGCAGCTGACCGACGAACCGGGCTCACAGCCCTGCGCGCCACAGGTATCGCCTTGCGTGCAGAGATTGCCATCTTCGCACGCTGGACCGCTGACGGGCGTGGCCTCGCATCCAATCATCGTCACGCACACGTCAGCGGTGCACGGATTGCCGTCGTTGCACACCTTCGTGGTGCCGGCCTGGCAAGTGCCACCCGCGCATACGTCGTTGACGGAACACACATCCCCGTCCTCACAGGCAGCCGAGTTGGCGACGAAGGTGCAGCCCACTTTGGCCGGACAGCTGTCCGCCGTGCACGGGTTGTTGTCGCTGCAAATCACCGGAACGCCGCCGCACGCACCACCAACGCAGATGTCGGAGCTCGTGCAGACGTCGCCATCGTCGCAAGCCGGGCCGCTCAACTTGGCGTGGATGCAGCCGCTTGTCGCTTGGCAACTGTCAGCCGTGCAGGGATCGCTGTCGGTGCAGTCCAGTTGCCCACCGGGTCCGCATTGCCCGCCTTGGCACGTGTCACCTTGCGTGCAGATGTTGGCATCCGTGCAGGTCGCCGCGTTGGCCAAGTGGGCGCAGCCGATCGTGGCGTTGCAGCTGTCGTCGGTGCACGGCAGGCCGTCATCACAATTGATCAACTGCCCGCCGCAAGCGCCGGTCGCACAGGAATCGAACTTGGTGCAGACGCTCCCGTCGTCGCAAGCGCCGGCGTAGCTGGCGTGGTGGCAGCCGGTGTCCGACGCACAACTGTCCGTGGTGCAGACCAGTCCGTCGTCGCAGCTGTTCCAAGTTCCCGCGCAAATTCCGTTGGTGCAGGTGTCGGATAGGGTGCAGGCGTCGCCGTCGTCGCATACGCCGCTCACGGGGACGTGCGTGCAGCCCAAAGGTAGCTTGCAGGCGTCCGTCGTGCAGGAATTGCCGTCGTCGCAGGAGACGGAAGGCAGGTAGCCATCGCCGCCAGATTTGCACGCGAACACGCTGTCGGCAACACAGGCCTTTTCGCTGCAGATGAAGGCTTGACAGGCATGGTCAGTGTTGCAGAATTCTCCGGCCTTGCAGTCGATGGTCTGTGAACAGGCGACGCACGTGCCGCTCCCGCCATCGCAGATCTGTCCCGCGGGACATTGCAGGCTGGATGCGCAGGTCAGGACCGGTACGCAATGGTCCGCGATGCAAACGCCCTGACCGAGGCAATCCGCCGTGGCCACGCACGGCACGCACAGTCCTTGCTTTTTGTCGCAGACCAAGCTGCTTGCCTTGCATTCGGAGTCGGATTGGCACGGCAGCGCGGAAACGCAGGCGTGATTGTCGCACCATCCGCCTGCGCAGTCGGCGCTGGAGACGCATCCGACGCAGGTCAGCGTCGCGGGATCGCACACGCCAGCCGTGCACGGATGTGTCGCATCGCAAGGGGTGTCAGGTACCAGACAGCCACCGGATCCGCAGCCGGAGTCGGCGGCATCGATTTCGCCATCGGCAGTGTCGGGTGCACTGAATGCGTCGTCGCTTGCGTCCGTCAAGACGTCCACGACCGTGACGGCATCGGGTGCTGAAACCTCTGCCACATCGAGCTCCTGAAAGACGTCGTCCAGCGGGACCGAATCGAGCTCCGTCACCGCATCGTCGGCCGTTTCGACGTCGAGTTCGGCGACGGCATCCGCGCTTTCATCCGCCGCGACGGCATCCGTTCCGTCATCCACATCAGGCAAGCCTGCGCCGTCGGGACCTGGGTCAGCCACGCCGTCCTCGGCGTCCTCGGCGGCCGTCGCATCCGTTCCGTCGTCCGCATCCGGCCCCGCAGTCTCGTCGAATTCGACGTCTGCGAGGGCATCTTCGGCCACGTCAGGCGTGACATCTGGCAGTGGAGTTGCATCGGTCGCATCGGCCACCGGCGTGTCCGATTCCGCGTCCGCAAGTAGTGCGTCCGTTCCGCCGGACGTGGCAACTGGCCCTTCCCCCGAGACCGGAGCGTCCTGACCGCAAGCGGTGACGCCGGCCAGTAGAACTGCGGCGATCCACAACCGACGGAATCCCTTGTGTGCGCACATCTCTTCAGCTCCACTCTGGGAAGGCGGTACGTACGTGAAACGGCGGCAGCCCACCACCCAAACCCATGCGCCCAAACGCACCAGATGCGCGTCATAGCGAGTCACGCTGTGGCACGGTTGCTTGGGCCCTCATTGCGCGCGCAACTGCCAAGACAACTGCACGGTTCTGCACAGTGTGAGCGCGCAACCCAAGCTGCGTCAAGGCGTTTGAGCAGTCAGGCACACGTGATCGCACGCGAGTGGGGATGTGGTCGCGCACGCGCACGGTCGACCTTGCGCGTGTTTGGCATGCCGTCGAGCCCAACCTTGACCACTATCGCGCGGCAGATGGTACACTCAAACCGCGTTGCAGTTTCTCTGCATCCTACGCAATGAGGTGTGTCGTGCGAAACATTTGGCTTGCGATGGTCCTGGTCGGCGCAACGACCCTGGCGTGCAACGCAGCAACGGGAGGTGGAACGGCCGTCGCCGAGGACACGACAAGCGACGCGCAGTTGGCGGATTCCGGGACCGACGCAGTCACGGCGACTGACGCGGACACAAACGACGCAGCGCCCGACGCGTTCTCCGTTCCGTGGACCGAGTTCAGGCTCACGACCGGCGGATTTTGCCCAACGGACTGCAGCCAAGCTTGGGTTGTCAGCCCCGACGGCGCGGTCGCGATGAAGAAATCCGGCGTCACCAGCAACGGCCAGCTCAACGCCGCGGACCTGAGCACGCTCCACGCCACGCTCGACACGCCGGGCTTTCTCGCCAAGATGAAGGACGGCTTCACCTGCGACCCGCCGCCGACGGACATCGGCTACGCGTTTTCGTACGCGCTTTCAGGCGTCAAGTACGACCAGGATGTCACGGGCTGCCAGATCTCCGGCGGCCTGGACAACGCTTTGGTGCACGGCCTGACGAAGCTCCTCATGGCGTACTGAGTGCGCGGACGCGCGACGGCACCGCCCTACTCGACCCGCGCCGCCTCCGCGAATTCCAGCCGAGGCAACCGCGGCATGAGCTTCGAGCGGTCGCCATAGCCCAGATTCACCAGCAACGTCGAGCGCCAAGCGCCATCGGCAAAGAACGCGAAATCCACTTGCGCCGGGTCAAAGCCGCCCATCGGCCCGCAATCGAGTCCCAGCGCCCGGGCGGCGAGGATGAAGTAGCCCGCCTCCAACGTCGCGCTTTGCAAGCCCATCCGGTCGCGCCGCTCGGCGGGAAGTTGGCCCAGTTGGCTCTTCACATCGCGGCCCGGAAAGAGCTTGGGCATCTGTTCCCAGAACGTCGCGTCGACGGCGAGGATCGCTGTGACCGGCGCCTGCATCACCTTGTCGACATTCATCGGCGCCAGCGCCGGCCGCAATTTCTCCTTGGCGGCTGCACTCTTGACGAAGACCACGCGCAACGGCGACGTGTTCATCGCGGTCGGCCCCCAGCGCGTCAGGTCGTACACCTGCTGGAGGATCGCGTCATCGACAGGGCGATCGGTCCAAGCGGCAAAAGTGCGGGCTTCGGTGAACAACTGGGCGAGTGACTCGGGAGCGAGGGTCTTCATGGCGGGCGCCTCCTTGGGGCGCGGCAAGATAGAACCAGACATCGGCGATGGCAAGGTGCTGGCGGCGCTGGTTCAGCGCGAGGAATCCTGCAAAGGCGACTTGCGAGGCAGCGCCATGTGCGATGCCGATGATCATAGGCATTTACTGCCGCGACGCCGGTGTCGCCTCGCCGCGTTGCTCCGTTCGGACCAGCCGCGCCGTCTCGTAGCCCGCCGCCTGCAACCGCCCAACAATTCCGGCATACACATCAGCCGCCATCGTCGGCGTGCGCGAGAGAATCCACAGGTAGTCGCGACCCGGATGCCCGACGACCGCGAATTGATAGTCGCTGTCCAAATCGATGACCCAATAGTCGCCCCAGAATGGCCGGAAGAAGCTCACCTCCAGTTTGGCCGAGGTCCCAGTGTCGACAACCCGCGCTCGACCGTGCGCCACGTCCTCCGGACCGTCGACCGTGCCTTTGCGACAGCGGTTGACCACATCCACGTCGCCGTCCGGACGCACCGTGTAAGTCGCCGTCGTCGCGGTGCAATTTCGTTGAAACGATTGAGGAAAATTAGCGATCTCGTACCAGGTCCCGACGTAGCGGGACAGGTCCACGCGATCAACCGCTCGCAGCGGCGGCAGTTTCAAACGCTCGGTGGTCGTCGTCGCACACCCCACGAGGCCGAACGCCAGGGGGAGCAAAGTCATCCAGCGCATGGGGAACTCCTGCTTAGTAATAGACAGCGTGCATCACAAGGTCCTGAATTTCCGTCGTGTTCTCATGGTCAAAATCAATTTGGCCAAAGTCCGGAGGACCAAAGGTCCCCTGCCCATCTCGCGAAAAACCGAAGCCCTCGGTCGGAATTCCAAATGCGTTCGTGTCCAGCTTGCCATTGCCATTTTCGTCGTGGAAAAACGAGACTGCGTACGTCCCGGGTGGCACGTCATGAAAAACGAGCGTTGCGGTCTTCCCGGTGATTGCCGTGGGCCCACCGCGCAGCGCTTCGTTGGCCGAGAATCCGGCCGCGCTGCTGAACAACGCGACAAAGACCATGCCGTGATCGTTGCGCAAACCGCTGACGGTTGCGGCAATCGCGCCCTGCGCACCGGATGTTGGACACGTGCCGCCGGCATCTGCGCCGCCATCCAAGGTCGCAGTTCCATCGCCACCTTGCGTGCCATCGTAGCAGGTCGGATCCGCTTCGGCGATGGAGAACTCGGGACTGCTGCCACAGCTGGCGAGGAGGAAGGAGGCACTCAGGATTGCGGATTTGGACATGTCGCTCCTTGCTGAAGGTGTTTGACCAATACCTAGACATAGAATAGACAACATCTGTACAATGTCAAGGCAGATGCGAAAGGCCGGTGACTTGCGCGCGTGCGTCAAACTCCTGTCTAATGGCAACGTGGAGGCAGCGTGGACGGGGAAACAGGCGTGTATCGGATTGGCGCCGTCGCGCATCTCACCGGCCTCTCGGCGCACACGCTGCGCGCGTGGGAGCGCCGCTATGCCAACTTGCACCCAGTTCGGACCGACACGGGGCTGCGGCTCTACTCGGAGTCCCAGGTGGAGCGGCTGCGTTTGATCCAGCGGCTGATTGGCGAGGGCTACGCGATCGGCACGCTGGCGGCGCTGGATACGGCCGAGTTGGCGCAATTGGCGCCTTCTGAACCGCGCGCAGTCCCGCCGATACCCATTGCGGCGGACGGGGTCGAGGGCGCGCTGGCGGCCACTTTTGCCCTGAAGTTTCTCGGAGCGATGGCGCGCCACGACACCGACGCAGCCGAGCGCCTGTTGGCCCAAGCCGTACTGGCTTTTTCCGTCCGTGATCTCGTCGCGCTGCTGCTGGTGCCGCTGCTCCAGGAGGTCGGTGCGCGCTGGGCCGATGGGCGCCTGACGATCAGCGACGAACACGCCATTTCGGCGATGGTGCGCAGCCAACTCGGCATCGTGCTCCGGGGCTTTCGGCCCGCCGCTGAGGCTCCGGTCGTACTCGCAACGACGCCGGCCGCCGAACTGCACGAACTCGGCGCGCTGCTGGCTGCGCTGTTGGCCGCCGAACAGGGTTGGCAAGTCCGCTATCTGGGACCGAATTTGCCTGCGGACGCGATCGCGGAGGCTGCCATGCGTGAGCAAGCGCACGCCGTACTGCTCTCGATCCCGGCGCTGCCCGTGGAGGCTGCGCTGGCGGAAATCGGCCGCATTCGCCAACTGCTGCCGCAGTCGACACGGTTGCTGGTCGGCGGCGCGGTGCTCGCTCGGGTGGCACTGCCGCCGCGGACGACCTGGATCGCTCGGCTGGAGCACGTGCCGGGCGCATTGGGCTGGCCCAACCCGGCGCGGTCCTGGCAAGCGGAGACGCCGTGAGCGAAAGTCGCGACTGTCGTCCGGACACGCGACCGTCCAAGGGTCATTCCGGTCGGTATCTCCGAACGCACGCGTTGCCTGCCTGGCCGACGTGCGGAGGTTGGCTGGTCAGGTTAGCCGCTTGCGCGCGCCCAGCCAGACGCCAACCCCCGGCACCAACCACACGGCCAGCATGCTCAACACAAACCCGTGACTCCGCACTTCCACACCGTAGCCAATCAGCGGACTCACCGCGATGTAGGCCACTGCCTGCGCCGACGCGAGCAGCCCGGCGGTCGCAGACACCGACGCGGAAGGCACGCGCGCGAGCGTGTCAGCCGTGAACAACGCAAACAGTGCCCCGCCGCCGGCCATGGCCACGCTGGTCAGCACCAGGGCCGCCCAGGGCGTCTCACCCAGCGGCACGAGCGCACAGGCGAGCGCGAGCGTGAGCGCCACGAGACCCGGCAGGATCGGCACCGGCGGCTCGGCGAGTGGCGCGTGACGGGCACGGCGGGCTTGCCAGGCGCCAAAGCCGATCGACGCGATGTCGTACACCACGGGCGGCAGCCACAACAAGCTTCCAAGTGCCTGCTGCGACAGGTGGAAAGTCGCGACCAGATACTTGGGCGTCCAGTTCAAGGCGTAGGACATCATGGGCGCAACGGCGAGTGCCACGCAGACTCCGCGCAGCACGGCCGGCTGGCGAACCAGGACACGGAGCGGGAGCACGGGCGCGGGCACGGCATCGTCGGGCGGGTGATCGAGCGCCTCGCGGGCCGCGGGCGTGCGCGTGACCCACAGCCAAATCGGCAGCCAAGCCAGACCGACCGCGGCGACCCCCAGGAACGCAAAGCGGAAGCCGAAGCGGTGCTCCAGTGCCGAGGCCACGGGCGGCACCACCATCGCACCCAGGGATGAACCGACGTACAGGACACCGAAGCCGCGCGGGCGATCTTGCGGCGGCAACGCGCGGTGCACCGTTTGCGACGCGCCGGGGAACGACGGCGATTCCGCCATGCCCAGCATCACGCGCAGGGCCAGCAGGGCCCACAGCCCCGCGCCGGGACCGGGCAGGAACACGTGCGCGGCGGCGATGGTCGACCACAGGAGCACGGCAATCGGCAGCCCACGGCGCGCGCCCACGCGATCCAGCCAGCGACCAGCGAGTGGCGCACCCACCAGGTAGGCCAGCGAAAACGCCGAGAGCAGCCAGCCGTAGGCGGTTTCGGAAATCTGGAGTTCGCGCGTCACCGTCGGCGACAACACGGCGAGCGCTTGGCGATCGGCGTAGGACACCGCCATCGTCAGCGTCGCACAGATCGCCAGCGTCCACGCTTGCGGCTTGGTCAGGGGTGGCATGCGCGACGGCGCTAGGCGAAGCGGCGGCGAAGCAGGAGCACCAACGCCAGCACGATACCGGCCAGTCCACCCATCGCACCCATCGGACCCGCCTGACAGCTGGACGTCGTCGTGGTCGTCGTCGTCGCGATCGGCGTGCCCAACGTGTCAGCCGTCGTCGACGTGACATCGGTGGTCTGCGCAACCGGCTTGTACGGGTCCCACGTCACTTTCGGCAGCGATTTCTTGAAATCGTCGGTCAACGACGGCGTGCCGATCGTCGCGCCGTTCAGCTCCGCGTCGACCAAATCGGCCGTCGCCAGCGGCTGAATGTCGTAGGGCGGACCGCTTTCATCCAGCACCTGCACTTCCTTGGCCGGCTGACCGCCCGCCGCGACGATCGGCGCAGTGGTCGTAGTCGGATTCGTGTTGCTGCCCGGATAGAAGCAGTTCGAATAGTCCGGCTTCGGCACATCGACCGTCAGTTTGTGGCCATCGGCAAACGTCAGCTGCACCTGGCTCGCCATTGTCTGCGTGCCTTCGCAAATCGGCAGCGCCGTCGCGGTGTGCACGCGGTCCACCGTCGGCAGGTCCCCGTTGTAGGCAAAGATCGGATCCTTGGTCATCTCTTCCGGCGACATCGTCGTGTACAGCCGCGTCAGGTACCGGCCGGCGGCAAAGAATTGCGCTTGCACGTCCTTCATCGGTTTGACGATTTGGCTCTCCAAGTCGGCCGCGAACGCGACGGGATCAAACGCTTGCTTCTTGACCGCTGCCAAGTAGCCATCGCACGGCGCGTAAGCGCCACCGTTCTGGATGCAGCTGTAAAACTCCGAATCCGTGACAGTCGCAAAAGCGGCGGGCTTCGGAATGTACTTCTTGAACAAATTGCGCACGGTCGTCGTGCCCGTGAAGCCCTGACTGAGCATCGCCTGCATGAACAGCGTCGGGTCGGTAATCGTCGCCAGCTTGGCGGTATTCCAGTTCGGATTGGCAAAGGCAAAATTGGGATTCTGCACCGTCAGGTCCGACGTCGGCTGGGCGTATTCCGTGGTAAACGCGTGGCCAGAGCCTTGATCCACGGCCTTGGACACGACGGTCTTGTAGTTTGCACCGTACTGCAGCCAATCGACCACGGCTTCGTTGATCACGACATGCAGGAAATTCTTGGGGATCGCGCGCTTGGCCGCCAGCACCCACGCGACGATCGGCATGTCGGGCTGCGACGCAATCTGGGTCAAGCGAATGGGCAGGCACGGGCCCGGCTCGGCCACTTTCACCACGATCGGCACCAGGTCGCCCGCGCCTTTGTCTTTTTGCAGGCGCAGCGCCAGAAACACGTTGCCCTGCTTGGCATACGCATCCAGCAACGGCAGCGACGACGTGGGCTGCACGTACTGGTTGGCGTTCAGCCAGTCGCGCACGTCCTTGCCAGTCGCGCCTTGAATGACCACGGCGGCATACGGACCGACGTTTTCCTGCAAGAGCACCGTCACGCCGCTGCTGCCCGTCGTGCCGGGCCCGCCGCCGCCGGTGCCATTGTCCTCGGCGTAGCAACCGCCGCCGATGTAGCAGTTTTGCGGCCCGTTCGGGTCCAGCTTGTACTGAAAAACCGGCGCGGTCGCTTGCTCCAGAATCGTAAAGATCGCGTCGGAACCGACGTTCAAGTAGGAACCATCGGCATTTTGCGCTGGCGCCTTGGCCAAGGGCAGAACCCACGAAAACTGATTGTCATCACCGGTATAGCTGATTTGGATATGCAATGTGACGGCTGCATCGTCCACGACGTAGAGAATCCGCTCGGCGCTCTGGTCGACGGGTTGCTGGAAGCAGAAGAATCCACCGCAAGCCCACGCCGGCGTGGCCAGGCACAAGGCAGTCAGGGCGAGGCAGGCGGTGACGAGACGGCGAATCATGGTGTTCTCCAAAGCAAAGCCGACCGGAATGTAGCAGTTTCCGTGCGGTTGTGAAATACGAAATGCTACTGACGACCGTGATCATCGCAGTGTCCGTCGTGCGGATGATGCAAATGACCGTCGACCAGATAGTCCAAGTGATCCCCGTGCGCCACAGCTTCGTGACCACATTCCGGCCCATGTTCGTGGGCTTGATGGGCAAGCGCGTCGTGGCGGCGATGGGCCAGGGAGGACTGCAGCCACTCAAACAGCAGACGGGCCACGCGCAGGACCGCAACCAGCGTCGCTGCGACCAACGTCTGCGCCGCGCCCACGGGCAAGGACGCGGAAAAGGCCAGCCAGTACCCGCCCAGACCCGCCGCCGCGCCGAACAAGGCAGACAAGAGCAACGCTTGCGCGGGATTTTGTGCCAGATCCAGGGCGGCCAGCGCCGGCAGGACCATGAAAGCAAAAACCGGCAGCGCACCCAGCAGGCGGGTCGAGACCGAGACGGCAGTCGCCAGCGACAGCACCAGCACAAAGTCGAGAAAGCGCACGGGCAAGCGCTGGATTCGCGCGCCATCGCGATCGAGGGAAACGTGCAGCAGGCCGCGGTGTAGCCACAGTTGCACAAGCCCCAGCGTGAGCGCGAGCCACGCGATGATTCGGAAGTCTTCGGGCAGAACGGCGACGCCCGAGCCGAAGAGCAGCGACTCGATGTCCTGCAATTCTTGAACGATTTTGGTGCCAATGGCCAGCGTGCCCGCCGCACCGACCAGGTAGATCGCGCCCAGCAAGCCATCACGGCGGCTCGTGCGATCCGGAATGCCGGCCAAGCCCGTGGCCAGCAGCGTACCGCCCAACGCCCCCAAGGTCGGTGTGGCGAGCCAGGCGGGCGCGCCCTGCACTTGCGCCCAGAACGCGGCGGCAACGCCCAAGCTCGCGGCTTGGGACAGCGCGGCGGACAAGAACACCATGCGACGGATCAGCACGTACACGCCAAGCAAGCCGAGCATGGCGCCGGCGAACGTGCCGGCCAACGCGGCGTCGCGAAACAAGTCCCAGGAGGCCCAGAAGCTGGTGGTGTCAACCATGACGGCCTCCGCGATCCAGGACCTGTCCGTACCGCTCGATGAACGCAGGATCCCGCAGCACCGTCTCGCGGTCGCCCACCAGCGCCAGTCGCTCGTCCTTGTCCAGCAGGACAAAGTGCGTCGCGTAACGCGCCAGCAGCGCCAGGTGGTGGCTGATGACGAGGACGCCCAGCTGCCGCTCCGCCCGCAGTCGCTCCAGCACCGCGAAGACACTCGCCTCCGCGTGCATGTCCATCGCCGACGTCGGCTCGTCCAGCACCAGCAGCGCCGGTTCGCCCGCCAGCGCCTGCGCCAGGAGCGCGCGTTGCTTCTGGCCTTCCGACAAACGCCGCCACTGAATCCGCGCCAGCGACGTCACGTCCGCGTCCCGCATCGCCGCTTGGATCGCCGGATTGCGCCGCGCCGCCAGCGGATCCAGCACACGCCAGCCCCGCTCGACACCCATCCGCACGAGATCGATGACCCGCTGCGGCACCGCCGGATCCACTTCACTGCGCTGCGGCACGTAGCCAATCGCTGACGTGCCGCGCTCGATCCCGCCAGCGACCTGCTGTTGCAGACCCAAAATCGTCCGCAAGAACGTAGACTTACCCGCGCCGTTCGGCCCCGTCACCGCCCACAGCTGGCCCGGTTCCACCTGCAGCGTGAGCGGCGGCAGGATGGCCCGGCTTTGGTAGCCCACTTGCAATTCCCGAATCTGCAACAGCATTTCCGTCTTCTCCTAAGGCTTCAGGCCATCGTACAGCCCGTCCGCCAGCGACTTGATGTGCGCCAGATAGCTCTCCGCCGGAAACCGCGCGCCACCCGGCAGCACCACGAGCTTGGCGTGCGCCAGCTGAGTCAATGTCTTCGCGGTGTTCTGCGGATAGAATTCCTCCTGGGCAATCACCGGAATCGCCGCGGTCTTCATCGCCTGTAGCACTTCCGCCACATGCTGCGGATTCGGCGCGATGCCCGGGCGGGGCTCCAGCGTCGCGGTTTGGCGCAGGCCCAGCCAATCAACAAGGTAGGTCAGCGAATCGTGGTAGACCACCAGATTGCGCCGGTTGGCCGGCAGTTGCGCGAACCGCGCTGTTTCCGCTTTCGCCAGTGCGTCGAGCTGCTGCGCCAGATTCGCGGCGTTTTGCTGGTACTGCGTCGCGTGCGAGGGATCCACGCGCGCCAGCAGCCCGCCCACGCCCACCGCGATGCGCGCCCCCGCCCGCGGGTCGGACAGAAAATGCGGATTGCCGCCCGGATGCACGTCACCCATGGCGCGGTCGATTGCGCCCTTGGGCACGCCCAGCAGATGGACGAACTGCGCGGCATCCAAGTAACCCAGCGCGCCCTTTTGAATCTTGCCGTTGCGTGACTGCAAAATCAGCGGCGGCAGCCAGCCGACCTCCAGTTCCAGGCCATTCAAAATCAGCACATCCGCGCGATTCAGCGTCACGATGAGGTTCGGCTTGGCGTCGGCGTAGTGGGGATCCTGGCGCGGCGAGGTCAACGCCTCAACCTGCACCAGCGGCCCGCCGATGTCCTGAGCGATCGCCGCCAATGACGGCAGCGTGGCGACGACATGGAGTGGCGCGGCATGCGCCGGAAATGCGAGAAACATCAGTATCCACATGAGCTTTTTCATAGTCGACTCCTAATAGCTGTGCGCGCCATGGGCGCCAATGACGGTTTCAAGCGCCAACATGCAGGCGTAAATCGGCTCGGGACGCCACGATGGCATGTCGAGAGAACCTTGCAGCCGCAGCCGGGCAAAATGGCTTGGATAGTAAGTCAATTGCACGGTGTGACGGTGACGTTTGCCCGTCCACGCCGGATCCAGCGGATCATCCGTCACGCCCGAGCCCAGCTCCGTGCGCCCGCCCACTTCCCAGCGCGGATTGATTTCGCCCACCGCCTGGACGTAGCCCGCCCAGTCGTCCATCTGCCGGCCAATCCAGTCGCGCCGTCGCCACAGGCCTTCCATCTGCACGGACAGCGCGCTGCGATCCACGTTTTCCACCGGCCGCCAGCGCAGGTACAAGTCGCTGGCGTAGATTTGCGTCGTGTCCGATGCCGATGCCGGTCCCGTACCCTGCTGCGTCGACAGGCCCCAGTACAGGCTCCAATCGTCGTTCAGCGCAAAGAACTGGCGCACATTGCCGGTCCAGACCAGATCGCCAAACGTGTGCACCGGTTTCGCCGCAGTGCCGACAAAACTTCGCCCCGTGTCCGGATCCGGATGGCTGACTGCTACGCGCACTTCCAGAAACCACGGCAGCGGCGCCAGCCAGGCGAATTCCGTGCCGAGACCGCGGCTGCCATCGGCGCCAAGCATCTTGGTCAGGGCAAACGGCGCATCGACAAAATGCCAGGCGTGCGGATGCGTCGGATTCAAGCGCCCGAAGGGATTGAGAAATTTTCCGGCCTTGACTTGCAGATTGCCTGGCAAAGACGTCGACTCGGCAAAGCCCTCCTCCAGTTCCACGCCGTCCGGGCCCCAGACGATGTTCGCGGCAAAATGCAGGTATGGATCGACGTTGCTCTCCAGGTGCAGTTCGAGCTGTTGCAGGTTGAACCCGGTGCGCGTCGGATCGTGGCCGCCTTGCTGGAGGTTGTCGCGGTCGCTGAACCACGCCGCGGCGCCGTCGAATATCAGCGAAATGCTGGGCATCAAGGGCGATTCGCCGCCAGACGTCGATGCGGGCACCGTGGTCGCAGAGGCATCCGCGGCAAGTGCCGCTTGGAGTGCGGCGAGATCCGCAGGCTCCTCGGCTGCTGCGCCGAGCGGCGGGAGCATCGCCAGCACGCCCGCGAGCCAGAGCCCGCGTTGCCGGTTCAAAATGTTCAAATGTGGCATGTGAAAACTCCGCGCGTTTCACAAGGAAACGCCCCGGGACCGAAGCCGCGGCGGAACGCCCACGCGCGGCTGATCGGTCGAACTGGATGGATTCGTCAGGTGGCGAAGCCGAACCAGTTCAGGCGGGTGGCGAAGTCTTGGGGGCGGTGCGCCAGGAAGCGTGCCGCGTGGCAACGGGTGCGGGTGGAAATTGGGGCGCGGGCTGGCGGACCGTCAGCACCAGCGTTTCGGTCTGAACCGTCGGCTGTCGCGGGGTCACGCGGTCGCGCAACGCGGTCGGCGCGCTACAGTGGTCATGGCCGTCCGCGACTTCCTGGCTGTGCCAATTCGTCTGCGCAGACGCCACGGCGTGGGCCGTACCGCCGTGGACATGCATCCATTCGCCGTGTTCCGGACATTGCGCGTGCTCGACCAGGGCAAAATGCGCGAAGCCAGCGAGGTGGGTGACGGCCAACAACGCGACAACCAAGGCCATGCCGAGGCGGGAAAGCCTTGCGGAAGTCAGCAGGTTGTGGCGATCGAGGGTCATGGCGTCTTGCGTCCGGTGCGGCCGAGGCTGGTGGACAGTGTCGCGGTTCCGCGGAGGATGCGCAACCGCGTTCCGCCGGCGTGCAGGTCGTCAGCGCAACAAGTCCGCCATGCCATACCGTCCCGCCGGCTGCCCGACCAACCATTCGCCGGCCTTCAGCGCACCTTGGGCGAAGACCTTGCGGTCCCGCGCATCGTGTTTCAGCGTCAGGCGTTCGCTGCCCCAGCCAAAATGCACTTCGTGCTCGCCAACGATGTCCGCCAGCCGCACCGCGTGAAAACCGATTTCGCCCTGCGGCCGTTCGCCCACCTGGCCAACCCGGCCATCGCGCCGCACATTCGACAGATCCTGGCCGCGCGCCGACGCCACGGCATGACCCAGCGAGAGCGCCGTGCCCGAGGGCGCGTCGCGCTTGCCGTGGTGGTGCGTCTCGACAATCTCCACGTCCGCATCGGTTCCCAGCACTTTCGCCGCCCGCGCACACAGGTCCGCCAGCAACGCCACGCCGATGGAGAAATTGCTCGACAGAAAGACCGGAGCCTGGTTGGCGGCATGCGCAAGTGCCTGTTCGTCAAAGGCAGAAAGCCCCGTCGTGCCCAAGACCCACGGTTTGCGATGGCGCGTGATCCATTCGGCTACTTCCGCGACGGCGCCGCGATGCGAGAAGTCGACACAGACATCCACGTCATGCGGGTCGAGTTGCGCCAATTGGATACCACCGCTTTCGCCTGGCGCCACCACGCGCGCCACCAGGGTCAACGACGGCGAAGACTGCGCCACGTCGCACAGTTGCTGCCCCATGCGCCCGTTGGCGCCGATAATGGCCACGCGAATTGCACTCATGTCAGTCTCCTCGCCCGCCCATCAGGGTCAGTTCATTCTTGTCATTGAAGAAATGTCGCGCCACAACTCGGTACCCGGCATCGGTCGCAACCCATTTGGCGGCCTCGACTGCGAGCCAATCCGGTTCGCCTTTGAACTTGATTTGCACCACAAAGCGCTCGCAGAGCTGCGATGGCAGCCAGCCTGCCAGAAGTTCGCCTACCCGCTCGGGAAAAGCAATGACATCGGAGACCAGCCAGGCCACGGGTTGGGGCGGCCGAAAGGCGAACGCATCGGCTGGCAGAAACGTCACGCGCGGATCCGCCATCAGATGCGGCGCGAGCGGCGCGCGATCCACGGCCGTTACGTCGGCACCGTGTTGCAGCAGCACGCGCGTCCACCCACCCGGGCATGCGCCCAGATCCACACACGCGTCGCCCGGTTGCGGCGCGCGATCGAGACACGCAAACGCCTCGACCAGCTTGCGGTACGACGACGCCGGCGCGATGTCGTCGTCCGGCACGTCCGCGAGACCCGCGGGCAAGGTCGCCGGCCAGGTCGCGCCGTCCTGCAACGTCTGGACTGGCGTCACGGCGAACCACAGCTGACCTTCATCCAGCAGCACGAACTGCGCCAACACCGCCAGCTGCCGGCCACCCGCCACGCGCCGCTTCAGCGCCCAGCGCGCCGTGTCCTTCAAGCGCTCCAGCACGGCGTCGCGAATCAGGTCCGCCCGTCGCCGCATCGGCGGTTTGGGATTGCCCTTGAGCTGCCCCGGCACGAGCGCATGGAGATCCCACGTTCCGGGCTGGCCGTCCAACGCGACGCGCAACGCCTCGGCGATGGGCAACGCCAGCGCGCGAATCGACGGCGCGAAGACTTCCGTCGCATTCGGCAGAATTTGCAGCGCATACGCGGGATTAGCCGCCAAGATCGGCGTCTCCGGCGGCAGATCGACCCGCAGCAGCCCCGGCGCCAGTTCCACCGCGCGCATCAGCGGCAGCTGCAGGTGGCGCATTTCCGCCAGCAGGGTCGACTCAAACGTGTGACGGCAAGTGAACAACCACGGCGCGGTCATGGCTTGCCTCGGCTCGGTCATTCAGGCCGGGCGCTTGAGCCGCTTCAGCACGGTACCCAAGCGCACGAGCAGCGCTTCGATGTCCGGCACGCTGATCGCGCCGACCGACAGCCGATACCAGTCCAGCGCGTCATGCGTGCCAAACGCGTCAAACGGCACGATGGCAAAGCCCGCTTCATCGAGCAGCCACTTGCGCACCTGGTCTGGCGTTTCCAGCACGCGTTCGCCATCCTTCCAGCCACGCAGCGCAAACTCCGCGGACAGGTAAATCGCGCCCTGCGGCTGCAGCGCGCGCACCGGCAGGCCCTCTTTGGCCAGCGCCGTGATGCCGTTGTAGAGCAGCGTCAGCCGCTGTTCCGCCGCCGAGCGGATGAATGCCAGGTATTCGTCCACCGCTGCGGCATCGCGCAGCAAATGCGCCGTCGCCACCTGCTCCGGCTTGGGCGCCCACGCGCCGACGTGGCCGATCACCTTGTTCATCGCTTCAATCAGCCGCGCCGGCCCGATCGACCAACCCACGCGCAGGCCCGTCGCCGCGAAAGCCTTGGAAATTCCATCGATGTAGACGACGTAGTCCGCCATGCCCGGATGCACGCGCAGCGGATCGAAGTGCTGCGTCTTGCCAAAGGTCAGCATCCAGTAGATCTGGTCATAAATCATCATCAGCGGCCGCTGGCCCACCGTCTTGCGGCGCTCGTTCTCGCCGACGATCGCGTCGCAAAGCTGCTTCAGCGTCGCCTCATCGATGCACGTACCCGACGGATTCTGCGGGCTATTCAGGACGATCAGCGCGGCGTCGTGAAGATGCGGCGCGATCGCTTCGAGCCGCGGGAAGAAATTGTCCTCCGGGCCCACTTCAATCTCGACCGGCACGCCGCCCACCTGATGCACGTAGTGGTTGTTGTTCCACGAAGGCACGGAATACAGGACCTTTTCACCCGGATTCACAATCGCCCGATACGCGCCATACAGCAGCGGCCGCGCGCCACCGGCGATCAGGATGCGATCCAGCGCGATGTCCAGACCGCAGCGATCCTTGTACATCGCTTGCACCGCGGTTCGCAGCTCCAGAATCCCGTTGGCCGGCGGGTAGTTGCTATGCCCGGCGTGGAGCGCGGCAATCGTGCCGTCGACCAGCTTCTTGGGCAGCGGGTATTCCTTGGGCTCAAAATCGCCAATCGTCAGATTGGACACCTGCTTGCCGGAAGCCACCAGCGCGCGCACTTGCCCGGCAATCGCCAGGATCGATGACCCGCGCAGGGTGCCTGCCATCTGGGAAATTCCGGAATCCAACCAGTCGCTCATGAGATCCTCGTGTTGCGTTCAATGCCGTCGCGTTTGCGCAGCGGGCCCGGGATTCTACTCGCGCATGCCCTTGCCGTCGAGGCCGGGAATTCGCACACTCGCTGCTCGAGCCCATTCGGGCGACACCGTGCTTCCCTTCACAGGAGACTTCTCATGCGCAAGAACACCCGTATTTTCATGTTGGTTACAGCGCTCGCGCTGGCCAGTTTCACCACCGGCTGCTTTGGCAAGTTTGAACTGACGCGCAAGCTGTATGGCTGGAACGATTCGTTCGGCAACAAGTTCGTGAAGGAAATTGTGATGTGGGGCTTGTGGATCATTCCGGCCTACGAGCTCCTGTTCGCGGGCGACTTCTTCATTCTGAACACCATCGAGTTCTGGACCGGCTCCAATCCCGTCGCGAGCCTGCATCCCGAAACGCTGCCCGACGGCTCGATTCGCGTGGAGCACAACGGCGTGGCCCTGCGCTTGATTCCCAACGGTCCGAACCAGTTCCGCATCCTGCGCGATGAAGTCCAGGTTGGCACGGCGACCGTAACCGGGGATCGCGGCCTCATCTTTTCGCTCGCCGGCAGTGATCAGGTCGTTCGCGTTTCGCCGGACGACGTCAAACGCACGGAAGCCATCGCTTCCCACATGCAGATTGCGCCAGCGCAATAGGAAATTGCCGAGTTCCGATTCAGCCCTTGACCCGCAGCCCCTTCAGTGTTGCCATTCGCGCCCTTGCCGCCGCTCCTGGCGCTCCGTTTCCGTTGGCACATGATGGATATGCACGATCAGCACGATATCTTTCGCCCGGTTCCGCGGACCGGGGTGATCTACGTGATGGCGGAAGCCGCGGAGCGGGGCTTTGCGTATGGCAAGGCGGGCTGGGCCAATCTGGGCCAGGGCGCACCGGAGACGGGCGAGTTGCCCGGTTGTACGGAACGCGTCCACCACATTGACGTCGATCCGGCGAGCCATGAGTACGGGCCCGTCGGCGGCTTGTTGGAGTTGCGCGAAGCGGTGGCTGCGCTCTACAACGCGCGGTACCGCAAGGGCCTGCCGAGCCAGTACACGGCGGAAAATGTCGCCATCTCGGCAGGTGGCCGGACGGCGCTGACGCGGGTGTTGGCCACGCTGGGCAATGGTCACCTCGGGCACTTGCTGCCGGATTACACGGCCTATGAAGAGTTGCTCGGCATCTTCCGGGCTTTTGTGCCGATTCCGATTGTCCTGGACCCCGCGGAAGGCTTTGCCCTGTCGCCTGCACGGCTCCGCGCCGAGATTGTCGGCAAAGGCTTGGGCGCGATTCTGCTGTCCAACCCGTGCAATCCCACCGGCCAGGTCGTGCGCGGCCGGGACATGCGCGCGTGGGTCGAGACGTCGCGCAAGTTGGGCTGTGCGCTGATTCTCGACGAATTCTACAGCCACTACTTGTACGATGCCGCGGCCGCCAGCGAAGGGGCGTCGACCAGTGCGGCGCGGTTTGTCGAGGATGTGAACGAGGATCCGGTCATTTTGGTCGATGGCCTGACCAAGAACTGGCGCTACCCGGGCTTTCGCTTGGCCTGGACTGTGGGTCCGAAGGACGTGGTCGAGCGCCTGACGTCCGCGGGCAGCTTCCTGGACGGCGGCCCGCCGCATCCGATGCAACGCGCGGCGCTGCCGTTGTTGGAGCGCGCGCATGCCGACCGCGAGGCCTTCGCCATCCAAAAGGCGTTCGCCGAGAAGCGCTGGATGATGCTGGAGAAAATTCGCGAGCTGGGCCTTGTGCTGGATCACGTGCCGCTCGGCGCCTTTTACTGCTTCGTCGGCCTGGAGAACCTGCCGCCGAGCTTGCAGGACGGCCACGCGTTCTTCCGCGCCGCACTGGAGAAACAGGTCATCGTGGTGCCGGGTGAATTTTTTGACGTCAACCCCGGCAAGCGCCGCAGCCACATTCCTTCGCGGCTGAAATCCTACGTGCGGCTGTCTTTCGGGCCGGAAGCGCAGGTCGTTCGCGACGGGATGGACCGCCTGGCGGCGATGATTGCGGAACATACCTAGCGCATGCGGCAGTCCTTTCTTCTCCTGCTGCTGCTCTCGGTCGTCGCCTGCCGGCGCGAGCGGCCGATCGTGCTGCCCGCCGACGAAATGCCCAAGGCCGTCGAACAGCCGCACACGCAAATCGCCGCGGGCGAGCGGCTTCCCGAGGATGCCGTGGCCGAGGCGCTGCTGACCGGCGCGTATTGTTACCCGTTGCCCGGCGCCGCGCGGCACAGCTTGTGGTGGCACGCGGATACCGACCGGCTGGAGCTGACGGAGCAGGCCGAAGACGGCCATTGGCTGCGCGTCGCCGTGATGTTGCCGACCGGTGCGAGCGTGATCGTCGCCGATCCGGTCGACAGCGAGACCGGCTTGGCGCTCGATGCCACGCCCTTGGACGAGCCGAGCCAGCCGCAGCCCCCGGACGGGATGCGGCTGATTCACGTGCCGCAAGGTCAGAACTGGTTGGTGCGGACGGACAAGACCGGCGAGACGCTATCGGAGCTCACCCGCGGCGGTCCGGTGCCCATCGTGACCGTCACGCCCGTTTCCTTCCAGTCAGCGGCGACCGTGCCCGGCGGTGTTGTCGCGGCCCTACTCCGTCACGACACCGATGGCGACGGTCAGGCGAGTCCCGAGGATGAATCCGACCTGTGCCTGATTGCCCGCGCCGTGACGCCGGTCCAAGTGGCCACCCGCCACGTGCCCCTGGCGCGTCTGGCGGTCGCGGAGGCCGTGCGATCCCTCACGGAGCACGCGTTGGCGGCCGCCGTCAGCAATCGCTGGCTCAAACAGGAGCATCGGCTGCAGGTCCACTTCCAAGGCCAGTGCGATTTGGACGCCCCGGCGGTCACGGATCGCCTGATGGAACTGCATGACGCCGTGACCCGGGTCGTGGGCGAAGTGGATTTGTCGTTGGAGGTGCGGTGTGAGGCGCCTCAGGGCGGGACGAAGTAACCGAACGTCATCACCGCGCGCCACGGGTGCGTTGTCCACCATACATCTTGCCAACGCGCGTCCATCCACGGACCAACCGTTATTGCGGAATCACCAAGCCTGGGTCGGTGTCGGAACGCCACTCGGCAATCGTCACCATCATGGCATCGGGATCAGCTGGCTGCTGCATCGCGGCCAAATCGGGATCCTCGCGATTCTTGACCATCGGCAAGTCGCGGCGCAGCTCCTCCAACAACTCAATCACCTTGGTGATTTTTTGCTCAGCCAACAAGTTGACTTGCAGTGCCAGGTGCGCGCGCTCGGCGTCCACGCGACTCATGCGGACTTGCTTGATGAGGACAACGGTCGAGGTCAGCAGCGCGGCCAACGTGACAATGCCTTGCAGCCAGGAGTACGGCGGCGCGTCGAAACCGTGACCATACAAGTGGTTGGCGAGTGAATCGCCGGCAATCCACAGCGCGACGGCGCCAAGAATCGCCGCGAGATAGGCCGGTCGACCAAAGATGTCGCTGACATACTCGACGAAACGCTGCGAGCGATTGATCTTCTGTTCGGCGTGACGATACGCGGCGAGAATCGTGTCGATGTTGCCGTCGACACCGTTGTGGTCGGGATCGACCACCGGACTGCGGTGATCCTGCCGATTCGGGAGCGAGAGGCGCCGAAGCAGTGAATTGATACGGACGGATCGGGTCATTTGGGCTCCTGGATGCGGCGCTGCAGCGGAGGCCATCGCTTTCTCAAGGTAGCCCGCGGTGACGGCGCTGCAAGGCGGTCGCCAGGCCGAAGCTGCGGCAAGCAGCAGCGGACTCCGGCGCGCAAGCACATGGAAAGATTGTTTGTGACTTGTCACTGCCACCGCGCCGAGCGTTGACGCACGGCGATTCTTCGCAATCGCGTCATCCTCGTGAGCGTGAACCGCTCTGGCTGGATCCGCCCGCGCCGGAGATGCGTGAGCGACCAAAAGGCGCCGCGAGTGGGCCGAATTCGGCCGGAATGACCTTGAAAAGAGCCGGGAATTGTTGACGCCCTCCAGCGGCATCGGCACACTCGACAGACCATGCGGCAGTGCCCGCCGGTGCCTTTGCAGGCAATGTGTGGAGCGGAGATGCGGCGCGGTAACCGGTTTGGAGCTCTGCGGCTGAGGAACGCGCGATGGTGACCGGTCAGGGCGTTTCATTGCCACCCGATTGCGGACCGCTGGCGGAACTCAACGAAGAAGGCGCGCGCTTGGGCTGGGCCTTTGCGCAATGGCGCGCCGCGGACCGTGGCAGATTGCACCTGACTTGGCGACGCGCAGACGACGGCGCGGAGTGGTCGGTTTCGGTGTCGGAACGCCAGGATGCCGAGAAGTCGTTTCAACAATCAACCCATGCCCAAGTCAGTTATCGCGGCGCTTGGGCGACCCACGACGCCGATGGCGCATGGAAACAGCACACGCTCGCTCGCATCCTGGAATGGGCTGAAGCGGCGCTGGCGACCGGGCGGGACGAGCCCATCGGCGTCCTGCTCGGACTGGTGCAGCCTGCCATGCAGCCAAGCCAGGCGTTGCCGGAACCAGGCAAGGCTGCTGATTCCTCGCCGCCGTCGTTCTGTTCGTTGCCGTTCACGTCGCTGGATATCGACCAGCACGGACAATTGCGCCCCTGCTGTCTGTTTGGTGAGGTGCTGCACGACGACCAAGGGCTGCCGTTTTCGGTTGGCGATGCCACGCCCGAGGCCGTGTGGAACAGTGCTCATTTGCAGCAGATTCGGGACGCCATGCGCGATGGCAAGCGGTTGGCAGCGTGCCAACGCTGTTGGGAGGTTGAGGCGCACCAAGGCGAGTCCAAACGTCGTGTGGCCAACGCCTCGGAGACAAGCCGATCGTTCGAAGAGACCGTCGCGACGCCAACGCTCCGCTCGCTGACACTCTATCCCAGCACCCGGTGCAACCTGCGCTGTCGCATTTGTTGTGGCGATTCAAGCTCGGCCATCGCGCATGAATATGCAAGATTGGTGCGAGAGACGCCGGATCTCGCTGCTCTGTTGGGCCAAAGCGGCGACGTTCCCGAATCGGAAGACTGGCTGAGAAACACGCCGGTGTTCTTTGCCCACACGAGCGGCCCCCTTCAGACCGTGGAGCACGTCGAGTGGCTGGGCGGGGAGCCGCTGCTGAGCGATGAACACTTTGATTTCTTGGCGTTGTACGTGAAGCAGGGCACGGCGGAGCGCATGCAGCTCAGCTACTCCACCAATGGCACCGTGCTGCCCCGGCGCGCCAGGGAGCTTTGGCCGCACTTTCTCGGCGTCAGCCTGAAAGTCAGCCTCGACGGGATGGGGCCGTATTTTGAGTATCTGCGCTATCCGGCTCGTTGGAGTCAGGTGCTTGAAAACATCGCGCAATTCACACGAGTTGGCCCGCGCGTGCGTGTCGACGTGAATGCAACGCCCAGTGCCCTGTCGATTCTGCAATTGCCGGAACTGGTGGCTTGGGCCGAGACGCAGCGACTTCATCTCGGCATCAACGCGCTGTCCGGCGCGCAGTTTCTGGATCCGCGCGTTTTGCCGGTTTCGGTCAAGGTCGAGGTGCGTCGTCGCTTTGAAGCCATGGCTCCGCCGGCCGACCGGACGCTGCGGCGGAGTCTTTCGGCGATGCTGGCGCAGATGGACGCCGAGGACTGGAGTGCGGCGCTGCCGATGTTCGTCCAGCATACGCAGACCTTGGATCGCGCGCGTCAGCAGCGTTTTGCTGAGACGTTTCCGGACCTCGCGCGGCTGATCGCGGCGGCTGCTGATTCGGGCGGCTGACCGGGTCCGGCATTTCCGCCATTTGCTTGTCGCGGCCCGCGCCCGCCGGTACGATGCGGGCGGCTGGCAACCGGCCTGACGAGACGGAACGATGGTGACTCGCAAGTGTGCATTCGTGTGGCTTCTCGGCCTGCTGATGGCCGCAGCGTGCAGTTCACCTGCCGCGACCACTCCGCCAGCCGACGACGCCAGCGACGCACTGGCCGGCGAGGTCACGGCAACGACCGATGCGAAGACCGATGGCGGCGATGCGGCGGCGACGTGCCCGGGTGGCGGTGGCTGCACGTGCACGACCGATACCGAATGCGGCAGCAAGCACTGCCTGGCTGACGAGTCCGGCGTCAAAACGTGCGCGCGCTCCTGCGCGACCGAGGCTTGCCCCGCCGGCTGGGGCTGCGGTTCACTGGACGGCAAGCCGCTGTGCATCCCACGCCGCGTCAACTTATGCGAACCCTGCCTCAAGGATTCCAACGAGTGCGCGATCGACGGCTTGCCCGGTGCGGCGTGCGTCAAGTACGGCAACATCGGCGCGTTCTGCGGCGCGCCTTGCACCGGCGATGGCGATTGCGGCAGCGGCTTTGCGTGTCGCAGCGTGGACCGGATCGAGGGCGGCCAGGCGCAGCAGTGCGTGCACGTGGACGGCGGCGGCGCCGTGGCGGAATGCATCTGCAGCCAGCGGGCGGTGGACGCCGGCAAGTCGACCGTGTGTGGCGTCACCGGTGGCACGCACACGTGCGAGGGCACGCGGACGTGCGTGGCCAGCGGTTTGAGCCTGTGCAACGCGTTGACACCAAGCGCGGAAACCTGCGACGGCATCGACAACGACTGCAACGGTGCGACCGACGAAGGCACGTGCCAGGACGGCGACCCGTGCACGGACGACCTGTGCGGCGGAGCTTCCGGCTGCAGCCATCCGCAGAACACCGCACCTTGCAGCGACGGCGACGCATGCACGGTCAACGACGCCTGCGCCGCGGACAAATGCACCGGCACCGCGGCGTCCTGCGACGATGGCAGCGTGTGCACCGACGACAGCTGCACCAAATTCACCGGCTGCGTGCACACGCCCAACAGCCAGACGTGCGACGACGGCGATCCCTGCACCAGCGGCGACCACTGCGGGGGCGGCATTTGCCTCCCCGGTGCGCCGACGGTGTGCAACGACGGCGTCGCCTGCACCGCGGACGCCTGCACCAGCACGGGCTGTGTCTACACGCCCGCAACCGGCGGCATTTGCGACGACGGCAACTGGTGCACGGTCTCGGATACGTGCGCCGTTGGCCTCTGCACCGGCAGCACCCTCAGTTGCGACGACGCCAACCCGTGCACCAGCGACAGCTGCGCGCCAGACGTCGGCTGCGTGTACGCGAGCGCGGACGGCGCGTGCAACGACGGCAACCCTTGCACCACCGGCGACGCGTGTGCCAACGGCGGGTGCTTCGGCATGTTGATCAGCTGCGCCAGCCAGGGGCCGTGCCTGGTGGCGGCTTGCAGCGCCGCGTCCGGCGGCTGTGCCTATTCGCTCAAAAACAACGGCACCTCCTGCAACGACGGCAATCCGTGCACCAGCGGCGACGCGTGCAGTGGCGGCGATTGCACCGGCAGCGCGACCAACTGCTCGGATGGCAACGCGTGCACCGCGGACAGTTGCAGCGTCGCGGTGGGCTGCGGCCATGTGCCGTTGACCGCTGCGTGTGACGACGGCAACGCCTGCACCACCGGCGACAGCTGCGCCACGGGCTCGTGCATCGGCGTCGTGGTGGACTGCAACGACGGCAAACCCTGCACGAACGACTCCTGCACGACCGGCGGCGGCTGCCAGCACGTCAACCGCACCGGCACTTGCGACGACGGGCTACCGTGCACCAGCGGGGACACGTGCACCGCGGGCGTTTGCGCCGGCACCGGGCCGACGAACTGCTCCGACAACGACCCCTGCACCGACGACAGCTGCGATCCGGTCAGCGGTTGCAAACACGTGGCCAACAGCACCGGCTTGTGCGACCTGGACAGCAGCCAATGCACGCCCGACACCTGCGTGGTGGGCAAGTGCACGGCCGGCCTGGCCAAGGTCTGCAACGACGGCTTGTCGTGCACGACCGATGCCTGCGACCCGACGACCGGGAACTGCGTGTTCACGCCGGTGACGAACGGCACCGCGTGCGATGACGCCAACAAATGCACGTCCCCGGACACGTGTCAGGCGGGAGTCTGCGTCGGCACCGTGCCCGGCACCACGGTCACGACGTATGCGGGCCAAGGGACCGCGGGCGGCTCGGACAATACCAACAGCCAAATCGCCAGCTTCAACGGACCGCGCAGCGTTGCCTTGGATACGAACGGCGTCCTGTACGTGGCGGACACCGGCAACTTCAAGATTCGCAAGGTCGCCGTCGATGGCAGCGTCACCACGTTCGCCGGCGAGGGCGTTGCGCAGTACCTGGAGGGCGTCGGCACGTCCGCGCGCTTCAGGGTCCCGCAAGCGGTCGTCGTTGCGGGCAACAAGCTCTTTGTTTCCGACTCGAGCGTCCAGAACATTCGCCAGGTGGCAGCCGATCAGACGACCACCTTGGTCGCGGGCCTGGCCATCGACCCCTCATTTCCGGTCCAGAACAACACGGGCGGCTTCCAGGACGGCGCGGCGGCCAATGCCCTGTTCAGCACGCCGATGGGCCTCGCCTGGGACGCGACCAGCAGCGTCCTCTACGTCGCCGACCAGGGCAACAACCGCATCCGCGCCATCGATATCACCGGCGCCACGGTCAGCACGCTCGTCGGCACCGGCGCGGCGGGCCAAACCGACGGCGCCTTCACCAGCGCGACATTCAACCAGCCCACCGGCCTCTGGTTGAGCGGCGACGGCAAGCACCTCTACGTCACGGACCTCGGCAGCAACGTCGTCCGCGTCATCGATATCGCCAACAGCACCGTCGCAACCATCGCCGGCATCGGCACTTCGGGCGCCAGCGACGGCGCCAACCTGACGACCGCCAGCTTCAACGTGCCCTTTGGCATCACCGGCGACGGCACGACGCTCTGGATCGCCGACGCTGGCAACCACCGGCTCCGCAGCGTCGGCGCGACGGCCACCAGCACGCTCACGGGCAGCGTCAACAGCCCCTTTGCCAATGGCACCTTTGCCCAGGCGACGTTCAATCAGCCCGACGGCATCCTCTGGGCGAGCCAGGGCGTCTGGTACGTGGCCGATACCAAGAACAACCGCATTCGCAAGCTGGTCGATCCCAATGCGGGCTGCGTGCCGTAAGGCGCGGTGCAGCAATAACCCGTCGTGTGGGACGCTTGTCGCTGGATCGCCAAGTGCGCCCGCTGCGCGATACGCCCGGCGACACACGGCTGGGACTTGATCGAGTTGTTCTTGCAGGAGCCCTAACGCTGTTCAGGCAAATTCCAAGCCCATCTTGCCAAAATGCCCGCCCGTGGCCAGTTCCGCGAGCGCAGCTTCCGCGTCCGTCCACGGCAAAACGCGCTCCACGACCGGCACCAACTGCGCAGCCTCCACCGCCCGCAGCATCGCGCGCATCGAGGCAGCGTGACCGACCATCACGCCCAGCACCCGCAGGTTCTTCATCAGGATCGGCAGCAACGTCGCGTCCGGTTGCGCGCCGGATAGCACGCCGATGACCGCGATGTGGCCGTGCGGCCGCGCCACCAGCAGGGATTGGCCAAAGGTCTGGCCGCCACCGACTTCCACCACGTGATCCACGCCGCCGGTGAGCGCCAGAATCTGCTTGCCCCAGGCCGGCGTCTGCCGGTAGTTCAGGGTATGCCACGCGCCCAGCGCCCTGGCGCGCTCCAGCTTGGCGTCACTCGACGAAATCACGATGGCGCGCGCGCCCATCAGCACGCAGAACTGCAACGCAAAGAGGGAGACGCCGCCGGTGCCTTGGATGAGCACGAGATCGCCCGCTTGGAGATGCCCTTGGGTCACCAGCGCGGTCCACGCCGTCAACGCGGCGCAAGGCAAGGTCGCCGCTTGCACGTCCGTCAGGTGCGCGGGCACGGGCATCACGCCATCTTCGCGCAGGACCGCGTACTCGCGCAGCATCCCGTCCAGCGGCCCGCCCAGGCTGGCGCGCAGGATCTCGGCATTCGCGTCGCCGTCCTGCCAGGCTTGATTGAACAGGCCGATCACGCGCTCGCCGACCTTGCGGACCGTCACGCCTTCGCCCACCGCGTCGATGATGGCCGCGCCATCGGACAACGGCACCAACGGCAGCGGCTGGCGCGGGTTGTAGACGCCCGAACACATCATCCAGTCGCGGTAGTTGAGCGAGCACGCGCGCATGCGCAGCCGCACTTCGCCGGGACCGGGCTCGGGCAAGGGACGATCGACCAGGTGCAGGCCGTTGGGACCGAAGGATTGGAGTTCAATGGCGCGCATGAGGGCCTCCTGGGCGGCAGTATCGGTCAGGCGCTGGCTTGCGACAACGGGCGTGATGCTGGGATCTTGACGCGTTTCCGCCTGCTCGCCAGTTCCAGTCAATACCTGAGCTTTCAAGCCCTCACTTGCAATCCGCCGGGCACACCGCAACCGTCTCGCCGCAGCCGCATTTGCCGTTGCCACAGACGTCAACGATGGCGGCGTGCGCGCACCCGGTCGCTGGCACGCACGAGTCCGCCGTGCACGGCTTGCCATCGTTGCAGATGAGCGGCGCACCGCCCACGCAGACGCCCGCGGCGCAGAAGTCGGTCGTCGTGCAGGTATTCGCGTCGGTGCATTTCGCCTGGTTGTTGACGTGCTTGCAGGTGCCTTCGCAGAGATCGTCCGTGCACGCGTTGTTGTCGTTGCACGCCGCGGTGCTGGGCGTGTGGACGCACAAGGCAGATTTGCACGTGTCGGCCGTACACAGGTCGCCGTCGTCGCAGCCCGACGGGGACTTGCCGTGGGTGCAGCCGGTTGCGGTGCAGCTGTCCTGGGTGCACGGCTTGGCGTCGTCGCACTGGCTGGCGTCGGGCGTGAACACGCAGCCGGACTTGGGGTTGCAGCTGTCGGCGGTGCAGGCGATGCCGTCGGTGCAAATCGTCACGGCGCCGGGCAAGCAGATGTCCGCCTGACAGACGTCGCCGGACGTGCACGGATTGAGGTCGCTGCACGGACCAACCAGCGCCGCGTGTTGGCACAGACCGCCGGCACAGGAATCGGCCGTGCATGCGTTGCCGTCGTCGCAGGTGACGGCAGCGCAGAGGTCAACCGGCACGTCGTGAACGTCCAGCGACGCGTCGTTGGTCGTGTCAGAGGATCCGACGTCGGTCAGCGCATCGATCAGCACGGTCTGATCCGGGCCAACAGGGACATCGGCGCCACAGGCAGCCAGGAACACCAGACAGCTCATCCAAGTCCGCACCGCCACGTCACACCTCCGGGCGGGAAGATGCGCGCAGAGCCCGGATCGGTCAAATTCACAGGTGGACTTGGGCATCCTGCGATGCGTGGCTCGGCAATTGAGGCTTGGGTCCCGCTCCGCCAGACTGCCGCGCTACTTCTTCAGCGCGACGCCGTACGTGTACTTGTACGTCGCCGGGATCTGCACCCCGCCGGTACCTGTGGTCGCCGGGGTCAGCATTTTGAACGACGCGAACAACAGCGTGTTGCCCTGGAAGCCGACAAACGCGGCGTCGCCCTCGCCGGTGTCCAGCACGAACAAGCCGTTGCAGTCCTGGGTCACCTTGCCGGCGCCCTGGAACGCTGAGCCCTTGAACGGCGACAGTTTGCCGCTCTTGCCACCGCCGTTCTGCAACGTGCCATCGGCCGTCAGGGTGAACGTGGCTTGAACGAACGTCGCCGTGCCAAAGTACGGATCGCTCGGCGCGTAATCGCCATTGGCCTCGTTCTGCTTCTCAAAGCCGATCATCGCGTAGGTGCCAGCCACGCTGGGGTCAAAAGCCGGCGTGGCTGCCGCGTTGACGCCAATGACCGCACCGTTGGGCGTATCAATGCCCAGCAGGCCGCTCTTGGTGCCGAACATCGTCAAGTCCTCGCCCGGTTTCGCCGGATCCGTCAGTTTCAACACGCCCTTGGCCGCGTCCTCGGTGAACATGCTCCCCGGGATCGATTTTTCGCTGTAGAGGCCCGTCGTGTTGGCGGGCATGTAGCTCGTGGTGGAGAGGGTGCCGCTCGCGTCACTGGTGCCACACATGATTTCCACGCCGCCCCAGCGGTTCTTGAACTGCATCATGTTCAGCGTGCGGTTCGCCAAATCGGCCTTGGTAATCGCCTCCTTCTCAAAGGCAAATGCCAGCGACTTCTGCGTGCCGTCCTTGGCTTTCTGATCCTGCGCCACCAGCGCGTAGCCAGGAATTTCATACAGCGTCTTGAATTCACCCTTGTCGTCGCCCAGCACAAGCGAGCCGTCGGCCGCTTCGGTGAATGTCGACGTGCCGCTCAAGCTCGTGGTCTCGTTGTTCCAGGCGACGGTCCCTGCGGCGTGATCGACGGTCACCGTGATGAAGTCCCCCGCAGCGACGGAGCCGTTGTAGGTGTGAATCGATGCCGCGGTGTCAGCGGCGTCGGCACTCGCATCGGCGTCGGGCGCAGCCGTGGTGGCATCCGTCGCGCCCGCCGTTGCGTCCGTGCCGCTGGCCGAGGTGTCAAGTGCGTCCGAGCTCGTGTCGGCGACATTGTCACTGGCATCGTCCCCACTTGTCGCGGTCTTGGAACCACAGCCGACAAGGGCAGCCAACATCAGCAAAATCAAGAAAGTTTTCATGAAGATCTCCCCCGCGCAGACACGTGACCGCGCTGAGTGGGTGATCTACGCCGATCCACACCGGTGGTCAAGCCCACTTCCGCTGCGTTTCTGCGGCTTTGCGGCCGAACAACTCAGGTCTGTGGATCGAAGTGGTGGTGGTCGGTCTGGAAGGTCAATTGCTTGACGATCCACCAGGCGCCATAAATGCCCAGCGTGATGACGGTCAGCAAATAGCCAACCAGGTTCAGGATCAACAGTTCGCCGCCGGTACCGGAAAAGCGGCCGCGCCAGCTCGATCCACCGAGGGTGAGCGTCGTGTGGCGGGTAAAGAACTGGAGCAGCGAAACTTGGAACCAGGCGGCGTAGATGCCGAACGTCACGATCATCAACAGCACGCCAAGCAGGAACGTACCGATCAGCTCGCCGCCCTCGCCTGTGAAACTGAAGGAACCGTGCGCCGTGCCGTCCTCCAGAATCGTCGTCTTGCTCAGGACCAGCCGCTGCAGGTTGCACAGGAACCACGGCGTGTAGATGCCGAGCGTGACGCCGCAGAGCAAGCCACCGACCAACAACGCAACGAACAGTTCACCGCCGGTCACTTCAAAGCGCGCGCTGTAGCGTGTGCCGTCGGGCGCAATCGCGTGCGTGTGATCGGCAAAGAACTGCGCCAGTTTGACCAGGAACCACGGCGCGTAGATGCCGCAGGTCACGATGCTGAGCAGGACGCCAACCAAGCCTGTGACAAAGAGATCCTTGCCCTGTCCGGTGAATTCCAGCTGCAGCGTACCGCGCGGCGTGCCCTCGATGCGGGTCGAAGCGGCGAGGTAGGCGTGCAGCTTGCAGACAAACCAGGGAATGTAGATGCCGAGTGTCACCATCGAAAGCAGATAGCCCACCAGCACGGTCACGAACAGGTCGCCACCTTGCCCGGAGAAGCGTGGCTGAATGATCTGGCCGGTTTTCGACGGCAGCGGTGCAGCCTGGCGAGCGGGCTCCCGCGGCGGGGTGGACGACGCTTGCCCCTCACGCTGTGGCGGGGCGCGATGCACTTCTGGCGCGGCCGTGGCGGCTTTTTGGCGCGCAGCCAACTGCTGGACAAAATCGGCGGGCAATTGCATGGCGACGGTCTTGTCCTGCTCACCAATGGTCCACAAATCCTTCAACTCTTCAATCTGGTTCGGAAACAGCCATTCTTCGCGGCGACGGTCAAAGACATATTCGTCCTGGCGAAATTCACCGTTTTGGGCCATTTCACGCAATTGCTCCAGCTCAAACGGCGTCGAATTGCCATCGCGATCCAGATAAAACGTCATGGGCAGGCCTCCACCGTAGGTTGACGGCACAAACGCGACATCGGGCGAGCAGATTTGCAGCGGCCGGACCGCGAGACTGAGCGATGGTACGCCCGTCCACGGCCGGCGGACAAGAGGGCGATCAGTCCCAGTAGCGGAGCAGCGCCACGTCCCGCAACACCGACAACACCTCACGGCACGCTTTCACCACCCGAAGCGGCGTGCCGAGCGCATCGGCCTCCGGCGCACCGCTCACCGCGACGTCGATGCCAAAATGGCGAAAGTCCTGCCTGCCGCGCCACAGATGTCCCGGGTCGCTGACCAGCACGATGTGACGCCAGCCGTGCTGCTTCAGGATTGCCGCAGAATATTGGGCGTTCTGCCACGTGTCGCGGGATTCGTCTTCGGTCAGGATCGCTGTGCGCGGCACGCCCAGTCGTTCGGCCTCGTGTGCCGCGGCCTGCGCCTGGCTCGGCTGGAAATTGGCGTCATGACCGGAAAACAGCAGCACGGGCGCGCGCTTGGCCCGCCACAGCGCGACCGCGTGGCGCGTACGGGCGAGCAGGCTCGGACCGGGCACGTCATCTGCCTGAAGGGCACAGCCGAGGACCACGATCGCGTCCGCCTGCGCCATCGGTTCGTCGCGGTGGCCCCATCGGTCCAGCCAGAACGCGCAGCAGAGGGCGAGCACGCAGGGGACAGCGACGGCCAATCCCAGTCTCTTCCAGTGCGTCACCGATGCCCCCGTGTGCCATTTCTTTGCGTCAAGTGGCCGCCAGCTGCCGTGCCCTGCAGGCGCACCTTCGCCAATTCCGCGTCCATCAGGAGCGCCATCTTCTCGTAGCCGGCGCGGTTCAAGTGCACGTCGTCCCGGGCGGTCAGGCCCGCCTGCGTCCACAGCGTCATGCCACCCGGACCGCCCATCGCAGCTTGGGCGTCCCAGTGCGCGCAATGGAATTCCACAGCCACCTTGCGTTGGGCAGCGATCACGGCTGGCGTGCGCGGCATCGTCCGTTTGTCGTCCTTGCCCAGGCGATCCGTCGGCCCGATGAGCAGGCACCCCGCGTCCGGCGCCGCGGTGCGCAATTGCGTCAACACTTTTCGCCAGTTCTGCAGGTAGGAGTCTATCGGCTCGTTTTCGTCGCCCACGTCGTTGGTGCCGTAGGCCAGCACGACGAGGTCCGGCTTGCGGCGCGCCACCAGACCGCGAAAAACGTCTTCACGCCAGTGCAGCATCACGTCTGCGCGCATCCCCGGAATGCCCAACTGATCAATCACCACGCCCGGCGTCGAGCGCTCCACCACTACGCCATAGATCGCGACCGCGCCATCGCCCAGCGGCGCGAGCTTGATGTCATGCGGCCCCATCGCCAGCGTGAACGTGTGCACCAGCGCCGAACCCGCGGCGCCGCGCGTGGGCAGGTCCAGCAGCTTGCCATCGATTTCGGTGTGCACCGTCCCGCCCGCAGGCTGGGCCTGCAGCCAAATTTCCAGCTTGTCGAACTCCCGTCCCAGCGAATTCTCGGTTGTCGTGCGGATGACCGTGAAGTCGTTCGGATCGCCGCTCGTGGCCAGCAGCCCCATCATGCCCAGCGCCTGCACCTTGCGCTCGCCGTCCACGCGATCGCGCGTGACCTGCCAGCCCTTCGACGCTTCAACGACGAGATCCTGCGCCCGCGAGCCTGGCGTCCACTTGAACGGGAACACGAAGCCATGGCCGCCTTCCCCCAATTCCGCCGACCAGCGTCGCCGCAATTCGCCGGTCCAGATGTCCGCTGCCGTATGGGATGCGCCCCAGAAAAGCACGTGCAGCAGGCCCTTCTTGCGGACCTGCACGCGCTGCCAGGCTTGGTTGAAACCGTCCAACGCGTGACCGCTGGGGTCGAAAATTGCCGCAGGCTGGATGTCCGGCAGCGGCACCGTCGTGATGGGCGGCGGCTGGGCGTGCGCCGAAACCGCAGTGAGCAGCGTCATCAGGAGGAGCACGTGATGTCTGCGCGAGACCGTCATCGTCGCAAAGCGTAGCAGGACCACGATTCATCAGCGAATTTTCGTTGACTGCGGTGCCGGGCCAGCTTGATCTGGTTTCGGAACGCGTCGTTTTCTGATGCGCCCGCCAGGCAACGCAGCGCCGCAGTGCTTGTGCCACGCCGCGCAGTACATACGCGTTCCGAAACCGCTTGCAGCCAAATCGAAAACGAGCTGACCTACGACCTGACGACCGATCCCCTTGCAGCCACAGCCGATGTGTCCTAGACTGCTGCCCCCGCTGGATCTTTCCAGCCACCCGCCGGCGCGACGCCCTGCGTCACAACGCAACAGCGCGCACGCCCAACCGAGGATGTTGTCATGAAGAAAGAAGGTCACCCCCGCTACCTCACCGCCAACGTCAAGTGCGGCTGCGGCAATACGTTTGTCACGCGTTCGACCGCGGGCGATTTGCACATCGACATTTGCTCGAATTGCCACCCGTTCTACACCGGCAAGCAGCGCCTCGTCGACACCGGCGGCCGCGTCGATCGCTTCAACAAGCGCTTCGGCCTCGCTGCGCCCAAGTAATCAGCGTTTGGCGCGATCTGCCAGCGTTTTCCATGCTTTCTGACCGATAGCCAGCTCGATTTCTGTCTTGAAGACCAGAAACCGCGGCCGCTGCGGTGTGCCATGCCTTTGGCAGTCGGCATGCGGATGCGCGGCAGTCGTCTCCTCGTCGTAGGCAACGACGCCTTCCGATCGGCGGATTGGATACGTCGCGCATTCAAACGGTTTGAGCCCAGGCCAGCCGAGCGCGAGCGCATCCGACGCGACGTGCAGCGCGCACAAGTGGTCGGCGCGCAGAAAAATGCAGCCATCCTGCGCTGCATCCGCGGCTCGCGGCACCGTGCGGGTCGCCAACGCAACGCCACTCGGAAAGTCGGCGTGCAGGAAGTCCTCGTCCTCAAACCACAAATCCTCGTTGGCGGCGTACTGCGGTGCCAGAAAGAACCGCAGTACTTCGGCATGATCGAGGATGCGCTGCACTTCCAGTAGATCGACCCAAATCCCGCCGACGCAGCACGCGGCGCGACATTCGCCGGGGCCGCAGTGCTCGCCCAAGCTGAGTTCCAGCAGGTTGTCGGAAACGGTCACATCATCGGCCATCGGCTACGCTTTTTGCACGGCGTTTTGCCACGCTGCTTTCAGGCCAGCCACGGATTCGGCTTGCCCGGGCGTGAAGCGCCGATTTTCGCGCCATGAACTCGCCGCGTCGTCCAGCGTCTTGAACCAGCCGATGCCAATCCCCGCGAGGACGGCCGCGCCCAGCGCCGTCGTCTCAATCACATCGGGCCGCACGACCGTCGTTTGCAGCAGATCCGCTTGGATTTGCATGAGCAAGTCATTCGCCGACGCGCCGCCATCCACGCGCAATTCCACGAGTTTCCGCCCCAGATCACCTTCCATCGCGGCGAGCAGATCGGCGCAGCTCAAGGCGATGCCTTCCAGCGTCGCGCGCGCCAGATGCGCCTTCGTCGTGCCGCGGGTGAGGCCGGTGATGATGCCGCGTGCCTCCTGATTCCAATACGGCGCGCCCAGGCCGGTCAGCGCGGGCACGAAGATCACGCCACCGGAATCAGCGACACTGCGGGCGAGCGGCTCGATGTCGCTGGCCGTCTGGATGATGCCCAACCCGTCGCGCAGCCACTGGACCGCCGCGCCGGCGATGAACACGCTGCCTTCCAGGGCGTAGTGGAAGTCGTTGCCGACCTGCCAAGCGACCGTGGTCAGGAGGCCGTTGCGCGATTCGATGCGCTCGGGACCGGTTTGCATCAGCAGGAATGCACCGGTGCCGTACGTGCATTTGGCGCTGCCAGGTGCGAGGCACAATTGTCCGCAGAGTGCACTCTGCTGGTCGCCCGCCATGCCGGCGATCGGAATGCCGTCGGGCAAGCCGGGGACGTTGCGGGTGTGGCCGTAAATCGCCGCCGAGGGCCTCACTTCCGGCAGAATCTGTCGCGGCACGCGCAGCAGTTCACACAGCTGATTGCTCCAGCGGCGCTCGCCGATGTCGTAGAGCATCGTGCGGCTGGCGTTGGACGGATCGGTGACGTGCGCGGCGCCGTCGGTCAAGTTGGCGACGAGCCAGGTGTCGATGGTGCCAAAGGCAAGTTCCCCACGCTCCGCCTGCGCGCGTGCGCCCTGCACGTGATCGAGCAGCCAAGCCGCCTTGGTCCCGGAAAAGTAGGCGTCAATCGGCAAACCGGTGCGACTGCGGACGTCCGCTTCGTGGCCGGCTGCCTTCAGCGCGTCGCAGACGTCGGCGGTGCGGCGGCATTGCCAGACAATCGCGTCGGCGATCGGCGTGCGGGTTTCGCGGTGCCACACCACGGTCGTTTCGCGCTGGTTGGTGATGCCGATGCCAGCGATCTGGTTGCCCGCGACGCCGGTCTGCGCCAGCACCTGAGCGATCGCGTCCAGCGCCGATTGCCAAATCGCCAGCGGATCGTGGCTGACCCAGCCGGGCCGCGGGTAGATCTGCGGGAATTCCACGTTCACTTTGCCGTGGACGCGCAAGCTCCGGTCAATGAGCAGCGCTGTCGTGCCCGTGGTGCCTTGGTCAATGGCGAGCAGAAAGTCAGTCATGAAGTCCTCCCAAAGATTGCTGAAGGATAGCCGGAAATGGCTGGCGCAGTCACCTCAGGTACGGCCGACTCAGGCTGACCACGGTGATGCCCAGCACGAGGATCGTCGCGACGAACACGCCTGGAATGGCGATGAACCGTACCGCCACGGGATCCTTGCCTTTGCGGTGAAAGTGCCACGCCAACAGCACGGCCATGGTCGAGACGGCCGGATAGCTCGCGCCGACAACAAGCCAAGCGGTTGCGAGGTTGTGCACCGTCGGCGGGGCGTTTTGCAGGTCCTGCCGCGCGAGCCATGCATACGCCGTTGCGACGCCGACGGGCAGCCACATGCCGACGCTCGCCACGCTCGCCCAGGCCAGAAGAAGTCGCATCGTTGGCGCGTCCTACACCGTTCGCGCCGAAATGCGGCAAATCGCCACTTTCAGGTACTGGCCTTCCGCGTGCGCCGGCGCGACCGGATGATCCGGGCCTGGACCGTGCAATTCAAGCAGTTGCACCGTGCGCCCGGCATTGTGGGCCGCTTGACCAAGCAGGCGCAGGAATTGCGTGACGTCGACCAGCCCCGAGCACGAGCACGTGACGAGGAATCCATCTTGCGCAACCGCCTGCATCGCCAACGTGTTGACGTGCGTGTACTTGCGAATCGCCTGTTCCAGCGCCGCGGCCTTGGTCGCGAATTTCGGCGGGTCGACAATGACCAGCGACGGCCGTTCGCCTTCCGGTGGCAAGCTGGCGTAATGGCCGAGCACGTGCACCGCGTCCGCACACTGGGCATCGAGGCCCACGCCGTTGTCCGACGCGTGCTGGATCGCCAGGTCGATCGCGCGCTGCGACGCGTCCACGCACACCACGCGCTTGGCACCGGCGCGCGCCGCATGCAGGCCAAAACCGCCCACGTGGCTGTAAGTGTCGAGGACGAAACGGCCTTTGGCCAGCTCCGCCACGCGCATGTGATTCACCCGCTGATCCGCGTACATGCCGGTCTTCTGACCACCCGGTTCCACGCGCAGCTGCAGGCCGTTGTGGCGCACGAGCACCTCTGTCGGCACATCGCCGGAGGACGCCGTGTGACCGGCGACCAAGCCTTCCGCCGGATGCACGTCGTTCGGCACGCGCACGAGCACCCACGCGCAGCCGTTGGCCCGCAGCCATTCGATCATCGGCTGCTGCCAACGCGTCGCGCCCGCCGTTGTAACTTGGACGACCGCGCCGTCGCCAAAGCGGTCAATGACCACGCCCGGCATGCCGTCGCCTTCGCTGTTGATCAGCCGGTACGCGTTGGTTTCCGCCGATGGCAGGCCCAGATCGCTTCGCAGACCGGTTGCCCGTTCCAGACGCCGCGCGACGATCGTCGACGCGTCCGGCAAAGTCGTCGGCTCCAGCCCGTCCATGCCAGCTTCCACCAGGCGCACGGCAATCTGGCTCTGCGGGTGGTAGGTGCCGTGGCCGAGATAACGGCCGTGTGGGTCAAAAACCGCGCACGCTTGGCCCGACTCCGCTTGCGTCCCTTCCGGCGGCACCACATGGCCAATCGCGCCGCTGAACAGCCACGGGTGGCCCGAGAGCACCGGCGTCGCGGTTCCAGCCCGCAGCACGATGGTCACAAAACCGGGATAGCGCGGCAGGTGCTCGGGCAAGGCGATCGGCGTCTGCTGCGGCCGCGGACGGTTCTGCTGCGGACGATGCTGCGCCGGGCGCTGCTGCGGCCCACGGTCGTTCGGCGGGCGATGGGAGGCGGACTTGTTCTGCGGCGGGCGGGTCATGGCGGGCTCTTGCGCCAACGGGCGCGGGCGAAGTGTGCGCGCGTGCGGAATTTGCGGCAACCTCTGGCCCGGACAAAGCAGCGGATACGGCTAGCGCTTCGGCACAATCGGCCAGCCGATGGTCTCCCCATGCGCCAGTCGCGTCATGACCGTCTCCGCGTGTGCCGGTGCGGCGGCGTAGTCCTTGCGCAGATAGACGTGCCACACATAGCCCGTGCTGCCGATCGACGGCCCCCACTGCGCGACAGTGTTCAACGGACCGACGTAGACGTAGTCCGCATCGGCATCCATTTGTTTGGGCCAACTGAAGGTCAGCACGGCGATCGGCCGCTCCCGTTTGATCTTGTCCAGGATGGCTTGGGACAGCCGGTTCGCTTCGGGCAGTCCAATGTGCGGCGCCACGCCCAGCGCGCCGACCACGGTGTCCGACGCAGTCAGCGGATGCTGCGTGAAGCGCGGTGTCCAGCGATCGTCCGTGACGATGACCTCGCCCGGCGCCGAACGCAGCCAGTTCACGTAGGTCTTCCAGGCCGCCACCTGCTCCGGCGCACCGGCGAATTTGCCGCTGTCGTGGATGAGCGCCAGCACCTGCAACACGGCGATGAGCGGCACGGCACCGGCCACCAGGCGCGATCGCGCTCCGTCCAATTTCGCTCGTTGGGTCAGTTCCGTCAGACCCATGGCCATGCCCGCACCCGCAATGGCGACGGCCGGGTAGAAGCTGTTGGCGTAGGCGACGCCCATCACCAGCAGCTGCGACGGCAGCCAGGAGGCAACGACGAGCGCCAGCATCCGCCGCGCCCGATCGTTTTGGCCATTGCCGAGGACCAGCGCGACACCGACCAGCATGGCTGCGACGGCGACAGCTTCACGGCCGATCAGCCCGCGACCGAGATTCGCGATCGCCACGGGGTGAAATGGAAAGTCCGAGGGGAACCGAAAGAGCCAGAATTGCGCCCAGACGTCGCCTCGCAGAAGCGGCGGCAGCAACGTCGGCGCGGCGCAGGTCAGCGTGGCAGCACCGAAGACCAGCGCCCGTCGCCAGTTGACGAACAGCCAACCCGCGCCGAGCACCGCGCCGTACATCAACGCCGATTGCTTGAATGGCATCGCGAGGCCAAAGAATACGCCAGCGAGCACGGCGCCACGCCAGGACTGACTGCGGTAGAGCGCCCAAAATCCCAGCAGCAAAAAGGCCAGGTAGGGCCCGTCCGAATGGCCGACGCCAAGGAAATAGCCGGTGATTTCGTCGGTCAGAATCGGCCACATGCCCGCTATCAGCGCCAAAGGCCAACTCGCTTGCCACGCGCGTGCGAGCAGAAACGTTGCGAGACACGCAAGCAGCATCCCGACCGCGTTCAACCCACGCAGGGCCGACAGCGGATCCAGGCCTGCGCTGACCAGTGCGGCCGCCACGTGAAACGTGCCAGGTGCGTAGGGAAATGGTGCGTAGTCGACGGATGGCTGGACGTACAGCGGTTTGCCCTGGAGCACGCGGTCGACCATTTGCACCATGCCGGCTTCGACACATTCCACCGGGTACGGCGTGCGCACGATGCGCCACGTCCCGACGATGCCGGTGATGCTGACGACCAGCGCCGCAGCCACGGCGATGTGCAGGCCCCAGCGCAGCCAGAAACGGGAGGTCAGCCAACGGATCGCGGCGTCGGGTAGCCGCTGCAAAAAGCCGGAACGCTCCGGGGTCACGGTCTTGTCGTTGTGCATGGCCCATAACACCCGCGGCACTCGCTTGCCGTGCGTTGGAGCGAGGCTACGCGTTGCCGACGCTCGCCACAAGATCCGCGCGATCGCTCGCGCCCCCTCTTGAATCGGTCGCGTCGCGAGCGGATGATGGCGCCGGGACATGCTCACCCGGGTCCGAAGCCGATGAAGACTACCCAGATCCGACTTGTCAGAAACTTGAGCATCGTCATGGTGTTGGCGGCGTTCTCGCCTTGGCCGGCAGCGGCGAATCCAGGAGCTCACATGCAAATCAAGTCTCCCGCTTTTCTCGATGGCGGCGAAATTCCGACGCAGTTCACGTGTCAAGGCCAGGATCTGGCGCCCGCGTTGCAATGGCAGGATGTGCCCGCGACGGCCAAGTCGCTCGTGCTCCTGGTTGACGACCCGGATGCGCCGGATCCCAAGGCGCCGAAGATGACTTGGGTGCATGAAGTGATGGTGGATATCGCGCCGACGGTCCGAGGGCTTGCCGAAGGGCACGGGCTGCCGCCGGGTGCGCGCTTTGGCATCAACGATTGGAAGAAACCCGCCTGGGGCGGTCCGTGTCCGCCGATTGGCCGGCACCGCTACTATTTCAAGCTTTTCGCGGTCGACGCCAAGCTCGCGCTGCCCGAGCACCCGACCAAGCCCGAAGTGCTGGCGGCGATGCAGGGGCACATCGTGGCGGAAGCGGTGCTGATGGGCACCTACCAAAAGCATCCGTAACCACAGCATTTCCACGGTTTTGGGAAGGCAGGCGGCGCTCGCGCACGACAAGTGGCGCGCCGTTTCGTACACTGCCGCCATGAACTGGCTTGAACTCTCACCCGGCTTCGCGTGCAACCTCCAGTGCGTCGGCTGCTATTCCTGTAGCGCCGCGGATCGCGACCAGATGGACTGGGCGGAAGTGCTGCGCTGGCTGCAGACGGCACGGCAGCGCGGGGCGCGGCATCTGTGGCTGTCCGGCGGCGAGCCGACCCTGCGCAAGGATTTCCTCGCAACGCTGCGCGCCGCCAAACACCTGGGCTACCAGCGCATCAAGGTGCAAACGAACGGTTTGCTGTTTTCCTACCCGCAGTTCGCGCAAAAGGCGGTGGACGCGGGCATGACGGAAGTGAACCTGCTGGTCAAGAGTCTCAAGCCGGACGTGTACGACGCGATGAGCCAAAAGCCCGGGGCGTTTGCGCTCTTGGACAAGGCGGTCGATGTTCTGGGCAGCTTTGCCGGCCTGCGCCTGGAGGGCGATTTCCTGCTGTCGCAGCGCAACTATCAGGAACTGCCGGAGCTCGTCACGCACTACGCGCAGCGCGGGTTTCGGCACTTCAACATTTGGCTGTTTTCGACGTCGGATCAAGGCGATGCCGACTTGCGGTCGGAAGTGCCGCGCTTGACCGATACCGTGCGGTACCTCGTGCAAGCCCTGGCGAATGCCCAGGCGCACGGCGCGACGCTGACGTCCTTGAACACGCCGCACTGCCTGATTCCACCGCACGCGTGGCGGATGCAGTTTGACGCGGCGGCGATGGGGCTGCTGATCGTCAATCCCGGCGGGCACGCGTTCATGCTGGAGCAGTCGACGTTTGAGCTCGGCACGTATCCCGCGGCGTGCGAGACCTGCGCGGTGCGGCCGTATTGTCACGGTCTGCGCAAGGACTACATCCTGGTCCACGGCGACGGCGAGCTGCGTCCAGTCACGGCAGAAGCAGCGTTCGGCCATGATCCGCGCGGCTCGGCGTTGGAATTGCCCGCAGGAGCTTGAGGCATTAGCGCATCGCAGCCGCCAGCGCTTCCACGACTTCATCCTGCTGGTCGCTCGTCATGCCGTGGAACACCGGAAGCGCCAGCGAGTCGTGCGCCCATGCTTCCGACTGCGGCAGTGGCGCGTGCGCGAGATGCTGCCAGGCCGGTTCCAGATGAGCCGCCAGAATGCCGCGCCGGGCACCGATTCCCGCGTCGTTCAGCGTCCGCAGGACGTAGTCGCGCTTGCCATCGGGCAGCCGGATACACCCCGTCTGGACATTCCAGTGGACATGCGCCGGCGGCGTGAGCAGAAGCACTTCCGGCAGCGCCGTGTGCAACCGGGCCCGGTAGCCTTGCCACACACGTTGGCGCTCGGCCAAAATCGCGTCCAACCGGTCCATTTGAACGCAGCCAATCGCGGCCTGGATGTCGGTCAACCGGTAGTTCCACGCCGGCTCCGAAAACGCTTCACGCGCCGCATTGCCGTGTCGCGCATCGGCCGCCACCGTCATCCCGTGATTGCGCAAGCGTTTCAGGCGCTCAGCGACCTCGGCGTCGTCCGTTGTCACCGCCCCGCCTTCGCCCATGGTCAGCACTTTGCGTGGATGGAAGGAAAACACGGCCAGATCGGCGTGCTCTGTCACAGGTTTGCCATCCACGAGCGTGCCCAGCGCGCACGCGGCGTCCTCGATCAGGCGCGCGCCACGTTCGAGGCACAATTGTCGCAACGCTTCGCGCTCGCACGGCACGCCGAGTTGGTGCACGGCCAGCACTGCGCGCGTCTTGGTCGTCCACACTGCTGACACGGATTCAACTGAAATAATGGGCAATTCGTCACTGACGTCGGCAAATACCGGTGTCGCGCCCGCCATCCACGCCGCGTTGGTCGAGGCGATGAAGGACAGCGAGGGCACAATGACTTCATCGCCCGGGCCGAGACCCGCTGCCACCAGCGCCAGGTGCAGACCCGTCGTCGCGGACGTCACAGCCACCGCGTGCTGCGCGCCGGCCCGCAGCGCAACTTTGCGCTCAAACTCAATCACTTGTGGCCCCTGGGCCACCCAGCCGGAGCGCAGCACTGCAAGCACCGCGGCTTCCTCCTCTGGACCAAAAACCGGCTGGATAATGGGGAGCATGGTGTCCTTTTGCGATTGGCCGGGCGGAATCAGCTGCCCACAGCGGGCAGGATACGGCGGCAACTCCCGCGGGTCGAGAGGCGCGGGCATCGGCAGTCGGCTGCCGATTGTCGCTTGGCGCGTTCCATGCTACACCGCCGCGCCCGGAAGGTCGGCGAATGCTCGAGCCGACCGTGCAAATTCAAAGACTTCTTGGCCGAGCCGCAAGCGCTCGCGTAGCCGGAGACTCTCATGCGTGAAGTTTGGATTGTTGGTGCAGCGCGGACGCCGATTGGCTCGTTTGCCGGCAGCCTGGCGGCCGTGTCCGCGGCGAAATTGGGTGCAACGGCGATCAAGGCGGCGATGGAACGCTCCGGCGTGCCGGCGGATCAGGTGGACGACGTCTACATGGGCTGCGTACTGCCCGCCGGTCAGGGCCAAGCACCCGCGCGTCAGGCTGTCATCTACGCCGGTCTGCCGAATTCCACGCCCTGCACGACGGTCAACAAAGTCTGCGGCTCGGGCATCAAGACGGTCATGCTCGCGGCCAGCCAAATCCGCGCGGGCGACGCCGACGTGGTGATTGCCGGCGGCATGGAAAGCATGAGCCAGGCGCCGTACTACCTGCCCGGCGCGCGCGACGGCTATCGCCTCGGTCATGCGCAAGTGGTCGACGGCATCATCAAAGACGGCTTGTGGGACGTGTACAACGATTTTCACATGGGCAACGCCGCGGAAATCTGCGCGAAGGACAAAGGCATCACCCGCGAAGCACAGGACGCGTTTGCCGCTGAATCCTATCGCCGCGCGCAAGCAGCCGTCGCGGCCGGTGTGTTCAAGGACGAAATTGCGCCGGTGACGATTGTCGGCAAGAAAGGCGAGCAGACGGTGGTCGATACAGACGAAGAGCCGGGTCGCGGCAATCCGGCCAAGTTTGCGGCGCTGCGTCCGGCGTTTGACAAGGCGGGCACGGTGACGGCGGCCAACGCCAGTTCGCTGAACGACGGCGCGGCCGCTGTGGTGCTGATTTCCGGCGAAAAAGGCCGCGCGCTGGGCTTGAAGCCGCTCGCGAAAATCATCGCGTTTGCTACACACGCCCAAGCGCCGGAGTGGTTCACGACCGCACCGATCTTCGCCGTGGAAAAGGCCGTCGCCAAAGCCGGGCTGAAAGTCGCGGACATTGACGTGTTTGAGATCAACGAAGCGTTTTCAGTCGTTTCGCTGGCGTGCGGTCAGGGGCTGAATGTCGATCCGGCCAAGGTGAACGTGCACGGCGGTGCAGTGGCGCTTGGCCATCCCATCGGCGGTTCCGGCACGCGGATTCTGGTCACGCTGCTGCACAACTTGGCGCGAGCCAACAAGAAATACGGCGTGGCGTCGCTGTGCATCGGTGGTGGTGAAGCGGTGGCGCTGGTCATCGAGCGGGGCTAAACTCGACACGGTGTGCACGCACGGCAGCGGCGAACAGACCAGCGGCCATCGGAGTTGGAGACCATGCGAACAACCGAGTCGCTGCGCTGGCTGCGTCAGGACCTGATGCGGCAAGCGGTGCGCGCGTGGGGGCAGCGGCGCGGGGAATGGCGCGTCCAGGGCCAGGTGCTCCGACGCCTGAACGGCTGGCGCGTCACCGAGGATCGCTGGGGCAATCAATTCCTAGTTGATCTGGATAGTTACATCGACAGCCACGTCTACCTGTTCGGCGCGTACGAGGCCGGGCAGGTCGAACTGGTGCGCGAAGTGGCCGTGCAGCGCAACGTCCGGTACGTGCTCGACATCGGGGCCAACATCGGCGCATTTACGGTGCCCTTGGCGCAATTGCCCAGCGTGGAACGGGTCTTCGCGTTTGAGCCAGCGCCGGACAACCGCACGCAGCTTCAGGCGAATTTGCTGATGAACCGCTTGGCCCACAAAGTGACCGTGATGCCGTTCGGCCTCTCGGATGCGCCGCGGGAGGCGCAACTGTTTGATCCGGAAAGCCATCCGACCGGTCCGCGCAATGCCGGGATGAAGTCAGTGGAGCGCACGGGGTCCGGCAAGTCGGTGACCATTGACCTGCGGCGACTGGACGATATCGTTGATTTGCGTGGGGAATCTCTGCTCATCAAGATGGACGTGGAAGGCCACGAGGCGGCGGTGCTGCGAGGCGCGCAGCAGACGCTCGGTCAGAACCAGGTGTGGATGCTGCTGGAAACCTTTGCCGACAAGCGGGCGGAGGCGGACGCGTTGCTGCACGCAGCTGGTCTGGAACCGGTGAACGAGGCGCGCGCGGAAGTCGACAATTTCGTGTGGCAGACCAAGGCCTGACGCGTCTTATCGGCCGAACTTGCTGCGCAGGCGCTGGATCAGGTCGAGCGCCGCTGAGCGCAAGGCGTCCGCATCGGCGGCAAAGGGCCAGCGCCACAGTGCGATGGTCACAAGCGTCAGCAGCGTGGCGCTACCCGACGCGACGAGCACCAGCGCGATGCCAATCGGCCCATGCGGCACGCCCGCGCGCAACGCGAGATGCGCCACCGCGCCGAACGCCAGACCCACCGCCGCGGTGGTCGCCACGACGCGCACGCCGCCGTGCCACATGTCCGGCAGCAGCGCCAGCGTCACCCGTCGGCGGTAGAACTCGATGGTCGGCCAGGACAGCAGCCAGGCAATCGCCGCGCCGACCGGTCCAATCAGCGGCACCAGAATGGCCAAAAGCGCGATGTGGGTAGCGGCGCGAAATGCTTCGCCGAACATGACGGTGCGCGTGTCGCCCAAGCCGTAGAGCACGTAGACGTAGGCCATCCGCAGCGCACCGGCGACACCGGCGACACCGAAGATCATCAGATTTGGCGTGGCTTGCTGAGCAAATTCGGCGCCCAGCCACGCGGTCAGCAGCTCGCGGGAACACAGGATGAGCGGCGCAAAGCCGGCAACGCCTACCCACAGCACCAATTTGGCCGCGCGCCGGACGGCCTCCGCCGCATCGCTTTGCGCCCCGGAAGCCGTCAGACCGGCGATGCGCGGCAAGAGGAGTTGCGCCGGAGCCGCGACCAGCGACTGCAGTTGCTGCACGAGGGAAAACGGAATGCTGTAGTAGCCGAGCGCTGCCGGCCCGGCGAGACGTGTCAGCAGAAGACGACTGGCCTGCTCGCCGACGCGGTAGAAGAGCGCCGCGGCGAATTGGTACGCCGCCAGCCCAATCATGTGGCGCATGAGCTGCAGCGACGGCGGTTGCCAGCCGATCCATTGCCGCTGCGACCGCCAGCCGACGACAAACATGAGCGGAATTTGCAAGAGCGCGGGCCCCATCGACCCGAGGATTACGCCCTGCAGATCGCCGTGGAACGCACACCAGACGACGACGCACTGGCCCAGCGCCGTCGCGAGCAGCGTCGTTCGGGCCGTGATGTCAAAGCGTTCCGCCGATCGAAAAAAGCCGAAGACCAGACCGGTGAGCAGTTGCAGAAACGTGCCCAGGCCCGCCCAGCGCAGGGCAACGGCGCCCAGAGGGGCGAGCGTTGCGCTCAGGTGAAACGCGTGAATCGCCAGCCACGGCGCAAACAAGCCCAGAAACAGCGCGACCACGGCACCCAGCGCCGCGTAGACCACGAGCAGCGTCGACATCACGCGCTGGACATACGGCGCATCCTGACGCGCGCGGCCCACGGACAGTTCCCGCGCGCCGACGATGGAGAGGCCCATGTCCGACAGCGCGCCGAGACTGGCGACGCTCAGCGACAGCAGCAGCAGACCGTAGCGATCCGCCCCGAGACCGCGCAGCACCAGCGGCGTCACGACCAACGGAATGGCTGCCGGCACCATGGTTTCCGCCAGAATCCACAGCGTCTGACGCAGGGTTCCTTGGCGAGCGGGCTGATGCTGATCGGTGTTTTCGCTCATCCGGCGCTCAATGATCAAGGCTGTTGCGTTGTTGCCAGCCTCGCACGGGCCCAAGCGCAAGCGTATGCCACTCGCGCGGATTTGGATCAAGCGCCTGCCTGCTGACGTCCCCGGAAACCTGCGCTACACTCCCGCTGCCAACGCGCCCGCAACGCGCGCCGAGTCTGCCGATGTCAGCGACTACCTGGAAAGCGCCCAAGCTCGATGCCAAAATGAAAATCGCCATCCATGACAAGATGGTGCTGGGCCGCGCGACCGAAGAAATGCTGATTCGCATGATGCGGACCGGGCACGGCTATTTCTGGATTGGCGGCCCGGGCGAAGAAGGCTTCAACGTGCCGCTGGGCTTTTTGACCAAGAAGGGCCACGGCCCGGATTTTGATTACCTGCACCTGCATTACCGCTCGAGCGCGACCATCCTGGCGATGGGCGCAGAGCCGATCAACATGCTGCGGCAGATGCGCGCGACGGCGACGGATCCGTATTCGAAAGGTCGCAATTTTGTGAACCATTTTGCCATCAAGCCGTGGAATGTCGTGCCGGTGACGCCGACCATCGAGACGCAGTATGCAACGGTGATTGGCACGGCGCTGGTGCAAAAGCGCCACGGTGGCGATGGTTTGTCGTACGTGACGGGCGGCGATGCTGGCTCGGCGGAAGGCGATTTCTGGACGTGCATGAACTGGTCGACCCGGCCGGAACGCGAACTGCCGGTGCTGATCCTGATTGCCCAGAACGAATTTGGCATTTCCACGCCGGCATCGCAGACGCAGAACAACCGCCATCTGAACGAGCGCGCCAACGGCTTTGGCATTCGCAACGCGTGTGTCGATGGCAACGACCCGATTGCCAGTTGGCACGCGCTTGTCGAAGCGATGGCGTACGTGCGCCACGAGCGCAAGCCTTACTGCCTGCAGGCCAACGTGTCGCGGCTGTACGGGCATTCGTCGAGTTCGGGCGCGAATCGCTACGATGAGCCGGATTGCGTTGGGCTGTATGAAGCGCGGCTCGTCCGCGAAAACCTGATGACTGAAGCGGAGATTCGCAGCGTGTGGGACAAGCACAACACGCAGTTGGCCGCCGACCTGCAAAAGGTGATTGCCGAGCCCATGCCGGGCAAAGAGCACGTGCTGCAGCATGTGTGGCATGAAGGCACAGCCAGTAACTAAGGACACAAGATGGCAAATCTCGCACAGGCCATTCGCATGGCGCTGCATTATGGCGAAGAACATCTGGGCGTGACCGACATTTTCGGTGAGGACGTCGGTGCGCCGTTGGGCGGCGTGTTTACCGCGACGCAAGGGCTGAAGACGGCGTGGAACGCGCCGCTGGACGAACGCGGCATCATTGGCACGGCGCTGGGCATTGCGTATGCGGGCGGCAAGCCGGTGGCGGAGATCCAGTTCTGCGACTACATCTACAACGTCATCGATTTGCTCAAGCTCTGCGGCAACGTCACGTGGTCGTCGGCGGGCGAATACCACGTGCCGATGGTGTTGATGACGCCCGTCGGCTCCGGCATTCACGGCTCGATGTACCATTCCCACAGTTTCGAAAGCATCGCCACGCACATCCAGGGCTGGAAGATCGTCATGCCGTCCAATCCCAAGGATGCGTATGGCCTGATGCTGTCGGCAATTGCCGAGCCGAATCCCGTGCTGTTCCTCGCGCCGAAAGCGCTGATGCGGCAAAAGGGCGCGGAGCTGATTCCCGGCGAGCCGGCGGATGAGCGCACGTTGCACAACATGATTGATGCGCCGCTGGGCGATCGCTCCGACTGGCAGCCGAACTGGCCGCCGGTGGAGGACTACCGCGTGCCGATTGGCGAGGCGACCATCGCGCGCGTGGGCGAGGCGCTGACGGTGGTGACGTACGGGCGCATGCTGCCGGTGAGCGTCGTGGCGGCGGACGCGCTGGCCAAGGAAGGCATCGACGTCGAAGTCATTGATCTGCGGACGATTTATCCGTTCGATTTGCCGATGGTCAAGGCTTCTGTCGAGAAGACCGGACGGTTGCTGGTGATCAATGAAGACACGGAAGTGACCAATTTTGGCGAGCACATCATCCGCAAGGTCATGGACGAGGCGTTCTACAGTCTGGAATTGAAGCCGGAGCTGCTGGCCGGGCTGGACGTGCCGGGTGTGGGTCTGGCGTGGGGCTACGAGCAAAATAGCGTGCCACAGCAGGACGACGTGCTGGCGGCGATGCGGCGGATGGCCACGGCGCCAGCGTAGCTGCGGATCCCGGATTTCCAGAAGGCAGATTTCTCTCGCGATACCGAATAGTTACGAAACGTTCACCTTGACCGGCATGGCGCCCCAGCTTGACGGACTTCCGCTCAAGCGCGACACTCCCGCGCCGCCCGGATGACCGGGCAAACCGCGTCGGCGGGCGTTGGACCCACGTGCAATCTTGCGCTGCGGCCGCGACGCGACACCGTGGGTGCCTTTTCGCCCGAACGCCTCAAGCCTCGATCCTCTGGAGCCGCCATGCTGCAAGCCTACCGAAAACACGTCGCCGAACGCGCTGCCTTGGGCATTCCCGCGCTGCCGCTTTCCGTCGTTCAGACCGCGGAACTGATCGAATTGCTGAAGCACCCGCCCAAGGGCGAGGAAGCGACACTGGTGGAGCTCATCACCCATCGCGTGCCGGCTGGCGTGGACGATGCGGCGAAGGTCAAGGCGAGCTATCTGGCGGCGGTCGCGCACGGCACGGAGAAATGCCCGCTGATTTCGCGCGAGTCGGCGACGCACCTGCTGGGAACCATGCTCGGCGGCTACAACATCAGCCCGCTCATCGACTTGCTGGACGACGCGACGGTCGGCGCGGTGGCCGCAGAGGGTCTGAAGAAGACGCTGCTGATGTTCGACCAGTTCCACGACGTCAAAGTGAAGGCCGATGCCGGCAATGCGTTCGCCAAGGCGGTGCTGCAGAGCTGGGCGGACGCCGAATGGTTCACGAGCCGGCCGGAAGTGCCCAAGTCGATTCAGCTGACGGTGCTCAAGGTGACCGGCGAAACGAATACCGACGATTTGTCGCCCGCGCCGGACGCATGGAGCCGCCCGGACATTCCGCTGCACGCGCTGGCGATGCTGAAGAACAAGCGCGACGGCATTACGCCGGAAGAGGATGGCAAGCGCGGACCGGTGGCGTTCATCGAATCGCTGCGCGCCAAGGGCAACCTGGTCGCGTATGTGGGCGACGTTGTGGGCACAGGCTCGAGCCGCAAGTCGGCGACGAACTCGGTGCTGTGGTTCACCGGCGAGGACATCCCGTTCGTGCCGAACAAGCGCTTCGGCGGCGTGTGCCTGGGATCCAAGATCGCGCCGATCTTCTACAACACCATGGAAGACGCCGGCGCGCTGCCGATTGAGCTCGACGCCTCGCAGATGAACATGGGCGACACCATCGAGCTGCGGCCGTATGAGGGCAAGGCGCTCAAGAACGGCAAGGTCATCGCGGAGTTCACGGTCAAGAGCGACGTGCTGTTCGACGAAGTGCGCGCGGGCGGACGGATTCCGCTGATTGTCGGTCGCGGTTTGACGGCGAAGGCGCGTGAAGCCTTGGGACTGCCGGCGTCGACGCTGTTCCGCCTGCCGCAGAATCCTTCGGACACCCAGAAGGGCTTCTCGTTGGCGCAGAAGATGGTCGGTCGCGCCTGCGGTCTGCCGGAAGGCCAGGGCGTGCGGCCGGGAACGTACTGCGAGCCGAAGATGACCTCGGTGGGTTCGCAGGATACGACCGGGCCGATGACGCGCGACGAGCTGAAGGATTTGGCGTGCCTGGGCTTCAGCGCCGATCTGGTGATGCAGTCGTTCTGCCACACGGCGGCGTATCCGAAGCCGGTCGACGTCAAAATGCATCATGAACTGCCCGAGTTCATCAGCACCCGCGGCGGCGTCTCGCTGCGTCCCGGCGACGGCGTCATCCACAGCTGGTTGAACCGCCTGCTGCTGCCCGACACCGTCGGCACGGGCGGCGACAGCCACACGCGCTTCCCCATCGGCATCAGCTTCCCCGCTGGTTCAGGCCTCGTCGCGTTCGCCGCGGCCACGGGCGTCATGCCGCTGGACATGCCGGAATCCGTGCTCGTGCGCTTCAAGGGCAAGATGCAGCCCGGCGTGACGTTGCGCGATTTGGTCAATGCGATTCCGCTGTACGCCATCAAGGCCGGCCTGCTGACGGTCGAGAAGAAAGGCAAGAAGAACGTGTTCTCCGGGCGCATCCTGGAAATCGAGGGTCTGCCAGACTTGAAGGTGGAACAAGCGTTTGAGTTGAGTGACGCCTCGGCGGAACGCTCGGCGGCGGCGTGCACGGTGCACCTGAACAAAGAGCCGATCATCGAGTACATCCGGAGCAATATTGCGCTGATGCAATGGATGATTGCCAAAGGTTACAAGGATCCGCGCACGCTGCAACGGCGGATTGCCGCGCAGCAGGCGTGGCTGGCCAAGCCTGAGCTGCTCAAGGGCGACGCGGATGCCCAGTACGCGGCGGTGATCGACATCGACTTGGCGGAAATCCACGAGCCGATTGTGGCGTGCCCGAACGATCCGGATGACGTGAAGACGCTGTCGGAAGTGGCGGGGACGAAGATTGAGGAAGTCTTCATCGGTTCCTGCATGACCAACATCGGCCATTTCCGCGCGGCGTCGAAGCTGCTGGAAGGCAAGCGCGATTTGCCGACGAAGCTCTGGGTCGCGCCGCCGACCAAGATGGACGCGGAGCAGCTGAGCGAGGAAGGCCACTACGGCGTCTTCGGCTCGGCGGGTGCGCGCACGGAAATGCCGGGCTGCTCGCTGTGCATGGGCAACCAGGCGCAGGTGCGCGAAGGCGCGACGGTGATGTCGACCTCGACGCGCAACTTCCCGAATCGTCTGGGCAAGGACACGTTCGTGTACCTGGGCTCGGCGGAGCTCGCGGCGATCTGCGCGCGGCTCGGACGGATTCCGACCAAGGCCGAGTACATGGCGGAGACCGCGGTGTTGAAGGCGGACAGCGCGCGGATTTACAAGTATTTGAGTTTTGACCAGATTCCGGTGTTCAAGATTGATCCGGCGCAGGCGGGGTTTGTGTAGCACTGCGGGCCGGCGCCGCAGGCGCGCCGGATGCGAGAGAAACCGCAGGTTTCTCTCGCGCTCTCTTCCTGGCCGGGCGTGGAAAGTCCACAGAATGAGATCGGCGCGGGGCCCGCGAGCTTTTGGCGTCGTGCCGACGCCAAATCGGGACCCACGCCTCCGCGGAGTTGGTGGGTTGAAGCCGCGTTTTGGGCGGTGAAGTCCGTTCGAGTTGGCATAGTCGAGCAAGAATAGGCAGTTGACGGAGGGGGCGGGCGAGGTCAGACTGGTCGGGATGGTGCGGTTGCTGACGCGGTGCTGAGGTGGCAGATGGCGCAAGATGGCGGTTCTGCGATCGACACGCTTCGACCAACTGGCTGCAGCGGTCCAGACGCTGGACCTCTACTGAATTGTGGCCGACTCGCCCGCCATCGCCTTCTTTGGCTGGCGCACGCTTCTCACGCTTGTCGTGCTTGTCGGCTGCGGCAACAGTTCCGCGGCCGGCTCCGGGTCCACTTGTCGCACCCTCACGGCGGCGGACGGGGTGTGTTGCTGCAAGCCGTGGATCAAACTGATCTGCGTCGAGGGAAATTGGCACTGCGAACTCGGCCCCGAGCCGACGCTGGGCAGCTGCGACATGATGGTGGACAATTCGCACTACCAGCAGGTCTGCCCCGGTTTCGGCACCAGCGAGTACGACGATGCATACGCGTCTGACATGAACGCGCCGGACTGACAATCGCCGGTCAGCCCGGGTCCGCGCGGGCGCGGCGCCAGACGTGAGCGTCACGAAATCAGCTGCTGCAGCCTGGAAGTTGCGGGGATTTGCGTGCGGCTGGTCCAACGTCAGGGCTGGGGAAGCGCATCCGTGTCACATGAACCGCGCAGCCACGAGCGGGCGATCCAGAGCTGCACGACAATCGCCAGCACGCCGTCGAGCAGCAGCGCGTGGCGAATGCCCCACAGGCTGACTGCGGCGCCGGTCAACAGGCTGCCCAGCGCGATGCCGCCGCGCATCGCCAGCAGGAAGAGACTCACGGCCTGACCGCGCACTTCGGCGGCGGCGGAAGCTTGCAGGAGCGTGTTGGTCGACGTGTTGGCGATGGCCATCGAGACACCGCCGAGCACCATCAGGCCGGGGAGCAACCAGAGCGAGGAATTCCGCGCGGTCAGCAGGAGCGTGACGCCAAACACGACGGCGAAGATCGTGGCGAGCCAACGGCGGTCGCGCCTGGCGTCGATGGCGAGGAGGGAAACCGCGCCGAGGACGCCGCCCAAGCCGAATGCGCCGACTGCGAGGCTGTATTGGCTGGCGTCGCCGCGCAGAACGTCCCTGACGAGCACGGGCGAAAACGTGATGAAGGGTGCGCAGAACAGGCTGGAGAAGAAGGTGGTGAGAATCGCCCCGCGCAGTTGGGACTGTCGGGTGATGGCGCCGATGCCGGTGAATGGACTGCGCAGCAGCGCGATGCGCTCCGATCGCGACCGCACGGGCTGACGCGGCAGAATCCACAGCGCGACGCCGATGAAAGGCAGATAGGACGCGGCATTCAGGGCAAAACAGCCGACTGCGCCGATGCTCGCCATCAGCACGCCGGCCAGCGCCGGGCCGGCGACGCGGGACAGGTTGAACTGCGCGGCGTTCAGCGCGACGCCCGCAGGAATGTGCTTGCGTTCGACGATGGTCGGCACAATCGAGGCGAACGACGGCAGTGACAGCGCATCGGTGATGCCGACGACGAGCGACAGCGCGATGATCATCCACGGCTGCAGCGTGTGCGTCAGCAGGAGGACGACGATGAGGATTGGGCAGAGCGCTTGCGCCGACTGAAACGCGGTGATGACCCGACGGCGGTCCGCCCTGTCGGCCAGGATGCCGCCCACCAGCGTGAGCAGGAAGACCGGCGCGCTCATGGCGAACGAGTCGAGTCCGACGAGAAAGGGCGAGGCGCCCAGACTCAGCAAGAGCCACGGTTCGGCGACCTGCTGGGCCCACGAACCAATGTTGGACAGCAGGCTGGCAAACCAGAATGTGCCGAAACGCCGGGTGCGCAGGAGAGCGAACGATTCACGAAGTGCGGTCGAGGGCATCAGCAGTCACGGCTGGACGGGAACGAGTGGAGGAAGCCACATCCGCCCCGAGCGAAGTCTGGGCCGGGGCGATCGGCGGGTCAAGTGTGTCGCGGACTGGATAGGCTTCGCAGCGCACCGTGCGCGCCCCAGCGCTGGCGAACGGTCCCCTGCGCGTCAGTGATGCTTCTTCTTCTTCGCCTTATGCTTCTTGGCGTGCTTCCCCGCTTTGTCCTTGGCCGCGTGGTGCGCCTTCTCCACCTTGACGGTCATGGCCTCCGGTTTGACGACCGTCCCCTCGACCTTCACCACCGGTGGTTGGGGCGCTTGAGCCGCAGCCGCCGGTGCTGCCGGCCGAATCACCCCTGCCGGCGCCGTGCGGAACGCGTGCAGCAGCGCCCGGTAGGTCGCCACGCCCATGAATGCCTCGCCCTTGGGCGAAAAGTGCGCGTAGTCGGCCCAGCCCAGACCGCTAGTCACCCAGCGGCCCATCGCGCCTTCGCCGCCCATCATCGCGCGGGCGTCCCAGAACGCGCAGCCCGTCTGCTTGGCCAGTTTGCGCTGCCAGTCGATGATCCGGATGATGTCCGTGTCGCTCACCACTTTGCCGGCTTTGCGCACGCCGTGGTCGCCCGGACCGATCAGCAGACACGAGCGCGCCGGCTGCGGCTTGCCGCCCTGCTCCGGCACCAGCACAAAGCGGTTGACCACTTTGCCCATCCGCTCCAGGTATTGCCCCTCGGAAATCTTGTCGATCCGCTCGTTGCCGCCGTAGTTCAGGATCACCAAATCCGGGTTGCGCTGCTTCAACATCGTCGTCATGTGCGCTTCGTTGGCCGTCAGCCACCGCGTGCCGCGCGCGCCCACTTCGCCGAGGCTGTCGTAGACCACGCCGCGCTCGGTCTCCAGCGCGCCACCGAACAGCCGCACCCGACCCGCCGTCACGCGCCAGTTCAGCGTGTGCGCCGCCAGCGGCAGCTTCCACTCGTGGACGCCATCGATGCCCGCGGCATCGTCAATCTTGAGCGGCTCCGCGTTCTTGCCGTCGATTTTCACGCTCAGCACGGCCTTGCCTTCGCTGCGGTAGTACAAAAATGCATGAGAAATCGCGTGCTTCTGCGAGTCCAGGGCAAAGCTCTCGCCCGGCCCGCCTTCGACCGCCACGCCGCCATAGCCGTACGCGCCATCTTTGCCGTTGCCGTTCAGGAAGTTGGTGATCTTCCAGCCGTCGCTCGCGGTGCGCTTGATGCCGCGGTGCTTGTACCAGGGCGTGCGGCTGTGCACGAGGGTGAAACCGTGCCCGCCGTCGCCGAACCGCCGCTGCAGCATCTTGCGGGTGATGTCCGTGATGCCGTCGTTCGCCATGTGCGAATCGCCGTAGTGGGCGATTCGCACCTTGGCGCGTTTGCCGTTCACCATATCGGCGATCGCCTGAATGAATCCGTCCAGCGCGCGCGGATTGCCTTCCAGCCACACGCGCTGATCGCCCAGCTGCGCGTCAGTGACGGTGAGCAGCTTGTCCGCCGGCACACTGGCGCCGGGCAGCTCCACTTCCGCCGCGGCGGGCGGCGCGACCACGTCATTCGGCATGACCTGTGCCGCAGCCGCATCAGCCTCCGCTTCCGCCTCGTCCTCGCCACCAGCCGTCGCCAATTGCGGCGGCGTCTCCGGCTTCTCCTCAGGCATCTTCACGGGCGCAACCGGCGCTTCCATACGCAGCGCCATTTTGATCGGCGTCGCGTCCAGCCGGTCCCAGTACCGATAATCGCGCAGCGACGGCACGGCGTACGGCACCAGACTCGCCAGCACGACGATGGTCAGCATCTGCGCGAGGCGCGACAGGGGCTCAAGCGGAAAACGTGGCTTCTTTGGCAGATCTTCGTATGAATCCATAGACTTCTGAATCAGCTAGAACTGAAAGTAGATGAACGGCACCACGGCTGTCTCGGCCACGGCAGCCAAGCCGACCGCAACGCATGCCAGCGCGAGGCCTTGGACATAGCCCGGAAGCGCCCCAAAGCGCAAACGCAAACGCTCCGGCCAGGCGACCGGCAGCCAGTGCCACGTGTAGGATGCCAGCAGAATGAGCCAAGTGCCACGGCTGATGTTCGCCAGCCCCCAACCTTGGGTCCACAGCGCGTTCCACACCTCGCCCGCGCCGTGCAGGCTGGGCGCGCGGAACAGCACGCGCGCGAGCACGACGAAGTGGAACGTCAGCGCAATGCGCCAGACCACGCTCCAGCCGCGCAGACTGGCGTGAAATTCCGGTTTCTGCCGCCGGTGCAACGTGCGGTTCACGGCGATCGCGATGCCGTGGATGAGGCCGTAGAGCACGAACGTCCAATTCGCGCCGTGCCAGAGGCCGATCAGCACCAGCGTGATGATCGTATTGCGGTGCGCCTTCCAAACCGGCCCGCGCGAGCCACCCAGCGGAAAGAACACGTAATGCCGCAGCCACGTCGACAGCGTCATGTGCCAGCGCCGCCAGAATTCCGCGACCGAACGCGCCTGGTATGGCCGGTGGAAATTCTCCGGAAGCTGATAGCCGAGCAGCTGCGCAGATCCGATCGCGACGTCCGTATAGCCGGAAAAGTCGCAGTAAATTTGCATGGTGTAGGCATACAGCGCGACCCACGTCTCCGCCGACGTGTAGACGTGCGGATGGCTGAACACGCGATCGACGAGGTTCACCGCGAGGTAATCCGCCACGACGACTTTCTTGGCCAGACCGCGCGTGATGCGAAAGACCGCGTCGCTCACCTGATCGGCGCTCAGCTGCGGCCCGGCGCGCAATTGCGGCAGCAGCTTGTGCGCGCGCACGATCGGCCCCGCGACCAGCTGCGGAAAGAAGGTCGAAAACACCAGGAAACGCAGGAAGTTGCGCTCCGCCGGAATTTCGCGGCGGTAGACGTCGATGCAGTAGGACATCGTCTGGAAGGTGTAGAACGAGATGCCAACCGGCAAGATGATCTTGAACACCGGAATGACGACGTCCAGGCCCACGCCTTGGGCCGCAGCGGCGAAATTCTGCAGGAAAAAATTCAGGTACTTGAAATAGCACAGCAGCGTCAGGTTCATGCCGACGCTGGCGAGCAGCAGCACGCGGCGGCGGATCTTGGCGGCATCCGGCGTGCGCTCCAGCAGCCGCGCAACACAGTAATCCCAGCAGGTGGAGCTCAGGATCAGCAGCAGGAACTTGGGCGAAATGCCCATCGTCACGCACGCCGCGGCGTAGAACAGGCAGGAAAACGCCGCGAGGAACGTGAAGCGTGCGTATTGCCAACGCACGAGCAGCCACGATCCAAAGACCGCGACCGTCAGGAAATAGAGGTAGAGGACGCTGTTGAAGAGCATCGCTTGATTGCGGGACTAGGCCGCGACTTCCTGCACCCAAGTACGCAGCGCCTCGCGCACCGGCTCCCACTGAGCCTCGTCGCGTCGCAGGTTCACGAACGTCAGGTAGAGCGAATCGACGATATTCTCGACTTCATCGAGCAGCCGCAACCGCTCTTCCGTCTTCATCGCGTCGTCGCCGGCCATCAGCGCCGGCAGCTTCACGCCGGCGTACGTCAGCGTTTCCGCGTCCAGACCCACTTCAAAATGGCGTTCGCCCAAGTCCAGCAGCAGCCGCGCGCGCGCGACTTTTTTGCCCACCCGCAGCGCCGTCCGCGCTTCCTCAGTCTGCGACGGCGCATCCGCGGACACGGTCGAACCTTCGCGCACATTGCCAGCAGATTCCAGGGTCAAGCGCTGGCCAAATTCCACGCGCACATTGCCCAGTTCCGGCACGGCGACAAAGCCATTGTTGGTCTCGCTGGCAAACCACAGCCAGGTCAGGAACTCACGGCCCAGAAACGCGTAGCGATCGCGGCTATCTTGCATCCTTGTCTCCTAGCGCCGAATGAGATGAAATCGTTCCGGTTCCAGCCGCGCCAACGCGTCCAATTCGTCGTCCTTCAAGCCACGCAGCCACAGCACTTTCAAGAGGCCGACTGGATCCAGCTTGATCTCAAAGGTCTTTTCAAACGCGTCGATGAACTGCGCCGCTACCGCCTTGGACGTCGCCGCCAGCCGCACTTCCGCGGTCGAGACGTTCCAGTCCACTTCCACCAGTTGCATCTTCGGCAGCGATCGCAGCCGCAGCTTCTTTTTCACTTCCAGCTTCAGCTGGTCGCGCTCTTTCTTGCTCAGCTTCTCACGGTTCAGCTTGGCGCAGCGCTCGCGTTCTTCGCGCGTCGTCCAGGCTTTGAGCGTCGTGTTAGGAATGCGCAGCGTGTCGATGCGCAGGCGGAACAGCATGTGGCCGTTGGTGTCGATCAGCGTCGGTGGCTCAAAATTGGCCTCAAACGCGTCGTCAAAACGCACCCAGCCGCGCTGGATTTCGACGTCGCTGTGGGCGTCGATTTCGTGAAAGGCGTGACTGTTCAGCGCGTCACAAAATCGCACTTCAAATGGCTCGGGCAAATCGCTCGACACGAAGCGCAAATAGCTGACTGTTCCTGCGACGATGCCCATTTCGAGATGCTCCCTGCGGGGGCGGAACTTCTAGACCGTGCAGCCATTCAAGTCAATCTGGCAAACCTTTTTGCCGCGAACGGCAACAGATGGCTGCGATCCGTTGCCGCCAATGCCATCGCCAGCGATGCACGCTGACCGAATCTCAACGTCACAGCCTCTGGCACCGCGGCGTGCCACCGGAGGTGCACGCTCGCGGTCCAGTCCGAAATGCAACAGGTCTGACCCAGTCCCGTTTGGTATTCAAATTAGGTCAGCATGTGTAGACTACAGCCCCTTTCGCTCAGCCACCGGTTGGGCGCACACGGAGACGCCAGTGAGCGCGAACCTTTCCCTCCCCGACAAGATCAACCAACGCCAAGCCACCGTCGCCGTCGTCGGCTTGGGCTACGTCGGCCTGCCGCTGGCGACGCGCTGTGCGCAAGTGGGCTTTCCGACACGCGGAATCGACGTCCAGCAAGCGCGCGTCGATCGCATCAATGCCGGCGTGTCGGACATCGGCGACGTGCCGTCGGAGATGATGGCGCCCTTGGTTGCAGCAGGAAAGCTCAAAGCGTTCAGCACGTTCGCGATCGTTGCTGAAGCCGACGCGATCGTCATTTGCGTGCCGACGCCGCTGTCGAAAACCCGCGATCCGGACAACAGCTACATCGTCCGCGCGCTGGATTCCATCGGCCCGTTCATCAAGAAAGGCCAGCTGTTCGTGCTGGAATCGACGACCTACCCCGGTTTTACCCGGGAAGTCATGGTGCCGATGCTGGAAAAGGCCTCGGGCCTCACCGCGGGCACGGATTTCCACGTCGCCTTCTCACCCGAGCGCATCGATCCGGGCAACGAGAAGTATGGCGTGAAAAACACGACGAAAATCGTCGGCGGTCTGACCCCGGCATGCGGCGCGGCGGTGCAGGCGCTCTACGGCAGCTTCATCGACACCGTGCGCGTGGTATCCAGCCCGGACACAGCGGAGATGGTCAAGCTGCTGGAGAATACGTTCCGCGCGGTGAACATCGGTTTGGTCAATGAAGTCGCGCTGATGTGCAACAAGCTGGGCCTGAACCCGTTTGAAGTCATCGACGCGGCGGCGACCAAGCCATTTGGTTTCATGCCGTTCTATCCGGGCCCCGGCCTGGGCGGTCACTGCATTCCGATCGACCCGCTGTACCTGTCGTGGAAGCTGCGGACGATGAATTACCAGGCGCGGTTCATCGAGCTGGCGGACACCATCAACACGGCGATGCCGGCGCATGTGGTGCAGCGCTGCCAGGATTCGCTCAATGATGCGGGCAAGGCGCTGAAGAACGCCAAGGTGCTGATTCTCGGCGTGGCCTACAAGCGCGACATCGACGATTACCGCGAAAGCCCGGCGCTGACGATCATCGACCTGCTGGAGAAAAAGGGCGCGCACGTCTCCTACTACGACCCGCACGTGCCGACGTACCGCGAAGATGGCCACACGCGCTCCAGTATTGCGGATTTGACTGGCCTGGAGGGCTTCGACGTGGCCGTGATCACCACGGATCACACGGCGTTCGACTATCAGGACATCGCCAAGCGCGCCAAGATGGTGGTCGACACGCGCAATGCGGCGAAGAAAGTCACGGCCCGCGCGAACATCCACCTGCTGTAGACCTTGGGCCACGTGGCGGAAACTGCCCAGCACAGCGCGCCGAGAGCCGCGCCTTCGCGGACTTGGTGGCGCTGGCTGGCGGGCCTGGCCGTCGGTGTGCTGTTCACCTGGCTTTCCGCGCGCGCGTGGCCGATCGGTAAGCTGTTTGGCGGCACGCTGGTGCTGGGCGATTTGCGCGGCACGCTGAGCCTGTACTTGCGCGAAAAGAACGCCGATGTCGTGCTGTGGTCGGTCAAGCTCTGGGCGCTCGGCGCGTATTTTCTGATTCTCTCGCTGATCCACTGGATGCGCGTCCTGCGACAAAAACCGCTGCTGGCGCCGTATGCCGACGTGCCGCTGGCGGAATTGAACCGCACGGGCGCGATTGGCTTCATGTCCGTGTTCCTGCTGCCGCTGCGGCTCGGCGAATTTGTCCGGCCGTTGCTGTTGACGCGCGACGGCACCACGCGGACGGGTGGCGTGCCGTTTGGCGCCAGTCTGGCGAGCGTGGCGCTGGAACGTGTGCTGGATGGCCTGCTGGTCTCCGGCCTGCTGTTTGCGGTGCTGATCGGCGTGCCGGCGGAGACGATTGAGCGTTTTCCGCAAGTGCAGATCGGCGCGTGGGCAGCGCTTGGCGTGTTCGGCGGTGCCCTGGTGGCGCTGGGCTGTACATTTCTGGCGCGTGAATGGACCGTCAACACCACCCGCCGCGTCATCGGCAAAGTCGCCCCGGGCGTCGCGGACAAGCTGATCGTGCTGTTGACCGCGTTCGTGGACGGCTTGAAGCTGCTGCAAAGCCCTTGGCACGTAGCGCAATTTCTGGGCATCACGTTTTTCTACTGGGCGATCAACGGCGTCGGCATCTACACCATCGCCCACGGTTTCGGCATCAACATTCCGATGGTCGGCGCCTACGCGATGGTCGCGTGCATCGTGGTCGGGATGATGATTCCCAATTCGCCCGGCAATGTGGGCAGCTTCTGGTATTTCCTGTTGCTGCCCGTCGGCCTATGGGGCGTGCGCAGCGACACCCCGACGGCGATTGCGTTTGGCCTGGGCGTCTGGCTGATGCAAACGCTGCAGATTGTGGCTTTTGGCATGTGGGGCAGTTGGGCGGATGGGCGGGTGCGGCGCGCCTTTCAGAACGCGTAGCCCAAGCCAACATCGCCACCCGTCGGATAGTTCAGCTTCTCCGTGCCGCCAAAGGGCAGGAAATACACAGAGCTGGACCCCTGCATTTGCACGAAGAAATTGCGGCCAATGTGCACCGACGCGCCTACGGCGAGGTTCAATCCAAACAACAGGCGCTGCTGCAAGTCGGCGATCGACGTTTTGTCACACAGCGGGTGGTCGGTGCCGAAGAATTTGCAGTTGGGATCCGTCGTCGCGACGAAGTCGCCGAGGAAATGCGCGTCCAAGCCGGGCCTCGCGTACAGGCGCACGGGGCCGAAACGGTAAGTGAATCCCAAGCCGCCAATGACGCGCACCGAGTTGAAGGCGTGCAGAACGTCCCGGTACGGGTCGGACAAGCTGGTGTACATGTTGGCGCGACCGAACCATTCGATACCATTGCGGAATTCATGCGCGACGCCAATGGAGAAGCCGACGCTGTGGAAATTCTGCCGCGTCGGCTGCTTCAAATACAGCGCGTAGCCACCGCTCATGTCCAGGCGCAGGCCATTGTCGCGGCGAATCGTCGTCGGATCCGGCTCGGACTCGGCGACCGGCAGGCAAGCCAGCCAGCGCGACAGGAAGGCGTCGACTTTTGGGGCACTCTCGCGCATGGGCACCCGCAGCTCACTGTCGACGACCCGGCGACGCGCGTCGAAAATCGCCAGCCACACTTCCGGACCTTCCGGCGTCATTCGGACCGTCGCATACACCAGCCCGTCCGCGCCCAGTCGTTCCGCCAGCGCGTGCATGCGCCGGTGATCGCCATACGGCCGTGTCAGATCCGACGTTTCGCGCCAATCGACAAAGGCCTTGGCCAGTTCCACATTGACTGCGGGCGCATAGAAATTGCTGCGAAACCGCCGTTGCGGCTGGGCAGCGAAAGCGTCGCGAAAGGCGATGTGCGCCTTGGCCGGCTCACCGCGATCCAGCAGGCAGACGCCCAACATCACCTGCGCATCCGCCAGTGGCTTGGCATCGATGACGTCCTGAAATCCGCCGCGACCCATTTCCACCGCGCCCTGCAACGTCTGGGTCGCCGCGTCCGTCGAGAGATTGAGGTATTGCTCCAGGCCCTCGCGGTAGCGCTGTTGCGCCAACTGCTGCAGCGGCTGCAAGGTCGGATCCTGGGCGAGCGCTTGCCGGACCTGATCCGGGGAGAGCGTCCGCACCGACGGCGCTGCCCGCAGGAGCGCGGCAAGCTGCGCCTCAATGGCCGGCGCCCAATCGCTTTGGCGCGGCGCATCGGGGGAGAACAGGTCCGTCACCGCAACGTCGTGACTGCGCACCGGCAGAATCGCCAACACACGCGTCGCTTTGCGGCTGTCTGGCACATCGCCGGAGCGCAACGCATTGGGCTCGCCCGGCGTCTGCGCGCGCGCAGGCACCGCCAGCAGGAGCAGGACCGTCAGGAGAATCGGCCAACGCTGGGCGTTCATAGTCCGCTCGCGGTGTTGCCGTCGGCCAACGTCGCCGGGTTCTGGCAATCCAGGATCGCCGGATCGCTGCTCGCCGTCGTCGCCACGCGCACGAACGCCAGTTGCACCGAACGCGCGGCCAGCGTGGGCTGCGACGGATCATCCACGGTCACGGTGCCGACCAAGCGGCCATCTGTCAGCAAATCCAACTCGCCACGCAGGGCCAACTGCGCTTGCTGCGACGTGCCGGGAACGCAGCCATCCAGCACGAAGGTCACGCGTCCGGTCGCATCCACTTTGGCCTGATGCAGGAACGCGCATTCGCAGTCGTTGTGCGGTGGCAGCGGCGAAAGGGCCAAGTCGAACTGCGTCGACCGGTAGAACCGCATCAGACCTGCGATATCCGGGCCGTACGAGCCGATGACCAGTTCCACCCCGAGCGACACCTTCGGCGCGGTCGCGCCAAACAGGAGCGTGTTGGTCCCTTGCGTCGGTTGCCACGCCGGCGCATCCGCGTGCCAGACCCCGTCGACATCAGGCCCCGTCGTGCACGCGCTCACGCAAGCGGCCACAAGCGCGAGGATCCAAAACGTTTGACGGTGACACATGCGTCGTCCAGGTTCAGCAAGCACGCTCGGTCGGGTGGATCGCAGCGACGGGCACAAAGCGGCCGAGCGCATAATCCGCCACAATCGCGCCGTGATCAAACGCCAGCGTCGGCAAAGCGTCGAGCGGCCAAAATGTCGCCTTGCCTGCGTCATCGCCTGCGACCGGCTCGCCCGAGGCGGCAACGACAAAAGCGACCGAGGCAGTCTGGCGCCGCGGATCGCGATCGGGACTCGAATAGGTATGCATTTGGTAGGAAATCGCGCCAACGAGACCCGTTTCTTCCTGCAATTCACGCAGAACGGCGGTTTCGCAGGATTCGCCGGCGTCGACAAAGCCTCCCGGCAAGGCCCAGCCATGGGGTGGGAAGCGACGTTCGATCAGCAAAATCGCCCGGCGGCCGTCGGGCAGCTGTCGCTCGACCAGCGCATCCACGCACAACGAAGGGCCAGAATAGCGAAACACTCCGACCACTTGGCCTCCCCCGTTCGCAACAGCTGTGTGGGCTATTCCAACGGCGCGCAGACGACCTGGAAATTGTCGATGTAGATGCCCGATCCGCCGCGAATGCCGACGACGACCATGCCGGCTGGGCACATGGCCTCAAACGGCGTCCCACCGGCGCCGCCGATCGAGGTGAGCATGTGCGTGTTCTTGGACGGCTTCACTTTCGCCTTGCGCCTATCCAGCGCATCGAGGGCCTCCTGCAGCATCTTCGCCGTCAAATTGCCGATGCGGTCCGCAACCGTCGCACGCTCGGCTTCATAAGCAAATCCAGCCTTTTCGGCGTACGGCACGATGCGCTTGCCGCCCGCACCCGGACTTGCCGCGCCACGGTCGTCGACTTCCGCCAGCGCCGCACCGCCCGCCAGTGGCTCCTCGAGGACTTGCCCGACGCCGCTGATGCTCACCGCCATCACGGCCGTCTTGGGGTCCAGCCCCTTGGGCAGTGCCGTCGCGTGGCCGAGCTGGATGGTATAGTGGCCGTTGTCGATCGCCACCCAGTGCTTTTCCTTCCAAAAGACCTTGGTCTGCTTGGGCTTGTGCAGGTCAAATTCCATCAGGAAGATACCCGAAACCGGCTTCTGGTCCTCATCGCGCAGCGTGCTCTCAAACTGCAGGACCGTGCGCTTGCCCGCGCCTTCGCCATGGGCAGCGGCGGCGTGCGCAGGAATGGCGGCCAGCGCACATGCGGTCATCGGCAGAAGCATTCGAATGGACTTCACAATCTGACTCATCATCGCGATCTGTCTCCTCAGGCCGACGCACGTCTGGGACACGTGGCGCGGCTGTTCTAACAACTCGCTGCCGCGAGCGCAAACACCCGGCATGGCTTTACTGCGCCTGACCACCTTCCAGCCAGAGCCACAACGCATCGCCAACATGCGCCACATGCGTGAGAACGGTCCCGGACGGGAGCGGCCCTGGGCTCAGGGCGAGCAGAGGCAACACCGCTTGCTGCGCAAAGATTCCCTGAAGCGCAGCCTCGCACAGCGCGCTCAGGGCGGTCTCCGACGGCGGCGTCGCAAAGTCCCCCAGCAGCGGACTGAACTGATGGGTCGCCAGCCGTTGGACCGACACAACGTCAAACGCCAGCGCGTGCATCCCCTGCAAACGCGGCAGCAACGTGGCGCGAAAGCCGCCCGTCACGACCAGGACCGTCATTTCGGTATCCGCGACATTCGCGATGATCTCCAGTTGGCCGTCGTCCATGGTCCATTCGATGGCCGGGCCGGCCGGCGTGTCGATCAAACGCGTCGCCGGACTGCTCCCCGGCCAGAAGCGCGCGCTGGTCGGCGAACCGTCAATCCATTCGTTCACTTGCGGCAACAGGTCGGCGGCCCAGCCGGGAACAATGCTCGTGGTCAGGCTGTTGCGGGTTCGGGCACACAGCGCGCCAGAGCGTGCGGCTGTCCAGGCGAGACGCTGAATGAGCGCCTGATCCAGGACCAACGCACGGCGAAAGAACGCCTGCCCTGCCGGTGCCGACGTTTGCGCCAACGGCGAGGCCTCCGCGGTAGGCAGCGGCACATCAACCGCACAGGCATGACGGTCGACATCCAATGAAACTGCAAGGTTGCCCTGCGCGAGCGCACCCGCGTGGGTCACGAGGTGTCCCGCAGCCTCCTGGTAAGCCAGGGCAAAGCGCGCCTCGATGGCTGGCGTGGTCGGGATCGCAACGCGGCCGGATTGCTCGAGCGAAGCGGCAAAGATCGTGGCGAGGGAAGGCAGAAACGCTTGGGACAACCGGTCCGCCAGTGCCGCGGCGATACCCGACCGCAGATGGTCCGCAAGACTCACCGCCAACGACGGCAGCTGCGCGCCCAGGCAGGCCGAAGGGTCATCCACAGCCGCGCCCTGCCAGACCACGATTGGCGTGCCAACCGCCTGCACCGTGAGGGCACCGCCGGCCGTCCGCACGACTTCCGCATCCAGTTGCAGTTGCACGCTCTGCGCCTTCCAACTGAGCCCACAGCCCGCCTGACCGGTCGGTACGAGCGAAATTTCTCCTTGTATTTTGCCAATTTGCGCCATCAAGCGCAGTTGTTGCGGGGATTGCCAATCCAGCGTCAGGCCATCCAGCGGCGCAGTCGCCGCGAACGCCGTGAACTGGCCATCGGCCGCATTGGGCAATGGCCACACCGGGAGCGACACACTGAGCGATTTGCCCGCGGCCAAACGCACGGAATCCGCGAGCGCGGGCAGGTCGGCATCCAGCAGGACCACGCGCAGGCCGTTGGCCAACGCGAGTTGCGGTGCAAGCGGTTGCTGCAGCGGTAGAGGCTGTTGCGTACAACCTGCGGCCGTACAACACAGGAGGGCGGCAATCCAACGGTGAGGCGTCATTGGCCTCCCCGCGGCACAGCCCAACGCTGCAACCGCCCGGCGCCTGGATGCGCTGGATCCGCCAAATCCAACCACAGACAGGCCGCGGTGGCGTCGGCCTGCGTCACGAGCGTCGGCCAGCCTTGCAGTGTGCCTGGCACCGTGTAGGACACGAACCCGCCCGCTGGCCGTTCTGCAGCGATCTGGACCCGCATCGTCGATGCATTCTGCGCCGCCACAACCGCGAGACCGGTCGGCAGGACGACGACCGAGAGCGCGGTGCCCAGCACGTCCGAACGCAGCGTCTGGTGAGTATCATCCGCGCGCTGCCCGTCCATGACCAGTTGATGGGAGACCACGCCGGACTTTGCCCGCGTCAGAAGCACCTGATCGTTCTGGCGATCACGATACGCCAGCACGAGTTCCGCTCCTGGGCCAAGCGTCGCAGCCACGGGCATGCCGACGTCCCCTTGATCCGCGCCGGTCTTGGTGTCCACGCCCGCGAGACGTGCCACGTTCCAGACGTCGCCGGAACGGACCGCGAGCACCAGATCGCCACGCGTCGCCTCATACGCGGCAATCGCCGGACCTGTCGGCATCACGACCAGGGCAAGCGACCGTCCGAGGTCAACCGCCGCAGTGACCTCCCCCGGCAGCGCGGCTGGCGGCGGCAACGTCTCCAGCACCCAAGTCTCCGCCACTTTGTGCGCAACCCGAACATTCTGGATATCCAGTCCGCGCCAAGCGATCACCGGGGTGCCTTGCCACATGCCAATCGCCAGCGCGGCCCCCACGGTGCCCGGCAACGCAACTGCCACCTGCTCCCGCTGCCAGCCGTTCGGCCCTTGCACGCCGTACCAGAGCGTCGCGTCGCCGGCCCGGCGCCAGGCGATGTGCACCAGGCCATCGGCATCGGTGACCGCGGCGGAGGTATGGCCGGCCGGCGGTTCCTGCGCACTGGCCGCGGGTCCGGCGAGAAAACTCGGCTGCCAGTCTCCTTGAGATTCCCGCATCCACACCAGGCTGCCACGCTGAGAACTGAACGCAGCTACACCGAGTTGCCCATCGCTCAGGCGCACCGCGGACAAGCGGCCGATGAGTCCGGAAGTCGATGCCGTGGGCGTGGTCAGTACCTCGCACAAACCTGAACCGGGATTGCAGGCAAAGCCGGAGGGGCAGAGCCCTGTTTCGCAGTTCGGCGCGCTCTTGTCGCACGCCGCAACGGCAACCATTGCGACCGTGAGCGAGAGAGAAAACCAACGGATTGTCCGCGCACGCACGTCCATACCTACAGGATGATGCCGCCACGGCGGGTACGCAAGTTGCGGCACATGGACGGACGCCCAACCGCGCAACGATGGACTGGCGCTGCCCCGGATCCATGTTAGCATCGCGCATCGACTGAGGACGGCTCTCGAACGCGTCGCTGGCCACGCGCGCGCACTGACCGTCACTGGGCTGGGAGCTGCGATGTCGGAACACAACCATGCGATATTGCGACGTATTCCTCTCTTCAAGGAATTTGATGACGCTGCCTGTGACGCGGTGATCGCGGTCCTCAAAGTCCGTCAGTTCGGCGCAGGCGAGACGGTGTTTCAGCAAGGCGACCGCGGCGACACGATGGTGATCGTGTCTGGGGGCCATCTGCGCGTGGAGCTGGAGAACGCCATCGGCGGTCGGACGGCAGTCGGGTCCATCGGCGCGGGCGAAGTGGTTGGCGAAATGGCCGTTCTGGACCCGGCGCCACGAGCGTGCAGCGTCACGGCGGTCAGCGAAACGTTGGTCTACGAGCTCAGTCGCGCCGGCTTGCAACAACTGCGCCAATCGTGCCCGCACGCGAGCGCGACCATCACCAGCGCCGTCATCAGCGACGTGACGCGGCGCTTGCGGCAAATCAACAAGCAGATCGACACGCTGCTGAATCCGCGCTCCAGCGGCGGATTCAAGCCCGAACCGGTGGCGGCGCAGGGTCGGCAGACATCCGACCCGGTGGAAGCGCACTCGCTCTTCTCGCGCATCTGGGCGCGCCTGACGGGTGACTGACCACGCAGCCAGACACTGTGGAGAATGCGATGACCGAGCAAATTGACCTTCGCGCCCTGCCCGCTTTGCGCGACTATCCGTCGAGTGAATTGAAATTGCTGGCGTCTGCGGCGCCGGCGCGCTCGTACGCCAAAGGCGACGTTTTGTGCCGCGAAGGGACCGTCGGCCAGTCGTGCTTTTTGCTGGCGACGGGCGCTGTGAACGTGACCAAGCACACGGAGGATGGCGACAAGGTGTTGGCCACGCTGCGCGCGGGGCAGATCGTCGGGCAACTCGCGCTGGTGGATCGCTCACCGCGATCCGCTTCCGTCATCGCCGAAGAGGCGGTCGTCGCTTTGGAACTGACGCGCGACGTGTTCGAAAAACTGCTGCGGTCATCGAGCCCGGTGGCGCTGCGGTTCCAGGAGCAAATCGCCATCGCGGGCGTGCGGCAGCTGCGGATGGCCAACCAGCGTCTGACGACGATCCTGAGCGGTAACAAGGGTCGCGCGCACACGCCCTCGCAGGCGCTCGCCTCCGCGCCCGCTTCCAGGCCCGCGCTCATGCGCGTGCAGGCCGCCATCGACGACTGGGATGTCAAAATCGACGAGACCCAGCACGGCGTGGACCTCGATCAGGTGTCGTTCGTGCCACCTGAGAATTCCGTCAGCGCGCGACCGCACAAAGTGCCGCACTGACGCGATCCACGCCGCGGCGCAGGCCAGAAATCGCAACCTGAACCCGAAAACTGCGGCGTTTTCCATGCGCTCTGCTACACTGTCGCCCCCGCGCGGTCCACGCGCCACTTCGTGTTTGCACCATGGCCAACGCTCCCGAACTCACGCCCACTTCCAGCGCAACGCTCGGCATTGGCCCTGGTCCGCATCCGGACATCCGCCCGTTCACCATCGGTGGGCAGGTGCGCATCGATCGCCCGTTTGTCCTCGCGCCGATGTCCGGCGTCACCGACAGCGCGTTCCGGCGCATGTGCGGCATGGCGTCCACTGGCGCTGTCGGCCTGTATGTCACTGAATTCATTTCCATCGAAGGCCTGACGCGCGCCAACATGAAGTCGGCCGCGCGGCTGGCCTTTGACGCCCAGATCGAACGACCGCTCTCCGTGCAGATCTTCGGTGCCGAAATCGAGCGGATGGCCAATGCCGCGCAAATGGCCGAGGAAGCGGGCGCGCAATTGGTCGACATCAACTGCGGCTGTCCTGCGCCGAAGGTCGTCAAACGCGGTGGCGGCGCTGAACTCATGCGGCAGTGCGACGCGCTGGGCCGACTGGTGGAGCGCACCGTGCAGGCCGTGAAAGTGCCGGTGACGGTGAAGATTCGCAGTGGCTGGAGCGCGGATTCGATCAACGCCGTGCAAATCGCCAAACGCGTCGAGGAAGCTGGGGCGCAGATGATTGCGGTCCATGGTCGGACGCGGCTTCAGCTCTACACGGGCGAGGCGGACTGGGGCATCGTGGCCGACGTGGCGGCGAACGTGCGCGTGCCGGTGGTCGGATCCGGCGACGTGACCACCGCCGAAGAAGCGATTTGGCGCATGCGGACTCCGGGCGTCGCCGGCGTGATGATCGGTCGATCCGCGATCATGAATCCGTGGATTTTTGGCCAAATTGACGATCTGGTTCAGGGCAAGCCCCAGCGCACGGTGGACGGCGCTGAGCGTCTGCGGGTCTTGCGGGCTTTTGCCGAGATGGCGGCGGAGCGGATGCCGGCCCACGCCATTCCCGGGCGCCTCAAGCAGGTGCTGGCGCGAATGACCAAAGGCATGGAGTTTGGCTCGCTGCTGCGCGAACGGGCCATGCGCGCGCAGACGACCGAGGCGATGTTTGATTGGATCGAGCGGTTCTTCGTCGCGGCCGACGCGGGCGAGTTGGAGAGCTGGGCCGTCGATGCGCGTGGTGACGCAACGCAAGTGAGCGTCGCGGCCTGAGGGCGCTGGCGTCTACGGCCGACCCATCGCGTGGTACGTGAAGCCAACTGCGCGCATCGCCTGCGGATCCATCATGTTGCGACCATCAAAGACCAGCCGACACGCCGTCGCCGCGGCCAGTTCAATCGGCGCAATGCCACGCAGTTCATGCCATTCCGTGACGAGCAGGATCGCGTCCGCTTGCTTCACAGCCTCCTGCCAACTCGCGGCATATTCAATGGTATCGCCCAACTCTTCACGCGCCGTCTCGGTCGCCACGGGATCGTAACCCACCACGTGCGCGCCCTCGCGGGTGAGCGTGCGCGCCAGCACGAGCGCCGGCGCCTCGCGCATGTCGTCGGTATCGGGCTTGAACGCCAGACCCAGCAGGACAATCCGCTTGCCCGCCACGTGCGCGCCAAAAGTCTCCTGCACCTTGCGCGCCAACACGGACTTCTGCTGATCGTTGACCGACTCCACCGCGGAGAGAATTTCCATGGCGAAGCCATTCTGCCGGCCAGTCATCATCAACGCTTTGACATCTTTAGGGAAACATGAGCCGCCATAGCCGATACCGGCGTTGAGAAACGCCATACCGATGCGACTGTCCGAGCCGATGCCGCGCTTCACTTCGGCGACGTCCGCGCCGACCTTCTCGCACAAATTCGCGACTTCATTCATGAACGAAATGCGCGTCGCCAGCATGGCGTTGGCCGCATACTTGGTCATCTCGGCCGAGCGAATGTCCATGAACAGGATTTGCTCGGCGCGTTCGACAAACGGCAGATACAATTCGTGCAGCACGGCCCGCGCCCGCTCGGTCGCCGTGCCGATCACGACGCGATCCGGCTTGAGAAAATCGTCCAATGCCGCGCCTTCCTTCAGGAATTCCGGATTGGACGCAACGTCGAATGGCACCTTCGCGTGCGCCGCCAAGATGTCGTGGACCTTGGCATTCGTGCCGATGGGCACCGTCGATTTCGTGACGATGACCGCATAATCCGTCAGCGCATCCGCAATCGTGCGGGCCACTTGCAGCACGCGGCTGAGATCCGCCGAACCATCCTCTTGCGGCGGCGTACCGACGGCGATGAACACGGCTTGCGCGCCAGCCACCGCTTCCGCGGTCAGGTTCGTGAACTGCAAGCGCCCGTGCGCGACGTTGTTCAGGACCAATTCGTCGAGACCCGGCTCAAAGATCGGAATCTCACCACGGCGCAAGCGCTCGACTTTCTTCAAGTCGATGTCCACGCAGGTGACGTGATTGCCGCTGTGGGCAAAACACGCGCCCGCGACCAATCCTACATAACCAGTGCCAATGACAGCGATTTTCATGACGTCTCACAGCCAGCCGGGCAACGGGATTGCGCCCGTGAAAGGGGCCGCAGTGTAGGGTTTGCCGCGCCTCCGGGTCAACCGCTTACGGCCATCGCAACGAGGCAAGAGGTCTCGTGCGCACTCGACCCGCGCGACCGACCGCCAGACGCCACCGCGCTCACGAGTGAATTGCGTATTTTCAAGACGTTATCTGACCGCAACCACGACCCGACACATTGACGTCTGGCGCGATCCAACGTACACTGCGGGCCCCTTCAGCCGGCAGCCCCGGAGTTCATACATGGCCAACAGCGATACCCCTGACAGCATCGACGACCTGCCACCCGGCGACGGCGGCAGCGGCGACAACAACGCCGGCAACATCGCGACGATCCACATCGAAGACGAAATGCGCTCGTCGTACGTCGATTACGCCATGAGCGTGATCGTCGGCCGCGCGCTGCCCGACGTGCGCGACGGCTTGAAGCCCGTGCACCGGCGCGTGCTGTTCACGATGTACGAGTTGAAGAACAACTGGAATCTGGCCTACAAGAAATCCGCGCGCGTGGTCGGTGACTGCATCGGCAAGTATCACCCGCACGGCGATCAGTCGGTGTACGACACCATCGTGCGCATGGCCCAGCCGTTCGCGCTCCGCTACTTGCTGGTCGATGGCCAGGGCAATTTCGGTTCCGTCGACGGCGATCCCGCGGCGGCCATGCGTTACACCGAAGTGCGCATGAGCAAGTTGGCGCACGAGCTGCTCGCCGATTTGGACAAGGAAACCGTCGACTTCCAGCCGAACTACGACGGTCACGACCACGAGCCCACGGTGCTGCCGACGCGCGTGCCGAACCTGCTGGTCAACGGCTCGGGTGGTATCGCGGTCGGTATGGCGACCAACATTCCGCCGCACAATCTGGTGGAAATCATCGACGCGACGATTGCGCTGATTGAAGACCCGTTCATCGACGTGCGCGGCTTGATGAAATTCGTCCAAGGTCCGGATTTTCCGACCGGCGGTACGATTTTTGGCCGCCAGGGCATCGTCGATGCGTACGCGACGGGGCGCGGCAAGATCAAGGTGCGCGCCAAGACGCACATCGAGACGGAGAAAAAGGGCGGACGCGAAGCGATCATCGTCGACGAGCTGCCGTACCAGGTGAACAAGGCGCGGCTCATCGAGCACATCGCCGAACTGGTGCGCGACAAGAAGATTGAGGGCATCAGCGACCTGCGCGACGAGTCTGACCGGACCGGCATGCGCATGGTGATTGAGCTCAAGCGCGACGCCATTGCACAGGTGGTGCTCAATCACCTGTTCCATCAGACCGCGCTGCAGTCGGGCTTCGGCATCATCAATTTGGCGATCGTCGCGGGCCAGCCGCAGGTGCTGACGCTCAAGGAAATGCTCGAGCATTTCGTCGATCACCGCCGCGAAGTCGTGACGCGCCGCTGCCTGTTCCTGCTGAAGCAAGCGGAAGCGCGCGCGCACATCCTGCTCGGCTTGCTGATTGCGCTGGACCACTTGGACGAAGTCATCGAACTGATCCGCAGCAGCCCGGATCCGGTGACGGCGCGCGAGCGTTTGGTCCTGCGTTTTGCGCTGAGCGAACTGCAAGCTCAGGCCATCCTGGACATGCGTTTGCAGCGCCTGACCGGCCTGGAACGCGACAAGATTCGCGCCGAGTACGACGAGCTGATGAAGCAGATCGCCTGGCTGAAGTCGGTGCTGGAAAGCGATGACGTGCTGATGGGCGTGATCAAGGGCGAGCTGATCGCGATCCGCGACGAGTACGGCGACGCGCGTCGCACCGACATCGTGGAAGACCACGCGTCGCTGTCGATGGAAGACCTGATTGCCGACGAGGACATGGTTGTGACCATTTCCCGCAGCGGCTACATCAAACGCACGCCGCTGTCGGCGTATCGGGCGCAACGGCGCGGCGGTCGCGGCAAGTCGGGCATGACCACGAAGGAAGAGGATTTCGTCATCGACCTGTTCGTGGCGAGCGCGCACCAGGACCTGCTGATCTTCACGTCGCTGGGCAAGGTCTACGGCTTGAAGGTCTACGAAGTCCCGGCGGGCGCGGCGAGCACGCGTGGCAAGCCAATCGTCAACCTGATTCCCGTGGAGGCCAAAGAGGACGTCAAGGCCGTTGTGCCGATTCGCGAATTCGTCGAAGACGCGTACATGCTGCTGGCGACCAAGTTCGGCACCGTCAAGAAGACCGACTTGATGCAGTACGCCAAGATCCGCTCGACCGGCATCATCGCCATCGTGCTGGATGAAGGCGACGACCTGATTGACGCCAAGGTGCTGCACGACACGGACAACGTGGTGCTGGGCACGCGCGACGGCATGTCGATTCACTTCCATTCGACGGACGTGCGGCCGATGGGTCGGGCGACGCGCGGCGTGCGCGGCATTCTGTTGAGCGGCAAGGATTCCGTGGTCAGCCTGGCGGTCGTGCCCGGCACGGGCCAGGAAGTCGTGGAAGAAGTGGAAGTGCCGGAGCCAGAGGCGGCGGAAGGCGAGGAGACCGAAGGCGAGACGGGCTACAAGGGCATCGCGCTTCTGACGGTCTGCGAGAACGGCTACGGCAAGGCCACGCCGCCGCACGCGTACCGCATGCAAAACCGCGGCGGTCGCGGCGTCATCTCGATCAAGACCACGGCGCGCAACGGCAAAGTGGTCGGCGTCCGGGCGATTGAACCGGACGGCGAAGTGATCCTCGTGACGGATGGCGGCACGCTGCTGCGGATCCTGGCATCGGAAATCCGGGTAATCGGCCGCAACACGCAAGGCGTGCGGTTGATCAATTTGGGCGACGGTGAGAAGGTCATGAGCTTCGAGCACTTCACCGAGCGCGACGTCGGAGACGACAAGGGCGCCTAGGCAAACATGGTCGGTTGGCGCGCGCAGTTGCAACGTTTCGTGGCGTGGAGCGTTGCGCGTCCAGTGCGCAATGGCATCCTGTTCGCCTCGCTACTCTGCCTGCCGATGGTGTTTTCCGGCTGGATGCTGGACGACTGGATCCACCGCGCGGCGATCCTCGGCCGCATTCCGATTCACCATCCTGGCTTGGGCTCGCTGTTCACGTTTGGCAACGGCGTGAAAGCCGACGTGATGGCGCGCACCCAGTACGGCTACGGCTGGTGGACGCTGCCCGACCTGAAGCTGAACTTCTTCCGGCCGCTGTCGGCGCTGACCCACATGTTCGACGAAAAGGTGCTCGGTCCGCACGCTTGGCTGCATCACATCCAGAGCTTGATGTGGCAAGCGGCGGGCATCGCGGTCAGCGCGGCGATCTTCCTGCGTCTCCTGGCGCCACGCACGGCCGCGCTCGCGACCGTGCTGTACGCCATCGACGAATCGCACTGGACCGCCAGTTGCTGGATTTCCAATCGCAACGCGTGGGTCTCGATGGTCCCCGCCATGCTCGGCTTTTGGGCGTGGTTGCGCGCGGAGGAAGAGGAGTGGCTGCCCGGCAAGATCGCGGCACCGTTGCTTTTTGGCATTGGCTTGTGCGGCGGTGAAACCGCGCTGGGTGTCGCCTGCATCTGGGTCGCCGTCGCGATTGGCCGACGGGCCAAACCCTTGCTGCAGACGCTGCTGCACCTGGCGCCGCTTGGACTGGTGCTGGCGATTTGGGCCACCTATTACAAGACACACGGCTACGGCGCCGCCGCGTCGGGCGCTTATCTCGACCCGGGCGCCGAGCCGCTGCGCTATCTCGCCCAAGCCGTGCACCGGGTTCCGTCGCTGGCGGGTGCGCTGATCGCGAGCCTGCCGACCGAAATTGGCGTCCTGTCGCCCGCGCTCACCTGGTCCATCGCCGCCGTCAGCCTGGTGTGCGTCTGGCTGATGCTGCGCGGGCTGCGTCGCCTGCCGCTGGAACCGCGCGATGCCGCGGTGTGGCCGCTGCTGGCGGTCGGCGGTTTTCTCGCGCTCTGGCCGCCGGCAGCAACGTGGCCGTCGCAGCGCACGTTGCTGGCACCCAGTCTGGTATCGGCGGCGCTCGTCGCGATTCTGCTCATCGGTCTCCACAACCTGCTGATCGCCCAGCCCACGCTGCGCCTCGCGCGGTGGGGGCGCGGGATGCTCATCTGGATCCACACGATCTGGTCGCCGCTGGCCATGCTGGGGTTCAGCGCGGTTGTCGCCTCGCGCGAGCCCGTGTGGACTGAACTGGCCGAATCACCCGCACTGCAGCAGTTGGGTGGTCGACACGTCGTGATGCTCGCGGCGCCGGACCCCGTGATCAGCTTCTATCTGCCCGCCCTGATGGCGTCCTCCGGTCTGACGCTGCCGCGCCAGTTCAACGCTTTGGCTGTGACGCAGGGCGACGTTGCCGTCACACGCACGGGGCCCAACCGGATTCGCCTGGAGGCGCTGGGCAAGCCGCTGCTGTCGACGCAACCGGAGCAGTTGATCATGGACCCGGCGCGCATGCCCAAGATCGGCGATGTGCTGGACGTTCCGCATTTGCGGGTGCGCATTGAACAGGCGACCGCGGCCGGCGTGACCCAGGTCGAGTTCGAGTTTGACGAGCCATTGGAGCATCTCGTTTTCCTGCGCTGGAATCGCCTCGCGCTTCACATCGGGCCACCTCCGACCGAGCAGCGTGAAGTTCTTCGGCATTCGCGCGGCGTGATGGGCATCTGAGCGCGTTTGCCGGTTCGCGGTTCAAGTCCGCGCGACCGTTGCGCCGTCGTCCATTGCCGGATCCGTCACAATTTCTCCGCGCATTTCGGCCGCCTGCCACGTGGCTGCGGCCACCAGCGGCGGCAGCGCTGCCACACGCGCACGCAACTCTGCGCGCAAGCACGGAGGTTCGCCCGCGAGCAACGTGGCCTGCCGATGCAGCTCGGCGGCAGTCGGGCAGCGCTGTTCGGCCTTCGGCGCAAGCAGTTCGTGGACCAGCCTTCGCACCGACGCTGGCATGCCCGTCAAGCTGGGCAATTCGCCGGCGTGCACGGCGTGCAGCGTCTGTTCGCGCGTCGACCGGAGAAACGGCGCGGTGCCGGTCAACAATTCGGTGAGCATGCTGCCCATGGCAAACAAGTCACTGCGGCCATCCAACGGCTGCCGCGCCTGCTGTTCGGGCGAGAAATAGGCCGCCCGCCCAGGCACCGAGCGCCCGACCACCGCCGACGGCGTGCCCATTTCCTGGGCAATCCCCAAGTCGAGCAGCACGACCTCTCCGTCCGCCGTGACTTGCACGTTGTCGGGTGACACGTCGCAGTGCACCAAACCGGCGGCGTGCAGGGTGGCCAGCCCATCGGCCAGTTCGGCCACCAACGCCAGCGTCAGGTCGACCGGGAGCGGTCCCAGCGCCAGCAGCCGGCGAAGCGTCGCGCCAGAATAGGCCGGCATCGCCAGCCAAAGGATTCCGGCGACGTCGCCGTGCGCCACAAGTGGCGGCAACCGCGGGTGGCAAACGCGCTGCATACAGCTGATTTCATGTGCAAAGCGCTCGGCAGCTGCTGCATCGTCCCGGGAGACCGGCAGCAGGCGCTTGACGGCAAAATCGCCCGGCATCGCCTCATGACGCGCACGCCAGACCTCACTCGTGCCGCCCACGCCCAGCCGTTCGTCCAGCAGCCAGGGGCCAAACTCGATCGGCGACGGCCACGCCTGCGTCATGTGTCGGACTCAGGGCTGCGCAAACGCGCATAAAGCGTCGTGCGGTCGATGCCGAGACTTTCCGCAGCGCGGCGTTTGTTGCCGCCAAGCAGCTCCAGCCGTTCCGTCACCGCGCGACGAATGATCTCCTCCAGCTGCGCCGTCTTCCACCAGCCCTCGGTCTTCGCGGCGCCGGCATCTGTCGACTTCTCGCGCGTCAAAAGCGGCTCCAAATCAGCAACATCGATCACATCACCCGATGCAAACAACCCGGCGCTCTTCAGCACCGTCTCCAACTGCCGGACATTGCCTGGCCAGGAGAATTCGCGCAGCCGCCGCAACGCAGCCGGAGTCAGCCGCTCGATCTGGCCAATCCCCATCTTGCGATTTTCACTGACAAAATACTCCGCGAGCAGTGGAATATCATCCAAGCGCTGGCGCAACGGCGGAATCTGCAGTTCAACGACCCGCAAGCGAAAGAGCAAATCCTGCCGGAATTGCCCATGCTCCGCCATCTCCGGCAAATTGCGATGCGTCGCCGCCACCACCCGCACATCGACTTTGCGCGTCCGTGTCTCACCCACGCGCTGCAATTCCCCGGTCTGCAGCACCCGCAACAGCTTTGCCTGCATTTCCAATGGCATCTCGCCAATTTCGTCGAGAAACAGCGTGCCGCCATCCGCGCTCTCGAACAGGCCCTTGCGGTCAATCACCGCGCCGGTGAACGCGCCGCGCGCATGGCCAAACAGCTCCGATTCCAGCAGCGTCGAGGGCAGTGCCGCGCAATTGATCGCCAGGAAAGGCCCGCGTTTGCGCCGCCCGGTGAAGTGGATCGCCCGCGCCACGAGCTCCTTGCCGGTGCCCGACTCGCCGCACACCAACACCGGAAAATCGTGGTCGCGCACGCGGTCCATCAGGCCGAAGAGGCGCAGCAGCGCCGGACTTTCGCCGCGAATTTGGCTGTAATCGCTGCGCCGCTGGACGTCCAAGCGCTGGGCCACCAGCTCGGCGCGGGCGTCGTCCAGCGCATGCTCGGTCTGGTCCAACTGCTCGCGCAGGCGCTCCGCCAGATTCTGCACTTCCTTTTGACTCTGCCGCAGCTTGTCCAGCGCCTGCCTCTCGCCCGCCACCACGCGCGCGTGCTCGACGGCGATCGCAGCCTGATCCGCCAGTGCCTCCAGAAGCGCCGCGTGCTCCAAGGAAAATGCGCCCGCAGTGAAGCGATTGTCGACGTACAGCGCGCCGATCGGCTTGCCCTGCCACGCCATGGGCACGCACAAAATCGAACGCAAGCTGCCGTGGTGCACACTCGCCTGGGCGCGGAACCGCTCGTCCTGAATGGCATCGGTCGTCAGAATCCGCTCACCGGTCTGGAACACCTGTCGGGCAATGCCCCAGCTCAGCTTCAGCGCCGCTTTGCGCAGGTTCTCGCGGTCGAGGTTGCGCGCCACCATGACGTTCAGCGCGTGGTCGTGATCCAGCAGCAGGAATCCGCGTTCCGATCCGGTCAGCAGCACCGCGGAATCCATGACAATTTCGAGCAGCGGCTGTAGTTCCTGCTCGGCGCCCATGCGTCGGTTGATGGCGAGGATCGGTGCCAGCACGTGGGGCGCCGGCGAGGTCGAGGCGTTCGCGACGTCGGGCAGCAGGCTCAGCACCGACAGCAGCAGCCGCGTCGCCCCGTGTGCGGCACCGTGGGCAAAGAGTTGGCCGTCCTGTGGCGTCAGCGTCGCCGCAATCGCGTTGAATCGGGCGAGGCCATCGCGCGCCAAGCTCACCGCAGCGGGCCAATCGCCGTGCCAGGCCAGCGCCCGCGCCAAATCCGCCATCAGGCCAATGCGCAGCAGCGGCTTGCCGTCGGGAACCTGCTGCAGCGCTTCCCGCAACCCACGCACGGTCTGGACCAGATGCTGACGGCCACCATCGGCGCCGTCCAACGCGAGCCGCCCCAGCAGCCAGGCCGCACGCGCCTGCAATTCCGGCGATCCGAGCTGGGCAGCGGCAGCGACCGCGGCTTCGGCACACGTCGTCGCCTCGACAATCCGCCCGGAAATCCTGAGTAATTCACCGCGCTCCAACTCGGTTTCCAGCAGTTCCGCAACGGCATTGGCCTGCCGCAATCCCGTTTCCGCCAGCTGGAGTTGCTGCTCCGCGCTCTGCCACTGCCCGCCGCGCCGCGCCAATTCTGCCAGCACGCACCGCACGTTCCCGGCCAGATAGCCGTTCTCCTGGGTCTGATACCAGGCCAGCGCTTCGTCCAAATCCTTGCGCGCTCGCTCGTCCTGGCCGAGCTGCGACAGCAGATTGCCGCGATTGCCCAGCGCCCGGGCCAAGGCCCCCGGATTCGTCGCACGACGGGCCGCCGCCACGATGTGGTCATAGGCGGAGAGCGCCCGTCCCAGATCGCCCTGTTCGTGGTCCAACGTGGCGACATTCATCGCCATGTTCAGCGCACGCAGGCGATCACCCGAACGTTCCGCCGCCTGGCGCGCCGTCTCGTACCAGGTCCGCGCTTGCGGCAAGTCCCCGCGACGCTGCGCACAGAGACCCAGACCACTCGCAGCCGCGGCGTGCAAGGCAGAGTCCTGCAATTGCTTGTCGTGCCACAGACGTTCGAATTTTGCACCGGCGTCTGGCAGTTCGCCACCGTAGTACTGACCGAGCGCAGCCAGATAGACGAAGAATGGCCGCGTTTCCGCAGTTGCCGCCGCTTCACCCGTCGCGACGGCGTCCGCCGCGGCCGATCGGTCACCTTGCCAGGTCGCGGCAAATGCCAACCAGAGCTGACCGGCAGCACGCACATCCGACTGCGAATCCGCAGCCACCGTTGCCGCTGCCTCGCGACACGCCGGATAGTCGCCGCGACGGAATGCGGCTTCTGCCAGTGCCAGGCGAACTTCTGGCGCCGCGCGAACGGACTCCGGAATCTGCGCGATCTTCGCCGGCAAAGTCTCCGAACCGGCCAACGCGAGCGCGCGCAAGTGCAGCGCCGTGACGCGCGCGAGCGCCGGATGATCCGCGGGCGCCCGGGGGAGCCAAGCCGCGGCCATGGCCACCGCCTCGGCCGCCTCGCCACGCAGCAACCGTGCTGAAAGGGCGTCAGCGACCGCGATGCCATCGGGCAGGATCTGCGCACCCCAAGTCATGGCATCCAGCAGGAACTGCACGCGTAGGTCGGGATCCTCCGTGCGCTGGCTCACTTGCAACGCCGCCTGCGCGAGGACCGACGCCGGCAATTGACTGCGCAGGAAGGTCCGCACGGCCGCCGACGCGAGCGCAACGCCGTGCGGAAGTCTACGCAACAGTGCGGCATCCTCCGTCGGAATCGCCGCCATCGCCTGCAAGGGCAGGACCGCCTGCGAGGCCTGGACGGCGAGTTCAGCCCAGAGCGGCCAAGTCCGCGGCGCCGGCAGGTTCAGTCGCCTTTGGCGCAAAAGCGTTTGGGAAATCGCGCGCTGCGGATTCATCCCCGCAGCAAGTTCCAATCGCCCCGCCACAGGCACCGCGATGTTGAACTCGACGAGCAGCGCAGCAAGCGGCCAAATCAACGCACGTTCCGCACCGACACCGGCGGCCAGTGCCGCCACGAGCGATGCGTCCCACTCGCGCCCGCCCGACGCGCGCCCAAGCGTCCTTGCCACGTCATTCTCGGTCGCCGCGGGGATCGCCCAGCGAATCGCCCTTTCCGGCGCATCGTCGCTTGCGAGCACGATGGGCGCCAGTTCAGCCTGCTCCAGCGCCAGCCGCGCGGGTTGCGGCAGGCGCTCGACGTCGTCAACAAGCAGCACGGCGGACGGCCCAAGCTCTTGACGTACGGCTTGCCAAAGCAAACGCCACCGCGACGTTTCCTGACCGAGCGGATCGCTCATCCCGGAAAACTCGGACAAGTGGCGGAACTGGGCCAGCCGTGCGATCAGGTTGGGCAGCGCCACACCGTCAATTTCCACGACCTGCTGGCCGCGGGCACGTGCGTCGATGGCCAGTCGCGCCAGCAGCGAGGTCCTCCCGCTCCCGCGCGGGCCCACCAGCCAGAGCGCGGTCTCGTCGACCAAGCGCGGCAACGTCGGGTCGGGCGCCCACAAGCAGGGCCGCCCGATCAGCGCACGCAAATCCGCTACCAGCGAGGCGACTTCCACCACGGGATCGATGGGCGACAAGTCCGTCAGCTGCCGCAACGCGCGTTCGGCGTCGGCCGGCCGATGGGCGCGGTCGATCGCGAGCCAACCCGCCAACACACGCGCGAGCTCCCCATCCTCGCCGACGTCTGGCGGAAACAAGGGCTGCGTGCCAGGCGCCGGACGAATGGCCGGATAATCGCGATAGGGCGCCGGCCAGCCGCGGGCCAGCCACAGCGTCATGGCCAGGGCAAACAGATCGTCGCGCGGGTCCATCGGCAAGCCACTCAGCCGGTCCGGCGCCGCGAACGCCGGATGGCCACAGCCCACGGACGTGTGGCCCGGCTCACCCGCCAAGCCCAAATCGAGCAACGTCACGCGGCCGGCAGAATCCAGAAGCAAATTGCCTGGGTGCAGGTCGCCGTGCACAAGTCCGCTCGCGTGCACCGCGGCGAGCGCCTGCATCGCCTGCCGCGCGATATCCAGCACCTGCGGGGCCTTGTCACCGCGCATCGCCTCGTCCAGCGGCAAGCCCGACCGCAACCGCAGCCAAAGGGTCTGCGCTTGGCCATGCGCGTCGCATGTCAAACCGACCGGTTCAGGCAAGCGATCGGACGGCACATTCAACAGCGCCAGCCATTCGCGATCCAGCGCGTGGGCATCATCCGGCCGGGCGTCCTTGGCCACCAACGTCGCCGAGACTTCGCCGGGCCAGCGCGCCGTCCAGACATGGGTCGCCAGTTGCGTCAGCCGTTCCGGTCGTCGGTGTAGCCAGTCCAACATCGGGTCCCCCACGGTTTCAGCCGCTGTGTTGCAGAATGCCACAGGGTGTAGAGAATCTCAACAGCCGCATGGACACCGCACGGAGCGGTGCCGGCAAAAAATTGCCAAAACTCATGCCATTGTAGATACTTCAGCGGCTGGCATGGCACTTGCTACACTTCAGTCCGGGCGGCACCGTGCGCCTTTTGGGGATTCCATGCTTCGAACCTACTCCCGCACGCGTTTTGGCCGCTGGCTCCTTTTGGGCAGCGTCTGCGCGACAGGAACCGGCTGCATCGTCAATCCAGTGCCAACGCCTGAGAAGACGTCGGCCGCGACGTTTGACAAAGCCACCGACAGCCAGACGGGCGGCACGGTGAGCGAAAACGACAGCAATCAGGCCGTCCCGGGTGCAGACGCCACAGGTGCGATGCCGGATGCGACGATGTTTGACATCGCAGCCGACGTGACCGTCGACATGGCAGGCGAAGTGACGACGGACGTGGGGAAACTGTGAAATCAGTCCTGCCGCTGAGCCCACTGACGCACTGCGGCAAAGGCCGCGCGCGCGGCGGCGTATTTGAAGTCAGCGCGAGCAAGGCCAGGGACATGCAGCGTCCAAGCCTGGTGCCAGTCCGCGGCGCTCACCGCCAAACACAGGGTTCCGACTGGCTTCTCCGTCGTGCCTCCATCTGGACCAGCGACGCCGGAAGTGGCGACGGCAACATCACTGCGGAACTGGCGACGTGCACCGTCCGCCATCGCCAGCGCCACGGCTTCACTCACGGCACCGTGCGCCTGCAGGAGCGCCTCATCGACGCCGAGCAGCGCGTATTTCGCGGCGTTCGCATACACCACCGCGGAGCCAAGAAACGTCCGGCTGGCACCTGGCACTTCCGTGAGGAGATGGCCGATCAGACCACCTGTGCACGATTCCGCCACGGCCAAGGTCGCCGGGATCCCGTGGAGGACACGCAGCAGGTCGGTGGCCTCTTGAACGCCGGCCAAGTGCAATTCCACGCTGTTCGACTGAACGGCCATCACCACCTCACGCACGCAGGGTATCGGCGGATGGCCGCTTGCCGCAAGCGCCGCGAGGACTTACTTTGATGCGACTTTCTTGGGAGCCTGTCATGCGCACACTTTTCTTCGGCAGTCTTTTCAGCCTACTTATTCTTGCAGGCTGCGGCACAGCTGCCAGCGCCGATGGCGGCAACGCCGATGCGGCGATCGACGCAGCCGCAACGGATACCGCTGATGTCGCCGGCGACGCGGTGCCAGACAGCGTGAGCGATGCAGCCAGCGCGGAATTGCCACTCACAGACGTGCCGGACGCAGCGCAGACGGACGCGAGCACCGATGCCGCCACGACGGACGCCACCGCGGTCGACGTGTGGTGGCCGGATGCGCCGGATGCGCCCGACGTGATCTCCAACGGCTGTTGCCAGACCGACTCGCAATGCCAGATCGGCGGCAGCAAGAACATCTGCATTCCCGGCAAGGATTGCGTGCCACCGGCGCCCACCGGAAAGTGCTGGTTCGACAGCGACTGCAAGAGCGGCAAATGCCAGAACGCCGCGGTCTGCCCCTGCACCGCGGATTGCAGCTACAGCTACTCCTTCGGCACGTGCAGCGACAATCTCGGCTCCTGCTGCGGCGGCGACAAAGGCGGCTGCACCAGCAGCGAGATCTGCATCGACAGCGCGCATATCTGCAAGCCAAGCGGCGTGACGACAGGAACATGCTGGACCGACACCGACTGCAAAGTGGGCACCTGTCAGGGCGCGACGATCTGCCCGTGTGGCGCGATGTGCGCCGTCGCCGACAAGAAGGGCACGTGCGTCGACAACGTCAAACCGGGCGGCTGCTGCAACAAGAATGGCGGCGTCTGCGCGACGGGCGAATCGTGCGCCGGTGGCAGCATGTGCGAGAGCAAGGCGGTGTTGTCCAACACCCAGTGCTGGAACGACAGCGACTGCCTGGGCGGCGGCACGTGCTCCGGCGTCAACGTCTGCCCGTGCGGCGCGATGTGCCTCGTCGCCGACAAGCCCGGCACATGCAGCACGGCGCCCACGACCTGCACCACCGTCGATCCGACCAGCTTTGGCCTGTGCGACATGGTCATCGGCGTCGTTTTCGACGGCAAGTCCTGCGTGACGGCCAGCGGCTGCGGCTGTGGCAAGCAATGCGCCCAGGTGTTCACCGATCTCGCAACCTGTCAGAAGGCCTGTGGAATCTAACGGGCCGCTTGCGCCAATTGGCCGTGCAGGCGTTCCGCCACCGCCAATGCCTCGTCCGTCGTGTCCGCGAGCACCGTGATGTGACCCATCTTGCGACCCGGGTGCGCGACGCGCTTGCCGTACAGGTGCAGGTGCGCGCGCGGCTCCGCGAGCACCGGCAGGAAATCCGGCTCACCGTTCGCCCACAGGTCGCCCAGCAGGTTGATCATCGCCGCCGGTGCGTGCTGCTCCTGCGAGCCGAGCGGCAGCCCGCAAACGGCCCGCAGCTGCTGCTCAAATTGCGAGGTGACGCAGGCGCCCAGCGTCACGTGGCCGCTGTTGTGCACGCGCGGCGCCATTTCGTTGATCAGCAGTTCGCCACTCGCGGTCAGGAAGAACTCGACCGTCAACACGCCGACGAGTTCCAGCGCCACCGCAGCGCGCGTGGCCAACTCCTCAGCCCGCATCCGAATCGCCGGAGAAAACCGCGCAGGCGCCACGGTCGTGTACAAAATCCCGTCCTTGTGGACATTTTCGGCCGTCGCAAAAAAGCGGATCTCACCTTGCACCGATCGCGCCAGCACCACCGACAATTCGGCGGAGAAATCGACGAACGCTTCCAGGATGCACGGCGCCTCGCCCAGTGCTCGCCAAGCGTTCTGAGCCTCATCCGCGGCGTAGATGCGCACTTGTGCACGGCCGTCATAGCCGCCCGTTCGCCGTTTCAGGATGGCCGGCGTGCCCATGTGCGCCAGCGCGGCCACCAACTCGTCCAGGCTCTCGATGTTGCCCCAACGCGTCTGCGGCAAGTCGTGGCGGTGGAGGAAATGGCGCTGATTGTAGCGGTCCTGAATCGTCCGCAGCACCTGCGCCGACGGCCGCAGCGGCCGCACATGTTCCACCTCGGCCAGCACCGCGAACGGCACGTGCTCCGTCTCCAGCGTGACGACGTCGCAGCCGATCGCCAGTTCCAGCGCCGCCGTCGGATCGCTCCAGGCACCTTGCACAATTTCCGCCACTTCCGCCGCCGGGCAAGCCGTGTCCGGATCGAGGACTTTGACGCGATAGCCCATGCGCCGCGCCTCGATTGCAATCATTTTACCGAGTTGCCCGCCGCCCAGGATACCGAGCGTCTGGCCTGGGACAATCGCCGGTGTGTTCACAGCTCCGTCTCCCGCACACGACGCTCTTCCTCGTCGCGGCGCGCCTGCAAACGCACCCGCAGCGCAGCGTCGTTGACAGCCAGAATTTGTGCAGCAAGCAGGCCGGCGTTCGCCGCACCGGCCGCACCGATGGCCAACGTCGCGACCGGCACACCTTTGGGCATTTGCACGATAGAGAGCAGGGAATCCAGGCCGTTCAGCGCTTTGGACTGCACCGGCACGCCCAGCACGGGCAGCAGTGTTTTCGCCGCGGTCATGCCGGGCAAATGTGCGGCGCCACCGGCACCGGCGATGATGACGCACAGGCCACGCTGAGCGGCGCTCTCCGCATATTCAAAAAGCAAATCCGGCGTGCGGTGCGCGGAAACAACCCGGCATTCGTGAACGACGCCGAGTTCCGTCAACACGTCAGATGCGTGGCGCATGGTCTCCCAGTCGCTCTGACTGCCCATGATGATGCCGACCTGCGGATGTTCCATGGCGATGATCCTGACCCCAGCTGTTTGGGGGCGAAAGCGTAGCCGAGCGCCCGGCTGCAATTCAACGGGGGCGAAGCAACACTCCGGCGAAGTTTGCGGCCGGCGCGGCAAAATGTCCGACGATGTCGCAGTCGCGCAACAGTGCCTCGTGCAATTCGGGCACGGCGTCGATGCCATGGTGCGGCACGACCACAATTAGAGGCTTTTGCGCCAGCACACGGGTCAGGTGGGAGACGGGCGGCGTCATGCCGGAGAGAAAACGCTGTGCATTCAGATCGGTATCGTCCATCGCCACTGGCAGGCCCGTTCGCAACGAAAGCAGCGGCACGAGCGCACCGTCGCCCCAAATTGGCCGACCCGCCGCCAAGGTGTGGACCTGGGCCGCAAGTTGGGTCATTTCCGCCTGCGCCATCTGCGCTTCCTCGCGACTCGCGACCGCGTGCTGCACCGCGCTCAGCGCCACGACCAGCCACGCGGCGCGCGCGATCCAGCGAATCGGCCGCACCGGCTCATTCCAGCCATAGGCCGCGGCCATGGCCAGCCAGGGCATCGGCAGCAGGAAGTAGTACGGCTGCAGCCGCGGCCAGAGGAGCAGGACGCCCAGGGCGGCAAACCCCGAGAGCCCCAACCGTCGCGCCGTCGACGGGCCGCGCCAAGTGCCGAGCGCCGCAAGGAACAGCAGCGGCGCTTGCCAGGATACGAAAGGCCAGAGGCGATCCGGGACCTTTTGCGCCGCCATGTGCGTCACTTTGCGCAGGTGGTAGCCAAAGACCTGATCGACCATCGGCTGACCGAACCAGAGGAGTTCCGCGACCAGCGGCAGCAAACCCAGCGCCAGACCCGAGACAAACCGTCGGAGCCCGCCGTCGCGATGGGCCCAGACCAGCATCGGCAGAGCCAGAATGCCCACGTGCAGCGCCCACTGGGTCGCCAGCGCGAGGCAAACGCCCGCAAGGAGCCAGCGACTCGAAAGTGCGAGCGCACTCGCCAACATCGCCACGCAGAGGGCCTGTTCAACACCGACGAACAGCGCACCGTTGAGCAGGACCACGTTGGCGAGGAGAAAGAGGAACACCGCATGGCTGCCGTCGATCGGGCTGGCCCGCCGCCGCAGCACTTGGAACAATACGGTCGCCGTGGTCAAGGTCGCAAGCGGCGCCCAGATCTTGGCCCAGGCCAGCGGGGCGCCCAGCGCCAGAACAGCCGCGGCCTGCCACACGCGCGCGGGCGGATGGGCCAGGAAGATGTCGCGGTACAGCCGGTCGCCGTGAAGCAACCGCTGCGCATCGAGGAGGTACAGCGGCTCGTCGCCCGGCAGCAGCGCCATGTGCGGCGCTTGCAGCCACAGCCAGACGAGGGCGACGATTCCGACGAGGACGCCGGAAAGCCAGCGCGGGGAAGTCGTTGTCACGGCCGCCCGACCGGCCACGCGGGCCAACGCGGCGGCGGCACCAAGCCCCACGTGCGCAGATCCGCCGCCACGTGCGCACGCCGGACCCGGTAGACCGCACGACCATTGGTCGCGGCCTGCACGGCGCGCTCATACGCCGCCAACGCCTGATCGTCCGGCTTGTCCTGCACGATCGTCCACTGCCATTGCGCTTCGGCCGCCTGCGGCTGGTTCGGCCCCAGTTGCAGCGCCTTCGCCACCAGCAGCTCTGCCTGGGCCTGCGCGGGCGTGCCGAGAAGCGCCAGCGCCCGCAGTGCCAGCAGCACCGGCTCAGTCTCCGCGCCCGGCAGCGCCGCCAGATGTTGGGCCGTGCGCGGATCGCCGCGCCAGCCTTCCAGCACGGCACGGGCCAACTGTGCCGCAGTCGTCGTCGAGCTGGCGACTTGGGCTTCCATCTGGCGCCGCGCCGTCGCGTCCAGCGCTTGGGGCGACAACGGATCCTCAAGGGTATCCAACAATTGCACCACCTGCTCGAGCGTCTCCGTTTGCTTCGCCACTGCCTCTGGCGCGCGGAGCAGCAACTGGAGCGCCTCCGCCACATCGTCTTTGGCCTCAAGCGCACGCGCCGCGGACTGCCAACCGCCGGCGTCATCGGGCCGGAGCTTCGTCAGCAGCAAGGACCACTTCAAGGCGGCCGGTTTGTCTTCGGTCAGCAGCGCCATACCAAGCGCAAGCCGCACATCGTCCGCTGCCGGATCGCGGTGGTTGATCCGCACCTCCAACAACTGGCCCGCCTCGCGCCAGGCTTGTTGCGCAATCAGCGCCCGAATCAGCGGCTCGATGTCGCACGCAGGTCGCCCCTCCGGCGCCACGCACTTTTGCGCGAGCGCCAACACGTCCTTGCGCTTGCCCAGCAGTGTCCGCACCGCCATGGCGTCCGCATCCTCTGGGGCCGCCTTCTTGACCTCGCCGAGCCACGCCTGGACGCGTGCAAACCGCCCGAGCGCAGTCGCCACAATCGCAGCGTCGACACGGTTGGCGGCATTCAACGTCGCGGGGCCTTGGGCAATCGCCAGATCCGTCGCGGTAATCGCCGCCGACAGGTCCGCCGCAAGCAGCGCGCGCGTCGCCTGCTGCCAGTACTCGAGTGCGCTCGTGCGCTGTGGCATGCCCGCAACGTCCCGCACAGAGGGATGCTGCAGGGGAATTCGCGCACCGCCGGCATCCAGACGCCGCTGCAGCTCCGTCTGCGCCTGCGCCAATGCTTCGCTCGCCCCCGCAATCGCTTCGATACCCAGAGGCGAAGTCCCCGGTCGCAGCCGCGCCACAACGGTGTGCTTCGCCGCGCCGCACGTCAGCTGAATGTCGACGCGATCGTCGCGCACCGACAGATCGCCCAGTTGGCAATCCCGGGTCAGTTCAGGCGGCTGTGTCAGCGCGGCCTCGATCGCCGAACCGGAATCAGGCCCCAACACCGCCGGGCCACGCATGGACCAAACCAGATCAGCGCCGACAAAGGGCCGCAAAGGGGGCAACACCCCAGGCTTGACCTTGGGGTTGGCCAGCGCCAGCGTCGGCAACAGAAGCAGGAAGTAGAGTGTTTTCACGGTGCCAACAATGGGTTTGGGCTGCAGCCACGCGTGAACGGGTCGCAGCCGGTGAAGCCTAGCGCGGTGCAGTCGACCAGATCAATCCGGCCGGCGACGCAAACCCGCAATGATTTTCCATCACAGGCCAAGCCATCCAGGATCTTGCCGGGAACGCATTCGGCACCAAGGACGCACTGGCCGACGGCGCAACTGCTGCCGGCCAAGGTGAGGGAGCAGTCGTATGTCGTCGCCGGATCGCCCGGGCAGCTCTCGACCAAGCTGTTCTCCACGCAGATCGGCGTGGCGCCGCCCGGGCATGGAAGCACGCCGCTGGTATCGACACAAGACGCATTGCCGTTGACGATCGTGCACTTGGCGTCGAACAACGCGCAGTGCGTGACCATCTGGTAGGGGCCGCGGCACGTGCGCGCGTCGTCGCCAGCGCAGCCGGACACGCAACTGGCGCTTGGCACGACGGCCCAGCCGAAGTCCGCCTCGAAGCCCGTGCAGCCGTTGCGAAAGTCGCCGTGGTAGGCGACGGCCAGCATCGCCCGATCAAGCCCAGGATCGCCGGTGCACGACTGCGCCAGCGCGACGGCCTTTGCGTACGTCGCGTCCTCCCAAGGCGCCGTCCGCTGCGAGACGCAACCGGCCAGCAGGACCAGCAGGCCGGTTGCGCAACGCGACGCCACTTACTTCTCGATTTCCGCGGACAGAATGTAGTCCAGGTTCGGGAACTCCTTCTTCAGGTATTCGTTGCCCACCGCCTGCACACGCATCTGGTCCGGACCGCGACCACGCGGCGCGCCTTCGCCATATTCGCCGTTGATCTTGTCCAGCACATCCTGACCCTTGACGATCTGGCCAAACGGCGCGAAGCCCATGCCATCCAGGTTCGGATTGTCGACCAAATTCAGGAAGAACTGCACCGAACGTGAATTCGGCAGGCCCTTCTTGGCAAATGTCAGCCAGCCACGCTTGTTGGACTGCTTGACCGGCTCGTCGGCAATACCCAGATCCTTCCACACCTGATTGACGGTCGGATCGCCGTGGATGCCGAACTGCGCCATGAAGCCAGGAACGACGCGGAAAAACGCGATATCCTTGAAGTAGCCCATCTTGACGAGATTGAAGAAGCGGTCAGCGCCAAGCGGCGACCATTCCTTCTTGACCTCAATGACGATGTCGCCCTTGGTCGTCTTGAAGTTCACCTTGAACGTCGGCGGCGCCACTTCGGTCGCCTTGGAGGGATCGTGCAACGCCGGGTGCTGTTCACCCGCTTTCGGCGCTTCCGCAGGCGCGGTGGCCGGAGCTGCGGTGGGCGACGCGGCAGCCGCGGGCTCGGCGGGCTTGGCCACCTCAGGTGCCTTGGGCGCTTCCGCAGGCGCGGCAGGTGGCGGCGTCTCGGGTGCGGCGGCGGCCGGAGCGGCGGACTTCTTCTCACAACCCGTCGCCAGGACGGCGAACGACAACGCGACGGCACCGAGGCGGGTCGACAGGGACTTGGCAAACAGACTCATGGTGAAAACTCCTGATGAAGTGGCCTTCGCCGGGACAATGCGCGTCCCAGCGGCTGCCGCGGAAGTACCGGATCAGCTTTCGTTTGGCAAGTTCGCACCGCCAACCGCAGATGCGCGCTGGCGCCGTGGCCCGGCCAGCCAAAAACTCAGCACCTGCACAGACGCGGGGGTCACGCCCGGCACACGCGCGGCTTGCGCCAATGTCTGCGGACGCGCCCGCCGGAGCGAATCCAGCGCCTCGCGCGACAAGCCGGAGATCTCCGTGAAGTCGAGATCCGCTGGAAACTGCTGCGCTTCCAGCCGCTGCGCCTTGACCTGCCGCTGTCTTTCTCGTTCAACATAGCCGGCGTAGCGCACCTGCGTCGTCACTTCTTCGTCGTCGTCCGCGTCCAGATCCCGCAGGTCGATCTCATGCGGCAGAAACTGCGCCAGATGCGCCAACGTCACTTCCGGCCGGCACAGCAACTGCGCCAACGTCGTCGGTTGCAGCAGCGTCCCGCCATTCCAGGACTCGACCAGCGCGAGGATCGCCTTGTCCGGCTTGACGATGATCGTGTGCAGGGCGGCCACGATGGCTTCCAGACGCGCGCGCCGGTCCAGCAGGGCTTGCCACGCGCGATCGCGCACGAGGCCAAGCGAACGGCCCAGGGCGGTCAGTCGCAGATCGGCATTGCTGGTTCGCAGCACCAGACGGTGCTCGGCACGCGAGGTGAACATCCGGTACGGCTCGGCGGCGCCGTGCGACACCAGATCATCGACCATCACGCCGAGGTAGCTTTCCGTCCGCGACAACGCCAGCACCGGCTCGCCGCGCAGGCGCAACAACGCTTGAATTCCTGCGACGATGCCCTGGCCCGCGGCTTCCTCATAGCCCGAAGTGCCGTTGACTTGCCCGGCGAAATACAGCCCCGGCAGCGCCGGCAGCATCAGATCGCGGCCAAGCTGCCGGGAGTCGATCGCGTCGTACTCCACCGCGTAGCCAAAGCGCACGATTTCCGCGTTCTCCAGCCCCGGCAGCGACCGCACCATCGCCAGTTGCACGTCCGCCGGCAGGCTGGTGGACAGGCCGTTCACGTAGATTTCGTCGGTCTGCCAGCCTTCCCGTTCCAGGAAAATGTAATGTTGCTCGTGCTGGGGAAAACGGATGACCTTGTCCTCAATCGACGGACAATAGCGCGGCCCGACGCCTGAAATCGCGCCACCGAACAGGGGTGAGCGGTGCACATTGCGACGAATGACGTCGTGCGTCCCCGCGTTGCTATGCGTCACGTGGCAAGGCATCTGCGGCAGGATCGCCCCGACGCCGTCGCGCGCCATCGCGGGCGGCGGATCCAGCCCGGGATCCGCCTGCACGCGCGACCAGTCAATCGTCCGGCCATCCAAACGCGGACAGGTGCCCGTTTTGTGGCGCAGCGTCTGAACGCCCAAGGAGCGGAGTTGATCGCCAAGCGCCAGCGTCGCCGTATCACCGGCGCGCCCACCGACGATTTGCGCCTCGCCGGTATGGCACACGGCGCCAATGAACGTGCCCGCGGTCAGCACCACGACTTCCGCGGCAAACCGCACGCCGGCAGCCGTTTCGACACCTGCCAAGCGGCCCGCTTCCAAGCACAAGCGCCGAACATCGCCTTGTTTGATGCTCAGCCCCGGCGTCTGTTCCAGCGTGCGGCGCATGGCGGTCGCATACGCCAGCTTGTCACATTGGACCCGCAACGCGCGCACCGCCGGGCCTTTGGAAGCGTTCAGCACCTTGTAGTGCACGCCCGACTTGTCGGCTGCGCGCGCCATTTCGCCACCCAGCGCGTCAATTTCCGCGACGAGATGCGACTTGCCGATGCCGCCAATCGCCGGGTTGCAGCTCATCCAGGCGATACGGTCGACATTTTGGCTCAGCAGCAAGGTCGCTACGCCACCGCGCGCCAGTGCCAGTGCCGCCTCGCAGCCCGCATGACCGCCGCCGACGACGATCGCACGCCACGGTCCGGCATAGTGCAGCGGGTTCGATGCGGCGGCAGCTTCCGGCATGGTGGGCGGGGCTTCGGTGCCCGTCACGGGGGCGCGGGCACTCACTTCGCTTCAGGCTTCGCGGTCGGTGCGGACTTGTCCGCTGGTTTGACTGGCTTGGCCGCGGCAGGCAGGGCGGATTTGGGCGCGCCTGGCGCAGCCGCCGGTTTGGCTGCAACTGGCTGTGTGACCGGCTTGATCGGCTTTTTGGCATCGGCCGACTTGTCAGCCGCAGTCGGCGCCTTGCCCACAGGTGTCGCCTTGTCTGCGGTCACCGCTGCAGGAATCTCCGCCGGCGCATCCACCGGGTTCGCCGGAACAGCCGTCGTGCCTGCTTCCGTTTTTTCTCCCGCCGGGGCTTTGTCGCCCGCGGCCGCCTTGTCTGAAACGCCAACGCCTTCTTTGCAACGCTTGGCAATCGCCGCCGACTCCGCCTTGGCCAGCTTCGCCTGCGGCACTTTGGGCATTTCTGTGCCCAAATACGTCAAGACCTGCACGGCCTTTGCGCACTTGCCTTCGATTTCCAGAATCTTCGCCACTTCCATCAGCGACTGCGCCACCGCCACCGACGGCTTGCCGCCGAGGCCATCGTGCACCGCCTGGAACTGCTTCAGCGCATCCACGTACCGTTGTTCCTGCGCGGCGATGCGGCCAACAACCAGCCCGCACTGCCCCCACGCCTCACTTCCCGGATAGCGTTTCTGGCATTCCGACGCCAGCGCCGCCGCGAGCCGCACGTCGCCATCGGCCAGGGCCTTGTCCGACGCTTTCACGAAACCATCCGAATCGGTTGGCAAATCCGTCGGCAACGCGAGGATCGCAATGCCCGCCCGATCCCGCAGATCAGCGATGAGCTGATTGAGCCGCCCGCGAACTTCGGTCAGCGACTGCTGGCCCGACGTGCCGATCCGCTCCAACGCCTCCAGCCGGTGCACGATGACTTCCAGCTCGCCGCGCAACTTCTGCAACGCCCGATCACTGTCGGCAATCTTCGCCCCAGCCTTCGCCAACGTCTCGCGCAACTGGTTGTTGGCGTCTTCCACCTGGGAGGACAAATTCTGCAATCGCTTGGTTTCGGCGCCCGCCTCAGCCATCACGCTGGAATTGACGCGCTCCAGTTCAGCCACGCGCTGCGAGACCCGATCGACATCCGTCGTCGTCGCGATACAGCCCGTGAGGGCCAACAACAGCAGCGGTGAAGTCTTGGCCACGAGACCTACTTGCCCTTGGCGCGGAATTCGGCGCGACGGTTTTGGCTCCAGCACGACTCGTTCTCGTCGTGGCATACCGGCTTGGTCTTGCCATAGGAGATGGTCTTGGCGTTGACCTTGGGCGCGACCGTCTTCAGGTACTCGCGCACGGCCTTGGCGCGGCGATTGCCCAATTCCATGTTGTACGCATCGGTGCCGCGCTCGTCGCAATGGCCTTCGATCGTGACGGTCGAAACGTTACGTTCTTTCAGGCACTTCGCTGACGCGCTGACGGTGTTCTGCGCGGTGGACGACAGCGAGTACTCGTTGAAGTCAAAGTACGCGGGGTCGAGCTTGGAGCAGTCGACCTGCCCCGCGGCCGCGCCGCCAACGCATTTGCCCTTGACGCAGCTGCCGCTCTTGCAGTCCCGGTCGCCGGTGCAGGAGGCGCCATCAGCGGCACCTTCCGGCAGCGTGCAGGTGCCAGCCAAGCACTTCTGGCCGGCGGGACATTGGACGTCACCCGTGCATTCCGGCAAGCACTTGTTGCCCTGGCACTGCTTGCCCGTACCGCAGTCGAGTTTGGACGTGCAGCAGTCCGGCTTGCGACCGCACGCGCCGGCGACGCACGCCACGCAGATGTCGGTTCCGGCACCCGGGCAGTGGCTGTCGAGACGGCACTGAGCGCATTTGCTGTCCACGCAGTATTCGCCTTTGGCTTTGCAATGGCTGTCCGTCTCGCAGTTGGGGTACGCGGGACCGCAGCCGCTAACGAGCAACGCGAGGGTCGCGAGCGCGAGCGCGGATGATCCGAAAAAAGCCCCAACAAGATGACTGAAACGCTGCATTGGCATCACAAACCTCCACCGGCCATGACCGGCTGCGTCCGAATCGTTGGACTCAGACTCGTCCACACGAGTTGACACTGCGGGTTGCGGACGGAATCGCGGCCCCACAGCGACGTACAACGGCGTGCGACGATCCTCGTTGACCGTCGCGCGCTCCCCAAAGATAGGTGCAACGCACGACGGCCGACGAATATTCACAGATCGTCACAAATGAACGCCGTGCGCCCTAGCGACACGTGCCGTGCATGCAACGGCCCTGACCGTGACAATCCGCGTCGGTCGCGCAGGTGCCCGGGGCGGGAGCAGGAGCGGGTGCCGGAGCCGGAGCTGGCGCGACAACCGGGGCGGGCGCAGGAGCCGGGGCTTCCGGAGCCGGGTCAGCTTTCGCTTGTCCATGGCTGCAGGCGCTCAAAGCGCAAACGACGGCGAGGGAAACGCAAGCAAAGAGGGAGCGTTGGAACATGAGATTCTCCGGGTGATTTTGATTCAGTGCACAAACGTCACGACCGCCAAGGCCGCCCGCCGTCCGTGAAGTCTCGTCCGGTGCGCGAGCCCAAGGCAGGCCGCCTACGCCGAACGAACTGCTTGGTAGCCGGAAATGGTGTTATCTGTCAACCTTTGCAAAGACGCCTTGGCCAGTTACACTCGCCCAGCGGTTCGATTCCGCGCAGGAAAATCGAGATGTTTGAGCGAATCGTGCTCCTGACCGATCTGGCCGACGTCACGCGCGAGGCCTACGAACCGGTCGCCCGCATGGCCACGACGTTTCAGTCAAAAGTTTGGATTTTTCACGCCGTGCGTGGCTCGAGCGAGCTCTTCTATCTCGAAGGCGAAGCCGCCAAACTGCGCGTGATGATTGATCAGGCGGATCGCGACCGGGCCATGCCGTCGCTGCTGGGCACACAAGCGGCACTGCGGGCGCTGGGCGTGGAGTCGGAAATTGTGACCCGCGTGGGCAGTTTTTTTGACATTACCGTCGACGTGCTGCGCGAACTGAAGGCCGACCTGTGCGTGATTCCGACGCAAGGTCAACACGAATTTACCGGTCGCGTGCTGGGTTCCACGGTCGCGCGGGTGATGCGCGACACGGACGTGCCGGTGCTGACGGTCAACGAACGGTGCGGACAGCGGCCGGAGCCGTGGACGGATTTCCGGCGGATCGTACACCCGGTGGATTTGGAAGGCGTGCCGCCGGAAAGCCTGCGCGCGGCTGAGGATTTTGCTGCGGAAATGGGCGGCGTTGTGGACGTTGTCCATGTGATCGAACCCATCAAAGAGCAAATCCTGCGCACGCCGGAAGGCGAAATCCTGCTGCCCAAAGACTTGCGCTACCAAATTCGCGCAAAGCTCAAAGCGCGGCTGTCGGACATGGCCCACACGATTCAGCGCGTTCCGGCGCGTTGGCAGTTGGTCGAGGACAACAAGCCCGGCTCCGGCGTGATGCTCTACGCGGACCGGCAGAACGCCGACCTGATCGTGCTGCCGTCCATCGGTCAGGACGCCGTGCGCAACACGCTGCTGGGCAGCGTCGCCGAGCATGTGATCAAAAACGCCCGTTGCCCGGTGCTCACCGTCAAGCACGGCTGGCGCGCCAACGCGTAAAGCGGGCACATTTTCCACTTGAAACGCCAACCTGCCGCACCGAATCTGGACCTCTTTGACGCCGGCCCGTCCGCGCGCGCGCCGCTCGCGGAACGCATGCGACCGCGGACGTTGGACGAGTTGGTCGGTCAGCCGCAGTGGCTTGGACCGCAAGGCTTTCTCCGCAAAGCTCTGGAAAATGACCGGCTGCCGTCGCTGATTCTTTGGGGCCCGCCCGGCACTGGCAAGACCACGTTGGCGCGTCTGGTGGCGCGGCAAATCCAGGCGAGATTTGCGCCGATTTCCGCAGTACTGGACGGGGTCCAAGCGCTTCGCGACGTCGTGGCGCAAGCGGCCGATGCGCAACGGCGTGGCGAACGGACGATCCTGTTCGTGGACGAAATTCATCGCTGGGGCAAAGGTCAGCAGGACGCGCTGCTGCCGCATGTGGAAGCTGGCACGGTGACGCTGATCGGCGCAACGACCGAGAATCCGGGCTTCGCGCTGAACGCGGCGTTGCTGAGCCGCTGCCAGCTGCTGACGCTGGAACCGATTGCCCGGGCCGACTTGGTGACGTTGCTCTGCCGTGCACTGGACGATGCGCGCGGCTTTTTGGGCAGTGGCCTGACTGCGGACGATGACGCGCTGCAACGGCTGGCCCAAGCAGCAGATGGCGATGCGCGACGGGCGCTGAATGCGTTGGAATCCGTGGCGGAACTCGAGCTGGCAGAATCGGCACGCGACCCGCAGGTTGTGCCGCATCTGGACCTGGCTTCGCTCGATCGCGCGCCGCTGGCGCAAGGTCCGCGTCATGATCGGGACGGCGACCAACACTTCCAGGTGATTTCCGCGTTCATCAAGTCGCTGCGGGGCTCTGATCCCGATGCCGCGCTCTACTGGTTGGCTCGCCTCCTCGCAGCCGGCGAGGATGGCCGATTCATCGCGCGACGGCTCGTCATATTCGCCGCGGAAGACGTGTCCAACGCCGATCCCCATGCATTGCCGCTGGCCATGGCCGCGGCGCAGACGCATGAATTGTGTGGCTTGCCGGAATCGCGGATCGCGCTCGCGCATGCCGCGACCTATCTGGCTTGCGCGCCGAAATCCAAAGCGAGCTATCTGGGACTGGCCGAGGCGCTGGCTGTCGTCGAGCAGACCGGCAGCCTGCCTGTGCCCAACGCGTTGCGAAATCCGTCGTCCTCGGTGGGACGCAAGCTCGGCTGGGGTAGCGACTATCAGGACCCGCATGCCCAAGGCGGCTGGGTAGCGGAGCACTACCTGCCGGAAGCGCTGCGGGGACGCCATTTCTTTCAGCCGACCCGCAACGGCGCCGAGGCGCGCATCGCCGACCGTCTGGCCACGTGGCGCAAATTGCGCGGCGACGACGACGCGGGCTAATCACCGCGCACTTGCGCGAGTCTGTGACGAAATAGCGCCAAACGCGGCGTGCGCGCCGCTTCACCTTGACCATACCGCAACGCCAACCGTACCCTGCCCGGCAAGGGCCGACCGTGCGGGCGGATATTCTGCGTGTTGGCCGACGCCGCGCGCGGCGAAAGGACGATGGACCGAGTGTGCACCGATCGAACCTCCTGGCTGGCGCCTGTGCTCGTGTTGTTGCTCGCGGGCGTGGCTTGCCGCGCTGCGCCGTCGGCGCCCTCTACGCCAGCGCTTGAGACACCGACCTTCGGTGCGGCAAGCCCGCAGGTCGAGCTGCTGACATTTATCGATTGGGAGTGCCCGTTCAGCCGGCAGGAAGGCGCGGCGTTGCGCGACCTCGTGGCGCATTTTCCAACCCAACTTCAGGTGCGCGTGTTGTACTGGCCGCTGGACCTGCATCCGCACAGCCTGCTGGCCGCACGCGCGGCTGTGGCGGCGTCTGAACAACAGGCTTTTCCGACTTTCTGGCAGAAATGGCTGCAGCCGGACGCAAGCTTGTCGCGGGAAGCACTCATCACCTGGGCTGTCGAGGCGGGGTTGGATGCCAAGCGCTTCGTCCGGGTAATGGAGGACCCGCGAACGCAAGCGCGTGTGGCCCGCGACGTGGCCATCGGTCACGCGCTGAACGTGACGGGCACGCCAAGTTTCCTGCTCAACGGCAAGCTGCTGACCGGGCAGCAATCCTTGGCGGCGCTGGCCGCAGGCGTACAGCACGAGCTGGACGAGACGGCGATTTTGCAGGCGGCGGGTGCCGAGAAAGGTCGGCTGATTCATGCCCGTGTGGCGCAAAATACGCCAGAATTGTTGGTAAACTACGATCGCTATGTGGAACGGGGCCTGTTGGCGCCGCAGCAGCCGGTGCCGGTTGTGACGCACAGAACGGGTGTCGTGGATGCGCAAATCCACCCAGCGGCGCTCGATGCGTCGTTTGGCGGTCAACGCGCGCTGATGCTGCCGGACCAGACGACCACGAGCGAGGCAACGGTCTGGCGCGTCGTCGTTCGGCCCGATGATCCGCAAATGGGCAAGCGCGATGCGCCCGTGACGGCCGTGCTATTTCTCGACCTGTTCGCCCAGGAGACTGCGCTGCTTCTGCCCTGGCTGTTGCAACTGCCGATCCAGCATCCAGAGCAAATTCGCCTCGTGATCAAGCATTTGCCAAGGCCAATCCACCCGCTAGCCCGATCAGCCGCGGAAGCGCTCGAGGCTGCGCGGGAGCAGAATCTTTTTCTGCCGCTGCTGCAGAAGCTTGTGGACGCGCCACAGCCGCTCACACAGGCCGCGCTGCTGTCGGCAAGCACGCAAGTTGGGCTCGACCCGGCGCGATTCAACTCGGCGCTGGCGGCACACAGTGGCGGGCCGCGGATCGAGGCGGACATCGACCAGGCCGCCGCGCTGGGCGTGCGGGGCTTTGCTGCGCTCTACATCAACGGCGTGCCGGTACCGCAACTGAGCGAGTCGGCGGTTCAGACCACACTGGACGCCCAGGCCAAGGTCGCGGCCAACTTGGCACGACGCGGAACGGCACGGGCGGCGATCTACGAGACGCTGACCGAACACGGCAAGCTGCTCGACGCTCTGGCGCCGGAGGCTCACCTGTTTGATCTGAACCATGCAGCGGTGCAAGGCCTCCCCGGGGCAGCCGTGCAAATCGTCGTATTTGGCGACTTTCAATGTCCGTTTACCGCCAGAATCTGGCCACATTTGCGCAAGTTGGACGAGGAAATGCCCGGACGCCTGAAGATTGCCTGGCTGGATTTCCCGCAGACTGCCATCCATCCTTTGGCAGAGAAGGCGGCCGAATGGGGGCAGGAAGCGCGGCGCCAAGGTAAGTTTTGGTCTTTTGTGGAGACACTGGCAAGACGGGTCGATTTGCTGGATGATCGATCGCTTTGGCAGGCGGCGCATGAGGCGGGCCTGAAGGACCGGCCGTTGCAGCAAGCGCTCGCCAAGCATCAGTGGACCCAAGCCGTGCAGGCGGAGCGCGCGCAAGGCGAGCAAGCGGGCGTGCGCGGGACGCCCACGGTCTTTCTGGACGGCCACCTGTTCCAGCCGACCAACGGCATTTCTGCCGATACGCTGCGGCCAGCCATTCGCCAACTGCTCGGCACGCACTGAGGGGGCCGATGAAACTGCGGCTTCTTGCGCTGCTGATGGTCTTGCTGTTTCCCGCCGAGGTGACCTTGGGTCAGACGCCTTTGGCGGCTGAAGCCCAGGCCCGGACGCTGGTTACGCTGCGGCTGTTTGTCGACCTGCAGTGTTCCTATTCGCGTCAGGCGTGGCACATCTACCGACAGACGCTGGCGCGAATGCCCGACGTCGCATTCGTGGTGCAGCATTTGCCGCTCAGCGTGCATCCGCTGGCCATGCCGGCCGCCATCGCGGCGGTGGCGGCTCGCGCCCAGGACAAGGAGTTGGCCTTTGTCGATGCCTTGATGCACGAGACGATGCCGGACGACGACGCGATCGGGCGCGCAGCGACGGCGGCGGGCTTGAATCTGGCGGCGTTCGCGCAGACGCGCGCCGATCCCGCCGTTGCCGCACAGGTTGTTCGGGAGCAGCAGGCCGGACTGGCGATGGGCATCCGTACGACGCCTTCCGCGTTGGTCAATGGCCGCGGATTGGGCGGCGTGCCACAAGTCGCCACGCTGCAACGCGCCCTGCACGCGGCGCGCACGCGGGCGCAGCGGGATCTGGCCGATGTCGGACCCACACTGGACGTCGAACGCGTCGGCATGCTGCGGCACGCGCCGGAATTCGTGACCGCGCTCGATGCCTTGCGACAAGGGCGCGCACTTCAGTCCATTGTGGTGAATCCGCCGCTGCACGGCTGTTTGGGCCCGCGCTGGCGCGTGCTCGTCTCCGAGAACGATCTCGTCTTTGGCCCGGACGCGCCGCTGACGGCCGTGCTGTTCCTCGATCCGACCAACCCTTGGCAGTTGCACGAATTGGCGACCCTGCTCCAGCTGCAACTGGCCGAGGCGCAAGCCGGTCGTGCCGACATTCGCGTCGTGGCCAAGTTGCTGCTGCCCGAATCCCGTCAGGCGTGGAAATCGCCAAGCCCGCCGTTGACGCTGTGGCTGGCCGCTGCGGTGCTGGCAGCGCCGCCCAAAGCTCTGACTTTCCTGCGTGATTTGACCAGCCAAGCGCCCAAGCGGGTGGAGGTGGAAGCGCGTGTGGCCGCCCTGGGCCTCGACGTCGCAAAATTGCGCAAGGCTGCGGATGCACCCGCGACAACGGCTTGGCTCCAGCTCGCCGCGGATCTGGCGAATCGGACGGAGGCGGCACCGGGCGCTCTGTTCCTCAATGGCCGGCGTTGGCTGGGCCACGCGGGCGACGATGGCCTGGCGGCGGCGCTGGCGGAACTGCGGGCGGAAGGCAAAGCGCTGTCGGGCAAACCCGCGCAGGTCTACGCCAGTCTCGTCGCGCCAGGCAGGTATTTGCAAGACGCCGAACTCGACCTGGCCGCGCCGGAACCGCTGGCTTCCCTGCCTGTGTTGCCGACTCTGAGCAAGTCCGGTCTGCCGGTTCACCTGTTCGTGGATTTTCGCAGCCCCCACTCGCGCGCGGCTTTCTACATGCTGCGTCGCCTGGTTCGTTCCACGGACCTGCCGATTGCCCTGACGCTGGCAGTCATTCCCCGTGGCGCCGAACCGGGCATGACGCCGTCTGGCGCAGCGATTCTGGCCGCGGCGCGTTTGGGCCGCGGGCTGGAACTCGCCGAAGCGCTGTTCAACGTCGACAAGCCCGACGATGCGGCGACGCTGAACGCCGTGTTGAAGAAATGCAAACTCGACCCGGCAACCTTGCAGAAAGCGATGGCCTCGGCCGACACTCAAGATGCACTGCACAGCGTCTGGCATGCCCGACAACAGGTGGACATGCAGGATGAGCCCGTGATTTTTGTGGGCGCCCGCCCGTACCAAGGTCCGCTCGATGAAGCCCGGTTGGAGCGCGCAGTGCGCTTCGTCAGGGACAATCCCTCCCAGCCGTCTGCGCCCGCGGATTGCCAGCCATGAGCCTCCATCCATGAGCCTTCATTACACTGAGACCCTGCGCGGCAGCTACTTCCTGGTCGAGACGCCAGACGACGTGCGCGCGTGCGAGGTATCCATCAACGTGCGTCTGCCGCGTCCGAAGGGTCGTGTGCACGAGTTCGAAGCCGAGATGACCGGCAGCGCTACATTCGACCAACTGGCCAATCAGGTGCCGATCGACGGGTCGCTGCGTATGCGGTGGATTCGACCGCGGCGCGTGGACTACCAGTTCACGTTTCTGACCAACGACGGCCAACCGCTGCTTTTTCGCGGAGCCAAGCATCCAAGCCTGCTGCGGCCGCTCTACACCGCCACGACGCTGTGGGGGACCGTGCATGAGGGCGAACGCGCCATCGCAATGGTCAGCCTGCATTTTGACTTGCGAAGGGATTTCGTCGCGTTTTTGCAGAGTTTGGAACGTCAGCGCGACGAGTGAGTCCGCCGCGGGGTTGCCGGAATTTCCCATTTGCGGCAGTCTCGGGCTCCCGGCCCCCCGTCCGGCATGCTGGATTGAGCCATGGCTTTTCACCCTTCCCTTCGCGGCCAGAACGCCCAAGCCTCCCCAATTCGCCGTCTTTCTCCCTATGCGGATGCCGCGAAAGCGCGCGGTGTGCAGGTTTTGCACCTCAACATCGGCCAGCCCGACATTCCCACGCCGCCGCGGATGCTGGAGGCCTACCGCCATTTTGACGACAAGGTGCTGGCCTACGGCGCGTCAGAGGGCAGCGCGCCCTATCGCACGGCATTGGCAAAATATTTCAACAGCTTGACATCCGACACGACGCACGCGCCCGTACAGCCGACGCAGGTGCTCGTCACGGTCGGCGGTTCTGAAGCGCTGCAATTTGCCATCGCGGCGACGTGCGACTTGGGCGAAGAAATTCTCGTCGCCGAGCCGTACTATCCAAATTACAAGGGCTTTGCCCAGATTCTCGGCGTCACAACGCGCGCCATCACCACGTCCGCGGCCAACGGATTCGCCCTCTCCGCTGAACAGGTTCGCGCGGCGATCGGCCCCAAGACACGCGCACTGATCATTTCCAGTCCCGGCAACCCCACCGGCGCGGTGATCAACGCCGCGAATTTACAGGAAATCGGTAACGTCTGCCGCGATGCGGGTATTTTCCTGGTCAGCGACGAGGTCTACCGCGACTTCGTCTACGACGGCAGCGGCCGAGCGCCATCCGTGCTGTGGCGCGAGGGCCTGGACGACTGCGCGATTCTCATCGACTCGGTGTCCAAGCGCTATTCCGCATGTGGCGCGCGCGTCGGCTGTCTGGTCACGCGCAACCGGGAGATCTACGCCGCCGCACTGAAATTTGCCCAGACGCGCCTGTCGCCGCCGGTCATCGACCAGTTTGCCGCACTCGCCGCCTTGGACACGCCGCAATCCGAGACCGATGCGCACATTGCCGATTACAAACGTCGCCGGGACGCGCTGGTTGCGGGGCTGTGCGCGATTCCGGGTGTGCGCGCCCAGACGCCGGCAGGCGCGTTCTATCTCATCGTGGAACTACCGGTGCCGGATGCCGAAAAATTCTGCATTTGGTTGCTGGAGAATTTCGCGGTGGACGGAGAGACCGTGATGTTCGCGCCAGCGGATGGTTTCTACGCCACACCTGGTCTGGGCAAGAATCAGGTGCGCGCAGCGTATGTCCTGGAGGTGCCGAAATTGCAGCGGGCGTGCCAAGTGCTCACCGCGGCGCTGGCGGCGTATCCGGAACGGCTGAAGCGCTAGCCAGCGCCGCGGCTTTGGCCTTCTTGCGACGTTTCCAAGCCCAGCGCCCCACCAGCAGCGCGCCCAGCGCAAGCAACGTCAACAGCACGCCGTTTTCCGCACGCCGCGCTTTCTCCAGCACATTGTCGAACTGCGCGCCCCAATACCAGGACGACAGGACCAGCGCCGGCACGCTCAGCAGCGCTGCCAGGCCGTCGTAGAACACGAACGTGCGAAACGGAATTTGCAGCACGCCGCTGGAGAAGAACACCACGCTGCGTAAGCCGGGCGTGAACCGCGCGGTGAACAGCACTTTGGGCCCGTGGCTCTTGAGGAATTCTTCTGTGTGCTCCAGACGACCGTGGCCGAGGATGTACGAGAACGGCCGCACGTTGCGCAGGCGCTCGCCAAAGCGTCGGCCGAGCATGAACATCGTCGAGTCGCCGATCAGCACGCCCGCAAGACCGATGAGCAGCGAAGCGATGATGTGCACATGCGGCCGCGGCGTGCCATCGGGCATCGGCCGGTAGGTGAGGTAACCGCAGATGAGCAGCGTCACATCTTCCGGCACCGGCAAGCCGAAGCCGCAGAGCAGCAACACGCCAAAACACACGCCGTAGATGGTCAGGCCGTCAAAGGCGGTCAACCAGTCGCGCAAGCCGATGAGAACGTGTTCCATGGAGAGCCTTTGCCGTTCAGCGGGCTGCGCTGCGCTCGCGTATGCGCTTGGCCGCCTTGCGTGCCCACGCGCGAACAAAACTCGGCTGCGACAAGTTAAGCCACGATCCGGTCTTGGCGAGGAATACCGCGTCTTCGGGTGTGCCAATCGTGCCAAACAGGTCCATGGCGGCGTCCAGCATGTGGGGCGCAGGATAGTCGGCCAGCCGCCGCAGCCGCGCGTGGAATTCCGGCAACGGCCGACGTGCCAGGCTGTCCGCCGAGCCCTGCCGCACGTAGCTGTCGTCATCGACGAGACCGGCAAAGAGCGCATCGGTCACTTCAGGTCCTTCAAACGCGTGCAGGGCCCGCACGGCGCGCATGCGAATGGTCCACTTGTTCGATTGCGCCGCGTCCAGCACGGCTTCCTTCGCCTCGGCACTTTGCGGCCACGACTCGAGCGCACCGACCGCGGAAGCCCGCACGCGCTCGGTCTCATCGCGCGCCAGAATCAGCAACGCCGCCAAGGCTGCGTCGCCCAGCCACGCGCCCAGCAGGTCCGCAACGAGTTCGCGCAGCACGTCGTCCGGTGACTGCGCCAACTCGAGGAACCGCGGTTCGAGCTCGATCAGCCGATCGCGCTGCGCCTGCCAGTCCTCCGGTCGCTTGCCGTGGACGGAATCGGTCGCCAAGAGCTGGGTGACCCGCCGCAGGCCACGCGCACAGGCATCCGGATCGACACTGCGGACTTCGCGGAGAATCGTGGCGTGAGAAGACATGGCGTCCTGCAGTCGGACCGGCGCCGACAGTGCGCGGGAGTGTAGCGCGAAAGCCGGCAGCTGCGGTAGCGTCAGGGGCAGCTTGTCACACCGGCGCAGATTCCGTTCGCCGTGCAGACGTCGTTGCTGGTGCAAACGTTGCCATCGTCGCACGCGGTGCCGGCGGGCAAAGGCGTGCCCGGCTGGCAGACACCCACTCCGCTGCACGTGCCATCGCCGGTGCAGGGGTCAAAGTCGTCGCAAGATCCGGCGAGCGGCGTATGTGTGCAGCCGGCGGGCAGGCACGCGTCCGTCGTACACGCGTTGTTGTCATCGCAGTTGGTCCAGCCGGGGCCGCACAGGCCGCCTTGGCAGTAGTCTTCCTTGGTGCAGGCAATGCCATCGTCGCAGGCGTTGTCGTTATTCTCGTGAATGCACGCGCCGTTGTCGCACGAGTCGGTGGTGCACGGCTGGTTGTCAGTGCAGTTCATGCTGGCACCCACGCACTTGCCGGCCGCGCAGGTGTCGTTCAGCGTACAGGCGTCGTCGTCGTCGCACGTGGGCGCGAGGAACGGCGTGTGGACGCAGCCGCCGGGCAAACACGCGTCCGTCGTGCACGCGTTGCCGTCGTCGCAATCGATCCACCCGGCGCCGCATGCCCCGTTCTGGCAGTAATCTTCCTTCGTGCAGCTCAAGCCATCACTGCAAGCGTTGTCGTTGTTTTCGTGCACGCAACCGCCGCTGCAGGAGTCCGTCGTGCACGCATTCGCATCGTCGCAGGTGAGCGCCTTGCCGGCGCATTTACCCAAGGTGCACACATCGCCGCCCGTACACGGGTCCCCGTCGTCGCACGCGCCGGTATGAACGGTGTAGGTGCAACTGCCGGCGACGCATGCGTCGTTGGTGCATGGATCGCCGTCGTTGCAGACGATCGCGGTGCCCACGCACTTGGCGCCGACGCAGTGATCGCCTTCAGTGCAAGCCGAGCCGTCCTCACACGCCGCGCCGGGATTGGCGGCCACACAGGTGCCGCCGCTGCAGGCCCCGGTCGAGCACGGATTGCCATCGCCGCAAACCATCGGCTTGCCGCTCAAGCAGCTGCCCTTGGTGCACAGATCGCCCACCGTGCAGCCGTCGCCGTCGTCGCACGTCGCGGCGTTGGCGAGGTTGATGCAGCCGCCCGGGCCGCAATCGTCGTCGGTGCACGGATTGCCATCAACGCATGCCAGGCTCGTGCCTTTGCACACGCCGTGATCGCAACTATCTGACTCTGTGCAGACTTTGCCGTCGTCGCACGGGTTGAAATTCAACTCATGGACGCACTCAAACGCCGCCGAGCAGTGATCCGTGGTGCATGGATTCTTGTCGTCGCAGTCGAAATTGCCATGACAATTCGGTACATGCACATCCGATCCGGTCGCGCCATCGTCCGCGCTCGTGACGTCGCCGTCGCCTGTGTCGACGTTGGACGCCGTTTCGCCGCAGCCCAACAGTGCGAGCAGAATTCCCAGAGACACCAGCTTCATCGCACTCATGTCGCGCACCTCGGTCAGACGGCGGGATTGTCACGGATTCCCGCGCGCTGGACAAGCGTGACTGGAGGACATCGGAGGCGAAAATCGTGTGGTGAAGCGCCGGCCAGTGTGGGGACTGACCGGCGCTTCACCGCAGAGTGACCGTGTGGGGCAGGTCACTCCGCTACGTGATCGGGGCACGTAGCGCGGGGTCGCGCACACTCGAACAAAGGAGCGGTGCATCGACCGAGACTGGCACACGGTGGGGCGCGTGCCACGTGACAATCCAATGCACAGTGCGTGCCAGCCTTGCGCAATCTTCAATTTCCTTCGTTCCAGCGCGTAAATTCACGGATTCGGCTCGAGCGCGCCAGGCCGGCCAAGACTCAACCTGTCTCACAACGTCTCTTGATTGCCTCACCATGTCTCACAATGTCTCAACCGTCTCGAATAGACCGCGCCGAACGGGCACACCGTTGCGCACAAACCACTGACCGCCGATGATCACGTGGTGGACGGCCAGCGATTCCGAGAGCACGACCAGGTCGGCGTCCGCATCGACCGCAATGCGTCCTTTGCCCGGCAGGCGAAAATGCTTGGCGACATGACTGGTCACAAACGGCAGCACGTCCTCCAGCGATCGGCCGTCGTGGACCAGCACGCGGATTTCGTCGAGCAGCGCCGCACTGCGTCCCACGTCCATGTGCAGCAGCACGCCGTCACGATCGAAGGTCGGCAGGCAACCGCCACCGTCGGAGCTGACCGTCAACCGCTCGCGCGGTAGATCGCTGTCGAGCCAATCGGCCATCGCTGCGGCCGCGGAAAGCCCGTCTTCGTCCGCCGGAAACGCCGTCGCATCCACGACACAGCCGCGGCGCGCCAGTGCCTTGGCGTCCTGCCAGAGCCACTTTTGCCGGTTCACGTGGGTCGGGTGAAAGGTGCGCGGCGGCAGTTCGGTCTCGTCGAGCGCGCGCTGGATGAGCGACAAGCCGCGCTTGCCGTCGCCCATGTGCAGGTGCAGCAGGCCCGCTTTGCCGGTCATCATGCCGGCGACGTGACAATCAGCGGCGATCTTGACGAACTCGTCAAAAGTCGGTTGCGACGATCGGTGATCGGACAGCGCCAGTTCACCGCAGGCGATGATTCGGTCGATGTGCACGATGTCGCCGCGGACGGAGCCAGTCAACGTGGTCGGCGGCACTTCATAGCTGCCGGTGTAGCAGAGCGCGTTGAAGCCCAAGTCGCTCAACCCGCGCGCGCACGCCAGCAGTTCCGCGATCGTCCGCGTCCGCGCGTCCGTGCCCAGGAGGCCGATGGCGGTCGTCACACCCGCCAGGGTCAGCTGGGTCAGCGACACGGACGGCACCCGCGTCGCTGCACCTGCTTCTCCGCCACCGCCGGCCAGATGGGTATGGCCATCGATCAAACCGGGAATCAGCCTTTGTCCTTGCACATCCAGCACTTCAACAGACCAGGACGGCGGCACGTCCAGGTGTGCGGCCATGGCCACCACTTTGCCACCCGCCACCAGGACGTCGCGATGCCCCAAGCGCTGCGGCGCGAAGACTTCTGCGTTCTTCAGCAAAATCATGCTATTTTGTCCATGTTGACGCCATCGTGATGCGGCGCGCGTCCTGCGGCGCCCCAAATGATCCCGTTGCGAACTAGCCGTTTTGCGCGATCGATGCAAGCCGAACTCCGCTGCTTCTCATCCGCCACCGTTGCCGGCACACTGTCGCCATGGCCGAACCGTCACCGACGCTGCACAAAAGCCTTTGGCGCACCGCCCGCGGTGAGCGTTGCACGCTGGACAGGTGCGGAGGCGCTTGCTGCGTCAACGGCATTTGGGTCGATCTGAGACACGTCCAGCGCATCCTCGACGCCGCGGTTCACGTCCGCCCGTTGATGGCACCGGCCTACGCCGACGAAGAGGATCGCTGGTTTGGCGACGAGACGCTGGAAACAGCTGATTTTCCGAGCGGAATTGGCCTGCCGACCGCAGTCGGGCCGCGGGCAGATGGCTCCGGCCGTCAAGGCTGCGTGTTTGTCCGTGCCGACCACAAGTGCGCGCTGCACATGGCTTCGGACGCGCTCAGCCTGCCTTGGCCTGGACTCAAGCCGTTCGATTGCGCGACCTATCCGATCTTGCGCTCTGACGGCATGGTCCAGGTCGACGACGAGAGCGCGCGGCATCATCCGGAGGGCGACTGCCAGCAAGGCGGTCCGACCCAGCGGCGGATCCGCGACGTCTTTGCCCAGGAAATCGCGCTGTGCCTGCCGCCGGATGCCGCGATTCCCGACAAACCGCAGTAGCTACAGGTATTTGTCAACGATGCGACCCAAACCGGGCACCGCGCTGACCACGTGCTCCTTGGCATTCGGACGCAGCCGGTTGTACAGCGACGCGATCTTCGGATCCGCCTTCTTGGCCCGGCCATCGGTCACTTCCAGCAGCTTTTCCGCAACGCCGCTGGCGTCCTTGCTGCAAGTCGCGCCAAAGGAGCCCACCTTGCCGCCGTCGGTCCAGCGCGTGAAATAGCCTTCCAGCTTCGCGACCCACTCGTCCAGCAAGATCGTGATCACGCCGTCGATGAACCCGGGCTTGATCGCCTTGACCGTCGCGAATGCGCCTTTGATGGCGAGCCCGGACAGTCCGCCTTTCTTGCCGACCTCTTCGTCGATCAGGCCCGCGCAGTCGCGCACGAGTTTGGGACGATTGACCGCGGTGAGCAGGGTTTCTTGCAGGTTCGCCATGATGCCTCTTCGTTGCAGGGTGCGGCGCGAAGTTTAGCAGATCGCGTTTGGGCTGGCGACTGGCCGGCCGCTGCGGCATGCTGTGGGCGATGACGTTGCCCGTCCACCAGTCCCGCACCCGTTTGATGCGCCGCCGCACGCCGCCGTCGTTGCCTGTTACCGCGCGCAGCATCGCGCTGTTTCGCCTGGGCGAGGCCTGCAACAACCACTGCCCCATGTGCTCCAACTCCGGCCGACCGGAAGCGTGGCTGACGCCGCAGGAGGAATTGCTGCGCCGCGTCGACTGGCTGGCCGATCAGGGCCTGAAACGCGTCGTCGTCACCGGTGGCGAGCCAACGAGCCACCCGGCTTTTTGGGCCGTCATTCAGCGGCTCAACGATCGCAGCATGGTGTGGGACATCAACAGCAACGGCCGCACGTTCGCCCAGGTCGGATTCGCCGATCGCGCGGTCGAAGAGGGTTTGCAGCGCGCGATCATTTCCATGCACAGCCACATTCCGGCCGTGTCGCAAGAGATGAGCGGTGTGACGGCCAAGGGTCATAGCGAAATCCTCGCTGGCATCGACGCGCTCGTCGCCGCCGGCGTGCCGGTGATGCTCAATCTTGTGCTCAGCACGATCAACCATGCAACATTGCTTGACTATTTGGACTGGACGGTTGCGCGTTGGGGCCATGACATCGAACTGAAGATCTGTTTTCCCACGACCGTAGGCCGCGGCGGCGCATGGCCCGGCATCGACCTGCGCTACCGCGACGTGGCATCAGGCGTTCAGGCTTTCGTGGCGGCGTGCGAGGCCATCAACCTGACCTGGCATCTGGAATCGTTTCCGCTCTGCGCCATCGACGACCCGCGCGCCCGCAACATGAGTCGCTCGGGCTTTGGCGAGACGCACTACCTCGACGACGTGAGCGGTGACCGCTTGTACCCGATCACCCACATCGAAGCGGAATTGGGCTGTTATGCGGAAACCTGCCGCACGTGCCAGGCTTTTGACACCTGTTCCGGCGTCAGCGAGGCCTACGCCCGTCGATGGGGCGCAGATGAACTGACGCCTTTTCGCTGACGCCGCCGCACGATCAGCAAGCAAGCGGCGAGGACCGTTGCACCGAGCGGCCAAGGCCAGCGCGCAGGCGCAGGCGGCAAGGGCTTCTGCGGACCCGCATCGCAACCATTGGACGCGGCCGGCGCCACGCACTGGTCCAAATTCGTCGCGTAGCGATAGGCCAGACAGCCGCACGTCGCCAGGTCTGGCGCGACGTACGTCGGCAACGCGTCAGTTGGCTTGATCGGGCCCGTTGCTTGCGTCGCTTGGCTCCCAAGGCCAATCGCGTCGCCCAGTTCCAGGACCAGCGCCGCCCGCACGTCCCATTGCGCAACATCGCATTTGCTATAACAAAATACGTGCGTCGTGTCGCGCAGCAGAATGTCCGCGTCGACGATGTGGCCGTCCTGGGCCGTCGTCAGGAACGTTGTCGTCACGGTCAACTTCGACATCGGCCAACGGGCATCGGTGCGCAGGAACGCAATCTGGCTGGTATTTTCCTCTGAACCGTCACAAGGCCCAGTCGCACTCCAGCAGTCCGAGGCCAACAGCGGCGTCGGATTGATTCCGCCGTAGTCGAATTGCAGGCCGAGCGGATTGCTGTCGCACGGAATCGCGATGCAGCCCGTGTCGCCGTTGGGGCGCGCGGCGCTGGCATCGGTGACGTCGGCAGGCAAAGGCGGCAGCGTGCCCGTCGTTGTGCAGACTTGGCAATTCACGGCCTGCCAGCTGGCAAAAGACTCCAGAATCGCGCGCTCCAGCGCGTCGTTGTCCAAGCCGTCGCTCGCCGGCTCGGGCGAAAACAGTTGCCAACTCAAATCGTTGCGCAGCCAACGGCGGCAAAGTCCACTCGGCGCGCGTTGGCAATCGCAGCCGTCCAAGCTGACCGTGGGATTCAACGTGGGGTCGGCGCCGTGCGCCAACGAAGGCCAAACCGCGACGATCAAGCCAAGGCCAAGAAAGCCCCAAGTTTTGCTGAGGATTCGGTACACTGCCACTCCCTGCCTGCCCAGCGTGCACCGTAGCGATGGCCGCTGCGCAATGCAAGCCCGTCAGCCTTGACAAAGTTGCGTTGCAGTTGGCCAGTCTGCTGCTAGATTTGCAGCTGGAGGTGTGGATGGCGGGTGATCCGACGCAGGCCAATCGTCCCCAGGGGCTGGAACTGAACGATTTGACGGTGCCCCAGGCGGATACCCGCACGTTGCGCCGTGTGCTGAGTGCGTATTGGGCGCATGTCCTTCGCGATCTGGCGCGGGTTCCGCTGGCGGCGGTGGCGAGCCACAACCGCGCGCTCTACGACCGGACGTGTCAGGCGCTGCGCGCGGCGACCCAACGCGATCCGCGCAAGTCGCTCCACGTTGTTCGCCAGCCAACAGTCTCCGTGCTGGTCGCGTGCATCCAGCACCAACTCGAGGGCACACCGGATCCGACGGTGCTCAACGCCTGGCTGCGCGAGCTGTGCGCGCTCGTGCTGCTGGAACTGGCGACGTTGGGTGAACTTCCGCCGGCGGGTGTGACGATCGGCCGCGATCCGGACGGTCGGTTCCCCGTGCTGCGATCGCCTACTGCCAACCTGCTGCTGCGCCCGCATGAAGTCGTCACCGCGCTCAAGTTCCGCCCGCACGCGCTGACGCTGCACGAAGGCATGCAAACCTGCGCGCTGCCGCTGCGTCCCGACGGCAAGTGGCTCGATCACAAGCAGGAATTTGGCCTGCCGGCGGAAGTGGAGCATCCGTATCTGACCGTTGTGCCCGGGATCCTGCTCGCGCTGACGGACAACAATCCGCTGGCCCACTTTGACGCGCACCCGGACAAGAACGGCAATCATCTGGACTTGGGCCAGCACGAGGCGAGCGAGTGGGTCGCGTCGTTGCGTCAGTCAATCGCCGATATCGACGCGCATTTGCCCTTGATCGGCGAAGAGTTGCGCCTGTGCTTGCGCCTGGTGGTGCCGGTCGGCTACGACGCGGAGAAGCATCTGTCGGCGAGTTTTCAGGAAGCGATTGGCCTGGTGTACCTGACGCTCCACCCGCAGCAAATGACCATGACCGAGGCAGTGGTTCACGAGTTTCAGCATAACAAGCTGAATGCGGCGTTTCGGCTCGACCCGCTGCTGCACAATGCTTGGTCGCCGTTGTACCCGTCGCCGGTGCGGCCGGATCCGCGACCGTTGCATGGCGTCCTGCTCGCGGTCCACGCGTTTCAGCCTATCGCGCGGCTGTACGAGGCAATGGCGAGCGCCGGAAGGCCAGAAGCGACGAATGACTTTTGGAACGAACGATTTCGCAAGATTATCCAGATCAACCGCGCCGGCGCAGACACCGTTCTCGGCCACGCAGAGCCGACCGCAACGGGCGCCGGGCTGTTTGAAGAAATGCGGGCGCTGGACGCACACTTCCGCGCCTATGAAGCACAACGTTGGCCAGACCGCAGCGATACCACAGACTTGAGCGAATTGGCCGAACAGCACGATTGAGGCGAAGGGCGTCAGAACTGCCCGGAACGTTCGCGATCCGCCTGTAGTTGGCGCTTCAGGATCGCCATCACCTTGTCCTCCAGCGCGCGCGGATCGAGCCGATGCTGCTTCTCCAGCCGCGCCGCTTGGGTCGCCGGGCTGATGGACGTTTGCGCCATGGCCGGCGCAGATCCCTGTCTTTCCTGCGCAAATACGAAAGCTTCAGCCTGACGGGCCCGCCGTTCCTCTGCCTCACTGTGCTGATCGCCGTCACGGCGGCGGGGTTCATTCCACAATGGCGCCCCGCCGGAATGGACGCCCGCCGGCGGCGAAATTGGCGGCGCCACGTGCGCGACCTCGTGCGCGATCACCGCTCGACCTTCCGGCGTTGACGGATCGTATTGCCCTGGCGCAAAGAACACATCGCCACCGCCGACGGCAAACGCGCGCGCATCCAACGCATCGGCAGCGGCGTGCGCGCGTGTGCCGCGATGAACCCGGATGTCCGCCAGGTGCTCGCGCCGAAACCCTTGCCCCGCGAGCCGTTCGATCAGGGCGTGGTCCAGCCGGGTCGGGAGCGGATCGGCGAGCCACTGCGCCCCGATCGCCGCGTAGCGATCCGCCACCACCGTGCTCATCTCCTGCGGGCGCGTCAGGGCCAAATCCACACCCAACTCGCCGGCCTGGTCGGCGTCGTCCGGCGCTGGCACATTCGCCGGTTCCAGTCGTCGCCTCTTGTTGCGCGTCGCCATCAGCCCCCCGCCAGTAACGCTAGCATGATGCAAAGTCTGGGCAAACCGCCAGTCCGGGTCGCGACTTGCCGTGTGGATTGGCGGCGATCGCGTCCACACACACCTCCACATCACCTGTCGCCTGAGCGGTTGACACGGCCCGGACCGCCGTTGAAGCTACGTTCGCGGTCCGACCTTGCGCGTCGACTGCTGACCGTTGCCGTCGCGCCGCTTCGCTATCCTCTGTGCCCAAGGACGCTCCCCATGCCGCCGTCGGCCCTTGCCCAAACGCTTTCCCGCCACGTTCCGCACATCCGCGTTGAACCGCCGGCCGTGGTCCTTCCGCTGCTGGATCGCGTGCCCGCCCTGCGGCTGATTGGCAACACGCCGCTCGTGCCGATCACGTGCTTTGCCAGCGAGCATCCTGGCGTCGAAATCTATGCGAAAGTCGAGTACTTCAACCCCGGAGGATCGCTCAAGGATCGTCCGGTATTGCGCATGCTTGCGGAGGCGATCGCGGACGGACGCCTGACGCCCGACAAAACGATCATCGACAGTTCCAGCGGCAATGCCGGTATCGCCTACGCCCTCATCGGCGGCGCGTTGGGGTATGGCGTGGAAATCGTGATTCCGGATAACGCGTCCAAGGAACGGTTGAAGCGGCTGGCGGCGCACGGCGCGAAGATCACGCACACGTCCGCGCAGGACGGCTATGACGAAGCGATTCGCACGGTCCGCCGCATTGTCGCGGCCGATCCGGACAAGTATTTCTACTGTGATCAATATGCGAATGACGGCAATTGGCAGGCGCATTTTGACACCACGGCCAACGAGATCTGGCAGCAGACTGAAGGTCGGGTGAGCCATTTTGTCTTCGGGGTCGGCACCGGCGGGACGATCACCGGCATCGGTCGGCGGTTGCGGCAGTTGAATCCCAACCTCGCGATTGAGCTGTTGATTCCAGATGCGTTTCCCGGCGTGGAAGGGCTGAAACCCTTGGGATCGCCTGGCGATCACGTACCGGAAATCTACGACACGACCTTGGCCAACCGCACCTGGGACGTGGATGCCGACAAGGCTTGGCACGTCAGTCAGGCGCTGGCCAAAGCAGGTCTGTTCGCCGGTCAGAGTTCCGGCGTATGCGTCGCCAGCGCGCTGCGCGTCGCCAAAAACCTGAGTCAGCGTGGCGAGACAGGTGTGATCGTGACGATGCTGTGCGATATTGGTGAGCGCTATTTTTCCACGCGCCTGTGGGACACATAGCGTCCATGACAGAATTTTCTTGGCTTTTGGCTGGGTCGCCAAGTGCGCCAGCCCGCGCCGATGTGCACGGCAAGACAAATTGGCAACCGCTCAACTCATTGGGTGACAATCCCTGAGTCACCCGCTTTGGAGGCATTCGTGCACTGGGACCGCCCAAGTCCGGTACAAAATCCGGCGAACACTTCTGACGCGATCCGCGTTGCCGCGGAACGCACGCCTGCGCGCGGAGACTCCGACGCGTTTTCGCGACAGGCGGCGGCCTCGGTCTCCCCGATCGTGCGCACCCTTGGCCTCGCTGCGCCCAGTTCCTGGGTGCTGATGACGGCCGCCATGTGGTGGGCTTGGCGCGTGACCGCCGTTTTCGCCCGCGAGGAACTGACGGGGCCCAACAGCCAGCCGATCGCGTTGATCTCAGGCCTTGTCGCCGATCTGGTCCTGGTCCAACTCGCATTTTCTGCGGCTCGCCTGACGTTGGTTGCGACGACTGCGAATGCCGATTTGGGCCACGCCTACGTCAAATTCGTCAAGCGTTTTGTGTTTCTGCTGTTCTTCGCTTCGACGCTGTTTCGCATCCTGGACGTCGTGCAAAGCGCGATGGTCCACCGCCAGCCTGATCAGGATTTCTGGTTGACGGTGATCCGCGAACCGGACTTGCTGGTCTCCGGCCCCGTCTTTGGCGCCGCGACGATTGCCGTTGCAGCAACTGCGATCGGGCGCTACGCCATGGGCTGCGATCTGGAGATCACCCAGTCCTTGGCTGAATTCTGGGACCAACGCAAAGCCATCACGTTGACCGCGGGAAGCCTGATCGTGTGCGCACTGCTGTCGCTCGTCCTGATCACCGGCAAGCCGTACGGCGGCCGCGGCAGACTCGTGGAAGTGGGCGCACCCGCCGCGTTGATCCACGCGCTGTCGCACCGTTCGGCTTCGTCACGGCCGACCTTGGACAAATAGCCGGGACGGGGCCTCCGGTATCGCGACAACATGTCCCAGGCACTCACCCAGCCGCCACGGGCCGCTTGGGATTACTGCTCACACGGACATTGGCGAGGCACCTTGGTGCGGTGCGACCGGCAACGCTCCCGCGTCACGTCACAGCGCGCGGAAAGCGCCGTAACCTTCGGATAACGTTTGGCAATATTGCACACGCTGTTGGCCAGATGGCAGCTTTCTGAGGAGCGGTTGCACATCTCAAAGCACAGATCGAGAGCGTTGTCTGACGCGGAAACAGATTGAATCTGATAGCCAATCTGCATTTGACGATTGGTCGCAACGTCGACAGTCAGGCGATCTTCTTCGCCGACGTCGTCAAACCCTTCCGCCCGGGCACCGGGGCTGGAACAGGCTGACGCCGCCAGTGCCGCCATGAGCATGCAACCCAGCAATCCAGCACGGGCTTTTGGCCCGCCTTGCGTGACAAACTGGCCCGAAAACGCGCGTTTTGGACTGCAGATTTTGACCAACTCCATCGTCACTGCAATAGCTCCGAGGGCGCAATTGAGCACCGGGATCTGGAGCAGTGTAAGTGTCTCGTGCGCAACGGGCAAGTCGCGGTAGGTAGGGCCGGGCCAAATGGCACCAAACGGCGTTGGCATCGTGCGCGGTCCAGGCGCCCCTTGCGCTCGCAGCCCGGTCCATCCGACACTGTCGGGCTGCGGGGCGACACCATTGCCGCGCGACGTGAGGCGGTTGTGGAGGGCAATTTCAGTCACAGTGCGGCGCTGGCAGGGTCGGTTCCACCGCGCGACGACGGCATCCGCACGGTTGTCGACCTGTTTGAACGTGCCGTGCAAGCCGGACCTGGCAAGCAGATCCTGCGCAGCAAGATCGGCGACACGTGGCATCCGACCACGTTTGCAGCCTGGCGCGACACGTCCGGCATCTGGGCCCGCGGACTCTGCGCGCTTGGCTTGGAATTGGGCGATCGCGTCGGCTTGGTTTCGGTGACCCGCCGCGAATGGTTGTTCGCCGACATGGGGATCCTGATGGCCGGCGGCGTGACAGTGCCGGTCTATCCCTCGGCGATGGCGGAAGAAGCGCAGTTCGTCCTGGAGAACAGCGAAGCGCGCTTCGTTTTTGTCGAAGACCCGGCGCAGCTGGAAAAGTTGGTACGCCACCGTTCAGAGTTGCCGCGACTGGAAAAGGTCATTTACATTCAAGATGTTGCGGTATTGGAACGACCTGACGCGCAAGGGCGCCTGCGCGTGCGGCTGGACGAGGTCCTGGCGCCGGACGATCCGTGGCTACTCTCCGTGCAACAGCTCGCTGAGCTGGGCCGAAGCATCGGTGAAGGCCTGCTGAGCGATCGTCGCGATCAGATTCAGGCCGAACAGCCCGCGACCATCGTCTACACGTCTGGCACGACTGGTCGGCCCAAAGGCGTGGTTTTGACGCACGATACGTTCGTGTTCGAAACGCAGTCGTGCGAATCCTCCCTGGATGTGCACGACGATGACGGCCTGCTGCTGTTTCTGCCCTTGGCGCACGCGTTCGCGAAGTTGGTCTACATCGTCTGCGTCAACGTGCGCTGCGAAATGCTGATCCCACGCTCGATCGCCACGGTCCTGCAGGACATGGCCGAAGCGCAGCCGACAGTCATGCCCGCAGTGCCGCGAATCTTTGAGAAAGCGCACGCCAAGATCATGGCGGGCGTGGAAGCAGGTGGGCCGGTCAAGAAGAAGATTTTTGAGTGGGCGCTGGGGATCGGCCGCGAAGTCTCGCAGTTGCGGCAGCGCGGCAAGGAACCGACCGGCGTGCTCAAGGTTCGCTACGAGATCGCCAATCGCCTCGTGTTTACCAAAATTCACGCGGCTTTTGGCGGCCGTGTGCGCGGCTTCATTTCAGGCGCAGCACCGCTGTCCCGCGATTTGTCCGAGTTCTTCCACGCGGTCGGCCTGCTGATTCTGGAAGGCTATGGGATGACCGAAAACTGCGCCGCGGCGACCGTCAACCGCTTGGATCACTTCAAGTTTGGCACTGTCGGCATTCCGATCCCCGGCGTACAGATCCAGATCGCCGACGACGGCGAGGTTCTCATCAAAGGGCGAAACGTGATGCGCGAATACTGGCGCAATCCCGAAGCGACGGCCGAAGCACTTACCGACGGCTGGCTGCACACGGGCGATGTGGGCGAAGTGGATGCCGACGGTTTCCTGCGCATCACGGACCGCAAGAAGGACATCATCGTGACCGCAGGCGGCAAGAACGTCGCGCCGCAAAACATCGAAGCGCACATCAAGAACGCGCCGTTCCTCAGTCAGGTGATGGTGTACGGCGACAACCGCAAGTTCCTCACCGCGTTGGTGACGCTGGAGGAGGACGCGATTCGCAAGTGGGCTGATCAACGTGGAATTCGCTATGCCACGACGGCGGAACTGACGCAGAACGCGGAAGTGTACAAGCTGATCGACGGCATCGTGCAGGAAAAGAACCGGACGCTGGCCAGTTACGAGACGATCAAGAAGTTTGCGATTCTGGAACGCGACCTGACCGTCGAAGACGGCGATCTGACCCCTTCGCTCAAGATGCGGCGCAAAGAAGTGACGCGCAAGTATCAGGACTTGCTGGACTCTTTCTACAGCGAACACTACTAATTGGCACAGCCAAGAGGCGTACGACCCGTGAACCAGCCAAAAACGCTTATCTGCGTGCCGACTTACAACGAGCGCGAGAACTTGCCGCTGCTGATCGACGCGATCTTCGCCGAAGTGCCGCAGGTCGAGATCCTGGTAATCGACGACAACAGCCCCGACGGAACCGGTCAGATTGCCGACGAAATTTCCAGCAAAAACCCGCATGTTCACGTGCTGCATCGCGCTGGCAAGCAAGGGTTGGGCCGGGCGTACATCGCCGGATTCCAATGGGCGCTCGCCCGCGACTACGAACTCGTCTTTGAGATGGACTGCGACTTTTCGCACCAGCCGCGCTTCTTGCCGGAATTCATCAAGAAAGCTGAGAGCTTCGACCTTGTGCTCGGCTCGCGTTACATTCCCGGTGGCGGCACCGAGGACTGGGACTGGCGGCGTCGGGCGATCTCCAAGAGCGGCAACACGTACGCGCGGCTCATTCTCGGCCTGCCGTTCAAGGACCTGACCGGCGGCTTCAAATGTTTTCACCGCAAGGTCTTGGAAGCACTGCCTTTGACGGAAATTCTCGGCAGCGGCTATGTCTTTCAGATCGAGCTGACCTGGCGGTCGGTCCTCGCCGGGTTCAGCGTGGGCGAAGTGCCGATTCAGTTTCCGGATCGCACCCGCGGCGAGTCCAAGATGAACGGCAGCATCGTCCGCGAGGCTGTGGTCAACGTGTGGAAGCTGCGCCTCAACAAGCGGCAGATGACACCTCCGGCCCGCTGATTCGCAACTCGGGTATGGTCAGTCGCGGCCTTTTGGCCTAGACTGGACCGGCTGCGCACGTGACCGCGCTCGCGCCGCGCAAACCCGAACGTCAACCCCATCTTGGCAAGAAGCAACGAGGCAACCATGGCAAACGAATTGAACGCGCTGTTGGGAAAAGGCAGCGATTTTCAAGGCAAATTGACGTTCGAAGGCAGCGTGCGAATCGACGGCCGTTTCACGGGCGAGATCCTGACGGACGGTCACCTGATCATCGGCGAAGGCGCGCAAGTGCAGGCGGAAATCCACGTGGGCACGGTGCAAATTTACGGCAACGTGACCGGCAACGTGACGGCCAACGACGGCGTGGAATTGCATGCGCCGGCGTCTTTGCGCGGCAATATCGCCTCGCCCGCGCTGCACATCGACAAGGGCGTGTTCTTTGACGGCGCTTGCCAGATGACTACGCCCAAAGACGATCGCGCGGGCGCTCCGGCTCGTCCGGCTCCGGCTCCGCGGCCGATTCCGATGGGCGCTGCGCCGATGGCCGCGGCGATGTCGCAGAGCCAGCCGGTGCCGACGATCACGTCCTCGCCCGTTCGCCAGAGCGGCGTGTTCACCACGGATCCGTCGCGCTCGTCCGGCGAGTTGCCGCACAAGTTCTAGTCCAGTCCTCAGTTCCACAGCCTGCCTGGTGCCCCGATGCGGCAATTCGGCTCGGGAAGACCGCTCGTCGTCGTCGCTTTTGGCGGCAATGCCCTGCTGCAGCCGCAGGACGACGGCAGCTTTACCCAGCAATTGAAGCGCGCTGAACAGGCGGCCAAGGCCATTCACCAGCTGACGCGCCGCGGTTTTCGCGTGCTGTGCGTACATGGCAACGGTCCGCAGGTGGGTCAGGAACTGATCCGCAACGAAGAAGCGTCGACCAAGCTGCCGATTGCGCCGCTGGATGCGTGCGTCGCGTCGACCCAGGGAACGATGGGCTATTTGCTGGAACTGGCGCTGTACAACCAAAGCCACGCGCTGCGCATTGGCACGGTGCTCACGTTGGTGGAGGTCGACGGCCAGGATCCGGCGTTTGGCAAAGCGACCAAGCCGGTCGGACCTTTTTTTGCCGGCCACCGCGCCAGTGAGCTGAAACGCAAGCAGAAATGGCAGATGGTGGAAGACGCAGGACGCGGCTGGCGCAAGGTCGTCGCATCGCCGCTGCCGATCGGCATTCTCAACGTGGAGGCGATCGACGCAATGGTGTCGCGCATGGACGTGGTCATCGCGGGCGGCGGCGGAGGCGTGCCGGTGGTGCGCGCTGCTGGCGGCAAGACCGTGGGCGTGGAAGCGGTGATCGACAAAGACCGGACCGCGGCGCTGCTGGGGCAAGTGCTCGGCGCGGCAGCTTTGCTGATCGTCACAGCCGTGGATCACGTTTGGCTCGATTTTGGCAAGCCGACGGAGCGGCTGCTCGAGCAGATGACCATCGCGCAAGCAGAGCAGTTTCTGACGGATGGACAGTTTCCAGCCGGGTCGATGGGGCCGAAAGTGCACGCTGCGCTGCAGTTCGCCCGCGCGACCGGCCATCCCGCGATCATTGGCGACGTGGCGCATTTGGGCCGCATGGCGTCGGGGCGTTCAGGTACCCGCGTGGTGCCTTAGTCAAATCCACGAGCGCATTGTTCTGGGCCGCTACCGTGGCTCCAGACGTCGTGACGCCAGTCCGCCGAACCGCTACACTCCCGCCGTCGCCGCATTCGGCCGACTTGGAGCTTGCCATGCCCCGCCATTTTCTTTCCGTGATGGACTTTTCGCCCGCGCAAGTGCGCGATTGCCTGCTCCTCGCCAACGACATCAAGCTGCATCCGGAGAATTACCGGCAGACGCTGGCGGGCCAGACGCTGGCGATGATTTTCCAGAAGAAGTCGACGCGCACGCGCGTGTCGTTTGAAGTGGGCATGTACCAATTGGGCGGCCACGCGCTGTTTCTCAGCTCGGCGGACATCCAGATTGGCCGCGGCGAAACGATTGCCGACACCGCGCAGGTCATCAGCCGCTACTGCAATGGCATCATGGCGCGCGTGTATGGTCATGAAATCGTCGAGGAACTCGCGCAATTCGCGACGGTGCCGATCATCAATGGCCTGTCCGATCTGGAACATCCGTGCCAGACGATGTGTGACGCGCAGACGCTGATCGAGCACTGGAGCCCGAAGGGGACGTTTGATCCGGCGGTGCTGCGCGGCAAGACGCTGTGCTACGTCGGCGACGGCAACAACATGGCGCATTCGCTGTTGGACGTTGGCGCGGCGACCGGCATGAACGTCACGATCGTGGCGCCCCAGGGCTACTGGCCGGATCCGAAGATCGTCGCGCGCTGCGAGCAGCTTGGCCGGGAAACCGGCGCGAAAATTGTCGTCACGACGGACGTGCTGAACGGCGTACGCGGCGCGGATTGCATCTACACCGACGTCTGGGCATCGATGGGCCAGGAAGAAGAGCACGACAAGCGCGTGCGCGACTTTGCCGGCTTCATGGTCGACGAGGCGATGATGCAGCGCGCCCATTCCGGCTGCGTGTTCATGCATTGCCTGCCGGCGCACCGCGGCGAAGAAGTGAGCGCGGAAGTGTGCGACGGCCCGCGCTCCCTCATCTTTGACGAAGCGGAGAACCGCCTGCACATCCAAAAAGCGATTCTCGTGACGCTGATGGCCAAGCATTGAGCACCCGTTGGCTTGTCGCCGCAGTTGCTTTTGTCGCTTGTGGCAAGGCCAGCGTTGCGCCCCTGGCACCGGCCCAAGCGCCGACTCCTGCGGCCGTGGCGCCCGACGATCCCGCGCTGGGCAAGATTGACCAATTTGACCTGCGCTTGTCGCACGTCCGCGATCGCCTTGCGCGCCTGCCACCGACGCTGACTGCCGACGACGCCGCGCTCCAGGCGACCGTGCTGGCGGCCGAGGATTTGCTTGCGGTGCGCGAGATGCACGTGCTCAAGCAGCCGGAACTCCCCGACGAGCGGCCGTGGCAGTCCGCTGAGCGATTTGCCGCCGACGTCTGGCGCGGCGAGCCGACGTGCGAAGCAGATCCGGGTGACGTGAAACTGCTCTATTTGCAGCAACTGGCCCGGTACAAACACCCGGCGAAATTTGCAGTCTGGGACGCGCAGATGCAGTGCTGCCCGGGCACGTGCACGCCCGCTGAGCTTGCGGCCTGCCGCACGGCGACGCTGCCGATCATGCAGGAATTGGCGCACCGTCTGGAGGCGCAGTGGCAAGCGTTACCACCGATGGGACTGGCTGCGGATGCGACGGACGTGACCGTCGAGCATTCGCCGGTGAAAGGCGCGCGGACGGATGCGTTCGAGATCGCAGTGGCCGCGCTGTCGCCTCACGACGTTCGGCTGCAATTGCGGCGGTACGATTTCTTCCGCACGGGCGAGCCTGGATTCAACGAAGGGCGTTTTCGACCCGGTGAGCCGACCATCGCCAAGTGGGTCGAGACCGCGCGTTTGGGCGACGTGTCTGAGCCGCTGGAGACCGTGTGGGGCTACTCCGTGGCGCTGCTGGCGGCGCGGGAGCCAACGCGGTCAGGCAAGGCTGACCCGACGATCATGGCGCGCCTCAATGCCAGTGCGTGCCTGGAAATGGCCAAGAAACAACGGCAGGAGTGGCGGGAAGGTTTGCTGCGCGCCGCAGTGTTGCGTTGGGATCGGCCCGCGGTGGAGGCGCACTTGGGTCCGGGCGTCTATCGACGTCTGCCGCGCAATACGTCGCGGTTTGCTCAGCCACAACAGCCGGAGTAGACGGCGGCTAACCACTCCGACCGAAGTTCGAGATCAATCGTCCTCGATCCGCGGCGTACCACCGGAGGTGCACGCTCGCGGTCCCAGTCCGAAATGCAACAGGTCCGATGAGGCAAGTTTGGCGTCCAACCTAGGCCAGCGTGTTCAAGACCGGACGCGCTCGACCCGGGTGACGCCGCGGATCCGTCCCAGCGACGCGAGAATGCCCTGCAGCTGCGCGAGATTGTGCACCACGACTTCAAAGTCGTTCAGCGCCCGGTGGCCGTCGATGACGCGGCAGTTCGCGGTCAGGATGCTCAAGCCCGCCTCCGTGAACTTGGCCGACATCGCCGCGAGCAGCCCCGTCTCGTTCTCCGAATAGACGCGCACACCCACCGTCGTGCCAGTCCGCGATTCTGAATTCCACTCGCAATCCAGCCGCCGCATCGGATCCGCATCGAGCACGAAGTGGCAGCCGCGGCGATGCACCGTCACGCCACGACCGCGCGTGACCACGCCGACAATCGGCTCGCCCGGCACCGGCGCGCAGCAATTGCCCATCCGCACCATCACGTCGTCGAAGCCTGACACCGAAATCGCCGGTCCGCCCGGCGTCGGCTTGCGCACCCGCTTCGCTTCCTTCGGCTCTTCCTTCTGCTCTTCCGGCTTGAGATCCGGCAGCAGGTGCTCGACCACGTGCGCGGCATCGACCTTGCCGTAGCCAACCGCGACAACCAGTTCTTCCCAGGAAGTCTGCCGGAAATGCGCAATCATCTTGGCAAAACGCTCGTGCGCCTGTGCGCGGGCCACGCTGAACTTGACGCGCCGAAATGCCTTTTCCAGCAGATCTGCGCCGACTTCCAGCGCGCGCTCTCGCTGCTCGGCGTGCACGTAATTGCGGATGCGCGTCTTGGCGCGCGCCGTCACCACGAATTCCAGCCAGTCCGACGACGGATGCGCGTCCGTGCGTGTGAGGATCTCGACGATCGCGCCGTTGCGCAGCTGATGCCGCAGCGTGACGATGTGACCGTCCACCCGCGCGCCGACGATGTGATCGCCGATCGCCGAGTGCACCGAGTAGGCAAAATCGACCGGCGTGGAACCGCGCGGCAGCACTTTCAAGTCGCCGCGCGGCGTGAACGTGTAGACCTCGTCCGAGAACAGGTCGATCTTCATCGAATCCAGGAACTCGTCCGTATCCTTCACGCCGACGTGCACTTCCAGCAGCTGCTTCAGCCACGCGAACCGCTCTTCGTCCCGCACCTTCAGCGAATCGCCGCGCTCCTTGTATTTCCAATGCGCCGCCACGCCTTCCTCGGCCTGCCGGTGCATCTGCGTCGTGCGAATTTGCACTTCAATCCGTTCCGCGCCCGGACCGATCACCGAGGTGTGCAGCGACTGGTAGCGATTCGGCTTCGGCAGCGCGATGTAGTCCTTGAAGCGACCGGGGATCGGCTTGAAGTGGGTGTGAATCGCGCCAAGCGCCTGATAACATTCGCGGACATCGTCCACCAGAATGCGGAAACCTTGGGCATCGTAGATCTGGTCGTACGGCAGCTTGCTCTGCTGCATTTTGCGCCAGATGCCGTACAGGTGCTTGGGCCGGCCGTAAACGGACGCATGCGGCAAGCCATCCTGCGTCATGATGTCGCGCAAAATATCCACGACTTCAGCGACATAAGCCTGACGCTCCGACTGGCGCCGCCCGACTTCCTGGTTCAGCTTTTCAAAGTCATCGGTGTACAGATGGCGAAAACAAAGATCCTCCAATTGGCTCTTCATCCAGCCGACGCCGAGACGATTCGCCAAAGGCGCATAGATTTCCAAGGTTTCCTGAGCAATCCGCCGCTGCGCATCCGGCTTCATGTGCTCAAGCGTGCGCATGTTGTGCAGGCGATCGGCCAGCTTGATCAGCAGCACGCGGATGTCCTTGGACATCGCCACGAGCATTTTGCGAAAGTTTTCCGCCTGTTTCTGCTCGCGGCTACTGAACTTGATCTTGTCCAGCTTGGTCACGCCGTCGACGATCTCGGCGATCTCGCGGGAGAAGCGCTTGCTGATTTCTTCGACCGAAACCGTCGTATCTTCCACGACGTCGTGCAGCAAGCCCGCGCAAATGCTGGCAGAATCCAGGCGCAGGCGCGTCAGCAGAAACGCCACGTCAACGGGATGGCCAAAGTAAGCCTCGCCGCTCTTGCGAATCTGGCCATCGTGGCTGCGCGCGGCAAAAGCGTAGGCGCGACGCACAATGTCCTGGTCGCAGTCCGGCAGGTAGCTGCGCATCGTCGCCAGCAGCTCTTCGACCGGCGGCACACCTTCGATGGTGATGGGCGCCTCCAGCGGATCGCCGGTCCACGCCGTTTCGACCGGCGCCGGCTCCATTGCAGACGACGGCGTCACGGCGCTGATGCGCTGGCCTGCCGGTTGCGTCTGTGGATTCGTCGCCATCACGTCACGTCCATCTCGTCGCAAATGCCACGAGTTGCGCTTGTTCTTCACGCACCGGAACCCGTCCAGTGCACGCCGTCCCCTGCTTGAGCTTGCATAATGTCGGTGCGGCTGTCACCATTTTGCCGCGTTGTTCGCTGTCGGTAACGCCATTTGCCCCGCCAGATTGCTGTTGAATGAACCGAGCTGGTCGTTCAATGTTGACCCCGACGGATGCGGACGCCCCCACGGCGGCGGCACTGTATGCAAGATAGGGCAAGGCGGCGGTTGGAGCCAGAATTGGCGGGCAATCCGTGACCTATCTTGGGGAATGGCCGGGACAAGCATAAGGCGAACCGGCGGCGGGTGCTCGGAGCACGTGTTTGTGGAGCAGGACTCGAAATGACTCAGCAACTATCCAATTTGTTTCATGAAATCGGCGTAATCTGGGTGCTCGATTTGCTCATCGTGCTTGGCATTTGTTCCGTCGCCGTGACGATCGCACGGATCCTGTTTCTCTGGCAGAACCGCGTGCCGGTGGCGGAATTGCAGCCGAAGGTGCTGGCCTGCTTGGCCCAGAGCCAAAAGGCTACCGAGGATTTGCTAAGTAGTTACAAGGGCATGGAAGCGCAGGTTGTGCTCGCTGGCGTGCGCGAGATGCACCGCGGCGCGGAAGCCGTGGCGGAGATCATGGCCGCCAAGGAAGCCGTCGAGAAACAGCGCTACGAGAAGTTCCTGAATTTTCTCAGTTCCGTGGGGGCCAACTCGCCGTTCATCGGACTGCTCGGCACGGTGATTGGCATTCTCGGCGCGTTTGCCGACCTGAAGGAACAAGTAGGCCAAACCGGCGCGAGCCGCCAAGCGATGATCATGGGCAGCATTTCTGAGGCGCTCGTCGCCACTGCGATCGGCCTTTTCGTCGCGATTCCGGCGGTCGTCGCCTACAACCAGCTGCGCACGATCGTCAAACGCACGCAGGCCAACACGGACGCGCTGTCGGCGATCCTGCTGGCGCACCTGAAAACGACGAAGACGGACGCGTAGGAGACGGCGATGGCAGGCAAAATCGGCAATGACGACGACGTAATCGCCGACATCAACGTGACGCCGCTTGTCGACATCATGTTGGTTTTGCTCATTATTTTCATGCTCACCAACGAAGAGGTGACGGAGAAGATGAAAAAGCCGGTGATCGAGGTCGATCTGCCCAAGGCGACGAGCGCGCAGAAAGAACCGCAGAAGCCGTTGAGCATCGTGATCACCAAGGATAATTCACTGTTTGTGAACGGCGACGCAGTCAACGAGACGGCGCTGGTGGCGCGCGTGAAGGCGGCGGTGGCAGAGACGCCGGGCATCGAAGCGGTGGTCAGTGCGGATCGGCGCGTGATGCACGGGACGGTGGTGCGGACCATCGACGCGGTGCGCCTGCAGGGCGTGGAACACGTTGCGATCAACACCAAGGAACAGGACATCGAGGCGCCGTGAATCGCGATTTGGCCATTGGGACAGCGATTTCACTGCTGCTGCACGGGCTGCTGGCGTACTGGGCGTCGACGCTCCAGCCAGCGCACCAACTGCCGTTGCCGGAGCCGAAGAAGTTGGTGCGGACGGTGAACGAGCAAATCGTCATGCCCAAAAAGCAGCTGCCACCGGAGCCACCGAAGCTGGAGTTGCCCAAGCCGGAGCCGAGCGCGCAGGCGCCGAGCGAAACGCCCGAGCCTGTGGCGAAACCGGCGACCAAGGCCCGGAACGAGGCGCCCAAGCCGCAGCAGATCGCGCAGAAGCCGAGTGAGCCTGCGCCGCTGGTGCTGTCCAAGACGTATGGCGCGAGCGATGGCTCGGGCGTGGCGGTGAACGCCGGCAAGGACGATAGCTTGGGCGATCCGAACGTGGATCCGAACGAGCGGAACACGCGGCAGCGGTTTGTGCCCAAGGTTGAGGCACCGATCAAGGGCGACGACGGTGGCGACAGCGAAGGGGAATCGGCGCGGAAGGTGGACATTGTCCACGCGGTGCCAAAGTCACGATGCCGAGTTGAATGGCCCGATGGCGCAGAAGCCGCGGGGCGGATGGTCGAAGTGACCTTGTCGTTGGAGATTGGCGTGGACGGCGCCATCGACAAGATCCGCATTTTGCGCGGCGCCGGCGACCCTTTTGACGACGCAGCGATCGCCGCCATCCGCCAGTGCACGTTCAACGCCGGCACGCGCGACGGCAAAGCGTTTCGCGATCGCATTTCGTTTGCAGTAGAATTCAAGCCTTCGCGGTGAAGCCCGTGTTGTGGAACGTCGCCATGAATCACCTCCTGACCGCCCGCGCTCTGTTGGTCCTGACCACGCTGCTTGCGGCGTGTGGCGCCAACTACGATCCGCCGTCGTTGATCGTGCCCGGTAAGGTGCGCGTCCTGGGTGTGCGCGCGGAACCGGCGGCGATCACGCTGACGACTGAAACGACGATGACGGTCCTGGCCGCTGGCGCGCCGGAAGACGCGACGATTTGCTACGCGTGGGCCTACTGCCCGTACACGTGGACCCAGAACGGCACCTTCGGTTGCGTCGATGACACGTTGCTCGTGCCCTTGGGCGTAGCATCGACCGCACAGGTCGGCATCGCGGATGTATTTTCGTCCCTTGCGCATGTCCAGGATGTCTTTGCCAAGCTGGGCTTGCAGCTGCCCTCGACCGGCAGCGACACGACGTCTGACGCCTGCAAACCAGCGACGAGTGGTGGCAATCCGCTGGCCAGCGCTTCACTGCCGGACAGCTACATTTTGTTCCAGGTCGCTCAGGCTGACCTCTTTGGCGGCACGTGCCCCGACGTGAAAACGGCGCTCGCCACCGCGTGTGCCGATCGCGACAAATGTCTGCAAGGTTTCAAACGCTTGGGCATTTTTGCGGCAACGCCAACCGCATGTCCGGCCTTTGACGCGACAACGGACAAGAACTGCGGTGTCGCGGATCCGTGCGATACTCACCCCGTCTGTGGTTGTGACGGCCGAACCTACGACACCGAATGTGATCGGGTAACCGCCAAAGTCAGCAAACGTTCGGACGGCGCCTGTCCCGACCAGAATCCGCCGCTTACAGGCGTTTTCGTCTACTGGCCGCTCAACGACGGTACGCTGCAGGCACTCGGCACACTGCAAAGCGACACGCGGACCTACGCGACCGATCCGCAATACGCAGGTCTCGTTTCGTGGCCAGAAGACGTGACGATCGTCGTGCATCCGGGCGACTCGTTTGAGCTGCTGCCGATCTGGCCGGCGGAAGCCAAGGAATACGTTGGCAAGTCGGCCGATCCAACTGCGCCGCCTGTCTATGAAACGCTGCTTTTCTCCTGGTTCACAAGCGGCGGCAGTTGGGCCAAGGACCGATCTTACGACGAGTACCCGGAGAACGTGTTCACCGCGCCCAACCTGAATCCGGACGGCAAGCCGGTGCCGCTGAAGCTCTGGATCGTCGTGCGCGATGGCCGCAATGGCACGTCATGGCTGGAACGGCACGTTCTGGTCACACAAGCCGCGGGGGATCCGCTGGATCAGCGCCATCCTCTCTGCCGAACGACGCCGCCGCTGCCAGGCTGCCCGACGAAATAGCGGCGGCGAGCGGTCTCGTTGCCGGTCCCGATACTGGTCTCGATACCCGTGGTGAGACCGGTCCACCGCCAGTCGGCGTCACGACGTCGCACGCAACTATTTGAATACACAGGAATCCGCCCAACGTCTGCTTTGGCACGTCCTTTGCAGTTCTATCGGCATGGCAGTGTTTGCCGGATGGAGGCCGTGATGGTGTGGCGCTTGGTTTGCATGGGGTGTCTACTGCTTGTGTCCGCGCGCGTCAGCGCCGAGCCCTGTGTGCTGCCTGAGGCGCCGACCACGCAGATTGAGCACGCGCTGGGGACCCTCGCGCATGCGCCACCGCCGCGTGTTGTCTCGCCGCCGTCCCGTTATCGCGGCCTGCTGCCAACCCGGCTGTCGGTCAGTGTGCGCGACGGCACGTTCGACCAGACCGGCTACTACATGGGCGCGACCAGCCTGTCCGAGCGCCTGATGAGCGGGACAGACACGGGAGTCACGGTGCGCATGGACTGGGACCTACGGCCACTGTGGTGGACGCCGACCGGCACGTACACGGCTCCCGATCAGCACCTCGCAAGGGCCGAACGCGCCGAACACTTGGCCGAGCGCATCGCATTGCAGCTCAATCAGTTGCGCAAAGCCGAGTCGCTGGCGCTCCAGACCAGCGCAGGTGATCTGCTCTGTCGGGAGGCGCAAGGCGACGCGGAAGTCGCGTTGTTGGTCATCGCGGCCGTGTTGAACGCTGCGCGGCCGTAGCCATCAATTCGGCGTTTCCTGCGCCAGCAGCCGAGCCCGCTCCGCCGCCTGCATCGCCTGCACGACCGGCTCGATATCGCCTTCCATGCACAGGTCCAGCGAATGCACGGTCAAGCCAATGCGGTGATCGGTCAGGCGATTCTGCGGAAAATTGTAGGTGCGAATCCGCTCCGACCGGTCGCCTGAACCCACCTGGTCCTTGCGCGACGCCGCTTCCGTCTGCGCCCGCTGCTGCTGCTGCAAGTCGTACAGCTTGGCGCGCAACTGCATCATCGCCTTGGCCTTGTTCTTGTGCTGACTGCGCTCGTCCTGACATTGCACGACCGTGCCCGTCGGCAAGTGCGTGATCCGCACCGCAGAATCGGTCTTGTTGACGTGCTGACCGCCCGCGCCGCCGGCCCGATAGGTATCGATGCGCAGATCCGGTTCGCGAATTTCCAGTTCCGTGTCTTCCACTTCCGGCAACACCGCGACGGTGACCGCCGACGTGTGGATGCGACCTTGCGATTCGGTCGTGGGAATCCGCTGGACCCGGTGCGTGCCCGATTCGTGCTTGAAGATCGACCACGCACCAAAGCCGCTGATGTGGATCACGACTTCCTTGAGCCCACCCTGGCTCGCCTCGGATTCCGAGAGCAACTCGACCTTGAAGCCTTTTTTCTCAGCGTACCGCGTGTACATCCGCAGCAGGTCCCCGGCGAAGAGTGCGGCTTCTTCGCCACCGGTACCGGCGCGAATTTCCACGACGACGTTGGCCGCATCGCGCGGATCGCGCGGGACCATCAGATCGCGCATGGCGGCATCGGCGACGTCGAACCGCTGCTTCAGATCCGTCAGTTCTTCGCGCGCCATCGCCCGCAGTTCGGCGTCGCTTTCATCATGCAGCATCGTTGTGACTTCAGCCACTTGTGCGTCCAGATGCTTCCACAGGCGATAGGCGTTGACGGTCTCTTCCAGCGACGCGCGCTCGCGCAACAGCTTGAGCGACCGTTCGGGATCCATGGCAATTTCGTTGGTCGCCAAAGCATCGCTGAGTTCGTCGTAGCGGGCCACCAAACTTTCAAAACGCTCGTACATCAGGCCTCAAGGTCGTCGCTTGCGCGGGCTCACGGCCGCGCAGGGGCCAAGATGGTGCGTCAGGACGGCTTAGGCTGCAACCGGAACCGGCGCGATCGGGCCAAGATGCGCCTCGAAATCGCCGAAGTTGCCGTAGACGGCGGGCTCGGCCTCCGCCTGGGTGCCCTGCTGGACTTCACCAGCCTGAACACGGCCTTCGCGCCACAACGTCATTTGCAGCGCCGCAAGCGCGATCTCCAGCTGCTGATCGTCGGGTTCGCGCGTCGTGATGTGCTGGAGCATCAAGCCCGGCCACGTAAACGCCTTGACCAAGGGATTCCTGGGAAACCGCGCCGACAGCCGCGTCGCTTCGTAGGCAATGCCAGCGACCGGAAACATGAGCGGCAGCTTGATGCAAACATACGCCAGTTGATTCAAGGCCTTGACCGAGGAGATCTCCGGCAGGAACGGCATGACCACCGAAAACAAGAGGATCGAAACGACGAACGTGATGAGCAGGAAACTCGTGCCGCAACGCGGATGCAACGTCGTGTATTTGCGCGCATTCTCAACGGTCAACGCCTTGCCGTCCTCGTAGCAGAAGATGCTCTTGTGCTCAGCGCCGTGGTACTGAAACACGCGCTGGATGTCCTTCATCCGCGAAATCAGCGCCAAGTAGCCGATCAAGAAAGCGATCTTGATGAAGCCGTCGACGACCTGAAAGCCGAAATCCTTGCCGGACGCCAGCGCCTTGTTGCCGGTCGTCACGCCCATCATCCACGTGATGAAGTGCGGCAGCGCGGCAAAGAGCGTGAAACCAAACGCGACCGAGGCAAGAATCGTGCCGACGATGACCCATTCGGATGCCTTGCTCTCTTCGACCTGCTGCGGCTTGCCGTGCTCATCCTCAGCAAATTTCGCCGCTTCGTTGGCGGAAAACGTCAGCGCTTTGACGCCGTTGTGCATCGACTCAAAGAGCACCACGGCACCACGCAGGAACGGTTTGCGCAGAAATTTCGCGCGCTCCCAAATCGAGTGCCAGGCGTCCTCTTTCACCACGATTTCGCCAGTGTGTCGGCGCAGCGCGATCGCCAGCGAGTGCGGCGAGCGCATCATCACACCTTCCAGAATCGCCTGGCCGCCAACGCTCATCGGTCCTTCTGCCATGTTCCTCCACAGTTGCCCGCTCTGGTGAGAAAACAACGCGCGCAGTGTACCCGATTGTTCCCCAAGCCTCCACGAAACTGTTCCCAAGGTGCCTGACAGCGGCGCGTTCTCGTGGCAGCATCCGCGCCGGTTTCTCCCGAGGTTGCCGTGCCGGACATCGACGCTCTCCCCCGCCTGCATCGCGCAGGCCGTGAAGAAGTACTTGCAGCGATTGCACAATTGCCCACCGACGCGTGGATCGCCGCCGATGCGGACAACACGCTGTGGTCCGGCGATGTCGGCGATGAGGTCGTGCGCGTGGCGTCGACGCCGCCCTATCATCCCTGGCAGGCGGGTGCAGTCAGCTTCGCGCAGTACCTGGACCTGATGGACCATTCCTACGCCGACGGTTGCCGTTTTTCGGCGGAGTTGCTTGCGCGCGTTCCCGCCGCAGACGCGCACCCGAGGCTGCGCGAAGCCATGCTGAGCCGCATCGTGCCCCGGCGTTGGCTCATCGACGCGCTGCAAGCCGCCATGGCGCGAGGCGTCCACCTGTTGGTCATTTCGGCGTCGCCGTTGCCCGCCGTGCAGCTCGGTCTGCAACTCGCTGGCCTCTCCAACGCGCAAGTCATCGCCCTGGAATGCACTTTGACGCCCGGCCCGCAGTTTGCCGAGCCGATCCCGGTCGGTTTCGGCAAGCCGCAAGTCCTGACGGCCCGCCACTTGCCCCGACCCGATCTGGCGCTGGGCGATAGTCGCTGGGACCTGCCGCTGTTGCAGCACGCCAAGGCCGCCTGTTGGTTGGTCCCGGCGTGTGAGGAAACGTGATCGAGGGCCGGGCGATTGCGCGAAACGCGGTTGCAGCTATGCTGTGGCTCGCATGATGTCGCAACACGCCCCGCCGCCACTACCCGATGACCCAAACCGCAACGTCAACGCGCTCCTCGACCGCGAGTTGCTGTTGGTGACGGGCAAAGGCGGCGTCGGCAAATCGACCGTCGCGGCAGTCCTGGCCCGCGCAGCCGCGGAACAAGGCAAGAAGGTCCTGCTCGTGGAGTTTGAGTCCATTTCCCGCGCCGCGCCGCTGTTCGGCTCGCACGTGATCGGCCCGGAGCCGCGACAGGTCGCTCCGCACATTTGGGCGCAGAGCTTGTCGGCCATGGATTCGCTGCGGTATTTTGCGATTCGCCAGCTCAAAGTCCCCGCGCTCGTGCACCTGGCGCTACGCAACAAGGCGGTGGAGGGATTTTTCCGCGCGTCGCCGGCCGTGCGCCCCGCGTTGTTCCTCTACCAACTCTGGACGACCGTCGAAGAGCACGGGCCGAAAGGCGATCACCACTGGAACCTGGTGATCTGCGATCTGCCGACTTCCGGCTTTGTCGCCGGGATGTATGCGATTCCCAACATGCTGTCTGGCGTTTTTCGCACCGGACCGGTCGCCACGTATGCGGAAGGCATGCGCGCGCTCCTGCGCGATCCGGCGCGCACCGGCCTGACGCTGGTGACGCTGCCCGAAGACATGCCGGTCGTCGAGACCCTGGAGTTGCGTGCGCTGCTGCTGGAACGTCACGGTGTGGACGCCGCCGCGGTAATCCTGAACGCGGTGATGCCGCGCTCTCACGATGTCGATGTCCTGGACGCGCTCGATCGCGCGGCCGATCGCGATCCCGGTCTGCTTGGCCCGTGGCGCATCACGGCCGAGCGCATCGCCAACCGCCGCGCCAAAGCGCTCTCCGCCGCGCGCCGCCTGCGGGAAATGCTGCCGCCGAACACGCTCATCACGCTGCCTTGGCGATTTGAGCGCGAGTTGAACCTGCAGGCGATCGACGAGTTGGCGCTGGCGCTGCGCAAGGGGGTCGCGTGAAGACGCCGCATCCGATTGCGCAACTTCCCGTCGCTGACGTCCTTCGCCGCGCGCGGTTGATCGTCGCCTGCGGTTCAGGTGGCGTGGGCAAAACGACGACGTCCGCCGCGCTGGCCCTGCAAGCGGCGATGGCGGGTCGGCGCGTGCTCGTGCTGACCATCGATCCGGCCCAGCGGCTGATGCAGGCGCTCGGCTTGAAGACCGTGCTAGGGGACGGTCCGCCGCAACTGCCCAATACGCCGCTGGAAGTGCTGCCGCGGCTGGCGAGCCAGTTGCCGAAGCCACTGCCGCCCGGCGCGTCGCTGCACGCCATGATGCTGGATGCGTCGGTGGCGGCCGAGCAAATGGTGGAGCGCCTCCTGGGCGACGCGGCGAACCGGCAGCGCGTGGTGCAGAACCGCGTGTATCGGGCGTTCCTGCCAACGCTCGCCGCGTCCCCGGAGTATTTTGCCCTGGAGCTGATCTACACGCTGCGCGAAAAAGGCCAGTTTGATTTGATGGTGCTGGACACGCCGCCGATGCACAACGCGATCGACCTGCTGCACGCGTCCAACACGCTGTCGAGCTTCATCAACGATCGCGTGCTCAAGTGGTTCTCCAAGATTCCACTGCCCGGCGAAAAGCGCGGCTTTTCCATCCTGGGCGCCGGCAATTCCATGGCGATGTCCGTACTTGGGCGACTTTTTGGTCGGGACGCTCTGCCCGACATCGCGCAGTTCTTTGGCGCATTCCAGGACGTCCTGCCGAAGTTGCGCGATCGCACCCAAGCGACCGATCGGATGCTGCGGGCGCCGGATACGCGTTTTCTCATTGTGACGGCGCCCGGCGAGACCTGCTTGCGCGAAGCCCGACACCTGCATGCGGAACTGATGGAACAGGCGATGCCGTTCGCCGGTTTCGTCGTCAATCGGGTCCTGGTCGCCGCGCAGCCGCCGCCTGATGCCGCGCAAATTCCCGCGATCGCCGCGGCGCTGGAAGCCGCAGGTCTGTCCCCCATGCGCGCCGAAGACGCTGCCGTCGAGGTGCTGGAATCCGCACAGGATCTGCAGCGACTGGCTGACGCGGACGCTCAGCACGTCCAATCGCTCCAACACCTCGCGGGCCCCGATCGCGTGTGCGCCGTGGTCGTCCAACGCGATGGCGACATTCACACAATTGCGGAACTCGCTTCGTTGGGTGCGGAGATCGCTGGAGCGCAGGATCTCGACGCTGATCGCCTCGCCGTGCTAGGCTGACTGCCCGCCAAACAGGGGCATGAGCCCGATCCGGCGCACGTCAGGAGTCCGTCCGTGAACGATCCCAGCAGGCACCAGGCCGGTTTTGTGAAGCCCGCCGTGCCGTCACAGGCGCTCAGCCACCGCGATCTGCGGGAGGGGCCATTTTGGCAGGAAATTCCCGCCTGGCGGGACGTGGACGAAGCGACATTTCTCGATTTCCGCTGGCAAGGCCGCCACTCGATCACGAGCACGGAAAAACTCCTCGCGGCGATCGAGGGCATCGCGCCGCGGGATTTCATCGAAGACGCAGGCCGCGGTTTCCATTTGGCGCCCATGAGCGTGCGCGTTACGCCGTACTTGCTGAGCCTCATCGATTGGCAGAATCCATACGATGACCCGATTCGCCGGCAGTTCATCCCGCTGGCGTCCCAAGTGCTGCCGGACCATCCCGAGCTGACGCTGGACAGCCTGCACGAGCAGGAAGACATGCCGGTGCCGGGCTTGACGCACCGCTATCCGGACAAGGCGCTGTTTCTCGCTCTGGACACGTGCCCGGTGTATTGCCGTTTCTGCACGCGATCTTACGCAGTCGGATTGAACACCGATCTTGTCGATAAGGTGCACCTGAATGCCGACACGGCCCGGTGGGAGCAGATCTTTGCCTACATCGCGACGCGGCCGGAGTTGGAAGACATCGTGCTGTCCGGTGGCGACGTGTACAACCTGCCGGCGCGGCACATCCGGCTGATTGGCGAGCGTTTGCTGGGCTTGCCGAACATTCGGCGCATTCGTTATGCCACCAAGGGACCGGCGGTGATGCCGCAGAAGCTGCTGACGGATCGCGAATGGCGCGAAGCGCTGGTGCATGTGGTGCAGTTGGGGCGATCGCTGCGCAAGGACGTGGTGCTGCACACGCATTTCAACCACGCCAATGAGGTGACCTGGATCACCCGCGAAGCCATTGGGCAACTCGTCGAATCAGGCGTACATGTTCGCAATCAAACGGTTTTGCAACGCGGCGTCAACGACTCGGTCGCGTCGATGCAGCAGTTGATCAAGCGGCTGGGCATGGTCGGTGTGCATCCGTACTACGTCTACGTGCACGATCTGGTCAAAGGCGTGGAGGATCTGCGCACGACTGCGCAGGTCGCGATCGACATCGAAAAAGGCGTACGCGGCGCGACGGCGGGATTCAACACGCCGACTTTCGTCGTCGACACGCTGGGCGGCGGCGGCAAGCGCGATGTGCACAGCTACGATTTCTACGACCGCGAGACCGGCATCGCCGTCTACCGCAGCCCAAATGTTGACCCGGACCGCTTGTTTTTCTTCTTCGATCCGATCGCCGGGCTTGCGCCGGATGTGCGGGCCCGCTGGGCAGACCCGGTTGCACGCGAACAGATGAAGGCAGACGCGGCGGCAAAAGCGCGAGCTGTGGGCGGTTTGCGCTAGCAAAGTGGCGTAAGCTTGCCAATCTGGCCACGGTCCAGCAGAATCGGTGCACGAGCCCGACGTGCGCGTGACGCGCGAAGGCAATCGATTTTCGGAGACGCTGATGTCCGCAACGAGGCTGCAATTTCCCCTGCTGACGCCCGCTTCCGCGCGGCGCGGCATCGTTTTCGCCCTTCTGTGCGCGACGGCGGCGCTCACCGTGCCGGGTCAGGCTGCCGCTGCCGGCTTGGATTTGCACTTTGAGCGGTTCATCGACCCGGCAACGGCCACGCCGAACACGCCGATTGAGAACACGTCGTACAAGCAGCTGATGCGCGAAGTCGGTATGGCCATGGGACCACGCATGGCCGGTCCAGCGGCTTCGGGCGGTTCGCTCGGCGTCGAAGCGTCCTACGAAATCAGCGGCGTGGGCACCAATTCCACAGCCGACTACTGGACCAAGGCGGCCGGCTCGCCACAGTCGATCGTCACCACGCAGCAGGTTCGCGTGCGCAAGGGCTTGCCGTACAGCATGCAGGTCGGCGGCGTCGTGACCGGACTCAGCAATTCCAGCCTCACGGCGATCGGCATCGAGCTCGGCGTCAGCATCACGGACGGCTACAAGAACATTCCGGACATCCTCGTGCGTCCCTCGATTCACACCGTGCTCGGCAATTCGCAGATCGACATGTTCATCGTCGGTCTGGACCTCGCCGCGTCAAAATCCTTCGGGATCGGCGGCGTCGTCGCCATTCAGCCGTGGATCGCCTACTCGCCGTCGTTCACGCACGTCAACACGCACCTGGTCAGCCTGTACCCGACCGACAAGTCGATCCGGCCGATCGTCGCGCAGCTCGCGCCGTTGGGCGACGCTTCACACATTGCCGACGCCATCAGCCAGCGCGCCACCATCGGCTTTCGCGTCATCGTCACCCGCGTGCAAATCGGCGCCGAGTTCATGCGCTCCTTCAGTGAAAGCCTGAGCATGGTCACCGGCAAGATCGGCGTATCGTTCTAAACATGACGACCTTATTCCAACACCAAATCTCGTCGCTCAGACCTGTTGCATTTCGGACTGGGACCGCGAGCGTGCACCTCCGGTGGCACGCCGCGGATCAAAAAGCGTTTGATCTCGAACTTCGGTCGGAGTGTATCGATCAGCACCAGCCGGGTATGCCAGCCTTGGCCTGAACAGGCCGACCCGAGAACGACAAGGCCGCTCCTGCCCATGCGATTCGCCAGTTCTCAAGCAGCCGCCGATGCCATTCTCGCCGGCAACGTGCGCGCCGCTGCCCGCTTGATGCGCATGCTTGATGACCGGATCGACGGCGCGACCGAAATCCTGCGCCTGCTCTATCCGCACACCGGCCGCGCCAAAGTCATCGGCATCACAGGCAATCCCGGTTCCGGCAAGTCGACATTGACCGCCCGACTCATCGGCTTTTACCGCAAGCAAGGATTGCGCGTCGGCGTCCTGGCCGTGGATCCGTCCAGCCCCTTTTCCGGCGGTGCCATCTTGGGCGATCGCATTCGGATGATGGAATTCGCCAACGATCCTCAGGTATTCATTCGCAGCTTGGCGACGCGCGGGGCGCTGGGCGGGCTGTCGCGCTCGACCAATGACATCGTCCACGTGCTGGACGCCATGGGCCACGACATCGTGATCATCGAGACCGTTGGCGTGGGCCAGGACGAGATCGACATCGTGCGAACCGCCGACACGACGGTCGTGGTGCTGGTGCCCGGGCTGGGCGACGATATTCAGGCGATCAAGGCGGGAATTCTGGAAATTGCCGACATTTTTGTCGTCAACAAGGCCGATCTGGATGGTGCCGACCGGACCGTTGGCGATCTGCGCGGCTTGCAGACGTTGATGGGCGAAATGCCGGACTGGCTGCCGCCGATCGTGCGCACGGTCGCGGCGCGCAATGAGGGCGTGGACGAGCTGGCGCAAGCGATCGCGACCCACGGGACGTTCCTGATCACGAGCCCGACGAGCCAGCAGCGAGCGCAGAATCGCGCGGCCTTTGCCATCAGCGGGCTGGTGCGCGAGTCTGTGTGGCGTAACGTAGACACGTGGCTGCGACAAACGGCAGAGGGGCGACTGCTGGTGGCGGAGGTGACCGCGAGACGCGTGGACCCGTACCTGGCAGCGCGAACCGCCTTGGCCCAGACGTTGCCGCAAGACCGGCAGATGCTGTCGTAGACAGCGAGAGGATCCATGGCGCGTCGTACTGTCAAGCCGCCGAAGCCGAGCGTTCATGCGCAGGTCCAACCGCCCGTTGAACGCCAGAACCCGGCGGAAATGGTTGAGCCGGAGCCGCAACCGGAGCCGGAGCCAGGCGACGCGGAACCTGAGGAACCGGCGCCGGTGCACCTGTGGACGTTGCTGCCCGCGTTGCTGGGCGCCGTGCTGCTGACGGCCGGCTGCCTGCTGCCGCATGCCGCGACGAATTTTCCGCTGGTGGCGCGGATGGCCGACGGACTGGGGCTGCTCGCCGTCGCTTCGGCGGTGATTGGGCTCGTGCTGGGGCTGAAGCCGACGCAACGCACGGCCTCGGTCGGCAGCTTGATGGCCGCGGCGTGTCTCGCGCTGGTGGCTTTTCGCCTGCGAGAATGCGCGTTTCCGCTGTTGTCCGTGCAAGCAACGGAACCGCTGCGAACGTCCTTGCAGGGGCTGACCTTGCCGATCGGCGCGGCGATCGCCCTGGGTGGAGCGCTCGCGCTGACGACGCCCAACGCCCGAATCGCGCGCGCGTGGCTGGGTTTGGGGACAGCGCTGCTCGCAGCGGTCCTGTTGGTGCCTCAAGGCTGGCTCGGTCAGTCCGAAGTGCCGCTGTGGGCCGCGCTGGTCGGGCTGAGGGTGCCGACAACGTCGGCGGACGCAGTGCACATCCAAGTCGCGAGTCTGGCCGGGGGCGGCGTGCTGCTGGCGGGCGCGCTACTCGCTGGGATCGCAGTGTGGGCCCTGCTGCAAAAGGCGTTGCCGCGCGTCGTTTGGTTGGCGCTGGTCGCCGGGCTTGTGCTGTTCGTTTCGGCGCAGGCGCTGATGAGCGGCAACCTCGCGCACGCGTGCGCGGCTTTGGGCGCCTTGCTCCTGGCCGGCGGTGCGCTGGGACAAGCCATCGTCCGGGTCGCGCCGGTCGGAAAGGTGTCGCAGGATTGGAAAACGCAGTGGCCAGGCGTGGAAATCGTCGCCGTGCTGGTTCTGCTGGCCATGTGGCTGGTGCTCAAAGCCAACGGCACGCGCTACTCCACGACCGACGAGGCGCTGTACTACTACGCCGCGCGGCTCTGGACCGAAGGCAAGTGGCCGTACCGCGACTTCTTCTTTAGCCATCCGCCGTTGCACATCGCGGTGCCGGCGCTCGCCTACAAGCTGTTTGGCTATGACTTCCTTGTCGGCAAATGGCTTTCCGTGCTGGCAGCACTTGGTGCCGCGATCGCCACCTGGCGCATCGCCCGACGGCTCCTGGGCGTGCCCGCGGGGCTGCTGACGCTGGTGCTGAACCTGTTTGCCGCGGAAGTCCTGCAGGCGTCCACCAACCTCACGGGCGTCAATCTGACGACCTGCTGGATGATGTGGGGCGTCTGGGCCATTCTGGGCGGCCGCTGGCTCCTCGGCGGCGCGCTCCTGGGCGCAGCGGCGGCGACCGGGTTCTACGCGCTGGGTATGACGCTGGCCATGGTCGCCCTGCTCGCGTTCCTGCCGCTCGGTACGCAGAAAGTCGTCTGGCAGCGCTGGCTGGCCCAACCGGCCATCCGCGTGCTGCTCGGTTTTCTGGCGGTCTGGGGCTCGATCACGCTGCTGGGTGTGCTGCTGGCTGGCGATCACTACCTCACGCAGGTCTTCACCTACCATTTTGCCAAGAAAGCCAAGGTCGAAGGCTTCATGGCGATTTCCGGCGGGCCGCCCGCGTGGTTCAACAACCTGTTCCTGATGTTGGGCGCCAAGGATTTCAACATCGTCCTGTACTACCACGCCGTGCACCTGTGGTTGGCGCTGCTGGCGCCGCTTGCGGTGGTTTTGCGCGTGTGGCTCGGTACGCGAACACGACATCCGCCCCGCAAGGCCAACGAGCCGTCACCGTGGCGCGTCCTGTGGCATCCGCGCACGTGGTGGCAGTCGCCGGAACTGGGCCATCGCATGGTGCTTTTCATCGCCGCGCTGGCGCTCATCGGCGAGTTCGGCCAGTTCAAGGAGCGTTATGATTTCTATTGGGCGCTGATCCTGCCGCTGCTGTCCGTCTGCGCCGCCGGGACGCTGGAGACACTCGCGGAATTCGGAGCGATCGCGATCCGCGCGCATCAGCCGCGGTTGGACCCACACGCAAAGGCGGCGGGCATTCTGGCGATCGCGCTCGCGTTCATGGCGATTTTCGCGATTCCCATCAACAATGCCGCAAATTTGAAGGCTTACCCGTCTGAATTCAAGCCGGTCAACGATTCCAAGGGCGTGGGCGAACAGCTGGGATTCGAATGGCTGGATCCGCCTGGCCCGCCGTGGTTGGGTCAGCTGACCCGTGCGGTGTTCTGGGGCGAGACGCGCCTGCGCGGCAACATCGAAAGCGGCGTGCACCACTATTTGTGGAACAAAAAGCGTTGGTATTCGACCGCTGACGAGATGGCTGCGTGGATCCGCGACCATACCAAGCCGAATGAGACGATCACTGGCGCCAGCGATTATGCGCCGCTGCTCGCGTTGCTCTCCGGGCGGCGGCTGGCAGGCGATCAGGTGGACACCAATTCCAAAGTCTTCGACACCGGCGCCGTGCGGCTGGAGGACTTCTGGGACGCGGTGTGCAAGGACAACTTGAAATACATCGTCGTGGCGCCGATGAGCTACTTTGCCGTGGCACAACTGCCCAAGCGCGCGACGATTATGCAGCATTTTCAGCAAGAACGACTCTACACCGACTCCAAGCTGAAGCACTGGAAAGATCTGGAAATGGAACTTTGGGTGCGCAAGTCCGACGCGCTGTGCACCTTTGAAGGCAAGCGTGGCGCCGGACCGAATTTGGACGCGACGGACTGATCCGCTGGGGGGCGACAAGGGCCGCCGCTTCGCTTCAGAAACACAAAAGAAACAAACCTATTCAATAGACGCATGCCATTCTTACCATTGCGTTCTTGCACCGGCGTCGGGTTCAGCCCCTAATCAGCAGCTTCGGTCCATCAGGGTCGATTGCCGTGTCGGCGATACTGCCGAACCCGCCGCTGGAGTCCCATGCGCGTCTCGAAATTCTCTGCGTTTTTGCGCCCATCGCTCAACGTCACCGCCGTAAGGCGCCGTGCAGCAATAACCCGTCGTGTGGGACGCTTGTCGCTGGGTCGCCAAGTGCGCCCGCTGCGCGATACGCCCGGCGACACACGGCTGGGACTTGATCGAGTTGTTCTTGCACGAGCCCTAACTGCCCTGCTCTGCACGCTTGGCCTCGGTGCCTTGCCGGCCTGCGAGGACGGTCCCACCCAGACGTTCAAGGCCGCCTCATCCGGCGCCGGGCAGCTGTGGAACGACGGCGCGACGCCGATTCCGACGGAAAATTCGCCAACGCAGGGCTTCCAGTCCGATTTTGCCGGCGGCACGAACAAGCAGGAAATCTGCACCGGTGAGCAGCGCAAGGCGCGCTGGGCGAAGATGGTGACTGAGCCGATCATCCCGCCGACCCAGGCCGCGGGCATCGATGGCGTTGGCGGACCGAGCTGGGCCGGCTTGACGGTCGAGGCCGCTGAGCAAATCAACTGCCAGAGCACCAGCGACGGCGACCTGTTCGGCGACGGCACGCTGGTCAACCAGTGGGGCGACAACGGCGAGGTCTGGGTCAAATACGACATCACGAATCACAACAAAATTCAGTGGATTACGGTCAATATCGGCTACGAAGGCACGATGGACTTCAAGAGCCGCGACGGCAAAGACACGTTCCAGATCCACCTCGGCACGCAAATCACCAAGAACGGCAAAAAGTACGAGCTGAATTGGCAAGATGACACGCAATTTGGTTTGCAAGCCACCGAGTTGGCGGACGCGCTGTTTGCCACTTTCGCGCCGGAGCTGCCAGCGGAGACGGTCGGCACGAACTCCTGCATCGCGTCGGGGCACTGCACGCAGACCAAGTTCTCCGACGTCGGCGCGCTGCGTATCTACCCGTTGGGACTGCACATTTGGGTCAGCAGCCCGCTCGCGGCACAGCCGACACCGTCGATTCCGAATCGCATTGACCTGCGCCTGCCGCGCGTCATGCCGTACACGCTGGGCGCGCCGTTGCTGAAGCTGGACGCCGATGGGCCGACGACGATCATCGACAAGCTCGGTCCGGACGGCAAGAAGGTCTGTGACCTGAAGCTGGGCATGGTGTGGTCAGATTTCCTGGGCAATTGCGTGAAGACGACGGGCGACGCCGCCAAGGACCAGATCACCTACAACAAGCTGACCGGCAACATTACCCACGACGCGGAGCTGTTCCTGTTTGACACCTCGGGCGTGGATCTCAACTTCAAATCGACGACGCTGCAGCCCTACGGCGTGGTGTTGGACGCAGCGCGGCCGGTGGACCCGGATCCTGCCGTGGAAGTGACGTTTGATGCCAACACGCTGGGACATTTCAAGAATGACTGGAGCGACGACGGCCTGACGCAGGACTTGCATGGCTCCGGCGCGGTCTATTATGAGTATGCCCGTCTGGTGCAGGAAGGCATCAACAAGGCGCTGAAGGCGCAGAATCCGGCCGCCACGACGCACGGCTTGGGCGACGCAGCGTGCTTGTGGCCGGACAGCCCGAACAACGGCTACGACCCAGCGACGTTCGTCCCGGACGCCAACTGCACCGGCTTTGAAGGCTTTGTCACCGCCGCGCCGCCGTCCGGCAGCCCGACACCGACCGACGCCGACCGCGTGCGCCTCGGTCCCAACGCCGCACTCGTCATCGGTTCGCTGGGCATGAAGCCCGGCAAGCCGGTGGTCGCGTTCTGCATGGACGCCACCGGCGACTTGAACACCGGCTACAACTACTGCGGCGGCGGCGACCCGTACGGCATGCAGGGCGCGATGTGGGACACCTCCTTCCAGCGCGTCAAGATGATGCTCGGCCACGGCAAAGTCGAGAATCTGCCGCCGGAAATCCGCGATCGCCGGTTCTTCTTCAAGCAATACGTCATCGCGCTGCTGAAGTACCTGACCGTGGCGACGCAGAACCCGGTGCCCGACTTGTCGACGGTGCCGATCGACGTCGACGACCTGTTCTTTGACGCTCAAGGCGCCGGGCAATACGAGTTCGCCGACTACGTGGATCGCCGCTTTGTCACGGCGACGCAGCCGCCAACGGATTTTGTGGTGACAGCGGATATTCTCAATGGCACGTTGTTTTCCTATGAATTTACGCGCTTTTTCTACCGCGACGAAAAGGCGATCTACCAGGTGATGCGCACGAATCAGGGGGACCCGCTGGGCAAGGAGAATCTGGTCGCGCTGACCAACCTGTTCGGCAGTCCGGTGCTGGCGGCGGCGTACAGCGACCACCCGAACCGTACGGCTTACCAGTGCGGCGCGGCGGATTGGAAGACACTGGCGGAATTCACCCAGATCCAAAAGGACTGCGAGGGCCAGTTGCCGCCGCTGGATCCGACCTATGTGCCGGATCCGACCAATCCGACCGCGCCACCGGTCATCCCGCTGCGCGAAACCAGCGTGCCGATCCTGGCGCGCTATCCGGCTGCCTTTGCCGGTCACGGTACACCGTTCACGCTGGGCTCGGCGAACTTGCACCTGGTCCAGACGTTCCCGGCCTACCAGGCGGCGCACGTGCAGGTGCCGCGTTTTACGGATCCTTACGACCCGACCTCGGGCGTGGCGGAGATGCTGGACGTGCTGGTGGAGCCGTGGGTGCCGAAGCAGCCCAGCGTTGGCTGGCTGTGGCCGGTGGACGCGCAAGTGGACAAGCTGGTGGAGGCGCACAACGCCGACTTCTCGGGGATCACGACCAGCGCGAACATCTCCTACCAACTGGCGGATTCCGGCACGATGACGGTGCAAGCGGTGGAAACTGCGAACTTCCTGGGCGACGTTTTCCTGTGCCAGGACCCGGCGACCGGCGACCTGCTGCGCACGCGCATGTACGGCTCGGTGCAGACGATGATGGACTGGATTGACAACCACCCGGGCGTCTACGACGCGTGTGGCTTGTTGGTGCGGTACAGCCCGTACAACAACTTCCCGGACTACGTCATTTCACGGACCAACGGCGTCATCGTCTCGGTCACCCAGGGCGGTGGCTACGGCCGCGTCGTCGACGCCGTCCTCTACACACCGGGCGATTACTGAGCCCAGCGACGAAGCCCTGAACTTTCTGCGCAATTTTGTTCATCGAACGAGAAGGTAGCCCATGAAACTGACCCTCTGGCTGATCGCCCTCATGACCGTGCTGCTGCCGGCGTGCGTGCAGGACCGCCCGGCGCGCAACGGCGTGTTCAACGAGAACCAGTATGTCCGCAAGGATTTCCTCATCCGCTCGGGCAGCGATCCGGGCGCGGATGTGACGGCGACGGCCGATCCGGGCTGGTTCTTGAAGGCCACGGTCGTGCAGACGTCTTCGCCGAACCCGCTGGGCGGCGACGCGGTGAGCATTTTTCCGGGCATGGAGAGCGGCGGGCAGTTGGTGCGGTTCCGCATCACCCAGGACAAGCTGCAGATGCTCGACCAGCGCGAGCTGGCGGACAACGCTTCGGTGGGCAAGACGCAGAGCGTGCTCGACGGCTGGCCGGTGACCAATGTCGACCTGAAGTACCGCATCAATCTGGACGGCGAGACGACCAACTTTTACGAGGAAAATCAGGAGTTGCCGTGGGAGCAGCGGCAGTGGGTGAAGTTGCAGTTTGACAAGAACGACCTGAGTGATGTCACGGCGTTTGGCCCGTACACGACCTATGGCCTGGCGAAGTGCACGGACGCATCGGCGTCGTCGGTGACGTTGGTTCCGGAGTCGTTCATCGTCAACAGCGACACGAACTACATGACGTGGACCAATGAAATCACGGTCGCGATCAAGTGGGACGACGCTGCGTGCGTGACCGCGTTTGGCCCCATGGGCGACGTCGCGCAGTCGATGGGCCGCTACGACGTGACGTTTCGGGTGATGTACTCACTGATGCGCGCAGATCCGGCGCCGGCCTATGTGCCGCTGGAAGTGGCGGAGAAAGACCCGATCCTGCACAAGTACGGACCGTTGCAATACATCAAAGTCGGGCGGGACGAGAATTCCGGCCTGTTGGCTGCCAAGCAACTGGTCATGCGCTTTGACCCGACCAAGCCGATCGTGTGGTACTTCGCCGATGGCTTTCCGGCCGAGTACAAGCCGGTCTTCAACGGCCCGGGCGGCGTCGCGGAGCGGACCAACGCGATCCTGACGACGGCGGGCGCTGCGGCGCGGGTTTCGTTCAAAGAATTCGACGCGGACCTGGATCCGGATCCGAGCAATCGCCCGCCGGAACTGGTCAACGGCCGGCGCTATGGCGATGTGCGCTTCAACTTCGTGCGCTGGTTGAGCGACAAGGACACGGAAGATTCGTTCGCGGGCATCGCGCAGTTTGTCACGGATCCGCGCACCGGCGAGACGCTGTCGGCATCGATCAACATCAATGATTTTGCGATCAAGGACTACTACGTCCAGCGCCTGGACTTCTACCTGCAGACCGTCGGCGCCAGCGTCGGGGTGAACGGTACGGTCGCGTGGCCGGATTTGTGTCCGGATGGCACGGTGCCGCGCTGCTATTCGTCGAACAACGACTCGCCCATCGATTGTGACGCCAACCACACGCCGCGGTGCAAGTACGCGGACACGGGCGCGCCGGGTATCGTCGGCACCTGCACCGATGGCACGACCGCGCCGATCGTCGATGCGACCGTGGTCGCGGTGCACAACGCTTCGTCGCCGGTCTTTGGCAAGATGCAGGAATACCTGCAGAAGCCAGTCGCGACGTACGGACCGTTGGGGCCCAAGGATTTCATCCAAAAACAGGATCAGGACTTCCTGAACGCGTACTTTGCCCTGATGCCGTACTACATCTACGCCGACCCGGCGATGAACGCGTTCGTGATGCCGGAAGGCCAAGGCGGCGTCAGCGGTCCCGGCGCGCTGTGGCAGCTGCTGGCGGACGAAGCGGCGTTCCAGAAGCTGGCAGCGGACATCGACCACGGGCTGTCGCCGTTTGAGGTTGCGGGCGCAGATGGCTTGAAGCAAGCGACGGCGTACGCCAACCAGCTGCGTCAGCTGACGCTGAGCCACCAGAAGCTGCCGCGGATGCTGGATGTCGCGCGGCCGTACCTGATGAAGGACGCGCCGGAAGCGTTCACCTTCGAGCGGATGATGGCCAAAGATGCGCGGCGTTGCGAAGGCGGCAAGTGGCAGACCAAGGAGCAGTGGACTGCGGAGCTGATCCACACCTACTGGAGCCAGGTGATGTGGCACGAATTCGGCCACGTCATGGGGCTGGAACACAATTTCATGGGCTCGGTCGATGCCAACAACTTCCTGAAGGATCCGACGACAGGCGCGGTTGGCCTCTATTCGTCGTCGGTGATGGAGTACAACGCTGGGCCGGATCGGGTGTTTTGGACCGCCGACTGGGCGCCGTACGACGCCGGAGCGATCGCCTGGATTTACGCCAACAACAAGCCGAACGGCACTGCGGGGGATTCGGTCTCTGGCCAAGCGTCCGCGACCGTGCCGTGGAACGACCCGAACGGTTTTGCCAACGGCAAGGAAATCCAATACTTGTTCTGCTCGCACCAGCATCTGGCGTTCACGCCGCTGTGCCGTCAAGGCGACGCGGGCACGACGCCGAGCGAAATCATCGCCAACGACCTGGACAAGTACGAGTGGCAGTACCAGTGGAACAACTTCCGCACGTACCGCAAGTTCTGGAACGTCAGCAATTACGCGAACATTCCGTCTGGTCTCATCACCGACTCCAAGCGCTTCATTCCGATGTGGTACTTCGACTGGGACACCGCGGACTTGACCGATTCGCTGCGCCGCCAGGGCTTCAAGAATCCGGATCCGAACGGCTCAGATGCAGATTACTACGTGCAATTGACCAACAAATTCAATGCGGAAATGTCGCGTGCCAACATGATGGTTGCGGCGTTCCACAAGGCGGTCATCCAGCAGACATCGGGCGAGCGGCCGTTCAAGACGACCTATGACAAGTACTATGGCGACGTGACCCAGCAAGGCATCATCCTGGACAAGCTGTTCGCCATGCAATCCTGGGTCGCGCTGTGGCCGACGGGCAGCATCTACGACCAGAACCAAGCGGGCGCGTACTTTGCGTCGTACGAAGGCCTGGGTGACACATCGTTCAACACGCTGGCGGAGGACGTCGTCAACTCGATGATCGGCGGCCAATACGACGTGTACACGTACTTCCGGCCGCTGGCGGTCTCGCAATTCGCCCAGGACACGCACGACCCGTACTTTGGCGGCTTGGTGCAGGTCCGCGACTGGATTGGCGGGCACGTGTTCAATCGGCAGGAGGATTTTCTCAATTACTTCCGCGGTCTGGCCGTGGCGCACGCGTATCCCAATGATACGTGCGACACACTGGCGCACTGCACCTACGATCCGCAACTGCCGCAGCAGGGCACCGGCGACGTGTATCACTCGGACACGTTCAACGAGTTCATCGGCCCGGATTTGCGGCGCTGGTCGTGGGCGTACATCGCGTCGCGCAACCAGTGGATTGCCGTGGACCGCGACCGCAACATCGCGAGTTACGTGATCATTCGCCAGTACAACCAGGACATCGTCAATCAGCAAGATGACGGCAATTTCCCCGGTGGCGCGTACGGCGACGAATTGGAGCTGAAGTATTTCCTTGATGCGTTTACACAGTACAACTAGCACCTTGCGCGCCTGCGCGACGTTCGCCTTGTGCGTGAGCTTGCTCGCGCCCGCGTACGCGTACGCTGGCGGGCACGACAAGGCTGGCGCCAGCAGTTCGCCAGCCGGACCCGGCGGCACGTCCAGCGGCAGCTCGGAAGGCAACGCGTCCGCGGTCCACGGCGACGCGGAAGACGCTCACGAGCGCGATGTCGTCGACAAGCCGTGGGAAGTCGGCGGCGTGTTCGAGACGCACCGCCTGTTCATCCAGAACGACCTGCAAGGGTATGGCAACGACAAGCTGGTCAACTACCTGCACCTGTTCGCGCGCTGGGACTTTGGCAAGTTCGACGGCATCGAGCTGCGCGGCTACGTCATCGAGCGTTTGCTGGTCGATCCGGGCGAGACTGGTCTGCGCATGGAAGACACGGTGCTGCACTATTCGCATCGCTGGAAGGGCCTGCCGGAGGATTGGGGCATCCGTACCTACGCCAATATCTCCGCGCCAACCTCGTTCTACAGCCAGCTGATGAGCCTCTACACGGCGCCGCGCATCGGCGTGGAAGGTTCGTACCACCATGGGCCGTGGGCCGCGGCGCTGCTGTTCTACGGCGAGACGTTCATCACCAAATTCAGGCAGATGGAAGGCGGCAATCCCAATCCGTGGCTGCACGTCGCGAGCTATCTGGACGTGTCCTACCGGCTGCCGCTGCTGGACAGCCTGAGCCAGCCGCTGACGGTCGGCGCGATGGTCACGGTGCACCGCACCTGGCTGCGCGATGCCGGCGGTGGCGGCGCGCAACCGACGGCGCTGGGTGCGACGGCTGACGCGCAGTACGACGGCCAACCGGTGCAAGGGACCTACGGCGGGCAGGTCTACGTCCGCTATCGGCTGCCCAACCTGAACGGCCTCCGTTCCGACGTCACGCTTGCCGCGGCGCAAGGCGATCCGACGCTGGGCTACACGTCCAGCTTGCACGACGGCATTGCCCACACGTACCTGTTTTGGCGGCAGAGCAGTCAGTTGTTCTTGGCGTTGTCGGCGCGGTATTGAGGAACTGGTCGGGACGCGATTCATCGCGCCCAATTTGCCGGATTGCTCGCAATGTACCCGCGAATGCGCTCCAGCGATGCCACATCGCGGACAATGTGTTCGTGGTAGTTCCTCTGCCAGACCCGCAGATCCGGCATCCCCGTTTCCCGACGAATCGCCAACGTCACACGCGCCTTGAACGCACGCACGATGTCGCCCAACGCCGTAGGGGCGCGATTCATCGCGCCCGTTGTGGTCGCGCCCGGTGTGACCGCACCCGTTGTGACCGCGCCCGTTGTGACCGCGCCCGTTGTGACCGCGCCCGTTGTGACCGCGCCCGTTGTGACCGCGCCCGTTGTGACCGCGCCCGTTGTGACCGCACCCGTTGTGACCGCACCCGTTGTGACCGCGCCCGTTGTGACCGCACCCGTTGT